>URAF01000009.1 GCA_900545885.1 uncultured Eubacteriales bacterium
TAATCTTCAAGCGAAAGCGCCTCTCCGCGTACCATTGGCGCAAATCCCGCGTTTTCCAGAATTTTAGCGCCGTCGGCTTTGGAAATGCCGAACGCAGATTGCAGGTTGTTTGCAAGCGTTTTGCGGCGCATTGCAAATGCCGCGCGCACAAGTTTCTTGATTGCGGCTATGTTTTCGCCCGCCAGCCTGTCGGGAACCTTGTCAATGCGCACCACCGCGCTGTCGACATTCGGAGCGGGACGGAACATATTGCGATTGACGATGCGCGTGACTTCGACATCTCCAAACATTCTCACGGCAAGCGTTATTGCGGAGTAATCCGCGCTGCCGCATTCGGCACGCAGTCTGTCCGCCACTTCTTTCTGCACCATAACCGTAAGCGAAGTCACGTCCAGCCCGCTTTCAATAAATCTCATAATAAGCGGCGTCGTGATATAGTACGGCAGATTTGCCACCACTCTGAAACTTCCCTGCCCGATAATCTCTTTCAGTTCCTCGTCCGACGTTTTCAGTACGTCGCGGAAAATGACTTCGACGTTGTCAATACCTTGCAGAGAAAGCGACAGTATGCTTTGCAGATTTTTGTCGACTTCGAAAGAATAAACCTTTTTTGCGCGAAGGGCAAGACGTGACGTGAGCGTTCCCGCACCCGTGCCGACTTCGACCACGGTATCGTCCTCGGTAACACCGCTGTCCGTCACGATTGCGTCGAGCAGATTGGTATCGAATATAAAATTCTGTCCCAACGCTTTGTTGAATCGGAACCCCGCGGCTTTTATCAAATCGGCAATATTTCTGTTTTCCATAAATTTCCTTTCGGGTGGAAGTATAATGCGGCGCGGTCTGCGCAAATTAAGAGCGTACCAAAGACAAAAAGTCGAAGTACAAAAGATGCGCGGACGCTCGTCCGCCTGATAAAAGCAGGAGCCGTAAACAAGTTTTCCGTCTTCTGCTTTCATCGCCGACAACGGAGCAATCCGAAGTCATAAAGGGAGTGAACCACGTTCACTCCTTTTCAATTTCAATATTCGTCGTCTTCGTGAACGGTAGCGCGCACGCGGTATTTGGCACCGACGGACTCCGCAACCTTTCTGCACGCTTCGATTTCTTCTTCACCTATACAATCCACAACGCTCATCGCCGTATCTATGCCCGCCTCAACGCACTGCGCGGTGAACTTCAACATAGCGTAAAAGCCCTCTTCGCCGAACTCGCTGTGACAAATGCTCTGATATTTTTCGGCATTGCTTGCGTTCAGCGAAACGGAAATGTGGTCGATAACGGGCGCAAGTATTTCCGCCGCATTGTCGCAACCGTTTATGAGGTTAGCCTGCCCGTTGGTGTTGATACGCGTGACCGCTCCTCTCGATTTCAGATACTTTGCGACTTCGACAAGCACAGGCAAAGCGCAGGTAGGTTCTCCGAACCCGCAGAACACGACTTCGCGGTACACCGACAAATCGCGTTTCGCAAGTTCGCTTATCACCTGCCCCGCAGTCGGGTCCTCGTCCAGCCACAACCCGTTGCCGTTTACTCCGTCCTTGATGTTGCGTATGCAGAAATCGCAACTGTTCGAGCAGTTGTTGGTAAGATTGATGTAAAGGCTGTCTTTGAAATCGTATATTATGTTTTGCATATAATTTTGCACCTTAACGGTGTTTATTCGTCATTTTATTCTTGTAAACAGTCGTTTTGCGTTTTCCGTCGTCAATCTTTCGACTTCAACGCGCTCCAATCTCAGCACTTCGGACATTTTGTCGGCAACGAAGGAAACGTACTTCGGATAGTTCGTTTTGCCACGAAAAGGCACGGGCGTCATATACGGACAATCCGTTTCGACAAGCAGTCTGTCGCGCGGTACAACGGCTAACGACTCGATGTTGTGTTTCGCATTCTTGAAAGTTATCGCACCGCCGAAAGCGAAATATGCGTCAAGTTTGCCGAACACTTTTGCCATTTCGGCAGAGCCCGAATAGCAATGCAACAACACTCCGTGCGTAAGGTAATGCTTGTTGTCGAACAGAATTCTGCGGCAGTCTTCGTACGCGTCACGAACGTGCAAACTCACCGGCAGTCCGCAAGCGTAAGCAAGTTCGAGTTGTTCCGCGAACGCTTTCTGCTGTACTTCGCGCGGGCTCAGGTCATAGTAATAATCCAAGCCTATTTCACCGATAGCCACGACTTTGGGGTCGGTTGCCGCCGTCATAAACTCGTCGTATATCGCCTGCTTCGCAGTCTTTGCGTCGTGAGGGTGAATGCCGAGCGTGCAGTAGACTTTCTCGTGAGTGTCGGCAATCTGTTTTCCGCCGAATGACGACTGATAGTCATACCCTACCGTAACCGCGCATTCCAGCCCGTCACGGTCAAACGAAGCGATGATTTCCTCGGCTTCGCCCGCCAGCCGTTCGTCTGTCAGGTGACAATGAGTGTCTATGAGCATCAGCAGACCTCGCTGCCGCTGGGAACGGATTTTTCGGGCGACACAAGCACCACGTTACCGTCGGTGGTAACAGCACAGAGCAACATACCCTGACTTTCAATGCCGCGGAGTTTTGCGGGTTTGAGGTTGGCGACCACGACAACCTGTTTTCCTACCATTTCTTCGGGCGTGTAGTATTTTGCGATACCACTCACAATCGTACGGACTTCGTCGCCGACCTGTACGCTGAATTTGAGCAGTTTGTCCGCCTTTTCGACTTTCTCTGCGGTGAGAATGTGTCCCACTCTCAAAGACACCTGTTTGAACTGCGCAATATCGATGAGCGTTGCAACGCCTTCGGGTTTATCCTGAGCGGGTGCGGGAGCCGCCGACTGTTCTTTCTGTTTTCTGTCTTCGTACATTTTGTTCACCTTCTCGGTAATTTCCTTGACGTCGAGACGTGCGAAAAGTATTTCGGGTTTGTCGGTCACTTTGGTGCCGTTTTCAAGCAATCCGAATTCGCCGAGCTTGTCGAAAGGACGTTTCTCCGCGCCGAGTTGAGCAATGACTTTGCCCGCCAGCGTAGGCATGAAGCAGTCCAGCATGCTGGAACCGATTATAATGCTTTCGGACAAGTTATAAAGCACCGTTGCAAGTCTGTCGCGCGACGCTTCGTCGCGTGCAAGCACCCAAGGTGCGGTTTCGTCGATATATTTGTTCGCTCTGCGGAATATAGCCATGACTTCCGCAAGCGCGTCTGCAACTCTGTATTCGTCGACTTTCTTGCAGACTTTTGCGTATGCGCCTTTGACCACGGCTTTGAGTTCTTCGTCAACGGGTTCAGCAACTCCTTTATTCTCCACTACTCCGCCGAAATACTTGTTGCTCATTGCGATGGTACGGTTGACAAGATTGCCGTATACGTTTGCAAGCTCGCTGTTGATTGTTTCGGCGACGAGTTCCCAGCTTATGACACCGTCGTTGTCGTAAGGCATAGAAGACAACAGGAAGTATCTAACCGCGTCCACTCCGAAGAAGTCGACAAGGTCGTCGGCGTAAATCACGTTGCCTTTGGATTTGGACATCTTGCCGCCGTCCTGCAACAGCCACGGATGACCGAAAACCTGTTTGGGCAACGGTTCGCCGAGCGCCATAAGGAAAATCGGCCAGTAGATTGTGTGGAAACGCACGATATCTTTTCCGATGACGTGAACGTTTGCCGGCCAATACTTTTTGTAGCGGTCGCTGCTCTTTCCGTCGCAGTCGTATCCGAGTCCCGTGATGTAGTTGGTAAGCGCGTCAAGCCAGACGTAAACCACGTGTTTGGGGTCGGACTTGACGGGAATACCCCAGCTGAACGAAGTACGCGAAACGCAAAGGTCCTGCAAACCGGGTTTGAGGAAGTTGTTGACCATTTCGTTTTTGCGCGACAGCGGAACTATAAAATCGGGGTGTTCGTCGTAATATTTCATAAGGCGGTCGGCGTATTTGCTCATACGGAAGAAATACGCTTCCTCGCTTGCCATCTTGACTTCTCTGCCGCAGTCGGGGCATTTGCCGTCGACAAGCTGGCTTTCCGTCCAGAAGGATTCGCAAGGCGTGCAATACCAACCTTCATAAGAACCTTTGTAAATGTCGCCCTGAGCAAGCAGTTTTTCGAAAATCTTCTGAACCTGCTCTTCGTGATAACCGTCCGTGGTGCGAATGAATTTGTCGTAGGAAGTGTTCATCAAATCCCAGATACGTCTGATGTCTGCGGCGACTCCGTCGACGAATTTCTTGGGAGTAACTTTTGCCGCTTCGGCTTTGAGCTCGATTTTTTCGCCGTGCTCGTCCGTGCCCGTCTGGAACACTACGTCATAACCCTGCGCTCTGCGAAAACGCGCAAGGAAATCCGTCAACACGATTTCGTAAGTGTTGCCGATGTGCGGTTTGCCCGACGTATAAGCGATTGCTGTTGTGATGTAATACTTCTCTGCCATAATACCTCCCGACGTTCCGTGCCGATACGTCCACGGAACGCGCGCGCTTGCGCAATACGGATAACTTTAAGTATTATACAACCTTTACGCGTATTTGTAAACGGATTTCGGGTCGGCGCACGTTCGGGCGCATAGTCGCGGGGAACGTCAAATAAAATATGGTATGAATATCGTGTTCACCGCGCTGACGCTCATATCGTTGGTGCTTATGACGTTCACGTCGCCGTCCGCCGCTCTACCGACGATGATAGAAGGCGTGCGCAACGCCATACTGCTGACTCTCAAACTCACCGCAATATACGCGGTGTGGCTTTCCGTACTGAAAATGATGGAAGCCACTGGACTTGACAAAAAACTGTCGCGCGGACTTCGTCCCGTGATAAAACGGCTGTTCAAAGGCGAAAGCGAAGAAAGCTACAACTACATATCCGTAAATCTTGCGTCAAACATGCTTGGAATGGGCGGCGCAACCACTCCCGCGGGCATAAACGCAATGGCAAGCATGTGCAAAGAAGAAAGCAAAGCAAGCGACAATATGTTGCTGCTGCTCGTCATAAACGCAACTTCGATACAGATTTTTCCCGCAACGGTCATAGCTTTGCGCGCGGCGGCAAACAGTTCAAACGCCGCGTCGGTATTTCTTCCGACGCTCATTGCGACAACCGTGGCAACGCTGATAGGCGTAATCCTCTGCAAACTCTTCTCGCATAAATCCTCCTCGGAAGACAAACGCGTTCTGTCTTCCGCATCCTCTTGCGCCGCAACAGTCGCAACCGCCACTCCCGTCACGACAATACAGCCCGCCGTCCCCGTTAATCCCGCCTGCGGAAAAACTTTTCGAAAACCGCACCGCGCCGCAAAAAGAGCAAGAGCCGCCGAAAACAAAAAAGCCGTCAAAACCTCGAAAGCCGTCCGAACATGACACTTTACATTCTGCCCGCCATACTGATTTTCATGATAGTGTTTTCGCTCGTCAAACGGGTGAAAGTTTACGACTGTTTTCTGGACGGTGCAAAAGAAAGTGTAAGCCTGAGTCTTACGATATTTCCTTATATCGCGGCAATTTTCGTCTGCATAGAACTTTTCCGCGCAAGCGGGCTTGCGGCAAAGGTTTCCGAAGTGCTTGCAGTCCCCATGCGATATCTCGGCATACCGCCCGAAATTTCCGAACTCGTTCTTCTCGTTCCTATGTCCGGAAACGGCGCAATCGCAATGCTTGAAAAGATAATAACCGAGTACGGCGTGGACAGTTACCCCGCAAGATGCGCCGCCACGATAGCGGGCGCGTCAGAGACAATTTTTTACATATCGGCAGTTTATTTCTCAAAATGTAAGGTTAAAAGCCTTCGTTATGCAATTCCCGTCGCTTTGTTCTCGTCGTTCTGCGGCATGGTCGTGGCTTGTGCGCTGTGCAGAATTATGTAGTCAAGATGCGATTATAAAGAGGCACAAAAAAGAAAATCAAATGTAATTCAAAAAAATAGCAAAGCATCAAATATTAATGTATCTTTGGCATATTGAGCCTTCGGCAAATCAAAGTCTCCGCCGCAATGAGCAAAAAGAAAAACGCCGCTTTGCGGCGTTGTTCGTTTCTTTGTCGACTCTTCTTCACTCGTTGATGACGGTGAGAAATTTTGCGGGCTTGCCGCCCATTGCAAGCTGTGCATGCGGATAGGACGGGTCGAAATAAATGCTGTCGCCCGCGCGCAGGAAATATTCCTTGTTGTCGACGATTACGCGCAGTTCACCTTCGAGAACGAAGTTGAACTCCTGCCCGCCGTGAACGACGAGTTCGGGTGCGTCGGTAGGCGCGATGTTCACCAGCATAGGACTCATCGTTTTGTTTTTGAAATCCCCTCCGAGCGACGTGAAAGAATATCCCTCATAACGGTTGATAGAGGGGCCTTTCCCGTCATAGACGACGTTTACCTTGTCCTTGGAAGGCAGAAATCCTTGCAGAACGTACGTGGGCTCCGTGTCCATTATGGCGGCGAATTTGTAAATGAGATTGATCGGGATCTCGTTCTCGCCGTTTTCGTACGCGATGTACTCGTCCTCGTCAATTCCGAGAAGTTCCGCGGTCTTTGCGGTGGAATAGTCCGAGAACGTGCGCAGTTCCTGCAAACGTTTTGAAATTGCTTCGATATCCTTGCTGTGCATTTTTACCTCACAATGCGGCGTTGAGTTTCTTTACCAGTTCGTCTGCGTCGATGCCGTGAACCGCCGCTGCTTCCTCGATGGTTTCGCCGTGCGCAAGCATGCAATGCAGACAATGCATTCCGCTTTCCTGAAGAACGTTTGCGAGTTTATCGGGGTCTCCTTGTTGGAGTGCGTCGATGATGAGCATATCTTTGGTTATCATATAATACCTCCGAAGTTTTTTTTTCTATTATATACCTCTGCCAAAGTTTTGAAAAGAGGCAAAATTACATTTTTCCGCGTCAGAACAATCCGAGGAAATAACAGACAAGCACGCTGATGATTCCGAGCCCCAGAAGCACGGTGAACACGACTTTCGGAATGGATACGGGAGTTTTGCCCGTTGACGCGCCCGTTCTGCCGTTGACGAGGAAAGTATACAACTTTTCGCGGAACTTATACCCGCACACCCACACGGGCAACATTATGTAGTTGAACTTCGTGTCGTTGTAGGACGTGTAAACGTTCAGATAATCCACTCTGTCGTGCTTGTATTGCGCGAGAATAGAACGCCTGAGGTCTTCGTCCATTATGGATTTTGCCGTGGCAAAAGAGTTGTCCAAAGAATCGCTGTACTGCTCTGCCGAAAATCCTGCAATATATTCACGCTTGTACTGTTCCGCCGACTGCAAATCGAATGGCAGGAGTTTGTCCATATCTTTTTGCTCCAACCTGGAACTTGCCTCGACCACAATGTTGGAAAAAGCCTTACCATAGTTTCCTCTGACCGAAAACCATCTGGTACGGACTTCCGTATGAGAATTGCCTTTCGCGTCACGCACGGTGACATAATAATCTTCACCGAGTCGCCCTTCATAGCCGGACGTCGTATTGGACTTGAACACGAAAGACGGTATGTATATCCCCTTGAAATGTTCCGCCTTGAAGTTCTTTTTGAGTTTGGTAGGCGCAAAAATACGCTTTTTAAGCCATTTCTTGCCGTTTTCCAAGGCTTTGCCGCGCGGCAAACAGAAAGGAAGGATTGCGTCGGGTTTCAACCCTTTCAGACGCTCCTTTTTTACGATGTTGGTTGCGCCGCAGAATGGACACTCCGTTGTCGTCGCGAAATTTTCAAGGTCGACGGTCGCGCCGCAGTTCGGGCATTCGTAACTTACAGCACCTGCTTCGACTTCGCCGTCCGCTCGCTCCAACAGAAAGTCGCGGTCGAAAATTATGCGTTTGTCAACAACTTTGGTGCTGTCGCAATATTCGCAATGCAAAGCGCCGAGCGACGGCTCAAACGTCATATCGGCGCCGCAGTTCGGACATTTTACAACAGACAGATTTTCAGATTCCGCCATACGCTGTTATTTGACTTTTGCGCCGCACTCGGGGCAGAACTTGATGCCTGCCTTGAGTTCGGTTCCGCATTTAGGGCATTTCGCTTTCATGGACTCGCCGCACTCGGGACAAAACTTGGCTTTTGCGGAAACGGCGGCACCGCACTTGGGGCAAGTTACACTACCCGCCGCAACGACTTTTTCCCCGCATTCGGGGCAGAACTTCGCGTCGGCGTTCATTTCCGCACCGCATTTTGCGCATTTGGCTTTGGGCGCGGATTTTCCGATGCCGTCAATGCCTTCGGCAAACTGACCCGCCATTCTTGCGCCCATGCCGAGACCTATTCCCGCCGCCGCAAACATTCCGCCTGCACCGGGGTTGCGTGCGGAATCGCGCATTGCCTGCACGGACTCGTACTGTGCATATTCCGTCATCTTGTCGCCGAAAACGCCGAGAGTCGTGCGTTTGTCCATGGCTTTCTCGACGGCTTCGGGCAGTTTGAAGTTGCGAATGACAATCTGGTCGACCGCAAGTCCGAGCTTGCCGAAACGCGCGCAAGCATGGTCACGCGCCGTGTCGCCGAGTTCGAGATAATTCGCCGCAAGGTCGAGCGCGGGAATCTGGCATTCACCGAGCAAGTCGGTAAGTTCGGCGATAATAAGACTTCTCAGATAATCGGTTATGTCGTCCGTTTTGAAAGAATGTATGGTTCCGAAACATTCGCGCATGAAAAGCGCAGGGTCACAAACGTGGAAGCTGTAATCGCCGTGTCCCATTATTCTTATCATGCCGAAATCCTTGTCGCGCATCATAATGGGATTTGCAGTACCCCATTTCATGCCGATGAACTGTTTCAGACTTACATAATAGATATCGGACTTCTTAGGCATATCCCAACCGTATTTCCATGCTCCCAGTTTGGAGAGAATGGGTACGTTTTCGGGGGAAAGCGTCCATGTACCCGCGGTGAATACGTCGGCAATCTGACCCTCCGTCACGAAAATCGCTGCCTGCGATTCTCTGACGACAAGCTGAGAGCCTTTCATAATTTCGTATCTGTCGGGGACGGGAAATTTGTAGACCATGGTAGAGGAATCGGTCTCCGTCCATTCGATAACTTTCAACAGGTTCTTCTTGATGAATCCCATAGTAACCTCCGTTTTAATCCATTATAACACTTTATGACGAAATTTCAATATTTTCACTGGAACAACAACATAAGTACGGGAATTGTAATTATGCAAAGCAATGTCGACAACAGGATATTGTTTGCCGCTGTCTTCTGGTCCGCTCCGTAAAGTTCGGCAAGATTGAGGTTGATTGACGCCGAAGGCATACCCGAAAGTATGACAAGCGCCGTGCGCATCATCTGGTCCATATCAAAAGGCAAAAGAATGACGTACACAAGGAGCGGGAATATCAATATTTTTATCAAAGACGAAATGTAAGCTTTCCAGTCCGTAAACAGGTCTTTTACAGGCGCGACGGCAAAACGCATGCCGAGAATAATCATGCACATAGGCGTCGTCATATCCGCAAGGTAGCCTATTATCTTCGTCAAAGGTGCTGGCAGGCTTTCGAGTGTAACCCCCGCAAAAAACAACGGCAACGCCACACAAAGCGTGATTGTCTGCGGATTGAGAATTGCTTTTTTGAGTTTGATATACTTTTTGTCGCCCGTAAGTACGTAAGAACCTATCGTCCAGCACATAAGGTTCATCGACACGATGTAAACCGCCGAATACGCAATGGCTTCGGGATTCAACGGGAACAGCATCTGCAACACGGGTACACCGAAAAATCCGACGTTGCCGAAAGTTGCGGCAAGCACCATAACACGGTATGCCCTGCCGCGCACCGTGGAAGTTATGAGAGCGTTGAGGTCGGGTTCGTATGTCAAAGTGTGTCCGCCGATGTAACCGTTGTCGATTAACATCGCAGTATCCTCGGGCTTATCGAATTTTTTGCACAGAATAAGCCACAACACGCAGAACAACGCCCCCTGCACGAGCATAGAAACACCGAAAACGATTGCCAGATTTACGGCAAGTTCGGGTGTGAATTTGACTTGCAGGAACGAACGAAGCGACAAAAACGGCTGACAAACGTAAAGCAGTACTGCGGAAAAATACGCAATAGACGACGGTTTGACCACCTTTGCCTTCATGAGAATAAAGCCGGGTATAGCCATTGCCACAAGCAACAGCACATTAATGGCGGTGGTGGAAAAGTCCATACGTCCTCCCAAACGGTTTGATAAGATTATTATAAATACGTTCGGCGGATAAATCAAGCAAGCGAAGCAACTTAATCGCAACTTGCAAGAGGTATGATAACGTTTTCACAAGCCGTACACATATAGCGTTTTTCAAAATAATCACCTTTCTGAAAAGTAGTCAGACACGCGCACCAAACAATCTGACATCCGCAACGAAAAAGAAACGGAGGGCGAATGCCCTCCGTTTTGTTTGACTTGACAGTCGTGATTCACATTACACAGTCACGGTAATAGTGTTGCCTGTAAGCTGGCTTACGGGTACTCCGCCCACGGTGTCGAGCACTCCGCCCGCCGAATCGACTATTGCTCCGATGTAAGCCGTCAGCTTATACTCGACATTTCTGTTGGCAATGGCGGGAATGGTGAAGTTGCTGTCAGGGGATGCAAACGTTACATTGTATTTTGCTGTACTCTGTCCTGCGTTGTACTTTACTTCCGCCGTGCCGTACCAAACAACACTTACGGTAACGCCACCTACCGACACTTTGGTGGGAAGTACGTTGCCCGTTGCGCTGAGGCTGGGTGCGGATTGTGCCGAGATGTCAACTGCTTTGACTTTGAGTTTGACGCTGAGACGCTGTCCGCCGTCAATCTGCATTGTAGCGCGTCCTTCGCCGCCTTTCTTCGCAAGGTCAACAGTAAGGTCAAGCGTGGAAGGCATTGCAACCGCGATGTAGTTGTAGGTCACATTCTTCGGCTCTTGTTCAGGTTCTCCGAAACTACCGTCTTCTTTGGGCATATAAACTTTGAAGTTAACGTTATATCCCTTAGGCAGGTCGTGAGTTGCAACGTTATACGGATCGATTGTGAACTCTTCGTTGGAAACGCCGTCCGCACCGAACGTGAACTTCTGACCGATGTTGCTTCCCTTGGTGCCCGTGATGTCGGTAACGATTACGCGTTGGACAAACATCGGGATAAGCAATTCCTGAGTGCTGCCGTCGGGACCGGTGAGCTGTGCGGTGAGATAAGTCTTACCGCCCATGTAGTTGACCTTCATCGAACTGGTCTTCCAGTTGAGTACGTATCCGTCGGAAGCACCGACAGTATATTCCTGTTCGGTAGGTTCGGTATCGTTGTTGAAAACCACGTTGATGCTGGTGGGAAGACTGTCGCGGAAGTCACTCATGGAGAATTCGTACGGGTCGATTGCGGTTGCCGCACTCATACCTTCCATTCCGACAAGCGTTTCGTTACCGGTTGCTGCAAGAGTTGCATTATGGGACACGACGAATGCCATATCCTTTCTTGCGGTCTGTTTCTTGATGTTGAGCAGATTATCGGTTCCGTCCGCGTTCACGCCTCTCTTGATGTCGATTGCAGAAACGGTAATGGTAACTCTGTACCAGCCGCCTTGATAAGTCATACCGATGTTGGCATAATCGACTGTGACAGCAAGTCCAGCGTATTCACCGCTTACGGTTACCGCAGTACCCGTGGTCGGGAAGTGCTTCGCGTTGAGTACTATACCGCTGAACGGGTCAAAGTTGAATGTCTGCTTTTCAATGTCGAAGTAATTGACGCCGCCGAAGTCGTTGCCGTCTTTGTCGCAGAAGATAATTCTGTTCTGTTCGTCGTCGACTTTGACGAACTTATTTTCTGCACTGGTATCGAAATCGGTTTTACCGAACTTGACAGCTTCGCCCGTAAGAGCTGCATTCTTGATGTTGAGAGGAACGTTGACTGCCGCAACTGCTCCGGTTTCGGTGCCGTTGTCGAGTTTGACGTTCGCAGAAGTGTTTCTGACGCCGCCCGTGTAGGTGTAGGACAACGAAGCATGGTTCCACGAATCGATTGCAATCGTATCGCTTGCCGTATAGACAAACACCATGCAATTTGTGTCTTCGGCTTTTGCAAGGGAATAGGTCTTGGAAGTGTTGTCGTACAGATAGTAGTACGGAGTGAACACGTCTTCCGCGGTCTTGCCGAGCGCCTTGTATGCGGGATTGCTCTTATATTCGGCTTCATATACGTCTTTTGCAACGAACTTGCCGTCGATGTAGTACACGAAGTCGTTGTTGTATTCGCCGTACGCGAAGGGAGTATTTGCGCCGTACACGTCAAACGAATAGCGCAGAGTCACAAGGTCGTCTGCCGCGATCGTCGAGTTGTAACGGTTGATGCGTACGGACTTGAAGGAAACGTCAAGGCTGATTTCGCCGATTACAACGTCGCCCGAAACGATTTCCATTACCGCAGGAGATGCGGACGAAGTCGTGGACGTGAAGTCGGCGGGCAATGCAAACGCTTTGTCATTGCCTTCGACGCCTGCTTTGAATCTGAGCGTGTAGACAACTTCTTCACCGCTTCCCGCAAAGACGAGTTTAACGGACTTCGGAATATCGTTTTCCGCGTTGAATGCAAACGCGTTGTAGTACGCAATCGCGGTAGGCATGCCGGTTTCTCTGCTGTAAGAGATTTCAAGCAACTGACCGTCCTGCTCTTTCGCGTTGGTGTAAGTGCGGATTATGGACGAGAAACGTCTGGTCTCGCTGAGCAACACGTATCCTTCGGGTGCAAGGTCGGAAGAAACGATGATGCGTTCCATAACAAGCAGAGGCAAGGTGAACGCATACTGTGTTCCGCTTTCGTCCGAGAACGTAATTGCGTGTTTGTCGTTGCGGTAGCCTTCCGCAGGCAACGCACTGTCGTTGCCCCATTCGACGCTGCCCCAGTTGACTTTGAGAGTCTTTTCGCTGCCGTCGGACATCTTCACTTCCAGTTCTGCGGGAAGCGCCGAGGTATATGCTGCAAAGCTCTTGTAGAGGAACGGGTCGATGACCATCGCGCGATATTTCGCGTCGACAATCTTGACAACTTCCGAAGTGCTGTTTTCACCGAGCAGATTGTTCACGCCGTCCGAAACGTCCTGATTGTCAGCAAGAGTTACGACGACGGGAACTTCGCTCTGCGTACCGTTTGCGTTCACGGTGACAAGCGCAACGTCTGCCACCGCTTCCGCATCGTATCTGAATCCGTTCCAATCGAAGGACGCCGTCTTTTCTTCACCCGTCACAGGATTGACGACGGTGCCCGAAGTGGGCATAAGTCCGTAGAGTTGAGCGGATGTTCCTATTGTGTATTCGAGGTATCCCGCTTCGCCGGCATACGCTCTGCTGCCGTCCGCGAAGTTGAGAGCGACAGGCTCTTCCGTCACAGGAGGCGCAGGCATAATCGTTGTAGGCGGCTCGGACTCCTCAATCTTGATGTTGACCTGATAGGGCTGTCTGACCTGAACTTTGCCTGTGGTCTGTTCGGGATTTACAAATCCGACAGCGTCAACCATACCGTAAGACGCATTGCCGGAGGTCTTGTCCACACCGCCACGGAATGCCCAGTATTCACCGACATACAACGTCACGGTGACGTCGATACCGCGCCAGTATTCTACCGTACCGTCTGCCGTGGTAATTGCGGCAATAGCATCGGTGACCGCTTTGATTGCGGCATCGTCCCAGACGACGTCAATGTTGGTGAAGGACTTGTTGCTCGTGTATCTGCCGCTCATCTTGTTGAATGTCTGCAGATATTCGACGAAGGTCTTGCCGTTGAGCAGGCTTCCTACGGTGTTGCCCTTGAATACGATGTAATTTTTATCGTTTTCTTTTGTAACTTTCAAAGTCAACGTTTCATCGTTTGCACCAACTCCGTTCATTCGGCTTACGCTGCTGATTGCGTTGCGTTTCACCGTCACGGGATAGCTTCCGTAAGTCTCTGCGGAGTAACCCCATTGATATGTGAAGCCGACATTCAGAGTGTCGTTGCCGCTGTTGCCGTCAACGTCGTATGCACCGTCCCAACCGTACTTGAACGTTTCGGTATCCCAGGTAATCACACCGACAGGGAAGTTTCTGCCGCTGGGCAACTTGTTGACGTCGAGCACCTGATAAGTCATGCCCGTTGCGGTATCGGTGAAGGTTTCACCCGTAAGTCCTGCCACAAACGCGGGATACAGTACGTATGTTCCGCCGTGGACATTGGTCAGCAGATTGCCTTCCGCGTCTTTTTCGGTGATGGTTTCATACTTGCCGTCCGAAAGTTTGAGGACTGCGAGCAACTTGTTACCTTGTTCATCGGTAAGCTGTGTGCCGAAAGTACGGGTTCCGCCGGTCAGGAATCTGATTCTGACAAGGTCGGGCAACTCGACTTTGCTTTCGCTGCTCATGTCGACTTCGATCTTGGACTGAGTGTAAGTCTTGCCGTCAGAAGTCGTATATCCGTAGATGTTGCTGAGGCCGAAGTCGTTGGTGATGTACACGGGTATTGCCGCAACTACAACGTTGAGCGCATATCCGTAGACATAACCCGCAAGTCTCTTGCCGTCTTCGTCCTCGACAGCCGCCGCCGTAAGGTCAACGGAAGAAGCGTCCCAAACGATTGTCGTACCGCCCGTGTAATCGTAGCCGCTGCCGCCAACGCTGTTCATACCGTTTGCAAAGGTAACGTTTGCGGTGAGAGGCAACACTTCGGACAATCCTTTACCGTTGAGGGTTATGGACTGTGTCGCACCCGTGTTGAACGTAATCTGTCCTTCACGTGTAGCAGGGTCGGTAATGTCTATTCTGGTGTTGTCACCTATCTTATTGTTGTTATTTATGATTTCCGCAGTGTCACCTTCCGTGAATCCGAGTATTCCGCTGCCGGAAGTATCCTGACCGAGCAAGGAACGAGGATTGATGGTGAGCACCATGGTTTCCGCATAGCTGTTGAGGTTGTTTGCGCCGTTTGCGTTGTTGATGTTGTTAGTAACGTATTTGCCGCCCTGTTCGGTCTTGGCAACGTTGATCATCAGTTCTATTGCCTGAATACCGGGCGAAACGTTTCCGCTTACGCCATAGTCGGATGCATCGGGTGCAAAGTCTATGTAGATGTTTGCAGACGGATTGGGAACGTTCGCGTCATAGCTTGCGAAAGGTATAGGCAGGAGCGAACCGATAAGTATACCGATGTTACCTACGCTATCACCTGCAATCGTCATTGCCGCGCCAACCAAGCTTTCGCTGACGGGAAGCAAACCACCATACAAGACCCACTGCAACAATGCTACGGGAAGTCCCTGTACATAAGGCTTGATAAGTTCGACTTTTTCCTGAGTCGTAGCCTTCTTGCCTACCTCTTCAATCAATCCCTTGATGTTGTTGGAATAAGGCAATACAGCATAATCTCTGAGCGGATCTTCCCAAACGAGAGACGAAGAGTAATACCAATATCCGTAGTTGTAATCCGTCATCTTCGCAGGATCGGGGAAGAAGAACGAGTCCGCATTTCTGCTGTCGGTGAATTCCTGAATGAGTCCCAACACGATTGTGTAAACCATTATCAGGAGTTCGTTGAACGCATCTTTACCGAATTCTATCTTGACAGACAGATATTTGCTGGAGTCGGTCAACTGGTTCTGTGCCTTTGTTCCGCTGAGGTAAGGTTGATATCCGTTGCTGTTGAACAGATTGAGGTCGATACTCTGGATAAGTCCGTCGAGCTTGGGCTCATAACTGCTGCCGAGCGACAACGCAGAAGTTTTTGCCGTGCCTTCGGAATCGTCGCTTGCAGTCACCGCACCGGGATAATCGGGACGTGTGGACGTGCCGGGATAAGACCATTCGTTGCTGTCCGCATCGGTGTATGCAAAATTGAACAGATTGCTGCCCGTGCCGGCAAGCGATGCCGCATCGATAGTGTCGCCCAAAATAGTTTTGAGAAGACTGTCTACAGTTCCGTTGCCGACACTCAAATTTTGTATCAGCAAATTGTTGTTACCGAAGTGAATATTCGCCGTAAACGGAGTGTTCGCTCCGCCGGGACCTCTGTCGGGATGTTTAACCGCAAGATCAAGGACAAGACGGAAAGGCGCGGGATTCGTTCCGCTTATTGCGTCCGCTCTTCTGTTACCTATAAGCGTTACCGAGCTTGCACCGGTGTTACCGTATTTCGCTGCTCTGAGTCGAGCACCGGAAGTTTCAGCGGTAAGGCTTATGAATGTCGCGTTTTTCTCAATGGTGATGCCGAGCGAAGGTGCAATACCGTCGATGACATTCTGAATCAACGTCATCAGCCCTGCAGTCTTGGAGTAAGTAATGCCACTGTAACCGATTGAAACTTCACCGACAATGCTTTCAACATCGACTTGCTTGTCGAGAGATATGCCTATATCGCTTATTGCAAGTTGCAGACCTGTCGAAGCTTCGTCGAGAATGCCTTCAAGCGAAATAGAGGAAATACCGTTATCGCTGAAAGCAAGGTTGAACGCAAGTTTCTGAATGCTGGGCAGTTCGATAGGCAGTTCGGGCAACAAACCGAATATGGTGTTGATGAGTGCTGCATCAAGTTCGAGACCGATGGAGCCTTCCGCGATGTTAATCGCCACGGAAACACTGTCATTGTCCGCCTGAGATTCACCCGCTGAAGATTCGGCGTCATCCGCAGACGTACCCGCATCCGCACTCACGGCATTTTCGTCGAATGCTTTGCCGATGTTTGCACCGAGCAATCCGGTTATACCTTGGAACTTAATCTTGCCAAGACCGAGGCCGCTTGCATCGATGTAAATTGCATCGGAGAACACGGTGCCGTTGGTACCGAGTGTGTAGATGTTGCCTTCTTTTTCCAGTCTGGAAGAACCGAGATAGTAAACAGTCAGGAACTGGCTGTTGAAGGGTTCGCCGAGACGGATTTCGAGTTTGAGGTCACTGAACAGTATACCGCCGATACCGAATGCCACGATGGAGCCGAGGTCAATGTCCGCCGCAATATCGATGATCAGATTGACGTCGTTTTCGGCAAACGTTACGTTCACCTTCGGGTCGAACTTGTAAAGTGCGACCGCGTCGGAGATTTCGCCCTTGTATTCGGTGTAGCTTCCGAGGTCATCGGGAGTTTCCGTCGTATACAGTATTCCACCCTTGTCCTTCCACGCCTGTGCGTCCGCAGTGGAAAGTTTGGTGTAGTAAGACTGTAATCCCTGACTGAACAGTCCGAGCATTGTTTCGTCAAGCGCACCGAGGAGCAGGTTGGTGATTGTTCTGATACCCCAGCCCGCGAGCGAATTGTCATAATCCGTGTCGCCGGGTTTGAGACCTTCGGAAGTCATGCTGACTTCGACGAAAGCATTTGCACTGAGATAGAAGTTTTCGGCAATATTGCCGGTTGTCGCATTGTAAACCTCGCTGAACTTGGACGTATCGAGATTGATTCTGCCTGCTTCGGTTCCAAATACGGGTTCGGTGCCGAGCGTCAGAGTGTTGATGTCGATAGCACCCATAAAGCCTTCCGCGAACTTGGCGTTGATACTGAGTTTTGCACCGTCTGCCTTGTCGCCGTGCGCGGAAATCATAATGTCACCGAAATCGGGCAATACAAAGTCGAGGTTAAGGTCGGGGTTCTCTTCACCGATCTTCGCAACGATTGCGTTGATGACCATTGCGGTAAGTTGCAGCGAGAAGTATCCGGGATTGATGAGCACGCCGAGATATGCATAATCATGCAAAGTCATTCCGAGCGCGTCTTCAATGGTTGCAGTGACGGCTTCTGCCGCGGAAGAACCGCCGATACCTGCCGACGCAAGCAGTCCGCCGAGTTTGTCGGCAAGCAACTGATTGAGTCCGAGGTTGGTTATGGACACCATAACACCGTCGCCGAGTATACCGGAGAGGTCGATGTAAACGCTGTCGTCTTTAAGGTAGACCGCAAGCAACGTGTTGCCGAGTTCACCCGCTTTTTCGCCTTCGGTCTGATAACGGTTGACAACCAACGCAACTTCGAGCGAGAAGGTCGCAAGATCGATATACGCATCAAGTTTTGCGTTGAGATAAGGATTATCCTTGTCACCGAGCGCACCGACAATATTGATAACGAGTTCGTTGTTTGCAAGCGGCGAACCCGACGGAATCTTCTTGAGTATCAAGTCAAGCAGTTCGCTGAGGTCGACGGCTTCGCCCGCTTCGCCGAAGAACGAAACGTCAATGTTCGTGCTGAGACGCAGTTTTGCGTCCGTTACGGACTTGAAGTCTTCGGGATTGAGACCCGCCGTTGCCTGCATGTTGCCCGTGAACTCTTCGTTGATACGGATACCGAGGTCGCCGATTTCGATTGCAACGTTGAGGTCGCCGAGTTTGATGTACTCGCCCTTGATGTATTCGGGATGCAACGTGTAACGTTTTTCATCGTTGGCACCGTAAGTGTAAGTTTCATCAGTTCTGCGCATGAGCAGTTCGATTGCCGCAACGAGCATCTTGTCGCCCGCAGCGTACGTCACGAATTCCGCTTCGCTTATACCCTGATAATCCTTGAGTTCCTGAGGAATATCACCGTACAGGCCGTTTACATCGACAGCCCAGATATTATCTTTGTCTGCATATGCATTTTCTTCTTTGACAAATACGGGTTTGCCGTTCTCGATAGTGAGGTTATAACGGTCACCGAGCCAAATGGTTTCGCTGGACGCATACGCTGCAAGAGCGTATTCGGAAGTCGAAACTATGACTTTGTCGCCGTTTTCGGAATTGAGTTTATAACCGGTTTCCGCATCGCCGCTGACTTTGAGGTTTTTACCTTTGAGATATGCGGACACATCGCCGATTCCGTACAGGTCGGTCGCAAGGTATCTGTCGGGATTTGTCTCAATGTCTTCCACGTCGATGACGCTGTCCATACCGCTCATAACGCCGAGCTGTATCTGAATGGAAGGCGCGCCGCCGAAGAGAATGTTGATACCGCTCGTATCGGAAGCACTGGTAACCTTGATATTGGGAAGGAAACTCAAGCTGTCCTTATCGAAGTCGGGCAGGAAGTTGTCGATGATGTTTGCAAGCAAATCTTCGGTAAGGCCTACGCTCAGCATATCGTTGGCGAACAGCAACTGACCGAGAATGAGGTCGAGCACGCCCCAGACCGCTTCGGGAAGAATACCGGTATTGGCGTCGCCGATATCGATGGTTATATCGTTGTCGGCTCCGACAATGGGTTCGTCAGCGGTTTCCGCGTCTGCGGTGAGGTCCTGAGTGCTCTCTTTGCTTCCGAGAGATGCAAGCAGAGACGCAAGAGGCAGACCTTCGAGTTTGAGTTTCTGACCGAGGAAGTCGCCCATTACGCTGTCGCCGGTCTGAATGAACTGACCGAGGAGGTTGCCCTGGATGTAGACGTTTGCGTTGACATCTTCGTCGAGTTCGAGCCAGATACGGAGAGGTTCATCCGCAATGGTTATTTCGTCGTCGCCGTGATAGTTGGTGCGATAGAAGAACTCGATGTACGCCTTGGTACCGGCAAGCAAAGGCAGAATGCCGTCGATTGTGATACCGCCGCCGCTCGTGAGTTCGGGAAGCGCCTTGAGCAACGCACCTGCGTTGACTTGCAACGCAACGTTGAGGGTGCCGCCGATATAGCTCATGAATTCAGCCTGGTTTCTCGCAAGAGAAGCAAGTATGAACTTGAGATAATCGTTGGAACCGTCTTTGAGCGTCATAAGTCTGCTCATCTGCTCTGTCCAGTTGATGATATCGCCGAAGCTGAGGTCGATATTGAGGCTGAACGAGAGTTCGAGGGTTTCGATACCGCTGTTTGCAAGCATATCGAGAATGTCGAGTTGTTCGCCTGCAAGCAGTGCGCCAAGGTCGAGGCTGAGCAGTTGCTGATAATCGCTGAATACGGTGTACGCCTTATGGACGCCGTTTGCGTCTTTGACATAGGTGCTCTTTGCGGAGTTGTCTTCAACATAAAGTTTCGCAAATCCGTCGGAAGGAACAACCGTTTGTTTTCCTTCGTCCCACTTGTAAGCAAGTGCGTTCGCGCTGTATTCGCCTCTGACATAAGGCTTCATCTCGGTTCTTCCGGTTGCATAGTAGTACTGGAAGTAGTAGAGAGAGCTGCCGCCGCCGTTGTAGTATTCGTTGACTTCTTCCGCGGTGTTGAGGACTTTGTAACCGTCGGGAACGAGCGCGTAACGTTCGCTCTGTGCATATGCACCGTCACCGTTCAGGCTGCTCTGTTTGAGCATCTTGTACTCAGTTGCCGTATTCTTGACGTAGTTGCCGCCTTTCTGCTTGACATAACCCTTTTCGGTGCCGTCCTTGACGTAGTCACCTTCGCCGTCTTCGACTTTGGTGAACATTCCGTAATAGAAGATGTAGTCCTTGGAACCGGACGCAAGTCTCTGTTCGTCAAGTTCCTTGAATTCTTCTTCACTGCCGAAATCAATCTGCATACCCTTGGTCTTGTCTTCGTTGTTGAAGAGATTGAGAGTGATGCCAAGGTCGAGGAGACCGACGTCGCCGCTTTCGTCGAAGAGCGTGGCTCCGATGGTCAGGTTGTAAGGAGCAAGGTCAATCTGAGCATTGAGAACGATGTTGGGAAGCATTTCCTCAATCGTCGCACCTGCGTTGGGAGCGATCATGTTGACGATGAGCTTGAGGAAGCCCGCGCTTGCCTTCAATGCCAGAGAACGGGTGTAGAAGTTGAGGAGTGCGTATGCACCGTTGGGGTTGCCGACGTTGACAGACGCAGAGCTTTCGGCATCGCCTGCCGCAACGGCTTCTGCCGCACCGCCGCCGAGACCGCCGAGAATTGAACCGATGTCGAGTTTATCGGCAAGCAGATCTTCGATGGAGTATGCGGAGAGGTCGACCTTGAATTTCGCGCCGCTGCCGAGCAACCATGTGAGGTCTGCATAAAGTGCCGCGTCGCTGTCGAGGTCGTTCATGTAGTACAGACCGAGTATGTGCGTGAGCGAACCGTCAGTCTGTTCTCTGCGCCATGCGTCGACGGCAAGGTTCATCTTCTTGACGTACAGCGAAGTAATGGTGTCGTCGTCGGAGTAATCGATGGTAACGTTGACTTTGATTTCGAACAGAATTTCCGCCGAGTAATCGTCCGCAACGTTGATTTGTGCTTCGAGGTCGCCGAAGATTGCGCCGAGAACGTCTTTTATTGCCGCGGTATCCGCAGTATAACGGTAATATTTACCGCCCGCCTGCTGGACATAGTGACCGTCGACAAGCGCGTATGCGTTCTTGTCTTTTCTCTGGTCGAACGCGCCATACTTGGTTTCGTTGGCTCTCCATTCGGCTTCGGTCATGTAAAGCGAGTATTTGCCGAGGAAGATGCTGCCTCTCAAAGTAAGGCTGATTGCGTAGAGCTGGTCGGTGTCGACGTACTTGATGTGTTCGCTGCCGTAGACGTCTTTGCCTTCGAGGCTGCCGCCGCCGCTGGTGTAGGTGTTGACGGACACGAACTTGTCGCCGTCGCGGACAAAGGATACGTCACCCTTGTTGTATTTTGCCGCGCCTTCGATGCTGCCGCTGCCGTATCTTTCGATATATTCGGCTTCGCTTACGAATTCACCGTTTGCGGTGTCGAGATAAAGTTCCTCTTCGAGTGCGCTGTAATCGATGGTGTTGTTGTAGTTGACGAAATAGTCGGGGCGGGAAATGAGGCTTTCCGCATTGCTGCGCGTGTAGTTGCCTTTACCTTCGCCGACATATGCGTACTTGGTACGTACGACGTCACCGCGATAGACCAAGTCTTTCTTGATTTGGACGTACATCTTGAAGCCTTCGTCAACGACGTCTGCGAGCACGAAGTAAACTTTGTCATATGCACCGCCGTTGGTGAAGTCGGTCATTGCTTCGGAGTTGACGAGCGAATACTTGCCGTTTTCGTACTTGTAGAGGTTATCTTTGGTGATTTCGTAGTAATGACCTCTGTAGTAGAGATAACGTGCTTCGGTCGCGCTGTAAGTTCCGTCGGGCGAATAGGTAAGCTCGTCGGCTACCTTGACATAGTCGCCGTTGTTTTCACCGACTTCGGAGTAGATATACTCTTCGCCGGCCGTATCGGGAAGCTGAATGCCGAGACCGATCTTGTATTCCCACAGCCAGATGTTGGCTTCGATTACGGGTTTCTTGTCTTCGGTGACGTAAATTGCATATACGCCCGCAGTATTTTCGGTAAGATTGATATACGTAACTTCGCCGGTTTCTTCTGCAACTTGTTTTTCAAAGAATACGTAAGTACCGTTGTCGTTGCGTGCCGCTCTTATCCAATCCGTTCTGGTTGCGGTGGCTACGGACACATATTCGCCGTTGACGTCGAGATAAAGTTCAATAGGCAGGATATCGTAATAATCTTTTCCGTGCTGTTGTTCGTATTCGGTTTTCTGCGTTTCGGTCATTTCGGAACGCAAACGATATTCGCGGCTTGCTCTGTCAAGCCAGTACAGTCCGTTTTCGTTTGCTTCGACGCGGAAACGGGAATTGGTGTAGTTGAGCTGTTCGGGAGTCGCCTTATCTGCCGCAACAAAACGATAGTTGTTGAAGTCGGTATTGATGGTGATATACGACATGTTGTTCTGTGTACCGAGATCGATTTCTTCACCCGTGAGCAACAGAAGGAGCTGATTGATGAGGTCGGCGTTGGCGAGCACCTGAATATAGGAGGACGTTATTCTCATGCCGTAGAGGAACGCGGAGATATATCCCGCGATTTCCGCACTGATAAGAGGCAGTTCGAGATTGAGTCCCGTATCGATGGAAGGCAGACCGTTTTCGCCGTCGGCAGTGACCGCTTCACTTGCTGCAGAGCCGCCTTCGACTTGTCCCATAAGGTCGTCGATGAGATTTTGCAGTTCGGAGAGCTTGATTTGAATACCGGGCTGACCGAAGTAGCTGAGGTCGACAAACAAACCGTTGTTCTCTTCGCCTTCTTTACCGCTGATGAGGTAAACGCCGAGAATGTTGTGCGCCGCGTTGTCTTCGGGGTCATAAGTCACGATTTCGACGGACGCATTGATATAGTCGAGCATCATTTCGAGTCCGAGTGCGTCGCTCTGAATGATTGCGACGAGAACCTGAATGAAGCTGACAAGGTCGAATTCGTCGGGAATTACGAGGTTGGGAACGTTTGCGCCGAGTTCGCGCATTCTGTTCATGAACTCGCCGAGTTTGAATTCGAGTGCTATGACAAGGTCGATGTTACGCAGTACGTCGCCGCCGGCATTGGATTCGGAGTTGATGACCGCTTTGAGTTCCTGACTGATGTCGGGGAACAGGTATTCGAGCAACGGAGTGAGGTCGATTTCGCTGTCATGGTCAAAGAGCAGGTCGAGCGAAATGGTTTCACTGAGTTTGACCGTGTCTACGTTGTTGAAGTTCTTGTATTCCTTAATCTCGTCCGAGGTCAACGAATATTCGTGCTGAGATTCGAAGTAAACGTTGATATTGTTGACGCTGAGATTGAGGTTCATTTCCATATCGTAAGGAACCGTGTTCGCATCGGGACCTTTACGGTATGCGTAGATAATATCGCCGCTTGCAAGGTCGGTTTCAGTTTCGCCGTTGACATAAACGAGTTTCTTGCCGTCGGCTCCGTCGGAAACGACTTTGACGTCGTATCTTGCAAACGCAATATTTTCACCGCTCAGTTTGTCGGAAGTGCCCATCTCGCGGAATTCTTCGCCGTCCATGGTGAAGGAACCGTCCGCAGCCTGTTTGAAGACGTAATATTTGCTGCCCGCGGCTATTCCGCTTTCGATTGCGCCGACACTCTGGTCGGGAGCTTCGAAGTAACGGTCACCCTGCAATGCAAGGTATGCACCGATGTCGACACTTACGCCGTCGCGCATATCGAATTTGACTTCGAGAGAACCGAGCAGATCGTCGTAAATGAGGTCTTCCAACGTGTTGTCACCGAGCTTGATGATTTGCAGCAGATAACGCATGACCGCGTTGCCGACGCTGAGGGACAGCATTCTGTTGCTGATGAGAAGCTGTGCGACTTTTTCTTCGACGGTGAGGTCGGAAACTTCGCTTGCGGGAGCGTCTTCGGCTGCAACCGCTTCGGACGCGGAAGGAATTTCGACGTCGTCGTAAATGGAACCGTCGAGAATGTCACCGAGCAGTTGGTCGAGATATTCGGAAATTGCGGTGAGCGGTACCGCGACCTTCGGTAAGTTGAAGAAAGAGAGGTCGAGATACAGCATATCGCACATGTAGTATGCGGCAATCCATTCGACTTCCGCACCCGCTTCCGAGGACAGGTTGACAAGGCTTATCGAAATTTCGGAATTTGCGATGTCGAACATGTCGAGCATAACCGACAGGTCGAGACGCATATGCGCGGAAGAATAACCCTTGGAAGTCTCGGGCATTTCGATTCTTACGTCGCCGATGTCGCCGAGTATGGGTTTGAGCATTTCGCCGATGTTGATCGCACCTTCGGTGATTCCGAGTTCGAATTCAACGGACATACCGACTGTTATGACGGAATCGTAGAAAGGCAGGAGAGGAACGTCTTTCTCGGGGGCGTTCTTATCCTTACCGTCGAGTATGTACTGAGGAATGAGCTGGTTGTCGCCGAATTCGAGGTTGAGTCCGCCGAGTTTGAGTCCGAGGTCGATTGCGCCTACGTTGAGGTTGAGACCGATGTAGAACTCTTTGATATTGGTGTTCGGGTCGTAGACGCGGTAAAGCGTGCCTTTGTTGTCCTGAACGTAACCGTACAGTCTTACGTAACGGATATTTTCAATCTGTCTGTACTGGTTGAGGTACTTGACAAAGTACGTCTTGTCCGCTTCGACGGAAGTTGCGATTTCGTAATTTCCGCTTTCAGCGTTGTAGGTGTACATCACGTAGTTATCCGCACGCAGATAGAAACCTTGTTCGGTTTCGGTATCGGTAAGTTTGATGTAATCGCCCTCGACTCCGTATTCTGCCGCGTCAACGAATTTTTCGGTTCCGTAGTAGGTATAACGGTGTCCGAGAGGATATTCTTCTTCCGTCGCACCTTCGGGCAGCTGCACGTAATTGTTTCTGCCGAGGTCGAGGTCGAGACTGATTTGCAGAGTGTCGAAGATTTCCGCAATGTCGCCAAGGTCGGGAACGAGAGTTGCAAGCACAAGACTTACGATGGTCTTGGTGATGACGACCTGTGCGAGCGTGTTGGAGTAAATGAGCGACAGCATTGCGTTTCTGCCCTCTTCGACTTCGGGTTCGCCGTTGGTGTCTGCGGAAGTTGCAGCAACTGCGGAACCTGCGCCCTGATTACCGGTGCTCTGACCGAGTTTTGCGGCTTCGAGGACAAAGTCGAGGAAGTTGGGAACGTAAGAATAGTTGTCGACGATGTCAAACACGTCCTTACCGTCAAGGTACAGCGTACCGCGGTAGAGATAGATACCGCCGACTACGATTTCGTCGCCGTTTTCGTCGTATTTAACGTTACCCTGTTCGTCGAGTTCGATGAGTTCGAGTGCGAATTCGATGGAATCGAGGTCGCTTTCTGCAAGGAACGCGTCAAAATCGGGCTTGCTGCCGAGCAACGCGGAGATGTTGAGTTTTGCAAGGTCGGCAGACACGGAAAGACGGAAACCTACGCCGTCGTTGAACGCGCTGTCGGTCTTGAGTTCGAGAACGAGGTCTTCAATCCAGGAGCTGAGCAACGAACCGAGGTTGTAGGATTCGGACGCAGTGGAATTGAAGTACAGGATACCGCCGAGGCTGAACGTGATTCTCTGACCCGTGAACTGCGAAATGTCGTAGTCTTCAAAGCCTTCCGCACCCGCAATCGCGCAAATGCTGTAAATGTATTGCGTTACGTCAACGTAGCCTTCTTTGTCGGTAGCGGGAACAACTTCTTTGTCAGACGTTGCAACGTCAATCTGAATGCCGGTTTCGGTTTCGAGTTTGAGTTCGAAACCGGTGTTGGCCTTAGCTCTGACGCCAAGTGCTATACCGCCGTCTTTGAGATCAAGATAAAGTTCGCTTCCTTCGGCGAGTTCGAAGCCGTCAAGGTCGACTTCCGTACCCGTGATAAGTCCGAGGAGCGCGGAAAGCATATTGCTGTTGAACAGAACCGCAATGCCGAGACCGCTTTCAAGCACGTTGTAGGAATCTTCTCCCTCAACGACCATACCCGCTCTGAGAACGAGTTTTCTGATGAGAGCGTCGATGATGCCGGTAATCGTTCCGATATCCACGCCTTCTTCCGCAGGCTGATCGGAAGTTTCGTCCGCCGTGGTGGCGTCGCCGCCCGTTGCGGGGGTCGTGTCAAACGCGCCTACTCTGTCAAGCAGGTCAATGAGGTCGAATTTGATTCTGGGACCGCCGAGCGTGTCGAGGTCGAGATAGAGGTCGCCTTCGGCAAGATACACCGCGACGTCGGCAGCAGCGGACGTTTCGGGATTGAAGATAATCTGAATGCCGACCTGCAACGCGTTTTCAAGTACGTTTCTGAGATCGATCTCGGGTGTTTCAAAGTTGCCGCCGAAGATTTCGTCGATGCCGAGCGCTTTGAGGTCGAGCGCACCGAAGATTTTGACCTGGAAGTTATCGTCAATCGGATCGTCGAGGGCAAGGTCAAGACCGAGCGATGCGACGAGCGCATCGATAAGTCCCTGCAAATCACCTGCGTTGAGTCCGCCGAGTGCTTCTTCGATTGCAGGCATCTTGAGGATTACGTCAATGATATCCGAAAGGTCCATGGGCTTGCGCACATAGAGACCCTTGGGGTTCTGAACATAACTGCCGTCGCCGACCGGGATATAACGTTCGCTGGAAGGATAACGCGCCGCTTCTTCTTCGCTAAGCAACTGATAGGTTGCGCTTGCGGAGTAAGACACGGAAACGTCAAGGTCGAAACGAACCACGGAACTGCCCGCGTAGCTGTTGAATTCTTCGCCCTTAATCGCGTCTATTCTGTCGGTTACGTTGGTGCTTGCGTCAAGAGCGAGTTTGGGGCTGTTGATTGCAAGACCGAGAGACGCAAAACCTATATCGGCTTTGAGGCTGATGGAAGGTTTGGAGAAGTCCACGTCGAGGTTGGCTTCGGGGTTGAGTTGTTCGATGATGTGAGTGATTTCGTCAGCCTGATCGCCTGCCACCGCTTCGATGAAAGCTTTGAGCAGTTCCTGAGTAATGATAAGGCTGATATGGTTTTCACTGAGGTTAAACAGAACGTCGAGGGATTCCTGCGTGCCGTCGTTGTCTGCAGCACTTACGGCTTCAGCCGCACCGCCCGCTTCGCCGCCTGCGGAAACACCCGCGAGGAATTCTGCGAGTTTTTCGGTGATAATCTGTGCAAACGCGGTGTTTTCGAACGTGAAGGAGTTTTCAAACAACACGCCTTTTACCCAAATCTGCGAACCTCTGAGATATACGCCCAGTATTTGTTCGCCGTCTGCGGAGTTCTTGTCGGTGAGTTCGAGCACGATTTCCGTAGCGGAAGCGTCCTTGAGGTTGATATTCGCGCCGACGTAGAGATTTACGCCAATAACGAGGTCGGCGGGAATTTCAAGACCGAGCGAAAGTTCGAGGTTTGCAATGATTGCGGACAGCAAATCGCCGATTGCGAGTTCGCCGTTCTCAAACGCCGTGGTATTTTTGAGCGCGACTTCGAGGTCGATGTCGGTCTCAACGGACAGCACTTCGAGGTTGTCGTAAATGCTCTGATAATCTTCGGGTCTGAAACCGTCGGGAGTGACCACGTTACCTTCGCCGAACGCGACTCTGAGTCCGCCGAGGGAAAGCGCAACCGTGAAGGGATCTATTCCGAGGGACACTTCAATGCCAAAGGATTCGTCTTCACCGCCGAAGTACAGCGCGAGGAAGCTGTTTTCGGGGTTGAGTTGCACGAAGTTGTCGGGATCGATGTTGTAAACGGGGTTGCCCGCTTCGTCGGTAAGGAAGGTATTGAGAATGAACGTCAGGAACTGTGCGCCGAGGTTAATCTTCGCAGACGTATCATCTACATAAATACCATATATAGCATTACCGATAATATTCTTTATAATATCGAGAACGCCGCCGTTGTCTGCCGCAGGTTCTTCGGTACCGTCGGCGGTGGTAACGGCTTCGTTGCCGCCCTCTTCGGTGCCGCCGCCGAGGCCTGCGAGCAACGCGTTGAGGTCGAGGTTGGGAATTGCAAGTTTGACGCCGTCGATGATGCCGCCTTCGTCGGAGCCGACGTAAAGCGTGCTTGTGCCGTTTTCACCCGCGAGCAGGTAAACGGACAGAATTGCCGAGCGCACGCCTTCGGTGTTGGTAGTGAACACTTCGAGCGCGATGTCGGAATGCGACAGCAGATAGTTGACGTCCGCAAGGTTTGCGGGGTTGAAACGTATATTCGCAGACAGACGGAAGTCAATGGTGGTTGCAACGTCTCTGTCGATACCGAATTTGAGAACAATCTGAGAAAGCAGATTCTTGACGCCGGCGTTGACTGCGGGGTCCTGAGAAATGTTGGCGTCTTTGAGGAATGCTTCAATCCACTGACCGACAGTCCAACTGTCTTCGGTGTCCGCAAGTGCCTTGAGGTCGATTGAACCTTCTACGGACAGGAAGATATTTTCAGTGATGGTAACCGCCATACCCGCGTCGTTCTTTTCGATGGAACCGATGGAGGTATAACCTTCGAGGTCGGGCAGGAATTCCTGTGCCTGTGCGTCTTCGCCGAGAGCAAGGCCGATTGCGTCGATATAAACCTCGACGCTCATTTCGTCGCCGATGCCGACGTTGACGGAAAGCAGTTTGCCGTCGGTTTCGGTCTTGCCGATCTGCGTCCAGTCGACGGAAAGGATTGCGCTGATTTCGGGAATGTTGATACCGATGAGGTTAACAAGCATTTCCGTGAGTCCTTCGGTGACTTCGATGATGAAGCCCTTGGAAGAAACTTTGAGAGCGAGGAACAAAGCGTTCTTCGCATTGAGAACGGTTGCGTCGTCCGCGGTTGCGGCTTCGGAAGCTCCGCTGCCTTCGCCGCCGCCCTGCGTGCCGCCGATGAGGTCGAGTATCAACGAAACAATATCGACGTCAATGCTTACGGGCGCAACGCCGAGCACGTTTGCGTCAACGTAAAGTTTACCGTTGTTGTAATAAATACCGATGAGCGTCTTTTCTCCGTTGGTAAGCGTGACGGCAAGTTGTGTGCCGTTGACGTAACCTTCGGGAAGAGTTTTGCCCATGAACTGTGCGAGAATGGGGGCGATGTCGATTTTGCCCTGCACTCCGAGACCATAGTCGAAATCGAGTTGTTTGTCGAAGATTATTTCGCCGAAACCTTCGCCGAGAGAAACCTCACCCGCGTCGATGTGACCCGCAACGCCGAGTCCGAGAGAGAGGTATGCGTAAGGAGTTTCGAAGAAATCTGAGAATTCCGATTCAACGGGTGCGGTGATGAGACCGGAATTGATGCCGAGGTTGAGACCGCCGATATCAACGCCGAAATCGAAGCTGTCGCCGATACCGAGGTTGAGTTTGACTGCGAGTTCGGTAAGGTCGAGACCGTCGTTGAGCGCAATGCTTATGCCGCTGCCCTCGTCAATGGAAAGAGGACCGCCGTCCGCGCCCGTGATTTCAAGACCCTGAACGTTGATAAGTCCGAGAAGTGCGGAAATGAGTTGCGCGGAGAAGTAAACGTCGATGTACGTATCGCCGAGTTTGACGCCGCCGAGAACCGCCACGAGCAATCCCATAACGTCTATGGAGCTGCCGCCGTCGGTTGCACCGCTTTCGTCTGCGGCGGATGCGTCGGCTGCGGTCGTGCCGCCGCCGTTACCGAGAGACGCGAGAATGTCAGAGAGGTCCATCTTGACGTTGAGACCGCCGAGAATCTGCTCGTCCGCCTTGACGTAAAGCACATCCTGCATGAGCCAGATTTCGAGAGGCGTGGAACCGTCGGAAATTCTGAGACCCGCATAGATGTTGGAAGAACCGAGCAACGCTCCGACATTGAAACCGCCAGAAACGAGCTTGTCAAGACCGCCGAGTTCCGCTTTCAGAACAAGCGTCGCGTTCGCGCCAAATGCTTCTTCGAACGCTGCAAGCACGGTGATTGCAAGGTCGTTGCCGTTGTCGTATTTGATGTCGGCGAGTTTGCCGGGTTGTGCGCTGATGTTAACGCCGATTTCGAGACCGAGTCCTACGGTGTCGATGCCTGCAAGCAGTTTGCTTACGTCAAACGTTCCGTCGCCGGCTATCAAAGCTTTGAGGTCGTCGAACGTGGCAAGCGTGATGAACTCGCCTTTGGCGTTGCCTTCTCTAAATTCGGCTATTCTGGTGTTGAAATATTCGGGATTTCTGACCGAACCGAACTGGGCGTCGATACGCAGACCGAGTTCGAGAACGGCCTCGTTGGGTTCGATACCGAGACCCGCACCGAGTTTTATTGTCTTAAGCTTTCCGAAACCTTCGTTGACGTATTCGAGTTCGATGTTGTCTTTACCGGTGGGAGGAACGAGAGGAATGTTCGCGCCTTCGAAGTCACCTGTGAACACGAGACCGAAGATGTAGTCGAGAATGGTTTGCGTAAGCGTAACGGTGACGCCCGTAATATTGAAGATGTCGCCGTCCTTGTTTACGTTGATGTTGTTGATAATCGCAACAATAAGACCGATGGTGTCCTGAATGGGTTCGCCGTCGCCGTTTGCGGTTATGCTCTGCACGATACCGCCGTTTGCGATTTCGTTTTCGGCTGCGGCGATATAGTTTTCAACCTGCTGCTGTTCTGCCGCGGAAAGACCGCCGATACCGTTTTTGATTGTTTCGATAAGTTGATTGATGAGGTCGCCGAGCACGGCGTTGAGGTTGAGGTTGGAAACTTTGACCTTACCTGCACCAAGTATACCCGTAAGGTCGACGTAAAGCGCTTCGTCCGCTCCGACGTAAGCAACGCTTGCACGCACTTCGCCGTTCTTGCCCGTGATTTCGACAAGCAGATTGGTCTGTGCGGGGTCGCGCATATTGATGCCACCCTTGACGTTGAGGTACAGACCCTGTGCCATATCGTCAAAGGAGATTGTTTTCTGTTTGAGTCCTTCGGGAAGTCCGTCATAACCGGGAATGAGACCGGAAATCAGCGTTCCGAACGCGCCGACGATGCTGTCGACGGTATGGTCGCCTTTGGCGAGAAGCACGTCAAGACCGATGCTCAGGTCGAGAGTAAGGAGGGAATACTCTTCGAGAGACGCAAGGTCAAGGCCTCTGCCGCCGTCGATTTCGGGAGAACCTTCGGGAGCTTTTGCTTCGGTGAGGTACTCTTCGACGTTAATTATGGGAGTGCCGTCGGAATTGATGTACTTGGAACCCAGGCTTAAGTCGAGTTCGCTTTGAATGATACCGTATTTGTCTTCGAGGGAAGTGTCGGCGGTGTTGAAATCTATGCCGAGATCGAGATTTGTGGAGAACAGCTTGTCGGATTTGATATCTGCGACAAGGTAAATGGACACGTTTTCGGGAACGAGTGCGGCAAGCATATCGAGGTTGATGCCGAGCACGTCATTGACGAGCGTGACAATGTCCTCGGGAATAAGTCCGCCGGGAGTAAAGAGACCCGAAAGAAGGCTCCAGATGAGCGTGGGAACGGCGAGAGGCATTTCAAGACGCTGAGAACCGTCCGCGAAAGTGAAAAGTCTGGAATCGCCGAAGAATGCGGTGAGAATACCTTCGAGAGTACCGAGCTGAAGATTGATGCCCGCGAGTTTGCCGATGAGTTCGCCGATATCGATGCCGAGAATCTTGTTGAGAATGAGGTCGGCAAATTCGGAATCACCGAATGCGGACTGCAACGTGGCTGCAATCGCCGTAATGTCGATGTCATCGGTCTTGACGGCCTTCGCGCCCTCCTTGGCTCCGCTGCAATCGTAAACGATTGTGGAGTCGTAGTAGTAAAAGCCGATGAGCATTTCGGTCAATACGCCGTTCGCGTCCATTCTCCACAGCTCAACCAGCATCTGGGAGTTTGCGTCGTTGGCAAGGTCAAGGGCGAGCTGCAACTTGACGGCGAAGGAATAGCCGTTCTTGTCGCGTATGTAGTCGAGATACAGCAGAGTGTCTGCGTTTATGTATCCCTTCTGCCCCGTGGCCGTGTTCAGCGCCGCCTGTTTGAACAGCGCATAGGCGTCGAGCCCCGACAAAGTTTCGGGTGCGGTAGTGTCCGTATTACCCGGGTCGACGGGAATATTGGGCACGTTGTTTGCATTGTTGGAAGTGGGATTGCAGGCGACGAGAGCGCTCGCCACAAGGCAAATCACCAACACGAACAGCAATGCGAATTTCAGTCTTCTCATAGTTTCCCTCCTATGCTTCCCTACGCGCATATAGCGCGCCCATAGACTAATATACATTGCAATTATACGCACGGAGTGCGTCGAAGATAAACACATTAATTATAATTAATAAAACATTAAAAAATCAAAATAACCTAAAAATTAATTTTTCGGGCTGCCCCACACCGAGCAACGAAAGCAAAATCTAAGCCTAAAAGGCTTATTTTTAAAAAATCGACAAAATACGAGTACTTACGACAAAAAAAATTCGAAATTTTAAAAACAAAAATTCGTCGATTTTTACGCATTTTTACCGCAAAACGACAACTTTTCAAATGCAAAATTTCCCACAAAAATAAAAACACGCGCTTTCGGAAAAACGCGTGAAAAAGGCAGTAAATCGCAGTCTGTTTTTCTACTCTCCCGCCATTTTGATTTTGCTGAATTCAGTCGCAGACTTTGACGTGCAGACTGTTTTTGAAATCGTCGATAATGCGTCCAGCAAAGGCTTCGACATCGGTGCCGTACGCGATTTCCGTCATATCCAGCGCATAGATAAGCGACTGTGCCTTGTCACCCTCGTGACTCTGGCAGAAAGTTGCGTTTGCGCGGCGTCTGGCAAGTGCTGCCATGTCGTAGCGTTTCACCGCATTCTGAGTGACAAAAACGCTCATAAGGTCGGAAGCAAGCGTTTCGTACCCGCTCACGTCGAAAACCACCTTGTCCTCGTCGGCAACCCAATCCAGGTCGCGCCAAACCTCGCAACCGTAAATTTTTCGCGGTTTTTCGTCGTCGTTCAACAAATTAACGGCGTCCAGCGCAACAAGACACGCCGCGACGTGCGTCGGGTGTCTGTCGAAAGGATTGTGCAGATAAAGCGCGTCGAGACGCGGATACCGTCGCATAATTGCCGCCAGCTGTTCCACGATGTCGCGGGAACGAGCCTTAATCTCCGCAGAAGTCTTTTCAAACAACCACAAGGCGGCATAGCCGCCTTTTTCCGCCGCTCTCTTCTGCTCGGCAGTACGCAACTCCGCCATATCGTCGTCGGAAACGTCCTTGAATTGTTCCGCTCGCGGGCAGGCTCCGCCGTCAGTAAGCACAACGCCCGCAAAAGCGTTCTCACCGTACGCCTTGACAATTCCGTCAAACGCGAACATCTCCATATCGTCCTTGTGTGCCGAAACCGCAAGATACCTCACGCTGTCGTCGTTTGCTCCGACTGGTACGAACTTTTCCATACTTTCTCCTTATCGACTTTCTCCTTATCGTCTGCCGCACGACCGTATAGATCGCGCCATACAAATCATAGCTTTGCAACACGTATCGTGTATTTTGTGTTTTTCTGTACTTTTGCCCGCCGTTTCAATTTGTTCAATTAGAACACAAATCGTGTATTTTCCACGGCTTTACAGGAATATTTTTCCTCGTTTTAAGTCGCAAACGCCTTATGTGCCACACTTTTGCAACACGTATCGTGTTTTTTATATTATTCAAAGAATTTCAAACCTTCGTCGGTGAACTCCGTATTTTCGGGAACGTCCACTATGCTCCACGTTTCCGTCATCGTCGCAGTTTCGCCTTTCCCGAGCTTTTTGACTGCGGACAGCCATTCGACTTCGAGAATATGGTTGTTGGTGTAACTCTCGAAGTTGCACCAGAAATCGCCGTAAACGCCGTCCTCGACTTTGTACTGCCATTTCATAGCTTTGCCGCCGAGCACGTAGTACGCGCGGCCTTTCTTTGTGTAAGCGCCGATTTTGATTGCGTTTTCTTTTTCGGTCTGACGAAGCACGAGATATTTTTTGCCCACGGTCAGTCTTTCGTCGCCGATTTCGTTGTACGGCCATTGAACGAGGTTCTGCACGGGGTTGAGTTCGTCAACGGGCTCGTTGAGAGGAAGAACCATTATTCCGCCTTTTGCCGCAACAGTAAGTCCCCAGACGGCAAGTTCGCGTTCCGCGCCTTTGTTGGTCACGCGATTGACGACTTTGAGCGCGCCTTTTTCGTCGAGGTCGACTTCCAGTGCGTAATCGAGGTTTTTGGCAACACGACAGACGAAGGTTCCGCCGAACTCGCGTTCCTCGCATTCCACGGGCACGTTGTCGGGGGTATAGGTTTCAAGGTCTTCGGGAGATTTCCAGACGCGATGTCCGCCGTAAAGATACCACTTGGTGCCTGCGCCGAAATTCTCGTCGAAATATTCGCCGCCTTTGTCGACGTTGCGGTCAAGGTCTTCGTTCAGAAAATTGAATTCGTCGGTGCCGAAGTAAATAATTCTGGGACCGATGTCCAGCGTGACGAGAACTTTTGTTCCGCCGCGTTCGAAACACGCGCATTTGCCGTAATTTTTGTAAGTCAGGGTTTTCATAATCTCTCCGTCGTATTTTTCGCCCGCTCAAAGAGACGGGCGAATGTATGTTTTGGGTTCGGCGTTTCAATCCGCCGATTGAAATTCGATTTGTATTTTCGGGTTTTTGCAAATCCCGAAAACTATGGTTAATTAAACCTTCTTTGCCTTTTTATTTTTTCTGCGGTCAAGTTGCGCTCAAACGCAATGTTCCCGCACGACATCGTTTAACGCAAGATGCAATTCGGCATAGTATTCCGTTTGCGCGTTGCGTTATACGGGACATCATTTAGTAGAGTTATTTTTTCTTCTTGTGCTGTTGCGCGCTTCTCGCGCTTCTTGCGCTGTCGCGGTCGAGTTTGGACGCTGCCTTGATGCCGAAAGCAATCATTTGCATCGCGCCCGTTATCGGGTTGGGATTGCATTTGCCGACGGGCTTGTAACTTATTCCCGCCGAACGCAACAGTTTTACCACTTTAAGCAGTCTGTCTTCGAAATCGGCATAATCTTTTTTGCCTTGGCTCCAACCGCTTTCCGCAACGGCTATCGCGCGCGGAAATACCTGCGTGAAAAGTTTTTCTTCCGTCGCGACGTGCTCCGTCCAAATCGGGCATTCCACGCCCAGCACGCCTTTGGCGCCTTGTTCGCCGAAACTTTCAAGGCAAGGCTCGAACATATACGCGGATTTAAGCGAAGAAAATCCGTAAGGATAATCGAGATAATAAGGTCTGACGCAGCTTACGACAACTTTTCTGTTCTCGTCGCGCACCGACTGCGCCACGCGCGCCGCCGTCGCCTTGCCGCCTTCCCAGTACTGAACGACCGCGTTTTTGTCAAGCATATCCGAGAACAACGCTTCGTTCCACAAAATCGGAGTCTTTCCGCGTTGGGCAAGCATTTTGATTACGCGGTTCGTGAAATAGCCTTGCAGCTTTTCGTAATCGTCCAGTCCGTTTTCTTCCATAACCTTGCCGCAATCGGGACATTTCTCCCATTCCAGCTTGGGCACTTCGTCGCCGCCGAGGTGGAAATATGCGCACGGGAACATATCCGCGGTTTCGCCTATAATTTTTTCCAACGCGTCGTAGGTTGTGTCTTTACCTACGCAAAGCACCTTCGAATGAATGCCGAACCATGTTGCAACGTCCGTTTGTTTGCCCGAACACGACAGTTCGGGATATGCGGATACGATTGCCCTTGTGTGTCCCGGCAAATCGATTTCGGGTATTATGCGGACAAAACGCTCCGCGGCGTATTTCACGAGTTCTGCAATCTGGGCTTTCGTGTAATATCCGCCGTGAGGTTTACGGTCGCCGCACGTCTGGGCGCGTTTGCTCGCGTGCCCGTGAAGTTTGGGCATTGCGTCAATCTGCAAACGGAACCCCTGGTCGTCGCTCAGGTGCATGTGGAGATAATTGAATTTGAACACGGACATGACGTCTATCATCTTTTTGACGGTTTCGACGCCGAAGAAATGACGGCAAACGTCTATCATAAGTCCGCGGTAAGCAAATCTGGGTTTGTCGGAGATTTTGCACACGGGTATACGCGCGTCCGCCCCGTCCGCACAGATTATGAGCTGAATAAGCGTAACAGCCGCGTGGAAAAGCCCTTCGTCCGTGGCCGCTGTTGCCGTGACCGATTTCTCGGTGACCGCAAGCTCGTAGTCATATTCGGTTTCTCCGCGCACAAACGCAACGGTTTTGTCGCCTTTCGGGACGTCCGCCTTACAGAATGCGTTGAGCATCGAGGAAATTATGGGCAGTTCCGCCGATATTTTCACCGACGAATCAAACACGAAAAAGCCTTGTCCACGTTCTTCTTTGAACGGTTTGGGAATGACGTACATATTTCACCTCCGCAGTCGGTGCGGGCAACAGAGTTTCGCGCTCCGCATCGATAATTAAATAATAACAGACTTGAATGTCCCCGTCAATACGCGTATGCGCGCCAATGCGCGCATTATTGACACCCGCGCGGGGTTATGCTATGATTTTCGCGTGAGAATATCGGGTTGTTTGTTCGGAGGCGTGCTGACCACGGCACTCGGAATAGTCTGGAAAATCCTGAAAGTAGCAATCGAACTCGTTGCCAAGGCGATATACTACTTCGGGCTGTACGTTCCGCTCGCGTATCTGCTGTACGGGTTGATACTGTACCTGATATTCGACTTCAACCCGTTCTATCCCGATATAGACGGCAAACTGTACATTTTCGGTTTTGCGCTGTGCCTTATCTGCGCGGTAATAATCACGGTAAAAAACGTGTTTGTCCGCCCGCTGCGCAACTATTTCGAGAACTCTCGGGTCATCGAATACAACACGAAAGGCAAAAGCAAGAACCTGCCCGAGGCTCCGCGCATTTACAAAAGCCGCGTAAACCCCGGAGTTATCGTGTACGAATACGAAAACAGATACGACCTTTACGAGCAGTCGGACGGCAGACTCGTACTCGTCAAAACGGAATGGAAAAAAGGCAAAGGCCGTCGCTGAACACGTCCGCGACACGCTTTAAGGCATAGACATAAACGCAACAATGGCAAACGACACATCAACGCTGATTCCCGAGGACGTGCAAATCACCCTCGTCCCCAAAAGAAAACGCACCCGCATATGGGAAATCGACTTCCTGCGCGGCGTCTGCGTAATTCTGATGATACTGTATCATCTGCTTTTGATGTTGTCGGAATACTTCGGTCCCGCTTGGTACGGCACAACCATCGCAGGCGACAGCGCAGGCGCGGAATTCTGCCGCTGGTGCCGCGAATTCTGCAACAGCGATACGCTAGCGACGCTTCACACGGTCGTGCTTTTCGTCTTCTTCTCCATTTCGGGCATATCCTGCACGTTCTCGCGCTCCAACTTCCGCAGAGGTCTGATACTCGCGGGCGTTGCATTGCTTTACACACTTGTGACTTACACCCTCGAAAGTCTGCTGTCCGTGAGCGGAATTCTTGTAACGTTCGGCGTTCTTCATTTCTATGCCGTGTGCATACTTGCATACGCGGCAATCGATTTCCTGTGCCGCGACAAGATATGGCTCCGCACTTCGATATGCGCCGCAATAATCGTCGTTGTGCTTTGCGTCTACTTCCTCTACACTCCGCCCGCCGACACTCCGCTTTGGCTGGGAATAGTCTTCCCGCCGCGCGACTTCTTCGGCAACGAGTCGCTGTTCTACACGCCCGCGCAAATATCCCCCGGCGACCTGTTCACGCTCATTCCGTGGGCGTCCTTCTTCTTTGCGGGAACTCTGCTCGCTCCTCTGCTTTACACCCGCCGTTGCAGTCTGTTGCCCTTCCTTGACAAAGGCTGGCATAAGCCTGTGGGTTTCGTCGGAAAATACGCGATATTCTTCTATCTTGCGCACGTCGTGGTTATTGCTGTTGTACTTATGCTCGTAAGCTACCTGTTCGTGTCCCCCGGCGACTGGGTCCTGATATAACCGCGCAAAACCGAACCGCGACAAACGAATTAGCACAAAGCGAAACAACGAAACAACACAAACAAAATAACAGAAATTGCATAACGCACAGTTTACAAACACAGAACGCCGCATTAAAGCGGCGTTTTGCATATATTCTTATTAAAATCAGTGCCCAAATTCAATCACATTCGATTTCCGAAACTTGCCGTGACGGCTGTATCCGCGGGAATTTCAGCGGTGCGAACCGCGCCTGCGGTTACCTGCCATATCAAGACGGAGTTGCGGACGGGTTACGTTTTCACGTACCACACTGCACTGATACATTATCTTGCGTGCGAACTTCTCGGGGCGGACGAGATTGCCGATTTTGAAAGGTTCTTCGCCGTCCGTAATGACTCTGATTTTGCCGTATCCGAGCATGGATTGAAACACGTTCTGTCTGACGTCGATATATCTTATTGCGCTGAGCGGAAGCATTATGCTTTCCACGCTTCCGACACCCGATTTGTAGAGAAACTTGTCTTCCGTGACAATTATCTCTCTGCGAAATATGGATATGCCGTGCAACACCGCAACCAATAACACGAACAGCGCGCACCCGAGCATTGCCCATTTGAGGTTCTGCTCCGAAAGATATTTGGCCGTGCCCGAAAAGTTGGGGTCGAGCGCTTTCTCTATTGTTCCGCCGTAAATCCAAAGCACGGCGATTATCCCTCCAAGCACCGCCGCCAGGAAAAATTCGCGCAGAAACGCCCACGCGGAAAAGCGGGCTCGCGCTATTATTCTTTCCGTTTTGGAATAGGTTCTTTCCAGAGTTTTCATATATCCTCCGCGTCACGGAACGTTCCCCGACGTTTCACGGCGTTTTTGCCCGTCAGCTTTTCAGACAGGGCGGGAAATGCGACAGTCTGACTGCCGTACAACCGAAGGGAACAAACGACCTTTCCACGCTCTCTTCCGAGAACTTCGGCGCCGCGGGCACAACGGAAAATCCGTTGATGTCGTAATCCCAGTTGAGCACGGCTTTGCATCGCACCGTAAGTTCGAAAGGCGGTGCGGAATGATTGAAGGGTCTGTCCGTAATCGGGTTGACGGTCGTGATTTCGTTTTCGTAAAGCTGTCTGATACCGCCCGAAATCTTTTTGGCGACAATGGGCGTAAAGTTCCACTTTTTGACGGTGTTGACTTCGATAAGGTGTCTGTCCGACGAGGCGCGTTCGATTTCGTTGCCGAGTTTGGACGCCATAAGCAGACTGCCCTTGAAAAAGCTCATTGACCCGTCGCGGTTGGGTAACGCACAAAGCGGAATGTCAAGTTTGAGCATAAACGTACTGCCTGTACGCAGTATGCATTTGACGGATATGCCCGCCTCGCCCGTCGCAACGACCTGTCCGCCCGAAATAAGGCGCATCGTAGTGTTGCGCGGAACACGGAAATTGATGCGTACGTCGAGTTCGCCTTCCGCTTCTTCCACCCTGAACACAACGGTGTTGCGGAAGGGATAACCCGTATCTTCCTTGATACGGAGTTTTGCTCCGTTCACGGTTGTGTTTATCGTGCAGGGCGCATACGCAAAGAAATCCAGTTCTCCGTCGCGGGTCATGCAAAGCGCTTGCATGAAAGTAGGAAACGCGGACAGCACGGCAACCGCTCCGCGCGAGAGTTTGCCTTCAACGAACGCGTTGCCCGTCGGCGAGTCCTTGAAAAACGACTTGCGTCTCAAAGAGGCTTCCAGCTGGTTGGGCATGACAATATCTTCGACGGCACGCACGTTGTCCGACGCCGCGGCGCCTATGACGTTGAACGCAATCTGTTCCAGCATATCGGCGCACGCCGCTTCGCCCGTTTCGGCAAGCACGGTCACCAGCGACTCCATCATTTCGGCGGCGGCTTCGACGTCTATGCCGCGTGCAGGCGACACGCCCGCAAGGCTATTGTCGCAGGAAAACATACCCGTGGCGTTTCCGTGGTATTTGTCAAGGTTGGCAATAAACCTCAACGAAAGTTTTTTCAAGTCGTCGTCATCGACGAAAGACCCGTATGTGCAAGGATATTTGACTGCTTTTGCAAGGCTCACGCCGCTGGTTTCGACGACAAACTGGTGCGTCGGCTTTCTCCATACGGCGTCCGCACGTGCAACGGTGAGCGCTTTGCGTTTTCCCGCCGCGTCGTCTTCCGCTTGTCTCACGGTTTTGTAAACCCTTGCCACAGCCGCGGGCGACAGAGTTCTGTCGGCGGGTTTGCGGTATGGGAACTTGCTCGCCACCTTGAACCAGTCGCAGGTTTTTGCGCGCAAAGCCTCGGCAAGACTTCTGAGCCAATCGGCTTCTTCCGCGCGATAAACTTCTTCAATCGCCCGGATTTCGTCGAGAACGCGGGCACGGGAATGGTACCAAAGCGGTGTTACGCCCAACGTATTGTACTGACTTTTGAAAAATTTGCGTAAAAAGTTGAGGGCTTTTTCGTCGCCCGTAAGTTCGTAATAACTGAGTACGGTTTTGACGGCTTCGATTTTGTGACAAAGGTATTTGCTGTCCGAAGACCCGAAATCGCCGCCTTCGTTTGCGCTGTCGAATATAGCCGACATATAGCTTTCGACCTTGTCGCGCAGTTGTTCGTCGCCGAGTACCCCCGCAAGCAGTATCAACCCGCGAATATAACGAGGCAGCGTTTCGCCTTTCACCCATGCGCCGTGCACCAGCAAATCCGACCTTGCTCCGAGCACCTTCTGCAAATCGTTGGTAAGCATAAGCTGGTCTTTGAGCCAGCCTTCGGGGGTTATGCTCCCGACGGGAAGTTTGTGAAGTTTGGGTTGGTCGGACCTAGCCATTGACACCTGCCTTGCGACGTGCGCCTGTCACGGGCGCGCCGCGAAAACATATATGTTTCCGTCAACATAATTTATCATAAAAACGGCTCGTTTGCAAGCCTTTCCAAAAGTTTGACAAAGGCGCCGAAAAGAATTAACATATTCTGAAAGAGGTCATTATGAAATACGCACTTATACTTGGCGACGGAATGGCGGACTACCCGATACCCGCTCTTAACGGCAAAACTCCCCTCGCGGTCGCCGACAAACCCTACATGAACCTGCTCGCCGAAACTGGCGAAATCGGACTTGTGAAAACCGTCCCCGACGGCTACAAGCCCGGCAGCGACGTTGCAAATCTCGGCGCGCTCGGATACGACGCGACGAAGTGTTACACGGGACGCAGTCCCCTCGAAGCGCTGTCAATCGGCATAGACATGAAATCCGACGATGTCGCAGTCAGAACCAACCTCGTAACCTTAGGCAACGAGGCAGATTTTGCGGACAAAACCATGGTGGACTACTCCGCGGGAGAAATCACCACCGACGAAGCCCGCGAACTCATAGAGTTCCTGCAAGAAAAACTCGGTAACGACAAATACTCTTTCCACGCGGGAGTAAGCTACCGCCATTGCCTGATTATCGCGCACGGAAGCGTGAACATGCAACTCACGCCCCCTCACGACATCAGCGGCAAGAAAATCGGAGCGTATCTGCCCGCAGGCGACGGAAGCGGAGAACTTGCCGAACTCATCAGACGTTCCAACGAACTGCTTTCTTCTCACCCCGTCAACCTTGCGCGCAAAGCCGCGGGCAAGAACCCCGCAAACAGCATATGGTTCTGGGGACAAGGCACACGTCCCGCACTGGAAAACTTCCGTGAAAGATACGGACTTTCGGGCGGCATGGTCAGTGCCGTTGACCTGCTCAAAGGCATTGCAATCGGCGCGGGAATGAAAAGCGTGGACGTCGAAGGCGCGACGGGCACTCTTTCCACCAACTTCGAAGGCAAAGCGAAAGCGGCAACCGAACTGCTCGACAACGGTTGCGACTTCGTTTTCGTGCACCTCGAAGCACCCGACGAATGCGGACACCAAGGCGACCTCGAAGGCAAAATCAAGGCAATCGAACTCGTCGACAAAAAGATACTCGGACCCGTTTACGAACACCTCAAAGCGTCGGGAGAGGATTTCGCGATTATGGTTATGCCCGACCACTTCACGCCCGTTTCCATTCTCACTCACTCGCGCGAACCCGTGCCCTATCTGATGTACAGCTCCAAACGCGCTCTGTCCGCGGGCGGTGACTACAACGAAAAAGCGGCCGCCGAAAGCGGAATTTACTACGACAAGCCCTGGGAACTCACAAACAAGTTCTTTGCTCTGTAAATTTAGATTTGCAGGTTGCCTGCCCGTGAATTTTCCACTCGTCAATTCGTTTGTGCCCGATAGTTCCGCCCGATAATTGTTTGCGACCGTCAAGATTGGCGGGCAAAACAGATAAACGATACAAGACGGAAATACAGAAACAATTCGTGAACAGTACGGGAACAAAACATACAATCGGTCGGACAAAACAATAAAGAAAGAGACGCAGAATTGCGTCTCTTTTTCGTTTGCGGCTAATGTTTGCCGCTAATGCGGTTGCGGCACCGATTTCACTCTGTTTTTTTGTCGTCCTTGGAAAAAGGCAGTTTGACTTTGGGAAGCCCGCGTTTTTTGGTTGCGGGTTCTTCCGCTTTTTCGGCGACTTCCTTGTCCGCCGCGGGTGCCGCATTGAGTTCGGCGGCTGCGGGTTGCGATTTCTCGGGCTGTTTTACGGGTTGTTTGCCTGCGGCGCGCGCTTTGAGTTCCTCTATGCGCGCCGCGGCTTTTACCGCTTGTTCGCGTGCGGCTTCCTTGGTGAATTTCACGGCTGCGGCTTTGAGTTCCTCTTTCGCGGCGGCTTTTGCCGCTTTTGCTTCCTCTTTGCGGACTTTAGCCGCCTCGTCGGTCGGTTGTTCGGTTTTGGGCGCGTCGTCGTGAACTTCCGTTCCGTACAGTTTGCTCATAACCTTGCTTTGGACTTTGTTGTCTTTTGCAACGCCGTTTACGTAAGAAGTGATTTTCACGGTGTACTGTTGTCCCACTTTCTTTGCGACCGCGGAAAAGACAATCAACGTAATTTTCAGAGAAACCTGAACAATCGCCACCGAGATGTTGACGCCGAGCACTATCCACTGCCAAAGTCCGAGGCCTTTTGTGCTGATGACGCCCGTCATTGAAACCGCCGTTGCGATTAAAAAGACAAGCGTAGTAAAACTGCGGAAAATGCCGAAGGCTTTTTTCAGTCCTTTGATTTTCTTTTTGCCTTGCTTTGCGTTGCCGGCATAAAGTCCTATCATCACGGCGAACACGATGACGTAGACGCCCATAACGCCGAGCATTATGTAAGAGTAAGGCGCAATCAGCCAGTTTTTGTAGAGGTAAAAACACGCCGACGCAATGGCGAAAATCATACTCAGTATCGTCCATACGAAACTGGCTTTCGCAACGCGCGACTGTTTTCTGGACTGTTTGATTTCTTCGGGTGAAAGTTCGCGGGCGACTGCGGCGTTATCCGCGGTTTCGGTGGTTTCGGCAACCGCCGCTCCGCCTGCCGTCACGTCCTGAACGACAACTTCCTCTTCTCTTTCTTTTTTCCTCATAAATCCTCCCCTGCGGCACTCCCTTGCCGCTCCTTTGATTTATTTTTGCGCAAGAGCCGCCACTTTGTCAATGTTTGCAAGCAATATATCGAAAAACTCGTTGACTTTCTTTTCGTCGTCCTCGTTGCCCGTGATTGCAATGGTGAACGTAACTTCGCCCTCGAAAGTCGTGAGCGCAAGCTGCATAAAAGGTTTGCCTTTGACTGCACCCGTATAGAAACCGTCTTCGGGCACGGCGTTTCCCATTCTGTATTCGGCGGGCTTGATGGAGCCTATATTGCTCATGCCGATGAGAGGGTTGTCATAACCGAGTTTGATTGCCTGTTCGCTTATGCAGTGCGGGAATATGGCATATGCAAGATTGAGAAGGGGCAAGGAATAAAGACCGAGGAACTTGTCCGTCTTGTTTTTTTCCATTGCCTTTGCAACCGCGTCCAACGTATCGCGCATAGTCGCGCCGACGCTTGCGACGCTCACGGTCATGAAACCCGTATGGTTGGTAAGACCCGTTTCCAGTCCGCCCTGTTTCATATGTCTGCGCAGGTCGACCATGCACGGAACGGTGAGCGTTTCGCCGTCGCGGAAAACGCCGAAGTCGTAAAGCGAACGCACGTACGCCGCAAGCATGACGTCGTTGACGGTAAATCCGAGTTGCTTGCCCGCCGCGCGCGCAGCATTGAAACGCTCCGCCGAAAGTTTGCGTTTGATTATGCGGTTGCGGTCTCCTTCTCTCTTTTCGGTAAGCGGGAAAAAGTGTTCGTCCTTGACCGCGCTGATGTTGCGGTAAAGTCCTTTCGCAACCTTTTTGTCCTCTTCCGTCATGGACGAATAAACCATATCGTATGCGCGGGAACCGTGTTTTATCGTCATGTTTTCGTCACCTGAAACCAGCTTTGTGTAATTTTCGCAAAGTTTGATGACAAAATATTTGAGGTCGCCGCCGTCGAAACACATATGGTTTACAACGACCACCACGGCGGACTTTCCGTCCTTTGTGAACAGACCGACTTTAATCTGTACGTTGTCCTTTATGGAAATGCGCTGCGACACGAAATTCATGACGTCGCGCTCGATATCGTTGCTGTCCGCAACCGTCAGCACGTCGTCGACCGAATAATTCTGCACCACCCAGTAAGGTTTGATGAAGTTGTTGTGATAACGGCTGTGCAGTACGGGTACGTTGTCGAGCTGGAATTTGAGCGCGCGTTTCAGCGTGTCGGCGTCGACTTTGCCGTCGTAGTAGAGTGCGCAGTGCATCATTCTGTCGTAGTAGTTACGGAACAGATACTGCATTTTGTCCCACATTTCTGCTTTCAGTATTTTTTTCATAGTCCTGTATCCTCTAAAAAAGGAGCGGCATTGCCGCTCCTTCGGTTGTTTGAGATGTCGGCAACGTAAAAACGTCAGATTTTGCCTTCCGCAAATCTCGCCATGAAGTCGGCGGTTAGCTGGTTGTTTTTCTTCGCGGATTTACCGTTCCATGTAAGCGAGAAGCAATGGTTTTCGGCAAATTTCGTGGAATGGAATTCTTCTACGTGAACACCCAGTCCTTTGAGTTTCTCCACAAGTTTGGGTCCCTGTCCGCCGCAGAAGAAGTCCTGCTCTGCGTACGTAATGAAGGACGCGGGGAAGTTTGCGTCGACGTGGTCTATGGGCGCGCACAAATCCAACCATTCGTAGGTCGCGACGTCGGCTTTCTTAATGGACGCGAAGTCCCAGAGAATTTTGTCGGCAAGACCGAAAGGTACTTTTGCTTTGAGCGCCGTTGCAACGTCGTATATGCCGCAGTTGAGCACCGCTCCCTGGAACTTGGCATTGGTCGTTACGCCCAGTCTTTCCTGCAAGGATTTCTTGTTGCAGATGCAGGCAAGCATTGCGGAATAGTATCCGCCTGCGCTGTCGCCCGAAATAATGACGCGGTTGAGGTCGAGATTGAGTCGTTCGGCGTTGTCCATCATCCAGTTCGCCGCACTCACAAGCTGACGGAGAGGTTCGGGGAACTTGTATTTGGGACAAAGACCGTAGTTGACGTTGATGACGAAGTAACCCATCTGCGCACTCCAACGGGACAAAGCGCGACGGTATTTCTTGTCGCCCGCGACAAAACCGCCGCCGTGTATGTAGAACAGAACGGGATACTTCCCTTCCTTGCGTTTTACGTAGTAAGTGTCGAGGGTGCAATCCTCGGGAGCGGACTTATCGTAAACGATGTCCTTGTCGACGACAAACTCAACGTTTTTGAAACGCGTGCATCTTCTGTTGTTCTGCGGCGCGTCGAAAAGATAGTCGATAGCCACGAAAGCCGTTCTTGCAAAACTCATAAACCCACCTCTTATTTAGATATACGATATTTTAACATAGGATTTTCCCCTTGTAAACCGTACGCGGCAAATTTGCACATTATGCGGTTGCGCGGCGGTACACACAAAGAAAAACGAGCTATGCGGTCTGCCTCTGATGTGTAAAGAAAAACGCAGTACGCGGTTTGCACGCCTAACGTACGCCTAACGTACGCCTAACCGGTATACCCAAAGGAAAACGCGCGCCGTCGGCACGCGTTTTCCTTTGTGGTGTGTATGTCAATTGGGAAATTGAGCTTGTTTGTTCGACAATCGGGTTCAGACGAGTTTGTCGCGGTTGAGTTCGACAAAGTCGTTCATGTTTTTGATGATGAGGTCGAAGAAACGGTTGACCGTCTTTTCGTCCTCGTCGTTGCCGCGGATTGCAATCGTCATCGTAATGTCTCCGAGCAAGCTGGTGAGCGCAAGTTGCATATAAGGCTTGTACTTGACCGCACCCGTCATAAATCCGTCGATTATGTTTGCGTCGCCCATACGGAGCGCGCGGTCGTCCATAATGCCGATGTTGCTCATGCCGATAAGCGGGTTGAGGTAACCGATTTTGATTGCGGTTTCGCTGATGACGAAGGGGAAAATCGTGTATGCCAGTTTGAGAAGAGGCAGAGAGTAAAGTCCCATATACGGGTCGTCCTTGCTCTTTCTCACGGAACGCAGAACCTCGATGAGCGTGTCGTTTATGGTTTCGCCCTTTCTCTCTGTGGAACACTGCATAAATCCCGTGTGGTTGGTAAGTCCGGTACCCGCGCCGCCGTCGACGATGTGTCTGCGAAGGTCGACCATGCAGGGAATGGTCAGACGTTCGTCGTCGCGGAACATTCCGATTTCGTAAAGCGAACGGACATAGAACGCCAACATAAGGTCGTTGACCGTAACGCCGAGATTTTTGCCTATCTTGCGGAAGGACGCGAACAGTTCCTTGCCGACCTTACGTCTGACGATACGCGTTACGTCGGCAGGCGAATCGGGAGTAAGCGGGAAATAGTGCTCGTCCTTAATCTGGCTGATGTTCTTGTAGAGGTTTCTTGCGATTTTTTCCTCTTCCTCGGTGAGCTTGGAATATACGGCGTCGTAACTGCGGCTGCCCGTCTTGATTTCGAGGTCGCGGTCGCCGTCGAGGAGTTTGTTGTAGTTTTCGGCGAGTTTCTTCATGAAGTATTTGAAGTCGCCGCCGTCCATGCACATATGGTTGACAATCATGCAAAGCGTGCTTTTGCCGTCCTTGTTGAACACAGCCATTTTGTACTGAACGTTGCTTTCCACGGGTATGCACTGGCAGATGAACGCGTTGACGTCAGCTTCGAGGTCGACGCTGTCGCGCACGGTCAGGATGTCGTTTACCGTGTAATCTTCGACCGACCAGTAAGGTTCGATGACGTTGCCGTGGAACGAGCTGTGCAGAACGGGAACTTTTTCGGTGGTGTACACCAGCACTCTTTTGAGCACTCCGATGTCGATGAGGTCGTCGTAGTACTGCACGCAGTGCACCATTCTGTCGTAATAGTTGCGGAACAGATATTGCATCTTGTCCCACATTTCGGCTTTCAGAATTTTGCTCATATCACACCTTTATTGTCCGATTTAATACGCAGAACCGCACGTTAATGCGGTTTGCAGCTTGTCAGTCTTTCCACATGGTGTAGTAAGACTCGTCTTCTTTCTTATATTTCTTGTCGATTTTGGCTTTGTCGGCTTTATCCTTTTTCTTGTTGTATTTGACAAGAAGGATAATGCTCATGATGACGGAACCGATGACGCCGCCGAGGCAGAGTATCCAGGTGGGGTGCCAGGGTGCAACGTGGGTTACGCCGAGGATTACGTACAGGAGCACGCAGAACACTTCCATGAAAATTCCGAGTTCGACGTAACGGAATTTGAAGTTGGTTGCGTCGGCGAGAACGGTGTCGAAACCGAGCATGATGATGACCATCACAAGGAAGATAATCCAGCTCATTTCAACGTGGAACACGAGTTGCAGCAACAGGAACAGGTACACGCATACGAGGGCGATTATGACAAACGGCATAAGTCGCATGAGCAGGTATTTCTGTGCTTTTGCGAATTTGACGAGGAGCAGGCAGGCAACCGCGATAATTCCGACGAATGCGCCGCCGACGAGCAACAGCCACGTAAGCGACCAAGCCTGCGTCACGAAGCTGACCACGAGATAAACAAGCACGAACGCAAGAACCGCCGCGATTACGCCCGCACCGATAAGCAGCCCTTTGCGCTTTGCGTTGTCGACTTTGTGTTCCTGTTCTTCGAATGCAACGAGCGTCGCGCGGAAATCGCCGAGTTCGTCAATGCACATATCGTAGATGAGGTCTTCGTCGTCGATGCCTTTGATGCGGAGCTCCTGTGCTCTGTCCATCAGCTTTTTTAGCATCTGTTCACGGTATTCCATTGCCGCCAGCGTGGGAGCTATGGCGCGGAACTCTCTTTCGAGATATCTTTTGAATCTTTCTTTCATAACACACCCTCCGATGATTATTTACTTTTCTGTTACCGTTTCTTGCGGTGTTCACTTAATAAACGCACCGAACCCGAAAAGGTTACAAAAAAATTATCATTATTTTCCGACATACGGCGCAACCGTAAGATTCAGCCGTTTTCGCACGGTTTTCCAGTCGGGACAGAACTTGCCGAGAAGCGCGTAAAAAGTTCTGTCGTGCGCGGACACGTAAATGTGGCTGAGTTCGTGCAACGCAACGTACCGTATGCACTCCCGCGGAGCGTGAACAAGCGCGGTGTTAAGCGTGACCGTCCTTGTCGCCGCATTGCAACTGCCCCACCGAGCCCTCATTCTGCGCAACCGCAAAATGCACGGCGCGCCGAAATACCCTTGCGTTTCGCGTTCGGCGAAACGGAAAAGTTCGGGCAGAATTTCCGCCGCACGGGCGGCGTACCACTTCTCCAACGTCTTTTCAGCAAGCTGCAAATCCGCCGTGTCGGGTATGCGGATTTCGATTTCACCGCCGTCCTCGGATATACTCACCGACTTTTTTTCGGCGGCGATTATATGCAACGCGTATTCTCGCCCGAGAAAAAGCGTTTTTGCTCCGTCGCACACCGTCGTTTCTTTCTTTTGCGCCGCACGACGGGCGAACTCTTCCATTTTGCGCAAAACCCATTCGCCCTTTTCACGGACAAACGCGTCTGTGCGCGACACGGCAACGCGCGGATTTGCGCTCACGCGCACGCTTCCGTCCGCACATATACGCAGATTCACGTTTTTTACGTTCTTTCTTGTCAGAACATATTCCAACTCATATCCGCCGCAATGCACCACGCGCTTTTCCATATCTCGATTTTACCGCAACCCAAACAAAATTTCAACAAACAAAAAAAGGAGAGGCTATGTCTCTCCCTTCTTGTCTGAAAAACATCATTCATACCAAAGTTCTTTCTCCCGCGGAAAACAGTATCCATTCCGCTACGTTTACCGCATGGTCGCAGATGCGCTCGAGATATTTTGCCACCATAAGCAAGTCTAATGCCGTTTCGCCGTCGGCAACCGTTTCGATATGCCGCGTGAGTTCGTCCTTGGTGCGTTCGAAAAGCCCGTCGGCTATATCGTCCGTCTTGCAGATTATCCGCGCTTGCGCGACGTCGAACTTCTCGACTGCTCTTGCGCAGCGTTCCGTCATTTCCTCCGCAGTCTGCAAAAGTCCGGACATTGCCGCAGACAATGCGCGGGGACGGTTTTGCATTCGTACGGTGATTTCCGCAATATCCGCCGCCTGGTCGGAAATTCTTTCCAAATCCGTGACCATTTTCATTGCCGACGTTATGAACGTCAAATCGTGCGCCACGGGCTGTTGTTTTACTATCATAATCATACAAAGCCTTTCTATTTCGGCTTCGTATCTGTCGGCGGCGATTTCGAAGGCTTTCACTCCTTTTGCCGCCGCGCAATCGTTATCGCGCAATGCGCGAACCGCCGTTCTCACTGCCTGTGCGTCCGTTTCGCACATTTCCGAAAGCAACGCCCTGAGTTTTGCAAGCTGTTCGTCGTAAACTTTTCTCATATCAACCGAATCTCCCGGTAATGTAGTCTTCCGTGCGTTTGTCGCAAGGATTGTTGAAAATATCGTCCGTGTTGCCGAACTCTATGAGTTCGCCGAGCAGGAAAAACGCGGTCTTATCGGAAATTCGCGCCGCCTGTTGCATATTGTGAGTGACGATGACTATTGTATAGTCGCGCCTGAGTTCCTGAACCAGGTCTTCGATTTTTGCGGTAGAAATCGGGTCAAGCGCGGACGTAGGCTCGTCCATAAGCACAACGTCGGGCTGAACCGCAAGCGCACGCGCAATACAAAGTCGCTGTTGCTGCCCGCCGGATAACCCCAACGCGCTCTTTTTCAGCCTGTCCTTGACTTCGTCCCATATCGCGGCAAGTCGCAAAGACCTCTCCACCATTTCGTCGAGTTCTGATTTCTTGCGTACTCCGTGGGTTTTGGGTCCGTATGCAATGTTGTCGTATATGCTCATCGGAAAAGGATTGGGTTTCTGAAAAACCATTCCCACTCTCTTTCGCAGAAGGTTTATGTCAATCTGTTTGTAGACGTCCTCGCCGTCGAGCAGAACTTCTCCCGTTATCCTGCAATGCGGAACAAGGTCGTTCATTCTGTCCAGAGTTTTGAGAAAGGTTGATTTCCCGCACCCCGACGGACCTATGAGCGCGGTTATCGAGTTTGCGTCTATTCCTATGTTTACGGACTTCAACGCCTGAAAATTTCCGTAATACAAATTGAGGTCTGTAACTTTGAATTTTTCCATCAATACTCCTTTTTGAAACGGTTTGCGATGAACTCCGCAATGCCGTTTATGACAAGCACCAGCGCAATGAGAACAATTGCCGTAGCCCACGACTCGTCGGGGTGCAGTCCTTCGCTGGCGAGAATGTACATATGAACCGAAAGCGTTTCGCCGCTGCCGAGAAGTCCGTCGGGCACACGCGTAACGGTGCCCGCGGTATATATAAGCGCGGCAGTTTCGCCGACCACTCTTCCGAGCGCGAGAATTATGCCCGAAAGTATTCCCGGAACCGCGGACGGCAGTACGATTTTGAATATCGTACGCAGTTTGCCCGCGCCGAGCGCAAACGAACCTTCCCTGAACGATACGGGAACGCTTTTCAGCGCCTCTTCCGTCGTGCGCATAACAAGCGGCAGTATCATTATCGCCATAGTCAAAACACCGGCGGCAAGACAATATGCGTGGAACAAAATCTCTACAAACAACAGCATTCCGAATATGCCGTAAACTATGGACGGAATGCCTGCAAGCGTTTCGGCGGCCATTCTGACAACCGCCACGAACTTGTTGGTGCTTCCTGCGTACTCGACCATGAAAATTGCCGAGAACACGCCTATCGGCACGGCGATGAGAAGAGAGAGCGACGCGATTATCAGCGTATTGATTATCGCGGGAGTCATTGAAAGGTTCTCGGACGTATAAACAGGTTCGAAAAGTTCGGGTTTGAGGTTTGGCAAACCTTTCATCAGAACGTAAATCAGTATCCAGAGAACTATTGCGACCGTCACCGCAGCGGCAAGCATGACGGCTATCATGACCGCAAAGGAAAACGGGTGTTTTGCATATTCTTTCAGGCGCACGGCAAAGGAACGTCCGTTTACGAACCTGCGTCCTTTGAGATCTGCGCCCGCGTCGGGTCGGAATGTAAGGCTTCGCATATTCCCCTCCTACGCTTTTTTGCGGCGTATCGCCGCTATCAGAAGGTTGATGAGCAGTATGAACACGAAAAGAACCGCCGCCGTCGCTATCAACGCTCCCCTGTGTATATCCGTCGCATAACCGAGTTCGAGAACGATATGCGAAGTCATGGTACGAACTCCGTCGAAAATCGAGTCGGGTATCTGCGTCTGATTGCCCACGACCATCGCAACAGCCATGGTTTCGCCTATGACTCTGCCGAGTCCCAGCACTATCGAGGTCAGAATTCCCGAACGCGCGGCGGGGACTTCCGTAAGAAAAACCGCTCTTTCGTGGGTTGCGCCGAGTGCGACCGCGCCTTCGTAATAAGATTTCGGAACGGCGCGCAAAGAGGTTTCGGACACCGTTATTATTGTCGGAAGTATCATAATTCCGAGAACGACAGAAGCGCTGAATATACTCATTCCCATTCCGCCGAAATTGTCGCGGACGAAAGGCACAATCACCGTGAGCCCGAAATAGCCGTACACTATGGACGGAATGCCCGCAAGAATGTTGACGAGGGGTTTCACGACTTTGTAAACGGGTTTCGGACAATAACGCGCCATAAATACCGCGCTGAGCAATCCTATCGGAACGCCGACGATAAGCGCGCCCGCCGTCACGAAACACGACCCCACAATCATAGTTCCGATGCCGAAACTCGGGATAGTGTCAGTCGGTGCCCATTTCGTGGAAAACAGAAATTGAACGAACCCTATTTCTTTTATCGCGGGGAACGCCTGCGCGAAAATGAAAATGCATATGACCAGCACGCACACGATAAACACCGCGGCTGCCAGCGCAAACACGCATTTCATAGAAATTTCTTTGAACTTTGCGACGTTCATAATACTCCCTATTTGCCGAAGCGCGGGCCCGAAAGCCCGCACTCCGACAGATAATGCATTCTTCGGATTACGCTACGTCCGCCCAGTTGCGGATTTCGCCGGTGAAAATTTGTCTGATTTGTTCGATGGTGAGATTGTCAAGCGCGTTGTCCTTGTGGACTATGACCGCAATACCGTCCTGCGCAAGCACGAAACTTTCGAGTTGGGCAGCTTCGTTCTCTTTGAGCGCACGGGACGCCATACCGAGGTCGTAAGTGCCGGAAATCGCGTTTGTCATACCCGCGGTGGAGTCAAGGGTCTGCAATTCGATTTTGGCAATCGCGACGCCGCTCAGACTGCAATAGTTCTCGATGAGTTTTTCCATCAGAGGCGATACGGAGGAGGAGCCGCCGATGACGATGGACGCAGAAGGAGCGGTTTCGGGAGCGACGTACTGAGGAGCATTGTCCTTAACGCTGACATAACCGTTGTCGCCGATGATTTCCTGTGCCTGTGCGGAAGCAAGGTAGATAATGAAATCGGCAAGCGTATCTTTTGCATTATCCGCTTTGTAAGCAACGTTGAAAGGTCTTGCAAGCTTGTAGGTGCCGTCTTTGACGGTTGCTGCCGACGCAACCACACCCGCGACGGACACGGCTTTCACGCTGTCGTTGAGAGAACCGAGGGAAACGTAACCTATGCCTCTTTTGTCACCCGAAACGGAAGACAGCATAACGTTGGTTTTGTCGGTGATGGCAGCACCGGAAAAAGTCTTGTCGACCTTGTTGCCGTCCGCGTCCTTTTCTTCGACCCCCGTAAGTTCTATGAACGCACTGCGGGTACCCGAACCGGGTTCGCGGGAATAAACGTTGATTTCGTCGGTATCGGTGTTGTTGCAACCCACGGTAAGAAAACCTACCGCGCACAACATCATAATGCTGATTGCAATGATGAAAAACTTTTTCATACGAATTCTCCTTTGAGTTTCTGACTGCAATATAGCGCGGAGTTTTAACAGAATTTTGATATCGTGTCACAAATTTGTCTTTTACAAAATTGCTACAATTCCTGACACGGTTTTACAATTCCGCCCTCGGAGTCATTGTCAAAATGCCGCCGCAACACCCGCGAAATTACTTTTTCCGCCCTTTTCGTTACGATTTGTTGATTTATAAAAGCTATTAGAAGCAGATACGGTATAAAACAAATAAAACCGATGATAACAAAGACGGCGACAAACGGATAATTTGCAAATTTGTGCAAAAAAAGAGCCTTACACGGGCTCTTTTTCGTTTTTTCTCTCGTTTATTCTTGTTTCGGCAAGTTCAGGCGAATGATTTGTTGTTTCGTTATGCGGTCATTTGAAGCACGGCGCCCACAGACACCGCGATAAATATCGCCGCCAGCACTATTTTGGAAATTATGAACGCGGCAAGATTGTTTCTTTCTTCGCGGCGTTTATAGGCGGGTTTTGCCAGAATGCCGAAAACCACGTAGGACAACGAGCCGACCAGTGCGCCGATAAGCAGATACTCGATTTTCAAAAGCCACGTAAGCAACGCAAACAACATTGTCACGCCGAGCGCAACTACCGCGCAAACGTAAAACTTTTTGGCGCGTTTTTCGTCAAGCAAACGGGTGTTGGTCACGTCGTCGTCCGAAATCAGGTCGTCGACAGGCACGCCGAACAGTTCGGAAACGGTTTTCAACGTGTCGATTGCGGGATAGCCTTTGTCCGTTTCCCATTTGGAAACCGCCGTGCGCGTGACGTACAGCCTTTCTGCAAGTTCTTCCTGCGTCATCTGATTGTCCTGACGCAACTTTTTCAATTTTTGACCGAAAGTCATATTTCGCCTCCGACAAAAACAATACGCCGTAAGCGACGAAAAGTCACGACACTTTCCGTCACATCGGCGCATTCCGACAAAATATGTCGGGAAAATCTTTTATTCTTGCGGCAATCGGTCGTCTGCGTGTTTTGTATCGCCGAAAAGAACAACCGCCTGCGAGTTGCCTTTACGCACGTCTTCGGGACGGCAACCGAGTTCTTCCGCAAGAATTTTTATGACAAGCGGAGAACAGAAACCTCCCTGACATCTTCCCATACCGGGGCGCACACGTCTTTTCACCGCGTCAACTGTGAGAACGGGAACGGGAGAACGTACGGCGTCTAGGATTTCACCCTTGCTGACTTCTTCGCACCTGCACACGATTTCGCCGTAGTCGGGGTTACTTTTAATGAGCGCGTCGCGTTCCTCATCCGTCATTTCCTTCGGGTGCGGGTGGCGCTTGCGCACGGGATTGAAGTTCTCGTTTTTCTCCACCTTGCCGAACTTCGACAGATACTCAACCGCCCACTTGGCAAGGTCCTGCGCAATGGCGGGTGCGGCGGTGATACCCGGTGACTGTATGCCCGCGGCTTCGAGAATGTTTTCCGTATACACGCCTTTACGCACGTGGAAATCTTCTTCGTAAGTCGGCGCGCGCACGCCCGAGAAATATGCGATGACGTCGTCCTTTCCTATCTTCTCGGATACACGGCTCTGCGCCGTCATAATCATATCGAAGGTTTCGGCGTTGGTCGTCGTATCCTCGCGGTCGGGTGTTTCCGTGGCGTCGGGACCGACAATCATATTTCCGTCAACTGTATGAATGCTTCCTATGCCTTTTGTATGGCTGCCGAGCGCGGCGATTATACCCTTTATGCCTTTGTGCGCGGCGTGCTCTTCACCGGGGAGCGGAGGCGGAACGGTAATCGGCGATTTCGCCATACTGGTGACGACGTACTTGCCCGCCTTTTTGTCGAGAATTATATCCGTTCCCTTGCGCGGATGAATGCTGAAAGTCCTGTCGCCTGCCATGTCCGCAATTACGTCGGAATACACTCCCGCGGCGTTTATCACGAGTCTCGGACGGATAATCCCCCTGTTTGTGTAAACTTCGAGGATTTTGCCGTCTTCCGTTTTCATTCCCGTAACCTGCGTGTCAAGACAGATTTTCGCGCCGTTTTCCGCGGCGTTCTCCGCAAGCGCAACCGTCATTTTGTACGGGCTGGTAATTCCGCCCGTCGGCATATACAGCCCGCCATACGCCCACGACGGAGCGTAAGGTTCGACGGAAAGAAGCTCTTTCCGTTTCATAAACTTTACGCCGCGGATATCCAGTCTTTTGGCGTTGAGCGCGAGTATATCGCAAAGCAGTTTCTCCCACCGTTTGCCGATGAGCAATACCTGCCCTTTCTGTTCGAACGGGACGTCCAGGTCGCGGCAAAGGTCCGCATACATTGCGTTGCCGCGGTGATTGTAGATGTGTTTCTGCGAAGTCGGCGAATAGTTTATGCCGACGTGCACGACGCCGCCGTTTCTGGACGACCCGCCGAGGGCTACGTCGTAGCCGCGCTCGACTAGCATTACGTCGACTTTCCACCGCGCCATTTCGCGCGCCGCGGCGCAACCGACTATACCGCCGCCTATGATGAGAACGTCGGGCGTCGCTCCGTCGTACGCTTTGTCCGTAAACGCGGGTTCGGGGATTTTCTGCTCGTAGCCGCGCAGTTTGATTATGTTGACAACGCCGATGTACTTTTTCTTGTCGACGGCAAGTTTTCCCGCCTTGACTATGGTTTTCCACTCGTCGGCTTCGCCCGTCAGAACTATACAACCCCTGTCTTCGTTGACTTCGACGTCGGGCGCTATCTGTTTTATCTGTTTGCGTTTTTTATCAAGTGAGCTCATTTGCCGATGTCTTCCGTAAGTCTTTTGATTTCTCCCTCGATATAGGGTTTTTCGCTGTCAATGTTCCAAAGCCCGAGGCGGATTATCAACGCGACGATTTTCCACCTGTCGACTTCTTCCTGTTTCATTCCCGTGGCTTTGAAATAGTGTTTCATAAATCCGCGGTAAAGGTAGTTGCGCACCGCAGAGTAAAACGCAAGCTGCAATTTCGACGAACCCGGGAAAAGTTCCGCGTCGTGAAGAAGGAACTGCATCATCGCGACTTCCGCGGCGGGTTGACCTTTTGCCGCGGTCATCCAGTCGATGACGACGGCGTTTTTGCCGTCCATGAGAATGTTCTCGGTGTGAAAATCCATGTGCAGGAAAGTATCTCCCGCAGGCAGAGCCGCAAGATAGCCGCGGATTTTTTCCTTCTCTGCGGAACTCAGAAAACCGAACTGTTCGGCGTCCAGACACGCCGCCGCCTTATCCCTTATGTCGGGAAGGTTGTTGCTGTGATGCTTTTGAAGTTTTATATGCTGTGCAGCAAGAGTTTTGGGTGCCGTAAACAGTAAAAACGGATTTTTCTCGGGCGTTTTGGTCATGGGAATGCCCTTGACTTTTCCGATGACAATACCGAAACGGTTGCCGCACCTTACTTTCTCGTAACACTTCATCGGCGTGCAACCGCATTTGTACGCTTCGGCCGTGTTCAGATATTCGAGGTCGACGTCAGCTTCGGGAAAGCCCTCGAAATACAGTTTGAGAACCTTGTCTTCTCCCAAAGGATAGACCTCTGCGGAGCGTCCGCGCTGCGACGGAGAGCCTTCGGGAAGTTTGATTTGTTTACATTCGATGCCGCTCATAATTTACCCCCTTTGGCAGAATTCGATTGTATATTCGGCAAGACACCGTCCTACCTTCTATTGCCCGAAAATAGCGCGCACCACAGCGACAAACGACTCTCCTATCGCAATTGCCACGGCGATGTAAAGTTCACCGAGAATGAGTACGAGTACGGAAATCAACGCGAATATCGGAAAGAAGACTACGAAATACCAATGTTTTGTTTTGTGTCTGTAAGCAAACATTGCTATCGTGCTTCCAAGTCCGCCCATAAGAAACGCCACAATGAAAAGCACCGCTTCGGGAATGCGTCTTTGCTCCCTCTGCGCTCTTTTTTTGTCCGCGCGCATAAGCAAAAATCCCGCCGTGTTCATAACGACGAAAACAATGGGAATGATTGCAAAATACCATCCGTACATTTATTCTCCCCTGCGCGTTTACGACGCATACTCCGACAAAACCGCGCAAACCAATCTTTATTGACGTTTTTCGACAGCTAAAATACAGATTTGGGCAAAACCGAAAGAATGGTAGCTCATTGCTCAAAACCGTGCAAACGTTGTCACGTATATTGTAGCACAATTTTTCGCAGTTGCAAATCCGCTTATTCCGTCATGAGTCCGTTGGAACGTCTGAACTCCGCCGTCTTTCCCGCGCGTATAAGGTTGACTGACGACGCCAACATCCAGAAAAAGAATGTCAACGCCGCACACACTAGACAAATCCAAAGTATCTGCATATCAAAGGGCGTGCGCGGAAGATATCTTGACACCAGCCTTGCCATCGCGGGGACGGTCTGGTTTGCGCCGAGGCACACCAACAGCCCGCCGGCAAATCCCGTCAGGGACAGTATGCCGCCCTCCACCGCCGCCATTTTCATTACTCCGCCGCCCGTCATGCCTGCTAGCCTGTAAACTTCTATTTCTTTTTTTCGCTCCGACGCCGTTATGCTGATTAAATTTACAAGCCCGATGACCGCCACTCCTAAAATCAAATAGACGAAAACGTTAAGTATTATTCCGTATGCATCGCCACCCTTGTCGGGTGAAAAATAGTTAGCGCTTCTGAACAGCGTTTCGGTGTCCGTGTTCGTGGTTTCGGCAAGTTGCGTGTACGCATTTTCGTCGCCGCGCAACAGGAAGTTGGCGGTCGCTTCCACCTTGTTGCCCGCAGTCGTATAATACTCGTCCGCGCGAATGTACATTATGTAATCCCACGCGGTAAAGGTATAATCTATCCCCACTATTTCAAACTCACAATCTACGGGTGCGTTGTCGTAAGGCTTTATGAAATACAGTTGAAGTTTGTCGCCTATCGAAAGGTCGTATTTCCGCATCAGATAATACGACACCACCAACGGGTGTTCCGCAGCATCGAACCTTGCAGCAAGTTCGGGTGTATAGGAATCCGAAACAAACCGAAGTGCGCTCCCGTCGTTCAGCATATTGCAGGATACGAACTCTCCCATCAATTCCCCGTTTTGCCCGAAATTGGACAAAGAAAGCGAAAGATACCAGCATCCCTCGTCCACGCCGTCGGTTGCAACGTAAGTGTCCAACATTTCGTCGTAACTTTCCTTGTCGCTTTTTATCGTCGTAACAACGTAATCTCCTTCATACCGTCTGTCCGAGTGCAACGAAGTTATGTTTACCACGCCGAGAAGACTTACCGTCAGAAAAATCATGGACGACAGCAAAACCGCCATAGACGACACGGTTGCGACCGAACCGTTGCGCGGCATCGAGTATGCCGCGATAACGGGTTCTTTTCTGCCCGCGACAATGGCTGTCAGATTGCAAATTCCCTTCAATATCCAAGGCACGCAGACAACTGCGGCAAACACCGTTGTAACGATAAAAACTATCATCATCGGCAAAAGAAGCTCCTCGTCCACCACAAACAAGGAAATAAACACACCGACAAAAGCCGCAAATGAGATGAGCGCAAGCCACCACGGATAGCGTCTGGCGTGTTTTGCCGAGCCGGACATCAGGTTGTGCACGGACTTCGCGCTTACACGCGCGGCAGGAACGGCACACGCCGCAAGCGTAATAAAGAACGTAAGCGCGGCAGTTGCGAAATATTTTGCCGCAGGCACGACAATGGAAATCATACACGCATTTTCCGACACAAGCGATTCTATGATTTTTATCATCAGCGTGCCGAATCCGAGTCCGACCAGACTCCCGACAAGCGCGTATACCGCGGCTTCCGCAAGCATTATCAACCAACTTTGAAAAGGAGTTGCTCCTGCGGCTTTGAACTTTACCATTTCGTCGGAACGGTTGCGTGCTATCACCGAATAGGAAAAATACAGTAACACCGCCATGAGCACCGCCACCACCGCAACCGCGATTGTAAGAATGTCCATACTACCTGATACGGAATCTTCTATCATCGCTTCCGTCGCGCCTTCGTCTACGCTTATTACTACCTTCTGCGAAAATGTCCTTTCGATTTCACTCGCGATAAACTCTTTTACGTAAAAGTCGCCCTCGAATTTACTGCTATCGGCGCAATAGAAATATATTCTGTTTAACGGTTCGGCAAGCCCGGGAATCTCATCGTAATCCAGCGTAACAGAGACCTTATTCGCATTGTAATATAACCCCTTGTTATCTGCAATCGCCGTTATCTGAACATCGATTCCGCCATTCTCGAACACCCATCTCGTACCTTTTTCGGGTTCAATATGGAACACGTTGCCGATTTTGAGTTCCATTCGGTCTGCGAAATCACGCGACACGGTTGCACTCGGCAATCCCGTATCGTTGTCGCAGGTCTTCATAATCTCGACAAGCGGCATATCTTTCATCTTTTCGTAGTCTTTGACAAAATAGAAAACGGCATTGATGGAAGAATCGTCCGTAAAAGCCGATGCGTGGTACTCGAACATTCCTATGTATTCTTCGATATATTCCGAATGCTCTTCCGCAAAACCGTCAATCTGTTCTTCGTCGGCTGTTGTGGTTATCAATACGTCCGCTCCGCAGAAAACCGCGCCCGCCCATTGTTCCGCGGTCTGCAAAAACATGGATTTTATGGAAAACGCAGTCAAAAGGCAAGCCGTTATCACGATTGCCGAAACCAACAGCATAAACGACTGCAACGGATTTTTGAATATGCTTCGAAGAGTGTGTCTGAAAATTATGTTCATAGTCCGACGCGCTCCGCAACAGGGTTATCGGAAAGGATTTTGCCGTCCTTTATCGTGATTGTTCTCGTGCCGCACGCCGCATTCTGTTCGCTGTGCGTAACCTGAATTACGGTCGTTCCGTATTCTTCGTTGACGCGGCGGAGCAACTTCATGATTTCTTCGGAGTTGCGACTGTCGAGATTGCCCGTCGGTTCGTCGAGAAAAATAACTTCGGGATTGAATATAAGTCCCCTTGCAATAGCCGTTCTCTGTTGCTCGCCGCCCGACAATTTGGACGGCAGAAAATTCCGCCGCTCGGAAAGACCCATAAGGTCGAGCAATGCGTCGAGTTTTTCGGACACGGACTTCTTGCGTCTGCCCGCTAGAAATACGGGCACAAGTATGTTCTGTTCAACCGTAAGATAAGGAGCGAGATTGAAAAACTGAAAAACGAAACTGATTTTCGTTCTGCGCAAAACGGCAAGCTGTTTTTCGCGCATTGCTGTGATTTCCGCGCCGTCTATGAAAACTTTGCCCGCCGTCGGACGCTCTATGCCGCCCATTATGGAAAGCAAAGTCGTTTTACCGCTGCCCGACGCGCCGAGTACGGACAGAAACTCTCCCTTTTCGACGCCGAACGAAATGCCGTCGAGCACTTTGGTACTGCCGTCGTAACAATGCGAAACCCCGCACACCTCTATAAAGCTCATAATTTCCTCTCTTAATCAACTCTCTTCAATAAATTATAATATCTATATATCCGAAAATCAATAGCCATAAATTCCCAAGAGTTTTACGGCTTTAAATTTGCGCCCGCTATTTTTGCCGAACACATATTTCAAAACGCATTGCCTTGCCTTCGACAAATTCCGACGAAATCCGCTTCTCCACTGCACTAAAAACCTTTCGAAACCGACCGTTTGTTAACTTCGGGTATTTAAGTTCGCAGATGCGTATGTTATACTTTTCATCCAATAAAAGCAAAATCCAATGATTTTGCGGTTTCAAAAGGGGGAATTATGAAGAAAAGCAAACTTGTGGCAACCTTTGTCGCCGTTTTGCTGATCGTGTCTTTGTGCGCGCTGTGTCTTTACGGCTGTAACGACGAAGGCGTCGGCATCGAAGGAAAAGGCGTTTCCCGTCCCGAAGACATTTTCACAAACGACCTCGACACGACCGACTCCGAAAATTTGATTGCAAACGCACACGTTACGGCAAGCTCCGCGGACATAACCTCGTCGGCAAGCTACAAAATTCTGTCTGCGGACGCAACATTCGACAGCGTCAAGGAAGACTACAAAACTCCCGTACGGAAGAATAAGTGCAAAGCAAAATTGAGTATAAGAAAAGCCGAAGTATTGTTGCTTCGGCTTTTCGATATTTTGTTTTGCTAAGATATTTTGTTCAGCTAATCAATTATTTTATGCTGTTTCACTGCAATCAACAGGGTCCGTTTTGTCCGACGTTCTCGTCCACACGGGTGTTTTCGAGCAACCCGTAAAACGGCCAATCTCCGTTGAAACAGTATTTCCGCGTTCTGAACGTAAGCCCGCCGTATCCGAAATCACAGTTTTCCATACCGACGGAGTCTATAATGCCGTCGGAAACGTGCCCGACTATATATCCCATTTTCGGGAAGATGTCCGCAACCGTATCGGGGTTTGAATTTGTCATATAAAGGTTTAGCACTGCGCTTTCCTTTATTGTACCGGAAGGACAATAACCTACTATTCCGCCAACCGAACGGCTGTCGTGCACGGCATATTGCCTGATGTCCGCATTTTCAACACGACAATACGAAACCGTACCGCTGCTTTTTCCGACTATTCCGCCGATATCGCCGTTGCCGTCCAACGAGCTTTTTTCTGCGGACATATTTCCGAACACGCAATTTTCTATCTTCGACACGTTTTCTCCCGCAATGCCGCCCATCTGCGAATACGACCTGTGCAGGCTCATTTTACCCGTTACGGAACAGTTTTCGATTATGCCTTTATTTACGCCTGCAATTCCGCCTACGGAAATCCAGGGTTCATAGTGCTGTCCTTGCGCACTTGAAACGCTGATATTTTTCACGTGCAAATCGGATATGACGGCGTTGTTTTCCCCTACAATTCCGTAATTTGAATATTTCGGTTTGCCTTTGCCTATAACAAAAGAAAGATTTTTTAAGGCGTATCCGTTCCCTTTTATGTCGCACGTCAACGACTCAATCGGAGTCCACTCACCGAACACAGCCAAATCTATGTCGCACCCCAAACTGCGTTTGAAACTTTGGTCGTAACGAATGTTGCTGAGTTGCAGCGCATTCGTGATACAACGGCCGTCTTCTTCGGAAACTCCGCCCGACAATGAGTTTTCGGGTGTGTACAAACAATTTACGTCCAGCGAAGGTAAGCTCTCGAAAACGACGTTTTCGTCGTTCACGGAAACGTATTGTTCGCCTATTTTAACAGCTTTGAGTCTGACAGTCGCATTGACGGCTTTTTTACGGATAAGGTCAGGCAATATATCAAGCGACGTCACGCCTTCCGCTTTTTTCGTGAAACTGTTGATGCCGTTGTAAGTTATTTCGAACTCGTAGCCTTTAACCGCGGGTATTTCCGTCCACGAAAATTCCGTCTTGTTTTCGTAATTTATAACGGGGTCAAACTCAAAACCGTCCAACGAAAGCACAATTGTCGCTCTTATTCTGTATGTCGACACAAACACACCGCCCGTCGCCTCTATTGTCAACTCGTTTCCGACAGCGCAATCGGGCGTCACGGTCAGAACTCCGTTTTCCTTGTCAAAAGTAAAACCGTTTTTGTCCTTGCAATCGTAAATCGCATATCCGTCGGTCGGGAAGTTGTTGATGTCGCCGAGAAACGCAAATTGATATTGTCTGGTGCTCTCAGAAACTGGCAACATCACTCTTACTCCCTTATAATCGATCGGAATAATGCCGCCGTCCGTTATCTCTCCGACTTTCCAATTCTGGTCCGTCGGCTCTTTGGTTATCCGAACGGTCCCACATTCAAGTCCGCTTTCGTTGTAAAAGCCCACATAATAAACGCCGGCTTTTAACACCGCTTGAGGGAACGAATTCGAATTGTTTGCGGCAACAACGCAACTGCTACCGTCTTCGGCGTACACTACAAAATCAGAATACTTCGCGAATTTCACAAGACTACCCGCCGAATCGTGCACCTCGAAAGCGTAAAGTGCAATATCGTCGACTGCGGTAAATTTGAAAATACTGTATGACGAATCGGTATATTTTACATCGATTTTCGATACTTCCGTTTCACTCAATTCGCCTATTTCTTCTTCCGTAATTCTTACTTCACGCTCAACGTCGGACGTGTTTTCAATCTCGATATACTTTGCAACGTTCTGTTTGCAAAATATATCAAGACGTCCCTTTTCTTCGCCTCTTGCCACAATACTGTTCACGCGCGCACCGTTGTTGTCCGTCTCAAACGCCTCAACAAAATTCACGTTCTGGTCGGCATTGACATAAAACCGTCTGAATCCGGTCGTTTCGGGTATTATCCTGTATACGATTTTTTCTCCTGCCGCAAGAACAACGTTTTCCGTCGTTGATTTGGGTTCAATCCTGACAACAACATTCCGCGCGTCATCTGCCGTTACAACGATTTCGATACTGCACTGACGATTTTCCTCAAACCTTTCGGTGATTATTTTGCGTTCCGAATCAAACGGAAGCAAATTTCCGTTTAAGGTTACACTGTCAATTTTCGCATATTTTTCCGCGTATTCGTCCACTCCGACGCTTATCGAATACTCGCTTGAAAAAGGTGCGGTGAAATTGACTTTCAGTGTCGTTTTTCCTTCCTGCACTTCCTGTTGCAAAACATATTTCGAGTCCAAATCGAAATCGTCAATTTGAACCTCGTATTCTTTAATGCCGCTATCAGAAGGTATCGTCGAATTATCGGTCTGCTGATTGTTTTTATCCGACTTGTCGTTGCAGGATACCAAAATCATTGCACTCGTCAAAACGATAAGCAACGCAACAATTACAAAAACTAATTTTTTTCTCATTCTGTCATTTCTCCCGGATAGGAAATTTGAAATAATCCGATTTTTCGGATTACAAACCGTGCCCTTACTACATATTTGAGAACGGTTGCTCACTCAACGTATCGAAAAATGCGCTCGACTTTTTCAACACGTGTCAAATTGGATTATACATGATAATTTTAAATTTTGCAATACATTGATAACTTGATTAGTTCGATTAAGGAAAACGCCAGAACTCACGTTAGGACGGCTGACCCGACCATCAAAGCGTTTTGCGTCAACGCAGCCGAAAAAGCTGTGTTTCCGCAATAAAAAAGCCCGCACAGATTCGTGCGGGCTTTCCTTAATTGTCGGTTTTTGAAATAAACGTTTAAGGCTTAATATACGCTTCCAGTTCTATACTGTCCGCTGTCCAGAACATAAGACCGTAGACGGAATAACCATCGTATACGTCGTTTACACCACCGCTTACGGACTGCATAATACCCAAAAGATTTTTGTTGTCGTAACTATTACCTTTGTTGAGACCGATATTGTATTTGTGCATCAATGCATAATCGAACTCGAATACGAGTTTGCCGTCCGTGACAATTGCGGTGCAATCGACAAATTCTGCCGAATCTCCGCCGTCAATATAGTCGTTGTCGGAAAAACGCATATTGTAGACGTCGCCTTCCGAAGCGAAATCCGACACGTCGACAACCACCGTTTTCTTTGCTTTTTCGATTTCGATTGCGCCGTACTCGACAACGGTGATTTTCTGCATAAGCGTGCCTTTGTAACTTGAATTGTTGCCGTTTTTGATGAATATTTCAAGCCACGTCGTGCCCGCCGAAATAAGGTCGGTGTCGATGCATACGTCTACTGCAATTATTTCGGTGCTTTGGTTTTCGCTGTCAGTAACCGTCTCAAACGTAATTGCGTTTTCGGGAATTACGGAATCGTCGGAAGAACGAACGTAAGAATCTTTGCCGAGCAAAGTCATATAAATCCTTTTGGTAAGTTCAACGCGCAGTTTCCATACGTGTTCGTCAAAGAAGTTGTAGGGATACATACCGCCCATTGCAACGGTAGTCATTGCATTGCTTTCCATAGCAAAAACGCCGTCGCTGTCGACTTGGGTCAATTTCTCCGTCTGTACGGTAACCGTTACGTTTTCGGCAGGCATAGTAAAAGAATACTTGCCGTCCGCTCCGACTTCGCAGTCCGTTCCGTTGGCTTTCACGGCAACAATTCTGACGTCGTCCGAAGAAACGCTTACCTCTACACTTACCATATCCCCTGCTTTCGCAGTCGCGGGAACGCTTACGGTATATCCCTCTCCGCTCTGCGCGGTTACGGTATAACTCGCAGATGTCTGCGGATTGCTGCCGCCGTCGTTGCACGCCGAAACGGCAACCGCGGATATTATCATGCAAACAACAAGCACTGTTACGAGAATTGTCTTTTTCACAAAAAACCTCCTTGCTTCCAAACGGAACGTTTTTTTCAGTATACAATACAATCTCCCCTACGCCAACCCGTTTTCGCAAAAAGTCACGTCCGTTTCCCGTTTCGCCCGCAGGGTGTGACGGCAGTCACGGAGTGCTGTTGTCGAAAATAAAACAACCAAAGCCATTTGACTTTGGTTGTGTTTGGTGGAGCGGAAACAAACAAATCCGAACCGTTTTGAGGAAATGTATCAGCGCGCAAAATACTCTCGCACCAGGTTTTTTCCGCCCGATTTCGCAGCCTTTCCGTCTTCAATCAGAATGGCTCTGTCGCAAAGAGCCTCCGCACACCGAACGTCGTGCGTGACGGTAATCATGGTGTTTCCGGTTTCCTCGTGAAGGCTGTTGAGGACGTTGACAAGTTCGCACAAACCGTCGTAGTCCTGTCCTACGGTAGGTTCGTCCAACAAGAGAACTTCCGGTTTGCCCGCCATAACGGCGGCGATTGACACTCTGCGTTTCTGTCCCTCAGAAAGCGACTGCGGATGTCTGCCGTAAAGGTCGTATACGCCGAACATCTTGGCGATTTTTTCGGCATATTCCTTCCCTGCCGCCCCGAATTCTATCTCTTTTTTCACGGTGGGCATAAACAGCTGATAATCGGGATTCTGATAGACGACTCCAACCCGTCTGAACCATTTTCTTTTTGTGTGAACACGGTCAAACGCGGCGTCGATATATTGCACGATTTTACCGTCAGATGGTTTACAGAGCCTTGCCAAGAGGCGAAGCAGCGTGGTCTTGCCGCATCCGTTTTCACCGAGCAGCACCGTACGCCCGCCATTCGGTATTTCGCAGGTGACGTCGTTGAGAATTTGTTTGCTTTTAACACAAAAAGCCACTTTATCCAGACGAAACAGAACATCATCATGCTGTTTTTGATTGCAACTGTCCGAAATCCGCGCCGTCTGCGCCGAAAGGTAAAGCTCCGTGTTCTCTATTTGAAAAATCTTTCCTTTTTCCGCGTGCCACACCTTGTCGACATACGGCATAACCATATCCAACCTATGTTCGATAACGATGACGCAGTAGCCCGACGATGCCAGTTCTCTGAGCGTTTGCATGAGATTTCGCGCACCGTCCTTGTCGAGGTTGGCAAGCGGCTCGTCCAGCACAAGTATCTTCTGCCCCATGGCAAGCGTCGACGCGGTTATCAGCCTCTGCTTCTGACCGCCCGACAATACGCGGCAATTCCATTCGGGAGAAATCTCCATAAGCCTGCACGCCACATCGATTTGAAATTTGATTTTCTGAGGCGGGAACGCCAGATTTTCACAGCCGAACGCAATTTCGTCTTCCACGCGTTTCTGGACAATCTGTTCATCAGCATTTTGCATTACGACCCCGACTTTTCTGCAAACGTCTCCGAGTTTTTTGCCTTTGATGTTTTCGCCGTCGATTATCACGTCACCCGAAAGTTCTCCGAAATTGACGTTGGGAATTATTCCGCTTACTATATGCATAAAAGTGCTTTTTCCCGCCCCGGAATGTCCCGACAGCAGAGATACCTCTCCGTATTCCGCGGAATAATCGACGTCATCGAGGACTTTTGCGCTACCGTTATACGAAAATGTTACATTTTTCAATTCGATTGCTTTCATAATGCCACCGCCAATACGGCACCGACGGAGATGCCGAGCACAAACAACAAATCACTTGCGACGAAATACTCTCTTTTGTATATCGTGTACGGTGCTTTTCCCAGCGTGAAACCTCGGGTTTCAACCGAAAGCGCCAAAGTATCGGAAATGTTGACGAGTCTCATGACAAGCGGCACAAGAAAAGCCCTGTACAAAATCTGCGGATTCAGCACACTGCCCGCGCCTCTCGTTTTCATGGCTTCCCGCACTCTTGCGATTTCGTTTTTCAGCATGGGAACGAAGGACATTGCTATAAGCATTCCCAACGTCACGGCACGGGGAACCCGCAGTTGAGACAGATTTCTGGTAACCCGCACGGGGGCAAGTGCCATTCCCGGGACTACGGCAAGAAATATGGCTGCGAAACGGTTGACCATTGCAACTGCCGCGGAGGTATCGCGTGATGCGGCATACGCTATTCCGGCAAAAATACCGCCGAAAACGGCTGTTGCGACGAGTGCGCGCAGACACTCTCTGAAATATCCGAAAATCAGAAGCCACGCAAACGTCCCAAGCAAAAACCAGCTCCCCGCAGAAGTTTTCGCCGCCACCAGACCGAAAACGATGATGACAGCCCCCGCAAACAGCGCGGCAAGCGGATACGTTTCCTTTTTTAGCGCAAAAAATTTCATTTTTTCAACACACCCGCCTTTTTCAGTTCCTTGGAAATAACCATTCCAACCATTGCGCCGACAAAGCACAGCGCAAGAACGGCAACCGATATTCCGACCGCCACTCTCGGGTCGGCTCCCACAAACGCCTGCACCGCTTTTCCGTCCTCGGCGGGGTTAACCGTGTAAATGACGTTGTACCACAAAAACAGGAAAGGCAACGTCATGGGCATATAAAGCGTTCCCGCCACGACACATGCCGCGTCCCTTTTGTATCCGCGAAAAATCAGAAGAACCAACGCCTCCACTATTACCGCACAAATCATTGCGCAGACGAACATCGGCAAAAACATGAATGCGAAGAATATTCCGCAAAAGAGGGAAATCAATATGAGAGCAAATGGCTTGCGTACCTTCATCAATCCTATCGTGGGAAAGACGGAAAACTGTAACCCGAGACACAGTTCGATGATTCCGAAAAGAGGCACCTGCGTGACCAAAGGCATAACCGCCCCCGTCACAAGCATGCACGCAGCCATGATAGCGAGAAAAACGATGTCCTTTATTTTGTATTTTTCGAATATTTTGTTTGCGGTCGCTTTCTTCCCTTCGTCATCGGCAAGTCCGTTTTTTTTCTCGGACGCCACGGCTTCTTTATGCGCTTCCGCCATGGCTTCTTCCGCGTTGGTTATCAACGCTTTTGCCAGACTGCCCCTGTCCTCGCCGTACAAGACGGTTCCGCAAAAGGGACATCGCAGACGGCTCCCATGCGCGCTGTCTCCGAGGTCCGCGCCGCATTTCGGACAACTGATTTCCTTTAATTCCATATCAACTTTTTGCCTCCGTGACGACTCCGTTTTCCACTCTGTAAATTCTGTCGGCTATTGCCATGGTGGATTCTCTGTGAGAAACCAAAATTATGCTTTTGTTTCCTTTCTGTTCGGCAAGCGATTTCAGAATTATGCCTTCGTTTATACTGTCCACGTTGCTCGTCGGCTCGTCCAGCAGAATAAGTCCGCTGCCTCTTAGAAAGGCGCGCGCAAGTCCGAGCCGCTGTTTTTCTCCGGCAGACAGATTGTCGCCCATCGTGCCGACGCGGGTTGCGTATCCGTCGGGCAACGACAGAATGAAATCGTGTACCGAAGCCGATTTGCAGGCTTTTTCCAGCTCCTCACGCGTGGCGTCGGGTTTTGCGATGCGCAAATTGTCCTCGATGCTTTCGTCGAACAACCAGGTGTTCTGGGAAACAAGGGTGACGTTTTGCAACAAACTTTCGGAATTTATCGCGTCGATATCCGTGCCGTTGTAATTTATAACGCCGCCGTCTCTTTCCCAGAAGCGAAGCAACAGTTTCAAAAGCGTAGACTTACCGCAGCCGCTTTCTCCGACCAGCCCCACGATTTCCCCCTTTCCGACCCGAAGGTTGACGCCGTCGAGAACGCGAACGGAACCGTCGTACGAGAAATCCAAATCCTTGACTTCGAGGTTGTCGAACTCGATGTCCTTGCCACCCCGCACATCGCAAACGACAGGCTTTTCGACCAACAAATCGAGAACCCTGTCTCCTGCCGCAAAAGTGTGAGTGAGATTTCCGGGCAACGCCGACAATGCGATGACGGGTCCGAAGCTTCCGAAAACCGTCGTGACGCCCAGAATCATCTTGCCCGTGCTCACCACATCGAAACGGACAAGCACTATACCAACCGCAACCGTCAGCAAAACGAATACCGTGACAAACAGCTCCGTGAGCGCGGTGCTTTTAGTGATTTCGCGTTTCATTTTTCTAGTGTCGCGCAACAGCTCTTCCGAGCGACGGCTCACTTCCGAAGCCCTGCTTTTTTCGGCATTGTTGAAAACAATGTCCTTGACGCCTTTGATACTGTCGAGGAAATACGCGTTGAAGGACGCGAATTCGGTTCTGTAACGAATACCGGACGCACGCAATCTCCGCGAATTCAACGGGGGCAGCACGACGCCTATGACGACGTACCCGACAAGAGCAACCGCCGCAAGATACCAACTGACCGTAAAACCGACGAACAAAAACACGCCCGACGACATCAAAAACGCTATGCATACGGGCGAAACGGTATGCGCGTAGAAAACTTCGAGAACTTCTATGTCCGAAGTTATCATTGCAATGATACTGCCTTTTTGTTTGGTTTCGAGTTTGGCAGGACACAAAACGCGCAGCGCACCGAAAATTTTGTCGCGCAACAACGCAAGCAGTCGGAACGCGATGTAATGATTGCAATATTGCTCTCCGTACCTCAACAACCCGCGCAACACGCCGCAACCGATTGCGAGTCCGATTATCCAGCCGTAAGACAAAGCCACGCTTACGCCCGCAAATTTTGCTATGCCCAAGGCACCGAAAACACTGACTCCCATTGCGCAGACATAGCCGGCGACTCCGTTCAACACCGCGAATACCATTATGTAAGACAACGACCCCAACAGCACGACGAGGCTCGCCATTATGCGCATACCGCTTCTGTGCGATTTCGGTTTCATAGACGCACCTCCGTTTTCGGTCTGCGGCTTTCCTTCCATTCCGCAAATTGTCTGTATCCTTCTTCCAACGCCTTTTGCGTTTCGTATAACTCGGCATACCCGCCCTTTTTGCTCATAAGCTGCGAATGCGTCCCTTCTTCCTTTATCGCGCCGTCTTCCATAAAGCATATTTTGTCTGCGGACACGACGTTTGCAAGACGGTGCGAAATCACGATTATGCCTTTGGTCGCGCTCATTTCACGAATGTTGCGCATGATTACCGCTTCGCTTTCGATGTCGATGTTGCTTGTCGCCTCATCGAAAACGTACGTTTTTTTGTTGGCGACAAGGTTGACAGCCAAAGCAAGACGTTGTTTTTGCCCGCCCGAAATGTTGCCCGCGTCTTCGTTCAGCACCTTGTCCAAACCTCCGTTTTCTTTGACGAAAGACGACAAATTGACCTTTTCGAGTGCAGACCAAATCTCTTCGTCGACGACATCGTCTTTGGCCAGACGGAAATTTTCCCGCACGGTGTCGTTGAACAGATACGTGTTGTAACTGACAACGGCCAAACACGAATAATACGAACTGCGGGATACGGTCGCAAGCTCGTCGCCGCCTACGAAAACTTTTCCGTTTTGCGGATGAACCGCGCCGGTAATGAGATTGACGACTGTACTTTTGCCGCAACCGCTCTCCCCGACCAGAGCCGTTATACCGCGTTCGGGAATATCGAGAGTGACGTTTTTTACGACATCGCGTTTGCCGTCATAGGAAAAAGTCACGTTGTCAAGTTTTATATTTGTTGACTCGACCTCTTTTTGACCCCAGACGGGATTCTCCTGCCCCAACAGGGAAATGATTTTCTTTCCTGCGCTCGCTCCGTTCATGGCAACGTGAAAAGCACTCCCCAACGCGCGCAGCGGCAGGAAAAATTCGACCGCAATAAGGATGAGAAACAGGGCTTGGGCGATTTCCAATCTGTTGTCAAGCACTCCCGCCACGACAACGGCGGTTCCCGCACCGGCACCCGCAAACGCAACAAAGTCCATAATCGTAATGCTCATAAGCTGCATTACAAGAACTTTCATTGTTATTTTCCTGAACTTTTCGGCTTCGGAATTGAGTTTTTTGTGTCTGGCTGCGTCGGCTTGAAAGATTTTCAGTTCTCTGAGTCCTTGTATGCTGTCGAGAAAAGTGTCTCCCATCGAGGTGTAAACGCCCCAATATTTCGCAAAAACGCGTTTTGCGTATTTGGAAACTGCGACAATGGAAAGAGGGATAATGGGAACGCAAGCGATAAGCAACACGGAAAACCGCCAGTCTATGCCCACGCATACGCAGAAAAGCAAAACGGGCGCAATCATCGAAAAGAAGAATTGAGGAAGATATTGCGAATAGTACAAATCAAGCTGTTCTATCCCCTCCAAGGACACCTGCGTCAGCCCTGCCATATTCATTCCGTCCGTGCTTTTGACTCCCAACTGCAAAATTTTGTCGTATACTCGCGTTCTGAGGTCTTTTTTCACGTTTCTGCCAAGGCTGTCTTTAAGGTTGCCCGTCGCCCTAGTACATACGTAGCGCACCGCAACGGCAACAATCACCGCGAGCGTAGGATACAAATATTCGAGCGGTCGGGCATTGTCCGTCAAAAGCCATACCGCCCAGCAAATTCCCGCCGTTACGGCCGTGTTTGCAAGCATGCCGACGACCATCAGCATAACCGTATACACTACATACTTTTTGTTTGCGCCTATCAACGCCATCAAATCCCTGTCAATCATCGGTTTTCGCCGCCCTGTTGCATCTCTTTATTCCTTTCTTCGACTGAACCAAGTGTTTCACGGCCACGACGGGATGATGAAAAATCATTCTCGGACCGGAAAATCTCATTACTTCCTTGACACGCTCCCGCATATCGGGCTTATAGCAATGTATGGGACAATTGGAACAAAACGGTTTTTCGTCTCCCCAAGGACACTTGTCGCGGCGGGCGGACGAATATTCGAGCAACTTTGAACAATCTTCGCAAAGACCGTCCGCACACCCGTGTTTCTTTCTGCAATAAAGCTTTACCATAAGCTCCATTACTTCCGCTTCTTTTTTTCGCTTCATGCTTCTACCGTTCTCTTCTTCTCCTCATTCGATATTCTTTCGAGCGACACCTCGGACAACACACACGCGATACGCGTTGCTTCCTCCTCGGACTCATGCACCCCGAAACCGACTACCTCAACAAGTTTTTTCACCAAAAAACCAATGACGATTTCGTACTTCCCAAGGGTTTCTTCCCCTTTCTCGGTGAGCGTTATTCTTCTGTTTCGGTCTTTTGTAAGAAACCCGCCTTTCTCCAAACGTTCGACGGCGCGGAAAACGCTCACTCTGGAAACGCACATTTGTCCGGACATGTCGCACATACGGGTGCCGTCCCCGTCGGACAAGCGCTTTACACTCCTCATGTAGTTCAACTCCGAATAAGTCATAACTTCCTCGTTCGCATTGGCGAACCCATAGGTTTTTAGCAAGCGGGCGCAGACCCGCAACAAGTTCGCAGCCGCGAACGCACTACCCGAAAAAAAACCGCCTTTGCCTCTTCCCGTCGAGTTCGGATATGCGAACAATGGGCAGAAAAAAAAGGAAGTTCTCAACTTCCCTTAAATTATATTGTCGAAAATCCGCCTTGTCAATAAATTGTTAGCGAACGATTAACTTTTTTCGAGAAATGTGTTTATCAATGCGAAAAGCTCGTCCGAAATAACGTGTTCAATCCGGCAGGCATTCTCTTCCGCCACTTTGTACGAGGCCCCGATTTTCTGCAAAGCTGCGCTGATAACCCCGTGTCTCTCGTAAATTTTGGCTGCCTTTTCATATCCGCTTTTCGTAAATTCAATATCGCCCGTCGCGTGGTCAAGCGTCACATATCCTTTGTCCGCAAGCAGATTGACGCCGCGGGAAACACTCGACTTTGCATAATCCAACTCTTCGACTATATCGACCGAACGGACGTTCGCTTTGCGGAGCTTCAGCAAATAAATTGTTTCAAGATACATTTCTTCCGATTCGCGCGTCCTCATACGTCACCCCCTTTACGCATTTTAACCCGAAAAACGAATTTTGTAAAGCCCGCGTTAGTCTAGGCTAACACTATCCCAAAGCCACATCAAGCACCATCATAACCACGAAACCCGCCATCGCACTCCAAGTTCCGAGATGAGGATGCGTCTCCAGACTGGCATCGGGTATAAGGTCCTCAATCACGACAAAAATCATCGCTCCTGCCGCGAATGCGAGCAGCCATGGCTGCAATGAAGCCGACCGCCGCGGGCAGAAACGACCATTTGCCGTAGTTCTCGGACGCCTCAATAGACGGGATTATCAGCGACCACACGGAGGCGGCTATCATTACGCCCGAAGCAAAACCGAGAAACGCCGTGTTGACCTTCGGCGAAATGTCCTTCTTGAAGAACAGCACGAGTGCGCTGCCCAGCGATGTGGCAGCGAAAATGACGGTAAAGCCTGTTGCTGTCATTGCGACGGGTGTCATTACCTTTCCTTTTTCAGCTCCTCGACGGGTATTCTGTCGGGATATTTGCCTTCCGTAAGAATGTCGTAAAGATAATCGTTGTCAAGCACCATATCGTCGCGGATGAGCTGCCAGTTCGCCTTCTTTCTGTAAAACACCTTGAAAATCAGGAAGTTCACGACAGGACCTATTACGGGCTTCATCAGCCCGAAGGACTCCGTGTGCGTAAAACGGCACCCCGACGGAGTGCGCTCCCCTTCAAAGACGATTTTCGCCGACTTTTTGTCGCTGACGAAGGTGAATGAGAATGCGTCCTCGCTCCTCTCGCACGCTACAATTCTCCCCGAAACGTCGTAGTCGAGTCCCGCGACGATTTCGCGGAAACGCACCCGCGCGCCCTCGCGTATGCCGTCGGGCATTTCGCACTCCAAGTGATACGGACTCCATTTGACAAACTCCGTTTCGAAATTGTCCGCCCACGCCGTCAGTTTCTCGAAGGGCGCGGGAATGTCTTTTTTTTCACACAACGTAATCATAATAAATCTCCTGACGGACTGCCCTGCGCGGAAAACTTTCGAATAAACCGTCGTCGGACAATATGCCGTATGTCTTGTTTCAACGGTCGGATTTAGTCGGCAACGTCATACTCCAATGCACCGCGCATCGTTCATCGCGTTTCAACGGTCGGGACGCGTTGACGAAGCAATGCCCGACTCGGCCTTGACTCCCTCGACGACGCACCATACTTTGCGTGTTTTATGAACTTTGACATCGGAAAATCCCGCCTTTTCGAAAAACGCAGCCAGCTGCTCGGCTGTATATACTGTCATGCCGTCGCAACGGTCGGCCCACTTTTTTCCTTTGACGGGGTCGCTCATCTCCGTCGCAATCACAAGTCTGCCTCCGACTTTCAGCACGCGCGAGATTTCTTGCATTGCCGCCACGGGATTCTGCCAGAAATATATCGATTCGAAAGATACGACTCGGTCGTAACTCCCGTCTTCAAATGGCAACTTCGCAACATCGGCGCAAATCACCTCGCACCTGTCGGCATGGTCTTTGAGAATTTGTCTGCTGCACTCGACGCTCACGGAAGAATAATCTATGCCGTCGACGCGACAATTCGGATACCTTTCGAGCATTCTCAGAATATTGCCGCCTCCGCCACAACCGACATCCAATATGCACTCTCCGTCGGTCGGCGGGCATATGGTAAATACCCAATTACTCAAAGGCGCGTGTCCTCTGTTCATGGTCTTCACTATCTTCGCTCCGAATTTTCCTTCGGGCTTTTTGCAATTGGCAAGAAATTTTTGCAGGATACTCATTTTTTGATGCCTCCCTTCTGTTCGGGGCAACACCCCGCAAGTCTTTTTTTCTTTTTTAAGAAGACCACTGTCGCGGCGATGACCGCGGCAGCGACTGCAACGCAACCGACCACAATAAGAGCATAACCCCACATGGGCATAACAAACGGTACTCCGGGTATGCAGATTATGAAAATACCCGTTTTATCGGTTGAAACACGTACATACCTTCCGTAACCCGAACAATCCGTTTCCGTCAACGTTCCGTCTTCAGACATATGATAAACGACTATATCGTTTCTATCGAAAGTGGCGTCCGCCGCAAGGTAAACCGTTATGTCGGCGGAAGGACAGACTTCTTCTCCGGACTCGGAATAATACGCAATACTCATCACCGAGTATCTAACCGACACATTTTTCATACTGCGGGCGGCAATCGAGTATTGTTGTCCGTCCCCGACCGTGCTTGCCTGAATGATTGTGCCTTTCGGGAGATATCCGTTGGGGTCGTCGAATTTGGCAAGCGCAGTAACGCCCTCTCCCGACGTGACGGTAAAGGTGTACTCGCTCCAAGAATTATTGCCCAGATTGGTTTTATAGGCTGCGCTTTCCGCACGGTAAACCACAGTATAATCGCCGACGCGGGACAGCAGAATGCGGTTTCCTTCGACATTCACCTGCTCGCTTCCGAAATAGACTTTTACAAAAACGTCGCAATCCTCGTCACCAAGCGTTGCCGAAGCTTGCGGGAGCACGAATTCGGAATCCTTCTCCATCTGCGTATTGCCGGCACTCGTCGTGATTACAGGCACGTACTCGGCGGGGCGCTCCCCCTCGAAAGTGTAATCGCCCGTCCTGCGTGCATCCGAAAGTTTCAGACCTACGGTCAACTCGACATTGCGGTTCATGGCGGTTATGAATGCCGAAAACGCCAACTTCTCTTTAATCCTTTCCGCAGACATAGTGTACGTATAATACGTCCACCCTCCATCGGTCGCCTTGGTGAAACCCGTCTGTTTTCCGTCACTTTGCAAAGTCAATTCGGAAACGGACGAGCTGTGACCAAAAGTCAGATAATAGTTGGTTCCGTTTTTTTCCAGCTTTGCCGAAGACGAAAAATTGTCCGCGCCCATAGCAAGTCCGCTCAAATCCACAGGAACGGAATAAATACCGTCGCTCATGGACGCGGAATTCGCCTCCGCAAATGCCGTTTCGGGTTTGCCGACCGAAAGAACTGCCGCGACCAACAGGAGGCATACAAACAAAACCGCTACTGTATTTCCGATTGTTTTTGTCATCCTCTTCTCCATAATTTATACAACGTCGTAAAATGCAACAAACACGGTATCCCGTTCAATCTCGTATGTGGCGATATCAACAAGAGTTTTCGTTTCGTCACCCTTTACATACCAACCCTTGAACTCGTATCCTTCCACATTGCAACCCAGATTGTTTTTGATTTCCGTATTCGTGACAGTGTCGCCCTGTGCGATGTATTCTACGGGGAAGAAGAACTGCGACGGACAGAATGTTTCTCCCGTTTCCGGATGTTTTGCCGTCAGGTCGTAGGACACTTTCATAAGTCGGACGAAAACAGCCCGCACCTCGTATGTGCCGCCGTTTTGCACCTGCGAGCCGTTTATGTTGACGGTTTTGTCGGCGGCGTAAATTTCTCCGCCGAAGATATCGCTTGTCCAGCCCTTAAACACGTAACCGACGGGAATTTTGTTTTCCGGAACGGTAAACGCCGCCAGATTCAGCTGATAATATCCCTCATAAGGAGCAATCGTGCGGCGATACAGGACGATCTGTTTCTCACCGATTCCCGTGAGTTCCGAAGCGGAGTCGACGGTGACCGTGATTCCCTTGTCCCAATATGCGTACAACCTGATGTGTTGCGCGTTGAATGTTGTGACGAAGGAAGATATAGCCTTGCCGGGGTAATATCCCGTGCTCTTTCCCTGCGCCGCAGACCAAGCAAAACAAATGTCGTTGCCGCTGTATTCGAAGGCGTCCGCTTTGAGGGTGTTTATAACTTGCGACAGAGTGTATTCTCTCGTGATTTCCGTGAGACCGCCCTTGAACGGGTGTTCGTTGTCCGTAACATAAGTTATAAACACGCTTCCCTGACCGTCCAATACTTCGATTTGCTGCGCGTATGTGATACTGAAAGCGGACTCGTCGGAATTCACACTTTCTCCGAACTCGTCACTACCCAGCCAGAATCGGAGCGTGACGACAAAAGTGCCCGCTTTTTTGAAGGTTATGCGATATTGCATGCCGTCGTCGTTGAGCGTGAACCAGTTCTGATTGTCGGTCACCGCCTGTTCGCCGATGTAGGCATTGATACTGATGCTTCCGAGACTCAGCCTCACTCCGTTACTGTACAGCGCAGGTTTCACGACCGTATATTCCGTACCCGAGAAGTAGTTTTCAAACTTGAAAATATTTTCCGTCGTATTCCCCGAAATGTTCACGTTGGCAACGTAATATTCGCGCACGTAGTTGGTACCGCACAAATAATCGAGTCGCACTAGACAATACCCTTCCGTCGCCGCCACAATATCCTTAATCCTCTCGATAACCGTGTCGCGGTCGGCGTCGGCAACCGCATAAGTCGCCGTGTTTTCACGCGTATAAACGGTATATGACGACAGCACATAGTCCAACCTGTAAGTCAAATATTTCAGCACATAACTTCTTGCAACCAGCGAATCCGCAATGTTGTCTTTCGTGAGGAAATAGTTGGAGCTATATTGCGCTTTCACGACCGGTTCGCCGTCCTGATTGTAGCCGATAAAACCGTCCCTAAATGGTTTGCCGTCCACGGTAACTTCGAATCGGGCGTTTTTCTGCTCTACGGCGGGGAACAAAACATAGACATGATACGCTTCACCGTAATCGTTCGTCAGTTCGTATACCACGCATTTATCCTGAACCGACAGCGTGAAAACGAGATTGTTCGCCTGCACGGAACCGCATTCCCATATGCCGTCGGCAATGGTAAAAATCGCAGCATGTACGGGGTTTATTCCGTATTTGTCCTCGGCAGAATCCCCGCTGGGATAATACACGTCGATAAAACCGCCCTCTTTTCCCATCCATTCGTAGTTGAGAATGGGGAAATAAACTTGCTGACCGTTGAGAAAATCGTCTTGCGAAGTATACACCGAATAACGAGAGGTTTGTTCCGTAAGCTCGAGACGGTGCGTGTTTTCTTCAGTGTTGACGAAAGAAACAGAGGGGATTTCCCGCGTTGTCAGCTCAACGAGAGTGGTAAACGCACTGCCGTTTTCCGCACGCTTCGTGAAAAGAACTCCAACAGGTTCGGAAAACGTGAATTGCACAGGAACATTTGCGACGGGCGAAGAAAAATCGACTTTGCCGTCAATTATCGCATAGGTTTTCCAGGTGACCCCCGACAAATCCAGATTACCGCTGTCGGAGAGTTCCGAATATATATTCGCCAGATTTACCGTGTCTCCCGCGTCGAAACTTTTACCCTGTCTCACCGTAAAATTCTCTCTCAAACCCAGACCGCCCAAGGTGGTCGTCGTCATTGAGTCGGCATAAAGTCCGCTATTGGAGTCGGGCACATAACCGTAAATCTTCGTATCCACATCGAAAACGACGGCGCGATTTCTGCTGTCGGCAACCGTCGCGGAATTGACTCCGGCCTTCGGTGTTACAGTGTAGGAAAAACTGTACATATGCCTGTTATAAACCATATCCTCGTTAAAATCGGAAGTGCTGAAATAGAGGTTTATGAAGTTGTTTGATATGCCATAACCCTCAATTATGTCTTTTGACAGATTATTATTGTCAAGGTCGTCCGCGTTTCCGGGATAGTACAATTCTTCTCTGGAATAGGAATAGGCGTCGCCTTCGAGAAATTCATATTGAAAGTTATTCACTTTCAGAATGTGGTCGAAATCTATCGTCATTATCATATTCATGCTGCCCATTGCGCTGGCGATTTCCATGAAGCCCGTCACAGCCATGAATACCATAAGCGGAGAGCGGTAGTCGTCTCCGAGGTCGAATATGTAATACAGCTCTCCAGTATCCGCATGAAATTCCACCGAAAGGTTGCCGAAATATTTCCCTCCGTAGGTGGCGGGGAAATAGGCCGACGAAATCTTTTCTTCAGGAACGGCATTTTCGTCGAACCTGTAAAACGCCAACGGCTGTGCAAACGTCATCAGACGGTGATAGTAATCGTACAGTGACGCGGCCTCCCCCGAAATCCCCAGAAGTCCGGCATAAGGCGTGAACGGCTTGACGAGCTTGTAGTTGCCGTCTTCAGCGTATATGTAGGAATAAACGGGGTTGAACGTCTCTATCATCGTCGGGTCGCCCGTCTCCTGCAAATAATGGGTTTTCACCTGATACCAGCCGTTTTCCAGCGGCAAATCGGGGCTTTCATAAGACCGTGAAAAACCTATGAATTCCGTAATGTTGAACTCAACCGTATATTTGGTAATTGTCTTGAGCCGTTCTTCGGTCGAGAGCCCCGCGGTCATCCAGTTCATGAATACAATATCGAGATAAATGGGTTGCGACATGTCGAAATCGGACACTTTGACGAAAACGGTCTTTATGGTCTCGACTTCGGAAGCAACAGATTCACAAATATACACGCTTGTACCGGTACGCGGATTTACGGCAACGCTGTAAAGCGACTGTTCCGACATGAACGGCACGGTGGTGTGGCAATCGTACTGTATGCGCAGCAAAAGATTGTCGTCTGTTTTCTCAAGATATATTTCTTCGGGGATAAGCGACTCCGTAAAGTCGTAATACCCCCCATACTCTTCGGTTTTGGAGCCCAAAACAACGGTCTCGGGCATTATGTGCGCTTCGTAATTGATATCGTATATGCCGTTGATTGCAAATTCTTCCGCAACCCAGCTTGCATACAGGGTAACATCCTTCATTTGCAAATACAGCAAGTCTTTGTCAAAGCGTTTTGTGCGTGCCTCGTCCATATACCATCCCGCAAACGCATACCCTACTCTTTTGGGTGTGGGTAATTCCGGAATTTCGTTGGCGCTGTATGTCAAATCGGCAAGAGGTGTATCGAGCCCTGCCGAACTGAAAGAAATAGTGTACTGTTTGTCACCGAAATTGTCTTGAATGATTTCAATCGGAGACTTGCTTTCATTTCCTAAAATCGTGTTGCAACCGACCAGACAGGCCGCGGCAAGCACGAGCATAAATAACAAGCACAATGTGTGTAGCTTTCTGTTTTTCATATATGACCCTCTGAGCCATTTTTTGCCGCGTCCCGCCCGCGGCAATGTGTTACATTCCGAGCATACTGCTGTCGTATCTGGCTACTGCCATAAACTCCATCTTTGCCGCATAATCGGCATCGTCGACCGTGATGCCTTCCCACCAGCCGTCTTCGAAAATCGCGTCTTTCGCCGCGAAGTCGTACTCGGGCGAGGCAACGGCTTGTATGTCTTCCAGCAAAAGCCAAGAATCGTTGTTTGTGTATGCGTCCGGATTTTCGACTGCAACGCGGTACACCTTGATTTTGCCCTTTTTGGAGCCGTTTGCGGATGTAGTCACAGTATCGTATTTGGCGTCCATGTCCGTGAACGCGTTTTTATGCACTTTGCTGACCAGTCCGAACGTAATGCTCTTGTGCCCCGCGAGATAGTACACCGAACCTTCCATCATCTCGTAGCGTATGACGGCGTCGGAAGCTCCGAAGAACGAGTTTTTGCGGGAGGATACGCCTATTGCAAACGCTCCGAAACCGCGTTCCATTCCGCCCGCAACCGCAAGGAATTTGGCCTCGTAAACCGTTACGGGTACGGTGGCTTCGCTGTCGCTCGGCAGGGCCTTCTGATATTCCACGGCGTGCGACACATACTGAATAATACCGCTGAAGCCGTCATCGCTGTCCTTATCTCCGTTGAAGTAAATCTTGCCGGGTGCAAGGTCCGCCGCGGGAGTGGTTGCAGTGCCACCTATGGTGCTGGTGAATATCATTCTTTGTTCTTCGCCCTCCACGGGGAGAAAGCCTTTGAGCACCGCGGATTTGAAAGCGTAAGGACGCACTTCTTTCAGCGTTGCAAGCGGCAAAGCTATATGAGTGAAACCGCTGTTTTCAAACGCGCTTCTGCCGATTACTTCAATTCCTCCCGGTGTTATGCTCACGGTTTTGAGGTTTGCGGTATTCATAAAGGCTTCGTCGTCGATTGTTTTCACGTTTTTCCCGATATAAACCTCCGCGAGGGTGCCGGCGTTTTTGAACGCTCCCGACGCGATTTTGACGACGGGCTTACCCTGATACTCCGCCGGAATCACTACGCGATATGTACCGTCTCCGAGAGCCAATGCGGTGGACGTGTCATATGCGGTAACAATGTATCCGCCTTCCGACTCACTGTATTCGTAACGCGCTCCGCCGGGTTTGTTGGCAAACTGTGCCACCAAATAACGGTTTCTGGTCGTAGGCTCAGAAGCAACATAATTTTCGCCGAATTCGGTAAGCGAAACAATGTCGTATTCGGTGGAATTGTAATCGCTGTTCGCTTCGATTGCGGCCCATATGGTCGCCTCGTCGACGGCCTGTCCGCTTGCCACGGATTCGATAAAGAACTGGACTTCGGACGACGGGTCCATGCTGTTGTACGCCGTCACTCTGAACTTCACGGGTTCGCCCTGTTCGAAGGCACCCACGAAGAATATCCTTTCGGCAACCTGGTCGTAAGGTTTCCTGCTGCTAGTAAATGCGTACGCGCTCATTTCCGCAGGATATTCTCTTGTGTTCATAAGCACGCTGTCCAGCAATTCAAGTCCGCAAATAACCGAATAAGCCCTTGCGTCCGCACCGGAATCGTTCTGCGGATTGGACAAATACTGATGATCCAGAAGCGCATCACCGTCATAACCGGTGTAATCCGCTCTGTTTGCGCCGTAGTTGACAGCCTCGAACGAACTCGGCAGCACTAACCTCTTGAAAGACTGCAGCTGTTCCAATACATAAAATGCTCCAGCCTGAATGCTTTGCACTCCCTCGGGAACGGTTATCGTGCCGCTCTCGTCAACGGTACGGTAAGACACAAGAACCTTCCGTCCCTGTTCGTCCGTGGTATAAACGCCGTCACCCTCTTTGTAAAACGCCGAGCCTGCTTCGAACGTCAGATTCGTCGGCATATCGGAAATGTGCTTCACGCTTGCGGGAACGGTTATGTCAAAATCGTGTTGTCCGGAATGCATGTCTTTGAAAAAACTTCTCATCATTACTTCCACGCCCGATTTCATATTCACTTCTTCAAGTTGTGTAAACCCGCAGAACGCGCCTTCGAGCAGCACTACGGACTCGGGCAGGCTCAATTTCTTCAAAGGTACACCGTCGCCGCCGCTGACGCCGGTGATATATTCGATACCTTCGGGAAGAATTATTTTTTCAAGTGATGTAAAATTGGACAAAGCGAGCGCGCTAATGCCGAACACTTCGCGGTCGCTTCCGTACGCGCTCTCGGGGACGCCGCCGGCGGATCTCATGTCATCTTCACCTATGGTCACACCTTCGGACAGTACGGAAATCACGGGTACACTTTTGAGCATATTGATATCGGTACCCTCGTAACTTATACCTTCGACATAGAACTTCCCTGAATTGGAGTCATACGAATAGTACAGGAAGGGCGATTTCCAGCGAACTGTAACTACTGTGTTGTTTTCGACGGCAGCGGAAAAATCAAACGCGACACCATTCGCATCGACATAGGATATATCCTCGGCGTCCATATAATACTTTTTCACGCTTTCCGTCGCGGGACGAGTAACTTTATTACCCGGCACGACAAGCTCGCTGT
>URAF01000010.1 GCA_900545885.1 uncultured Eubacteriales bacterium
TCCCGCTCCACAAAAATGCGCTCAAACCTGTTGTTCGGACAAAGTCAATCGGCGTACGAACAATATCGGGATGAGGACACGCAGGGTTCGCGTGAACGGAGTGAACCGCCACGAACGCGGAGCAAATACTCCACGAGAACAAGAGAGGAGAGTGCAGTCGGAAAAGTCGGCACAACGTGCGGCTATCCCGTCTCCCGCTCCACAAAAATGCGCTCAAACCTGTTGTTCGGACAAAGTCAATCGGCGTCCGAACAATATCGGGATGAGGACACGCAGGGTTCGCGTGAACGCAACTTACGGCGTGTAAATCACAATTCCAACCTAAGTCGCATAATATGGGCTTGCGTAAAGTTGTGAGGCGACAGCGACAATATTTTGGCACCATAGCCAAGTGGTAAGGCAAAGGTCTGCAAAACCTTCATTCTCCAGTTCAAGTCTGGATGGTGCCTCCAAAAGCAAAGGCGGTATCAGCAGATGCCGCCTTTGACTTACAACCGAAAAACAAAATTCGGGATAAGGAAATCAAACCTCAACGAATATTTATATGCCGAGATGGCGGAATTGGCAGGCGAGGAACGGATGTTCCCGGCGCCTGCGCAAACCCGACACGCACATACAACCCACAACACAAATATAAATAAGCCGGGATGGCGGAATTGGCAGACGCAAGGGACTTAAAATCCCTCGAAGGTGACTTCATATCGGTTCGAGCCCGATTCTCGGCACCAATAAGCCCTCACGCAGGTGAGGGCTTATTAATTGAAAGTATGTACGCTGTGACTAGAATATAAAACCATAGCTTTAACTTGCAAAATAATGCGATAAAGTACGGATTGTGATGATTGGAAAGAGTTTTTCTAAAAGAAACGATTTGCCCGTGTGGTACAGGATTTTTTCGGCGGCTATGTCGGCGATAGCCGTTGTCGTCGTGTTTTTCTCTTTGAGCATTGTTGTAATCACGAACGCAAGTAAAGCGGGGAACAGCATTTTCGGGTACACTTTTCTTCAAGTTTTGTCGGACAGTATGAGCCCCGAGTTCGAACGTGGGGACGTCATCGTTGCACAAGGCTATAACGGAGAAACTTTGTCGGTCGGGGACGTTGTAGTGTTCGTTGCTCCGTCGGGAGCAAACCAAGGCAAGACCGTAACACACAGAATAGTCGAAGTGCTGAACTACGGAGAGAACGTGAAGTATCGCACCAAAGGCGACGCGGCGCAGTTTGCCGACAGTTGGGAATTGTCCGCGCAGGATATAAAAGCCGTGTATATCAAAGTTATGCCGTTCATAACGCAGGCGTCGGAGTTTGCAGGGTCGTCCGCGGGTAAGGGCGTTATGATTGCATTGCCGCTTGTTTTCCTTGTCGCCGTGTTTGCGGTCGACTCTTTTGCCGCTTCAAAACTCCGTGAATCCGCAAAAAAGGCGGAAAACAATCCGACTAATTCCGAAAACGGAGAACACTCTTCGGATAATAGGTAGAAAACCCGTCGGATAAACAGGCAAATTAGTGCGTTCCGAAGTTTTGTTTCGGTCTGCAATAAGTCGTTCATATCTGCCTGTTATAGCGTGTTTTCCGCAGAGTACACGGCAGAAAGAAAATTCGTTTTCGGAAATGAGTTTCGGTGCAAGGTTTATAATATTAGCGTTTTGTATTTCGGCTGTTGCCTTTTGCCGCCGTTTATGGTAAACTCATTTAATATATAATATATATTGAGGTTTCCGATGCTTGCCAGCGTTAAAAGTTTTGCACTCGAAGGCTTGGACGGCTATGCGGTCGACGTGGAAGTCGACGTCAACAGCGGGTTGCCTGCCGTGGAAACGGTGGGACTTGCTTCCACTGCCACCAAAGAGTCCAAAGAGAGAGTGCGCGCCGCAATCAAAAATAGCGGTTTTCCTTATCCAATGAAGCGCATTACGGTCAATCTCGCTCCCGCCGATACCAAAAAGGAAGGCGCGGCGCTGGATTTGCCTATTGCCGTGGGACTGCTTGTCTGCGCGGAAGCCGTTGTCACCGACAAGTACAAGGATTTCGTTTTTGTCGGTGAACTTGCGCTCAACGGTTCGTTGCGGCACGTCAACGGCATTATGCCGTTGCTCATTTCGGCAATGCAACAGGGCAGAAGGAATTTCGTACTTCCGTCGGCAAACGCCACGGAAGCGGGATACATAGACGGCATCAACGTTTATGCAATGGATACGTTGCGTGACGTTGTCGATTTTCTCAACGGCGCAGAAGCCTCACCCGTTCAAAAGCACGGGTTTGTCGCGGCGGGAACCGCGTCCGCGTACGACGTGGATTTCAGCGACGTAAAAGGACAGGCTGTTGCCAAACGCGCGTTGGAAATCGCCGTTGCGGGCGGGCATAACGTTCTTATGTCGGGACCTCCAGGTGCGGGAAAAACGATGCTTGCAAAATGCGTTCCGACCATAATGCCCGATATGACTTTCGAAGAAGCCGTCGAAGTCACCAAAATTCACAGCGTTGCGGGCATTCTGGACAGTTCGGTGGGAATTGTCAACGCACGTCCGTTCCGCACTCCGCATCATACGGCAACCGTTGCCGCGCTGATAGGCGGCGGACAGAAAGCGCGTCCGGGTGAAGTAAGCCTTGCGCACAACGGCGTACTTTTCCTTGACGAAATGCCAGAGTACAGCCGTCATACGCTGGAAACTTTGCGGCAGCCGCTCGAAGACAAAAAAGTTACCATTGCTCGCGCAATGCGTTCCGTCGAATATCCTGCGGATTTTATGTTGGTTGCAAGTATGAACCCTTGTCCCTGCGGGAATTTCGGTTCGCGCACCAACGCGTGCACCTGTACTGCGGCGCAGATACACGCTTATATGTCCAAACTCAGCGGTCCGTTGCTTGACAGGATAGACCTGCACGTCGAAGTCGACGGCGTGGAGTACGCGGAACTCCGCGGCGGCGAAAAGGGCGATACGTCCGAAACAATAAAAAAGCGCGTCGAAGCCGCAAGGGCAATTCAGCGCAAGCGGTTTGAAGGGCGCGGAATACTCACCAATTCGCGAATGGGCGCAAAGGAAATAGAGTTGTATTGCGCTGTCGGAGAGGACGGCGAACGGCTTTTGAAAAAGGCTTTCGACAAAATGGGATTGACTGCGCGCGCAACAACGCGTATTCTGAAAGTCGCGCGTACGATTGCCGACCTTGACGGGTGCGCGGATATTTCGCCAGCTCACCTTGCGGAAGCGATACAGTACCGCAACGTCGAGAAAAAGAGGTTCTGATGAACGGTAGCGACATTGACAGCAGAGCGTTGCTTGCATTGCAACGGTCGGAGAAAATCTCTCTGAAAAAGAAAGAGTATCTGTTCGGCGCGGTGGAATGTCCGTCCGAACTGTTTTCTCCGTCGTGCGCCAAGTTGCTCGATACCGTGCTCGGAGAAGTTGCAGACGAAGTGCGCGGGTTTTATCGGGAGTCGGACGATTTTCTCGAAACGCTGTCGCGCAAGAACATATCGTACGTAACCAGGCTTGACGACGAGTATCCGCAGTTGCTTGCCGAAACGGAGTTTGCGCCGCTCGTGTTGTTCGCAAAGGGCAGGATTTCTTTGCTCGGGACGGACAGCATTGCGATTGTCGGCACCAGAAAACCGACGAGGTACGGTCTTAAACTTGCAGACGAGTTCGCAAGAGAACTCGGACACGCGGGATTTACGGTTGTGTCGGGGTTTGCGAGAGGTATAGACTCCGCGGCTCACAAGGCTTGCGCCGAATGCGGCTATCCGACCGTAGCGGTGTTCGGGTGCGGCGTGGACGTATGTTATCCTGCGGAAAACCGCGCTCTTTACGACGCGATTCTTGCAAGCGGCGGATTGATTGTTTCGGAATATGCGCCGGGTGTTCGTCCCGCGCAGTACCGTTTTCCCGACCGCAACCGCATAATCAGCGGACTGTCCAAAGGCGTGTTTCTTCCCGAAGCGGCAAAGAAGAGCGGGTCGCTTATCACTCTCAACCTCGCGCTCGAACAGAACAGGGACGTTTTCATCGCTCCCGGCAACGTGTTTTCTCCCGAAAGCGAAGGTTGCAATCATCTGTTAAAGTCAATACCGCACGCGCTTACTCTGTCGCCCGAGGATATACTCGACCATTACAGAATATCCTACGTGAGTAAGGAAAAAGAGCCCGTGCAACTTGGCATTGCGGAAACCGCCGTTGCCGAAGCGTTGCACGACGGCGAAAAACATTTCGAAGAACTGCTTGCCGCGACTGAAATGTCGGCGGCGGAACTGTCCACTTTGCTTGTCAACCTCGAACTTGCAAGCGTTGTGGAACATACAGGCGGAAACTATTACAGCTTGTGCTGAAAGGAGAATAAATGAAACAACTTATCATTGTCGAGTCCCCCTCCAAGGCAAAGACCATTCAGAAGTATCTGGGTGGCGACGTTGCCGTGCTTGCCTCGAAAGGGCACGTGTGCGATTTGCCGCAGAGAACGCTGGGAATCGATATAGAAGACGGTTTCAAACCGCAGTACATCGTGACGCCCGACAAGGAAGAAACGATTAAAAAACTTTCGCAGGCGGTCAAAAAATACGAAAAAGTCTATCTCGCAACCGACCCGGACCGCGAAGGCGAAGCAATCAGCTGGCACCTCAAAAACACCCTCGGAATTCAGGGTGACAAGGTGCGTATCGAGTTCAACGAAATATCTCCGAAAGCCGTGCGTGCGGCTATGGAAAATCCGCGAGAAATCGATATGAATCTCGTGGATTCGCAACAGGCGCGCCGCGTGCTCGACAGACTTGTGGGCTACAAGATTTCGCCCATACTTTCGCGCAAAATCAAATCTGGCAAGAAAACGGGATTGTCGGCGGGACGAGTTCAGTCCGCCGCGCTCAAAATGATTGTCGACCGCGAAAACGAAATACGCGAATTCAAACCCGAAGAGTATTGGAACATCGCTGCCATGCTTGCAAAGGACGGTGCAAAACGCACCAAAGCAAACATTTTCAAGGCGGCGTTCAACGATATAAACGGCGACAAACACAAAGTCGTAAACGGCGACGAAGCGGGCAGAATTACCGCTAAAATGCGTGCGGCGGAGTATGTTGTCGACGAAGTCAAAAAGAGCGTCAGCACCACAAAACCCGCGCCTCCGTTCACAACGAGTACGTTGCAGCAGGAAGCCAACCACAAGCTCAATATGACTGCGGACAAGTCTATCCGCATTGCGCAACAGCTTTACGAAGGAGTAAACGTCGGAGACGAAGGACTGCACGCGCTCATCACTTACATCAGAACGGACAGCGTCAGAGTTTCTCCCGATTTTGCAAAGAGCACTCTCGGGTTCATTGAAGAAAACTACGGCAAGGAGTACGCTCCGTCCACGCCCAACGTTTACAAGACAAGCGACAACGCGCAGGACGCGCACGAAGCAATTCGTCCCATATCGCTTGCGCGTACGCCCAAATCCCTCGAAGGCAAAATCGACCGCGACCAGTACAGACTTTACAAACTTATTTACGAGCGTTTCCTTGCGTCACAGATGAAAAGCGCGCTCTACAACACAATGCGCGTTCACATTCTGGGGGACGACGGAACGGACGAAAAAATGGGTTTTGTCGTCAAAGGCAAGAGCGTGAAGTTCAAAGGTTTTACGGCGGTTTACACTTCGACGGCGGAAACGGACGAGGACAACGTCGAAATGGACACCATGCCCGACCTCAACGAGGGCGAAAAACTGTTGCTTGACGACGTGGTCAGCGAACAGAAGTTCACAAAACCTCCCGCGAGATATACGGACGCTACGCTGGTCAAAGCCATGGAAGAAAACGGAATAGGACGTCCGAGTACTTACGCGTCCATCATTTCCGTGCTTGCAAAGCGCGAATACACCGAGAAAGAGAACAAGTGCATCAAACCCACGCAACTCGGCGAAGTCGTTTGCGAATATATGGAAAAGAATTTCCCCGACATAATGAGCCTTAACTTTACGGCAAGGCTGGAAGGGGCACTCGACAAAATCGCCGAAGGCGGTCAGCAGTGGCAGGAACTCATAGGGGCGTTTTATCCCCGTCTGCAACGCTTCATCGACAGAGCGTACAAAGCGGGCGGCGGCAGCAGACTTCCCGACGAGGAAAGCGACGTTATCTGCGAAAAATGCGGCGCGAAAATGGTCATCAAGGACGGCAGATACGGAAAGTTCCTTGCCTGTCCCAACTATCCCGATTGCAAGAACATCAAACGGCTTGTCGAAACAGTCGGCAAATGCCCCAAATGCGGCGGCGATATTCTCAAAAAGACGACGAGAACGGGCAAGGTGTTTTACGGTTGCAGCAACTATCCGCAATGCGATTTCACGAGTTGGGATTTGCCCGCACCGAAAGCCTGTCCCGATTGCGGGGGAGTTATGCGCGTCGTAAAACGTGACGACAAGACGTATTACGCCTGCGTGAACCGCGGCTGCGGACACCGCGAAGCGGTGATAACCGAAACCCCGTCTGTGGGAACGGAACAATGAAAACAACCGTCAGAATAATAGGCGGCGGACTTGCAGGTTGCGAAGCGGCTTTTCAGTTGCTGAAAAGGGGTTTTGCGGTCGAAATGCACGAAATGCGCCCCGAAAAGACGACGGGAGCCCATTCGGGCGGCGGACTTGCCGAACTTGTATGTTCCAATTCGCTGAAATCCGAGGGCGACGAAACGGCGTCGGGCGCGCTCAAAAAAGAGCTCAAAGCCCTCGGGTGCAGGTTGCTTGACATAGCGGAAAGAGTGCGCGTGCCGTCGGGCAGTGCGCTTGCGGTGGACAGGGAAGCCTTTTCGGAAGAAGTGCAGAAAGAACTTTTTGCCGAAGAAGGATTTACGCTTGTACGCGACGAGGTGACGTCTTTGCCCGAAGGTCCCGCAATCGTGGCGACGGGTCCGCTCACATCGCAGCCCCTTGCCGACGACATCGCAAAAAGAACCGGAAGCAACCGACTGTATTTTTACGACGCGGTCGCACCGATAATCGAATTCGACAGCATAGATATGAACCGCGCCTATTTCGGTGGAAGATACGGAAAGGGCGGGGACGATTATCTCAATCTGCCGATGAACAAAGAGGAGTACGAAACCTTTTACGAAGCGCTCGTATCCGCTCAAACCGTAGTGCTCAAAGACTTTGAGCGGCGGGAACTGTTCGAAGGTTGCATGCCCGTCGAAGAACTTGCAAGACGCGGAAAAGACACTATGCGGTTCGGACCTTTGCGCCCTGTGGGACTTCGCAATCCCGAAACGGGCGAACGGGCGTACGCAGTAGTTCAGATGCGCCGCGAAAACGCCGCGGGGAACTGTTACAATCTCGTCGGATTTCAGACAAATCTGACGTTCAAGGAACAAAAACGCGTGTTCAGCCTTATTCCCGCGCTGAAAAACGCAGAGTTCCTGCGTTACGGCGTTATGCACCGCAACACCTATCTTCAATCGCCCGACGTGCTGGGGGCGGGGTTCTCGTTCAAGGACGGGAAACTGCTTTACGCTGCGGGACAGCTTTGCGGTGTGGAAGGGTACGTCGAAAGCATAATGAGCGGACTTGTTGCCGCCGTATCGCTTGCGCGTGAGCTCGAAGGAAAGGAAGTCGCAATTCCTCCCGAAACCACCGTTACGGGCGCGCTGTGCCGTTATGTGCTCACGCCGTCCGAAAACTTCCAGCCCATGAACGCAAACTTCGGCATTCTGCCGTTTGCGGAGAGCGTAGGCAAGAAAGACAGAAAAAAATACTATCACGACAGAGCCGTCCGTGATATAATTCAATTTGCCTCGGATACGGGGTATTTGTCCTGACGCGGGCGCGGGGAAATCCCAATACAGACGCGCGTCGCGCCGTGTAGGCGTAAAGCCCAGTCGGCATAAGGAATATATGGAATTCAGAGGTACAACCATTTGCGCAGTCAAAAGAGGCGGCGTCACCGCTGTTGCGGGTGACGGTCAGGTCACTATGGGCGAAAGCGTCATAATGAAAGGCAACGCCGTAAAAGTCAAGCGCATTTACAACGGCAAAGTGGTCATCGGTTTTGCAGGGTCTGTGTCCGACGCGTTCGCTTTGTCCGAAAAATTCGAAGAAATGTTGCAGAAATACAGCGGAAACCTTATGCGTTCCGCAGTCGAACTCGCAGAACTCTGGCGCAGTGAAAAAATGTACCGCAAACTCGAAGCGTTGCTTATAGTTGCGGACGCAAATTCGCTTTACATCGTTTCGGGAAGCGGTGAAGTCATCGAACCCGAAAGCGGAATATGCGCAATCGGAAGCGGCGGAAACTACGCGCTTGCCGCGGCGCGCGCACTTGCGGGTGCAACCGAACTTTCCGCGGAAGAAATCGCGGTGCGTTCTCTCAAAATCGCGTCCGAACTCTGCGTTTTCACCAACGACCACATCACGGTCGAAACTGTTTAAGGAGGCACTATGGAACTCACTCCCAAACAAATAGTCAAAGAACTCGACAGATATATAATAGGTCAGCAGGACGCCAAAATCGCAGTCGCGATTGCTCTTCGCAACCGTTACAGAAGAAGTCGCCTTTCCGAAGAAATGAGAGAGGAAATCACCCCTAAAAACATTCTTATGAAAGGACCTACGGGCGTAGGTAAAACGGAAATCGCAAGACGTCTTGCAAAACTCGTGCGTGCGCCTTTCGTCAAAGTCGAAGCCACCAAGTTCACGGAAGTCGGTTATGTCGGAAGAGACGTCGAAAGCATAATCCGCGACCTTGTCGAAGTTGCAATCCGCATGGTCAAAGAAGAGAAGTTCAAAGAGGTTATGCCCCGTGCGACGGAAATTGCCGAAAACAACCTTGTCGAACTTCTGTTGCCAATCAGAAAGAAAGCGGACACGGGCGAAAAGTCCGACGCGCAACTCAAAGAAGAACTGCTCAGCGAAATCAGGGCGGGACACCTAGACGGTATCACCATCGAGATGGAAATCAAACAACAGCCCAAGCCCATACAGCTGACCCCCGGCAACGCACCCGGAAACGAAATCGACCTCGGCAACATATTCGGCGGAATGTTCGGCGGCGCAAAGAAGAAAAAGAGAAAACTCACCGTCAAACAGGCGATGGACTTCATCGTCAATCAGGAAGCCGAAAAGATGGTCGACCAGGACGCAATCACGACGGAAGCTCTCGCAAGAGCGGAGCAGGACGGCGTAGTCTTCCTCGACGAAATCGACAAAGTCGCGGCGCGTGCGGGAAGAGAACAGGGACACGACGTATCGCGTGAAGGCGTACAGCGTGACATACTGCCCATAGTCGAAGGCAGCACGGTTCAGACAAAATACGGTTCTATCCGCACGGATTTCATTCTTTTCATCGCGGCGGGCGCATTCCATATGTCCAAAATGGAAGACCTCATTCCCGAGTTGCAGGGACGTTTCCCCATTCGCGTGGAGCTTGACAACCTTACGGAAGAAGACTTCGTCAAAATTCTCACCGAACCCGACAACGCCGTGCTCAAACAGTACAAGGCACTGCTTGCCGTCGACGGCGTGAACCTCGAATTTGACGACGGTGCAATCCGCGAAATCGCGCGCACCGCGTTCTACGAGAACGAGAACAGCGAAAACCTCGGCGCACGCCGTTTGCATGCCGTTCTCGAACATCTGCTCAAAGACATTCTGTACGAAGCGGACGACAACACCACAAAAGAAATCCGCATTGACAAGGACTACGTTGCGGCGCACCTTGCGACATCCATGCGCGAAGCAAGCCTAAGCAGATACATTCTGTAATCGGCTTTGCCGCCTCGTTTGAATTGCTTGCCGAGCACCGAAAAGGCAGTAAGTTGAACGTTGCAATTCGCGTTCCGTCCGCAAGCGCAAACGAAGAGCGAAAAGACGTAACATCCACTTAAAACAATCAAAACGCAAAATAAAGTGTGTGTTTTGGCATAATCCGTCGTTATGACGGCAGGAGAGACAAAATGATTTCAATCCCCAAGGGAACCAAGGATATGTTGCCCGAAGACGCTTACAAGTGGCACTATGTCGAAAGCAAAGCGCGCGAAACCGCGGCGCTGTTCGGTTTCAAGGAAATACGCACTCCTATGTTCGAGCATACCGAACTTTTCCAGAGAGGCGTCGGCGAAACCACTGACATCGTGACAAAGGAAATGTACACATTCCTCGACAAGGGAAACAGAAGTATGACGTTGCGCCCCGAAGGTACGGCGGGCGTTGCGCGTGCGTTCATAGAAAACGGCCTTGCGCAGGGCGTTATGCCTATGAAAGCGTATTATCTCGCTTCCGTGTTCCGTTACGAAAGACCGCAAAACGGCAGACTTCGCGAACATCATCAGTTCGGCGTCGAACTGTACGGAAGCGATTTGCCCGCGGCGGACGTCGAGGTCATTTCCCTTGCTTACGCGTTTCTCAAAAGCGTGGGACTTAAATCTCTCGAACTCAACCTCAACAGCATAGGTTGCAAGACCTGCCGCGCCGAGTTCAACGCCGCGCTCAAAAAGTATATCGGCGACAACCTCGACAATATGTGCGGACAGTGCAGAGAGCGTTTCGACAAAAACCCGCTCCGAATTCTCGACTGCAAGGAAGAAAAGTGCAAAGTCATAACGGCAGGCGCACCCAAAATCACGGACTATCTTTGCGACGACTGCAAGGCGCATTTCGAAAGTGTGCAGAATATGCTTGCCGCGCTCAAAATTCCGTTTACGGTAAATCCTTCCGTTGTTCGCGGACTGGACTATTATACGCGCACGGTTTTCGAGTTCGTATCCAAGGATATAGGCGCGCAGGGTACGGTTTGCGGCGGCGGAAGATACAACAATCTCGTTGAGGAAGTCGGCGGAAAATCCACTCCCGCGGTAGGGTTCGGACTGGGACTCGAAAGGTTGTTGCTCGTTCTCGAAAACACGGGTAATCTCGTTGCCGAAAAAGAACGCGACGACCTTTACATCGCGTCGATGGGCGAGCGTGCGTGCGCGTACGTGCCCGTTCTCGTTTCGGATTTGCGCGCGCAAGGCGTAAAGACCGAGTTCGACATAATGGCACGCGGACTCAAAGCGCAGATGAAGTACGCCGACAAGAACGGCGCGAAGTTCGTCGTTGTTATCGGCGACGACGAAATCGACCGCGGTACGGTCACGGTAAAGCGTATGGAAACGGGCGAAACGGTTGAAGTCGCCATTGACAAGATTGCAGAGGCGGTAAAATGACCGAACGCGGAGTCGTCACAAAGGTTAAAGGCAAAAAAGCCACCGTCCAGTTCGACAGAAAAAGCGCGTGCGACAGCTGTCATATGTGCGCGGTTACCCGCGACGGTATGAAAGTGCAGATTGTCATAGAAAACACTCTCGACGCAAACGTCGGCGATTTCGTCAGCGTTCAGATGGGGGAGCGGTTTGTGTTGACAGCCGCGCTGATTGTATATATAATACCCCTTGTACTCGTCGGTATTGGAGTGGGTGTCGGAAGCCTGCTTTCGGAACTTGCACAGGTTCTGCTTGCCGTCGGCGGATTGATTGCGGGATTTTTGATTGCCTTTCTTCTCGACAGGTTCGTCATCAGGAAGAAGAAAGGGTTTTCTCCGACTATGGTCGGTATTTGCCGTCAGTCCGAGATTGTAAGTCAGGACGTAGGAACTGTTTCGCAAAACCCCGTGAACGACGCTCAACCCCAAAACGACAACAGGCAATAATCCGCTTTGCGGTGTTATTCAAGGAGAAACAATATGAGTGAAAATTGCGTGAAACTTACAAGCGACAACTTCGACATGCTCATCTCGTCCAACAGCGTTGCACTCGTTGATTTCTGGGCAAGCTGGTGCGGTCCCTGCAAAATGCTGGGTCCCGTCATCGAAGAAGTTGCCGACGATTTTGCAGGCAAAGCCCTTGTCGGAAAGGTCAACGTCGACGATTGTCCCGAACTTGCCGAAAAATTCGGCATCATGACCATACCCGCCGTGTTTATTTTCAAAGACGGACAAGTTGTGGACAAGATGATAGGCTTCCGTCAGAAAGCGCAGATTGCCGCGGTTCTGGAAAGAAATCTGTAAAATCAGGCTCGCCCTCGGGGCGGGCTTGACTTTTTTCGTAACGCAAATTCGAAACAAAGGCGGCAGAACGGTTGAAAACAGAATAAATTGTTCGGTCGGTCGGGTGCCGCATTCACATTTTATAAATTCAAGGAGTACACAATGGTTGACCTCAAAAGCATCAAAGCAGTAGACGAAGAACTTTACGCTTCTATGGTGGAAGAACTCCGCCGTCAGCAACACAACCTCGAGCTCATCGCCAGCGAGAACATCGTTTCTCCCGCTGTTATGGCTGCGGCAGGCAGTTTCTACACCAACAAGTACGCGGAAGGTTATCCCCGCAAACGTTATTACGGCGGCTGCCAGTTCGTCGACCGCGCGGAAGAACTCGCCATCGAACGCGCAAAAGAACTCTTCGGCGTCAAATATGCCAACGTTCAGGCGCACAGCGGTTCCAATGCAAACTTTGCCGTTTACTACGCAATTCTGCAACCCGGTGACACCGTGCTCGGTATGTCCCTTTCCGACGGCGGACACCTCACTCACGGTTCTCCCGTCAACCTCAGCGGCAAACTCTTCAAGTTCGTGTCCTACGGCGTAGACCCCGAAACGGGCAGAATAGATTACGACAACGTCCGCAAAATGGCGCTCGAACACAAACCCAAACTCATCGTCGCAGGTGCGTCCGCGTATGCACGTACAATCGAGTTTGACAAGTTCAGAGCAATCGCAGACGAAGTCGGCGCATATTTCATGGTCGACATCGCACACATCGCGGGACTCGTTGCAACTGGTCTTCACCCCAGCCCCGTTCCTTATGCCGATTTCGTTACGTCCACGACGCACAAGACGCTGAGAGGCCCCAGAGGCGGTCTTATCATGACCAACAACGAAGAACTTGCCAAACTCATCGACAAGACCATATTCCCCGGTTCGCAGGGCGGCCCTCTCATGCACATCATCGCGGCAAAAGCCGTTGCTTTCAAGGAAGCGCTTTCTCCCGAATTCAAGACCTATCAGCAGCAGGTTGTGAACAACGCGAAAGCACTTGCCGAAACGCTTATGGGAAGAGGTATCAAACTCGTAAGCGGCGGTACGGACAACCACCTTATGCTCCTCAACCTTGTTGGTACGGGCGTTACGGGCAAACAGCTCGAAAAATGGCTTGACGAAGCGCATATCACCGTCAACAAGAACGCAATCCCCAATGACCCCGAAAAGCCTTTTGTTACCAGCGGCGTCAGAATCGGTACTCCCGCAGTCACAACCCGCGGAATGAAAGAGGACGATATGAAAGAAATCGGCAACTGCATCGCCGACATAATCGAAAAGGGCGAAGACGCTATCGCGGAAGTAACCGAAAGAGTTATCGCGCTTTGCAAGAAATATCCGCTTTACGAAAACGACGTTCAGTTCTGATTTGCGTGAAGAAAAATATTTGTTTGAATAACACACGTGCAATCCGAAACTCGTAATCGGAAACTTAATAACAAGACAAAAATGCAAACGCCGCACAAAACGTGCGGCGTTTTCTTTGCGCCGATATGTCAAGTTCACCGCGTAACTTGATTGCTTACGTGAGCCGGCATCATTTTCCGATTAACGCGATTGCAATTATATGCGTTTTCTTATGCGCCACAGTTTCTCCATAAACGTTCGGACTTCGTTTCCTGCAAAGCCTATGTCGCCGAAAGGGGCGGAGTAAGTGTTCACTCTGCCGTAAGCGCCGTTTGCGTACGGAGCGTCCGAATATCTGTTGTTTCCGTATGCGCCGTAAGAGCGGTTTCCGTAGCCGTTGTCACGCGGAGGATACGCATTGTCCGTGTTGTTCTGCCAACGGTTTATGCGCTCGTTGTAGCCGTATGTATTGGCGTTTTCGCGCGCATGCGCGTTGTATCCGTTCGGCTCGCGCTCCTGTGCGTTCTGCGGGTCGGGTTGGTATTGCGCATTGTTCCCGCGCGTTCCGTCGTCGGCAGCGGGGTTTTGTTGCGGTTGGTTCTTGCCGCCGTTCATAAGCCCCATAATCAGCGGAAGCATTTTCATCATATCGTTTCCGCCTTGCGCCGCACCCTGTGCGGAATTCTGTCCGCTCGCTCCCGTCATACTCATAAGAAAGGGCAGCATAGCTTGCAGTCCGTTCGCACCCGTACCGCTGCCTTGCGGTTTCTGATTCATCATCGACATCAGCGTCATCAGCATATTGGCGTCAAAATTCATAACTACCTCACGCAATTCAATATATGCCGTCATATTATGATTGTGACGGAGGTGGCAATATGAATCAACGCAACGACGGTTACGGTGACGGTCGCAAGGGTACATACCGCGGGTTCGGCAACTATTCCGACAACCGCGCAAGCGGCGGTGCCGAAAGATACGGTTACGGCGCAAACGAGCATGGCGGCGGGAACGCCTACGGCAATCCGTACGGCAATGCTGGATATACGCAGAGTTACGGAAATCAATCATACGCCGACAACGGCAACTCTTACGGCAACCCTTACGACAACGCGTACGGGAACGGATACGGCGGATACGGCAATCCGTACGGCGGACAAGCGGGACAAAATCCATACGGTGAGATACCGCCCGAATTTGCTGAGCAGATGGAACGTTACGGAAATATGAGCCGCGACGGGCTTATGTCGGAACTGTTCGCGCAGGCGGCGGGACTCCGTGCACAAGGAAAACTCGACACAGCTCAGCTTGACGACTTTTGCAACCGCGCCGCACCCTTTATGACTGCGGAACAACTTGCGCGTATGCGCGAACTCATAGGTATGTTGAAAAATGGCAAGAATTGACGGAAATCTGGTCAGTGTTCTGTGTGTGGAAGACACTGCGACTGCGTTGGTGCGCGTTTTCAGTCCGTGGCAAATGGGGTATGTGGCAAGGCATTTCGACGTTGTTGCGAAGTTTCCTTTTATAAACTCGATAGGAATACGTTGCAACCGAAAAGAGGTCGCTCGCCTTGCGGGAATGCGCGAAGTTGAATGTGTTAGTGCGCAAGGAAAAGTGGACTTGCTCGACGACCGCACAGCGGCTCCGTCCGACGCCGAAAAAGACGGTTTCGGAGCAGAACAATACGGCGGAAATAGCAACAAACTTGCGGAGATATTTTCCGAAAAAAGCGGGCTTTCGGGTGCGGGCGTAGGGTTGTGCGTTATGGATACGGGCATAAACCCGCACAGCGACTTGTCATTGCCGCGTGACAGAATAAAACGGTTTGTCGATTTGGTGGACGACAGAGAATTCCCGTACGACGACAACGGACACGGGACATTTGTTGCGGGCGTTGCCGCAGGCAACGGGGTCTTGTCGGGACGGAGGATATCTGGGATTGCGCCGCAAGCCGAACTTGTCGGGATAAAGGTCATAAGTTTGACGGGCGAAACGGGAACCTTCAAAATCCTCGAAGGTATGCAATGGCTTTTCGACAACCGCGCAGACCTCGGGGTAAAGGTCGTATGTATGAGTTTCGGGGCAGACCCGCTGGCATCCGCCGACCCGTTGAAACTCGGTGCGGAGATGCTGGCACGAAGCGGAATTACGGTTGTGTGTGCCGCGGGTAACAGCGGAATAGGCGGACTTAAATCCCCAGGTATAAGTTCCGAGGTCATAACGGTCGGTGCAGTCGACGCAAACCTCAAAATAGCGTCCTTCTCGTCGTCTGGCGTTTATCAAGGAGTATACCGTCCCGACGTTTATGCGCCCGGGGTGAAAATCAGAGGAGTAGAGGCGGGCGGTACATATTCTACAATGTCGGGAACATCGGTATCAGCACCCTATGTAGCGGGAGCGTGTTGCCTTCTTCACGAACGGTACAAAAGGCTTACGCCGCGCGACGCAAAGCGCATGATTCTGTCTGCCGCAAGAACGGTAAACGGGGCAAAAGTCTTTACTTTCGACTGAACGCGACAAGCAACAATCACCGTATTTATCGCATTGTTTTGCCACTGTATTTTATCACAATGATGAACAGCGGATTGCTCAGTGCAATCCGCTGTTTTGTTGTTAAATCACAAGTTTACACAGTTATAAACGCATGATTAACGTTTGATTGCGTTGATACGTTCAAGCGTTGCGACAAACTGATAAATCTCTTTGTCGGTGTTGTCGACGCCTATACTTACTCTCACCGCTCCGCGGTTTTCCGTTTTGAGATAACGGTGAGTAAGCGGTGCGCAATGAAGTCCCGCACGAACCGCAAAATCGCGCTCCGACAGCAGGTCTGCGACAAACGAACTGTCCTTGTTTTTGAGGTTGAATGACACGACGCCCATCGAACCGTCTTTGGTGTAGATTTCCGCGCCCAATACACGAAGATATTCAATCAGTTCGTCGGCAAGCCGCGCAATGTTGAACGCGCTCCGTTCGCGGTTTTGGAAACTCCATTTTGCACCTGCGTGCAGCGCCGCAATGCCGCCCGCAAAAAGCGTGCCCGCTTCGTACGCTTCGGGCGGTTCGGTGGGTTGGAAAGTGCTGTTGGACGCCGTACCCGTTCCGCCCATAAGCAAAGGTTGAAGTTGAAGCTCCTTGCGTGCAACCAGAAATCCCGTTCCCTGTACGCCGTGCAGCCCTTTATGTCCCGGTGCGGCAAGCATATCGAAAGAGTATTTTTTCATGTTCACGTCGACAATGGGCACCGCTTGCGCTCCGTCAATCAATGTTATAACGCCGTATTTTTTTGCCGATTTGGAAAGTTCCGATAAGTTAAGTTTTGCGCCTGTTACGTTGGATACCGCGGACACGGCGCAGAAATCGGCGTTTTCGAGAGCGCGGTCGAGATGTTCGGGGGATATAATTCCGTCTTCCGTAGGCTCGACGACGAACAGTTGAATTTTTCCGCGCCGTTCGAGTTCGAATAACGGACGGAGTACCGAGTTATGGTCGAACGCTGTTGTGACAACCCGCATACCTTCACGCAGAAAACCGAATATCCCGAGATTGAGCGCTTCCGTGCAGTTTTTGGTGAACAGTACGGAGTATTCCTGTTCGGGTGCGTTCAGCGCTTCGCCGAGATACCGCCTGCAATCTTCGATTTTAACCGCCGCGTCCAATGCGTACTTGTGTCCGCTTCTGCCGCTGTTTGCGGAATGCGTAAGGTCGTATATCAGCGCTTCCTGTACGCCTTTCGGTTTGTATGCGGAAGTTGCCGCGTTGTCGAAATATATCATAACCGCCTCCGCATATATGGTATGCGGCAGACGGCGCGTTTGACAGCGCAGAAAACCTTTCCCGAACTTTATTTGTTATTTCTTTCGGAAGCATTCGTTTTCGGTGTCAAAAGTTTCGCCCGAACAGTATTGTATATTAGCGAACGGATACATACAATATTCGGAGGAGTTTATGAGAGAGTTCTTTATTGTGTTCCGTTCGCGCTCCGATGCGATGCGGTTTTACGAGGAAGTCGCAACGTACCGTCTGCCTGCGCGTATAATCAATACGCCGTCGTCGGCAGGTGTAGGGTGCGGGCTTTCCGTAAAAATGCTGACCAAAAACCTTCAACAGGCGAAAGTCGTGCTGGAAAGGTCGCGTATCAGTTCCGCAATCGGATTTTTTACTTTCACGGAGAGCGGTGCGGCAAGGCGTATGTGACGCCTCCGCGCCGTTTTCCTTTTGTCGACTTACATACGCTTTCGTGTTTGAGCATAAATCGGTTGAATTTATATTGCTGTTGCGCCAAAATCGGGTTTTTGTCTGTGATGACCGCGCTTGTTGCCGTTCGGGGGCGGACTTTCAGTCCGACCTTCGGCGTTCCTGCCGAAAAAGGTTGCCAATATCCGCCTTTTGTGCAATAATAAGCGGGTGAAAAAATTCTTCGAAGAAATTTACAATCTGCTCGGAGAAATGCACTCCGACGCTCAATGCGAACTCAACTTCGGCACGCCGTTCGAACTGCTTGTCGCGGTCATTCTTTCCGCGCAGTGCACCGACAAACGCGTAAACGCCGTGACGGCGGAACTTTTCAAGGTTGCGTCTACGCCGCAGAATTTTGTGGATATGCCGACGGAAGAGCTCGAAAGGCGTATTTTCTCCTGTGGTTTCTACCACAACAAGGCAAAAGCCATAAAGGAAATGTCGCAGAGCGTGCTCGATATGGGGAAAATGCCCGAAACGCGCGACGAACTTATGAAACTGAGCGGCGTTGGCAGAAAGACCGCAAACGTAGTTTATGCCGTGGCCTACGGCGGCAACGCCATCGCGGTAGACACTCACGTTTTCAGAGTGGCGAACAGAATAGGACTTGTTCACGCAAACACCCCCGAAGAAACGGAAAAACAGTTGATGGCGGAGTTTGACGAAAATCTTTGGAGCAAATTGCATCACTATTTGATATTCCACGGCAGATATGTATGCCATTCGCGAAAACCCGACTGCGCGGCGTGCAAACTGCAACCGTACTGCGAGTTTTTCAAGAAGAACGTGATGCTTGCAAAGGACTGAATTTATCCGCTTTGTCGGGACGAATATCATAACTGCAACCTAACTCATATATCGGAAAGGTTATGGAAAAATATACGATTATCTCAAAAAAGACTTTGGCGGAACGCGTCAATGAATACGTGATTTACGCTCCCGCCGTTGCAAAACACTGTCTTGCGGGACAGTTTATAATTCTGCGCGTTGACGAAGACGGCGAACGCGTGCCGTTTACTATATGCGATTATTCGCGCGAACAGGGCACCGTGTCCATACTCGTGCAGGAAGTAGGTTATACGACTATGCGCCTTGCGATGCTGAACGAAGGCGACAGACTTTGCGATTTCGTGGGACCTCTAGGAAATCCTACCGACCTTTCGGCGTACAAGCGTATTTTGCTTGTAGGCGGCGGTATCGGAACTGCGGTTATATTCCCGCAGGCAAAACAGCTTTTCGCGGAAGGCAAACCCGCGGACGTCGTAGTGGGTGCGCGCAACGTTTTTCTCGTTATGTACGAAGAGCAGTTCAAGAAGAATTGCGCCGCTTTCTATCTCATCACCGACGACGGCTCCAGCGGCAAGAAAGGATTTGTCACCGACGTAGCAAGAGAACTTTTTGAAAAAGGCGAACGTTACGACGCAGTGTTTGCTGTGGGTCCGCTCGGAATGATGAGAGCGGTTTGCAAGCTCACGGCAGAGTACGGAATTCCCACGATTGTCAGTATGAATTCGCTTATGGTCGACGGTACGGGAATGTGCGGTTGTTGCAGACTTACGGTTGGCGGCGAGGTAAAATATGCCTGCATCGACGGACCCGAATTCGATGGACACAAAGTCGATTTCGACGAAGCCATTTCGCGTTCCAGAATGTATAAGGAAATCGAAGACGAGCATACTTGCAGATTGAGGAGGTCGTTATGAAAGCGGATATGCAAAGACACGTTATGCCTGCTCAGTCGCCGCTCGAACGCATAAAGAATTTCGGCGAAGTCGCGCTCGGTTACACCGAGGAACTTGCGCTTGCCGAAGCGGCAAGATGCCTGAACTGCAAGAATGCGCCATGTATGCAGGGTTGCCCCGTAAACGTACATATTCCCAACTTTATTGCGGCGTTGAGAGAGCGTAAACCTGACGAATCGGCAAAAATACTTCTCGGTGACAACAATCTTCCCGCTGTTTGCGGAAGGGTTTGTCCGCAGGAAAACCAATGCGAAAAATATTGCGTACGCCGCGAAAAACTTGGCGGGTCGGTTGCAATCGGCAACCTTGAAAGATACGTCGCGGACTACGCCGCGGCACACGGAGTAAAACCCGTTGCGCAACCCGAAAACTCTGCGCGCGTGGCGGTTGTGGGGTCGGGACCTGCGGGACTGTCTTGCGCTGCCGACCTTGCGAAAGCCGGTGTTCGGGTTACCATTTTCGAAGCCCTGCACAAAGCGGGCGGCGTGCTTGTTTACGGCATTCCGGAATTCAGGTTGCCTAAATGCATCGTTGCCGACGAAATCGAAAAGGTCAAGTCTCTGGGCGTCGTGATAGCAACCAATACCGTTGTCGGCAAAACAGTTTTTATCGACGAACTTCTCGAAGAGTACGACGCGGTGTTCATCGCTTCGGGTGCGGGACTCCCGTCTTTCCTCGGAGTTAAAGGCGAAAACCTCGACGGCGTGGGTTCGGCTAACGAGTTTCTGACTCGCGTAAACCTTATGAAAGCATACAGGGACGGTGCGATAACTCCCGTTCAGCGCGGCAAAAAAGTCGTGGTTGTAGGCGCGGGTAACGTTGCTATGGACGCGGCGAGAACGGCTCGCAGACTGGGCGCGGAGGTTACGCTCGTTTATCGCAGAAGCAGAGCCGAAATGCCTGCGCGTAAAGAAGAAACCGAACACGCAGAAGAAGAAGGAATAAAATTCGAACTGCTCACTAATCCCGTCGAGATTTTGGGCGAAAACGGATTTGTAAAGGGTATCCGTTGCGTGAGAATGGAACTCGGCGAACCCGATGCAAGCGGCAGACGCAGACCCGTCGTGATAAAAGGAAGCGAGTTCGATATGGAATGTGACCAGGTTATAGTCGCACTCGGTACAACGCCCAATCCGATTATAAAACGCAGTTTTCCGACGCTTGACGTTACCCCCAAAGGGACAATCGTTGCGGACGAAAACGGCAGAACTTCGGTTCCGCGCCTTTATGCGGGCGGCGACGCCATGACGGGAGCGGCGACGGTTATACTTGCCATGGGCGCGGGCAAACGCAGTGCGGCGGCAATTCTTGCCGAACTTCGTGCCGACGGCAAACTGGAAGGTTGATATGTTTCTCGATTATGTAAAGATTTTCATCAAGGCAGGCAACGGCGGAAACGGTGTCGTTTCCTTCCACCGCGAAAAGTACGTTCCCAACGGCGGACCCGACGGCGGTGACGGCGGAAACGGCGGTGACATCGTATTTGTTGCGGACAAGAACATAAACACGCTTGCGGATTTCAAACTTCGCAAACATTTCCGCGCGGAAAACGGCACTGCGGGCGCTCCTAAAAACTGCACGGGCAAAAGCGGTGCGAACCTTGTCATCAAGGTTCCTGCGGGAACGGTCATAAAAGACAGCACAAACGGAAACGTGATAGCAGACCTTTTCGAGGACGGCGACACTTTTACGGCACTTCAAGGCGGCAGAGGCGGCAAAGGCAACGCGCGTTTTGCTCACGCGCAACGGCAAGCCCCCGCGTTTTCGCAACTCGGCGAAGTCACCGAAGAGCATCAGGTCACGCTGGAACTGAAAACCATTGCCGACGTCGGACTTGTAGGTTTTCCCAACGTCGGAAAATCGACTTTGCTTTCCGTGCTGACTTCCGCAAAACCCAAAATCGCGAATTATCATTTCACGACCATAAACCCCAATCTCGGCGTTGTCGGAATGTTTGACGACAGTTTTGTTATCGCTGACATTCCGGGACTTATCGAAGGCGCGAGTGAAGGTGCGGGTCTTGGTCATTATTTTCTGCGTCACATCGAACGCGTACGTCTTATCGTCCATATCGTCGACATTAGCGGCAGCGAAGGGCGCGACCCGTACGAGGACTATTGCAAAATCCGCAAAGAGCTTGCGGCTTACAGTGAAAAACTTGCCGACACTCCCGAAATCGTCGTTGCGTCCAAAGCCGATTTGCTAGACGACGAGAATGCCGTCGCCGATTTCGAAAAGAAAATCGGAAAGAAAGTGTATCTCATCAGTTCGGTAACGCACACGGGACTTGACGAGTTGCTTAAAGTGATGAAAGCAAAAGTCGACGAACTTCCTCCTCCTTCGCGCACGGAAATTCAACCAGACGCGACGCTCGAAGAGAAATCCGACCAGAAATTCACGGTCACGAAGTTGCCTGACGGCTCTTTCCTTGTGGACGGCGGACTTGTCGATTTCCTCATTCAGAACGTAACGGTTTCGTCGCAGGAGTCCTTTGCATTCTTCCAAAAGGTGTTGAAAGACAGAGGCGTTATCGACGAACTGAAAAAGAAAGGGATGAAGGAAGGCGACACGGTTGTGATTTCCGACCTCGAATTCGAGTGGATGGATTGATACCGAAGCCATAGAATTATATTTGCCGCACACATTAAAATTTTCTCGAAGAACCTGACAATCACGAATTACGCACGCTTAATAAAATTTATAAAAATAATATAAGCTTGTATGCGTGATTTATAAACCTAATAAAAACAATCAAACAAACTACATCAACGAATGCAAAATAAAAGTCCGTATCGCGTACTTTTATTTTTTATCGTTGTCGTCGTGTATATTCATATTGTCCTGTTTATCCTTGCCGTTTTGTTTCTCGTTGTCGTCACGTTCATCCGTGTTGTTTTGTTCGTTCAATTCGTCTTGGTTGTTTAAGCTGTCCTGTTTGTCAAATTCGCAGTTGGCGTCGGAAGCGTGTTCGTCGTCGGGCAATTCTTGCGCTTGCAGTATTTTCGCCCCCTGTGCGTCAAGTTGCGCAAAAGCGTTTTTGCCGTTTCCCGTGCCTTTTCCGAGAGGCGTAAGCGTGAGCAAGGCAAACAACAATGAAATGCTCCCGAAAACCAGATAGTAAATTTTAAGAGGCGTGAGAAACGCCACAGCCGTGAGCACTATTCCCGAGAAAAGGTAGTTTTTGAGGTTCGAGCGGTTGAATACCGCGTCCGCAAGCGCGCGCCAAGAGAAATGTTTTTTGACGGGTTTGAGGTCGGGCAAGGCTTTGTGTTTGTAAAGGTAGTTGAAAAGCGCTCGGATTTTGACAACGTGAATGCGCACGGAATAGAATTGCAGCAGCTGAAAAGCGCGGCGGTCTATACCGCGTGTTATTACGTAAATTTCATTGCGGTCGTGTGATACCGCTGTTGTAATCAACGCATTGAGGTCAGAGAGCGTCAGCATTCCGAATTTGAAGGCGGCGAATATTATGCAGTCGTCAAGCAGGATGAAGTTTGCGCCGCTGTCAAGCGGCGGATTGCCTGCCGCGGCTTTCAAAAGACCGATGAGATATGCGGAACCGCGCACGCTGAGTTCTGCGGCAAGTCGTTCGTGAGAATAAGGCCTTGCGTGTCCGCGTCTTATGTACCACAGCGTAAAAGCGGCAATCAGAGCCACCGCCGCAGAAAAGCAAAATACGGACACCCATTTGTCGAATATGAGCGTCGACCATACGAGAGTCAGAAAAAACAGTATGAACGTGAATGCGATGTAGTCTATTGTGCGCGCCATAAACGGATTATTGACACAAAAGCGGCGGAATAATCTTTTGTAACGGGCAAGTATTTGGTTTCAGGTGTTGAAATTTTGCGGCAAAATGGTATAATTTCAGTATGCAGACATTGATTTTCGGAGGGGCGTTCGACCCTCCGCACAACGAACACGTCAATATGGTGCGCGCGGCGGTTGCCGAACTCGGTATAAGCCGCATTGTTATAGTTCCGACATATCTTCCTCCGCACAAAAGCGCGGGATATCTCGATTTTGACGAACGCGTGGAACTTTGCCGCACCGCATTTTGCGACTGCGGAGCCGAAGTCGTTATCGACGACACCGAAAGACAGCGCGGAAAGGACAATTATGCAAGCCTGCTGTTGCCCGTTTTCAAAGAGAAATACGGCGATATCGTGTACCTTATCGGCGGCGACAGTCTGCAATATCTTTACGATTGGAGAAATCCGCGCGATATAATGGCAACGTGTCCGATTGCCGTTGCCGGACGTGAAGGATACCGCAACGTCGAAGAAACGAAACGCGAAGTCGAAGAAAAGTTCGGCGGAAAAATTATTTTGCTGAACTATTGCGGCAAAGACGTGTCGTCGGGAAGAATCAAAGCCCGTTTGTTTATGGGTGAAATGCCCGAGGAAATTCCCGCCGAGGTTGCAGAGATTATCAAAAACAAAAATCTCTTCGGCAAATACGGACAGATTGTCGGAAAAGTTGCCGAATTCGAGGACGAAGAACTGTTTGCACACACGCGCGCCGCTGTATTGCGCGCAGTTGACCTCAACTCGGCACACAACCTCAAACAGGACTTCGACAAAGTGTTTCTCGCGGCGCTGCTTCACGACAACGCAAAACAGCGTCCGTCGCTGGACGGACTGAACGTTCCGTCGGACAGCGTGGGAACACCCGTTCTTCATCAGTTTCTCGGAGCAGAGAAGGCGAAACGCGATTTCGGAGTGACCGACGACGACATTCTGAACGCCATACGCTACCATACGACGGCAAAACCGGATATGACGGTTCTTGAAAAACTGATATATACTGCGGACAGCACGTCATACGACAGGGAATACGACCCGATACCGGAACTGCGCCGAATAGTCGACGAGAACTTCGAAAACGGATTTTACGTATTGTTGAAGTGGACATACGACAAAATAATCGCGAAGGGGAAGGGGATATATCCTCTTACCGCGGAAGCGATGCACTATTACGAAAACAAGCGCGAAGAAGCGCAAAAGGAGTATAAATGAATCCCGAAGAAATCAAAAACGCTATATGCAAAGAACTTGACGACAGAAAAGCCGTCGACATTACGGTGCTGAACGTTGCGCACCTTACGGTCGTTGCCGATTACTTCGTCATCTGCACGGCAAGAAGCAACAAGCAGGTAAAAGCGCTTGCCGAATACGTGGAAGAGAAGATGGAAGACGAGGGCGTGAAAACTCTCCGCAGCGACGGACTGCGCGACGGCAAATGGGCGGTGCTTGACTACGGCAGCGTTATAGTGCACATTTTCAACGACGACACGAGAATGTTCTATTGCCTCGAAAAGCTGTGGTCGGACGGCGACAACGTGGAATTTTATCCCGCAAAATAAAACCGAAACAATACCGCAACATAGCTTGATTAATACGCAAATCGGCTACAAACAGGCCGATGAGCGGCAGAAAAGCAAGGCGCACCGCATAATCCGCGGCGCGCTTTTAATTGGCTTAATTTTGCACTATTCAGAGCAAAAACGGGCAAAAGTACTCTAAAAATCGGCAAAAAGTATAATACAATTCGGCAATTTTTAGAATACTTTGCACATTAATTCACTTTGGTGAATAATTTTTCAATTTCTTCCGAAGTCAAATCTTTTCCGAGTTTGCGATATATTTCCATATCGAACGTCACGACTACGCGTTTGCCGACAAGGTTGCTCGCCTCATTTTCAAGTGCCGTTTTCATCGCCTTTCTTTCGCTTGCAAGATAGATGGGTCCCGTAAGCAGGGCAAGCAAAACGGCGTCGTCAGTTTCGGCGGAACGTACCGCGCTCACGCGTTCGTCTTTCAGGGCTACGCTTTCGGCGGCGTGTACGACGTTTTCTTCCGCAACGGCAGACCAGACGGACGCGTCGGGGGCGGGGGTATAGATTGAATTTTGCGTTATGTTGGTATTCATAATTTCCATACCGTCAGTATTGACCTTTCGGCGCGGTAAGATACCTTTCAATCGGTGTATAGTGGTTGGTGGGGCGGCGCCCTAAGATACGTTGCAAGCGGTTGCAAAGCTGTTGGTGGGGCGGCAATGTTGGATGACTTGCAATACCTTGCAGTCGGTGCGAAGCCGTCAACGGGAAAAATTTGACGAAATTTGTCTTGCGGTGTTGACAGGGCGGTTTTGCGGATATATTATGGTGTTGCTTCGGGGCGAGGTGCAATTCCTCACCGGCGGTTAAAGTCCGCGAACCTCTTTGAGGCCGAACGGGTGAAACTCCCGTACCGACGGTATAGTCCGGATGAAAGAAGTAGGCTTTATGCTCACGTGTTTCACGCCCCGATTTGTGTATCGGGGCTTTTTTTGTGCCCCAAAAGGAGGACATATGCAAATCGGTAACAAAAAAATCACTCTCCGTATGTCGGCGGCTTACGTCGCAAAACTCGCGCTTCTCACGGCGATTGCGTTCGCACTGTATCTTGCGAAATTCAATCTGCCGATGATGTTCCCGAGTTTTCTGGAAATTCAGTTTTCCGAACTTCCTGCGCTTCTTGCGGGCTTTTCGATGGGTCCTGTTGCGGGCGTGCTTGTAGTAGTGCTCAAATGCCTGCTCAAAATGCCGCTCACTTCCACCAACTTTGTCGGTGAACTTACGGACATTTTAATCGGTATCGCGCTTGTTCTGCCTGCGTCGCTCATTTATCTCAAACATAAGGATAAAAAACACGCGGCTATCGGTCTTGCGGTCGGCACTCTGTGCGAAATCGTTTTCGCGATCATTATCAACCGTTTCATCTCCATACCTTTTTACACCGAACTGTACTTCGGCGGCAATTTCGGTGCTATAATAAACACGTGCAAGGTCATTTATCCCAATGCCAACGAACAGAATTTCTATGCGTTCTATCTCGGACTCGGCATTGTTCCTTTCAATGCGCTCCGTTGCATACTTATGGCTTTGCTCACGTTCCTGCTTTACAAGCGGCTCAGCAAAATTCTGCACTGGGAGGGAAGTTCGCTCGTGCATCATCTGTCGGGTAGTTACGAATGCGACAGCGTAGAGGAAACCTACGCGGTTGCCGAAAAAATCGCAGCCACGCTCAAAGGCGGCGAAACAATTTTGCTGTCGGGAGAACTCGGCGCAGGCAAAACTACATTCACCAAAGGACTTGCAGCCGCGCTAGGCGTAGAAGAAGAGGTCACCAGCCCCACGTTTACCGTACTCAACGTTTACGAGGACGGAAGACTTCCTCTTTATCATCTCGATATGTACCGTATGGAATCGGGCGACGAACTCGGAGAACTCGGCATCGAGGATACCACTCCCGAAAACGCCGTCAAAGTGGTTGAATGGAATAAGTTCGAGAACTTGACAGGGCGCATTATTGATGTCAAAATAACCGTTGCAGGCGAAAATGAGAGAGTTTTCGAGGTTTCGGACAGCGCAGAGCACAAGAAAAAGGAAAAACCTCGCAAATTCTCGGTAAAAGCGGACGGAAAAGCCGTCTGACAAACTTCGCCGAACGGGTTTCGGATATGAATATTCTGTACATTGACACAACTTCGACCGTACTTACGACCGGCGTCGTTGCGGACGGAGTAAACCGTTTCCGTCGCATTGACGCGGGGCTCAACGGACACACAAAAATACTTCTCGGGGCAGTCGACGAAGTGCTGAAAGAAAGCGGCACGGACTGCAACGGTCTGGACGCCGTGGCTTTGGTCACGGGTCCTGGTTCGTTTACGGGAATAAGAATAGGCGCGGCGACCGCTACCGCGATAAGTCAGGCGACGGGAGCAAAAAGAATTGCCGTCACGGCGTTTGAAATTATCGCATACAATAGGTTTGAAGTGACTGCCGCGGTCGAAGCGGGACACGGCAATCTGTACGTTGCGCGTTGCAAGGACGGTGCGCAGGTCGAAACGGGGTTTGTCACGGCAGACGAACGTAAAGCCGCGGAAAAGACGACGGCGTTTGTGTTCGAACCCGTAAACGGAGTTGCCGAAACGCTTGCCGCAATCGTCGCGAAAAAGGCGGAAAAAGGCGAGTTTGTCGGTGTATTCGAGCCCTTTTATATGCGCAAATCGCAAGCGGAGAGGAACAAAGATGAGATTTGAACCTTTGCGATACGAACACTTGCGGCAGATGGCGGAAATCGAAAAAGAGGCTTTCGATATGCCGTGGACGGAAAATATGTTCATTCCCGAACTCAACTGTGCCGACGCGACTTATCTTGTCGGTACGCGAGGGAACGAAGTTGTGTGTTACGGCGGGTTTCACAGCGTGCTCGACGAGGCGCATATAACCAACATCGCGGTGCGTAACACCGACCGCGGCAGAGGGATAGGCAAGTTCCTTATGTCGGCGCTGATTGCAAAAGCGCGCGAAAAAGGCGCAAAACATATCACTCTCGAAGTAAAAAGCACCAATATTCCCGCAATCCGTATGTACGAAGGGTTCGGTTTCAGGGTGGAAGGAGTACGCAAGAGGTATTACAACAATATGTTCGACGCCCTCGTGATGTGGCTCGACTTGTAGGAGGCTCTTGAACGTACCGACTTTCGGAAAAGGCAAAGACGTAATTTTTATGCACGGCTGGGGCGGCGACGCCTCCGCCTTTTTATTTTGTGCGAAGCGGCTTGAAAGCGAATATCGCTGTCATCTTGCGGAGTTTGCGGGTTTTGGTGAAAGCGCACCGCCTGCGCGCCCTTACACGGTGCGCGATTATGCACGCGAAATCGTGGAGTATATGAACTCGGCGGGGATTGAAAAAGCCGTGCTTGTGGGACACAGTTTCGGCGGTCGGGTTGCAATGGAAATAGCGGCGGCTTATCCCGAAAGGGTGAAATCCGTCGTTCTTGTGGACAGCGCGGGCATAAAACCCAAAAGGAAGTTTTCGTATTACGTCAAAGTCGCATTGCACAAAACGCTGAAAAAACTCGGGTTTGCGGGGCTCAAAGGTTCGTCGGACTATCAAGGATTGTCGGACGTTATGAAACAAACTTTCGTGAAAGTTGTCAACTACGACCAGACGCTCATTTTGCGGCACATATCCTGTCCGACGGCGATATTCTGGGGTAAAGACGACAAGGATACGCCGCCGTATATGGCTGAAATAATACATAACGGGATAAAAGACTCGCACGTTTTTATGCTTGACGGCGGACATTTTGCATATCTCGAAGAGCCCGAAAAGTTCTTCGCAGTTTTACGCGCATTCCTCAAAGAAACGGCATAGTTCGTAAATATTGGTCAGCCTTGATGTTGCATTTTTTATTTTGTAATGGTATAATGTCAATGTCGATTTCCGACAATTGTCGGAAATACCGTGCAGGGGGTGTTTCCGAAGTGCAATAAAACCTGCTTTTCGGGAGAGTTTATGAAAAAGGGGCATCTTTTTGTTCTTTTGTGCGCAATTTTTATTTGCGTAACGGTTTTCGCGTTTACAGCTTGTAACAAAACAGTGACAAATGCAGAATACGAAGAATTTGCAACCGTTATGAAAACGGTGCTGGCAAACAGTGTAGAACGAATGGATAATTCCGCAAAATCGTCGTCCGATACGTCTGTCACATCATTTGCCAATTTCGGTTCGCGTCCGATTATCGCTGCAAAGACGGAAGGTGCAGGATTGTTCGATGTGCTGAACCGACATCAGGGCACTGCCGTTGTGCAAGAAGAGAATTATGTAAAAGGTTTCTTTGATCTTGTAATGCAGACGGTTGTATCAATGCCGCTTGTTGCTGGTGATGCTTTGCGAACATATCCGAAAGTCGATAAGTTTTACGGCGTATCGGTGGGCAGCAAGGAAAGAGGAATGTCTGTTGTTGTCAATAAAACTGGAACACATTATACAATTCTGGTTCGTACGGAAGCTCCCGTACTTTCCGACGAATACTTTGTAATGGAGTTGGAATACACCGGCGAAAATGATTTTTCTTTCTGCATTTATCAAATTGCGTCCGCGAGAGAAAATATGAACGCATACCAAATGTTCTATTACGGCGACAGCGATTTGCGGTTTTTGAATCTTTATCTGACAGCCGTTAACGAAACGGGCGATGAAAGCGGCGGTATTGTGTACTACATCAACGGCACCGACTATGTTCAGGAAAATCCCGACGCGCTGGAAGAAGTGTACGCGCTTGTCAAGGACGGATTTCAATCATCCGAACTGGACCGATTCAAAGTATTGCAAAATCCCAACCATAATATAACGGGAGAGCAATGGGACGCCTGTTATAATAAATACATAGGCAATGACGGACATTTCGATACACAGGGCGGACACCTTGATATTCGCAACGGGGTTTTGTACGGATGGGTCGGAAACTTCAACGACTGTCCTTCCACCATAGAAATACCAGCAACCGTGAACGCATTGTATTACGAATTGCATTTTCCCGACAGAGCGAAAGAATTGGTTATACCTTCTTCCGTAAAATCCGTGAAGGTTGAAAAGGGCGTTTTGGATAGGCTGGAAGGAGCACAAGAAGAGGGCACGGATCGCACGCTTGTCGAATGTCCGTTGGAATATTTTATTATTATCGGCTATGCGGAAGACGGTTCGGACAATTTTTTGAAAGAAATAACGCTGAAAGGCAATTCCGCACTCTTTGAAATCAAAGACCGTTGCCTTTATTCCAAATCGGACGGAATGCTGCTGTATGTTCCCGAAAGCAACTCGCTTACCAAACTTGTTCTGAATGCAAATATTTCCGAAGGTGCACGCTATTGTTTGCGTTTGGCAAACTTGCCCGCATTGAGCGAAGTCGAGGCGACTTTGGAAAGCGTTCCGAGATGGGACGGCGGCACGGAGATTTTCAATCCGCTTGACGAGTTGTTCTTCAACTATAACGGCAACAAGAATTATTCTTTGAACAAACTGTCGGTGTACGGCTCGATTGACGTGAGTACGGCATTGTCTGTCGCAAGTGGCGTTTCATACATCAGAGAGATTGTCGTGGATGTGCAAGATATCGAAGAATACGCTTCCTGTTCCATCGAAATCGAATGTAGAGCGGACAGAGTCAAGGTTCTCGATGCGGGAACCGATTGTCAAGTTAATATTTCGTCCGCAGTGAAGAATCTGTTTTTCGATTGTGAAAGCGAAGTCGAAGTGTATGATATTTACGGCGAATCTTCAGGGTCAGGCAGCACGATTCAGATCACTGCACGAGTGCAATCTTTGGATGTCAGTTTGGGCTTTCCCGCAAGAATAGAATTGCCGTATCCCGCTTTGTCTTGGCTGTCCTTCTCGCACAAGTTTTTGCCCAACGACATAAGGGATATTCTTGCGCAATACACTAACGATCAGCTTGCCGCAACCACTGAATTGGTGTCGCATCAGGGAATGGCAGAGACAGTTTATGTTTTTAGTGAGCCCACAGCCGACGAAGTGGCGATTGCCGAGAATTTCCAAACGATCGAACAGATTCCCGAATCTATGTCGGAATACGGCGTGAATTACATCCGTCTGTCTGGATTTAAAGGTGCGAGCGCGGTTTTGAATATTCCCGAAACAGTTTATGGACTGCCCGTGTTGGAAGTTATGTTGTTCGGGGCTGTTGCGGATGAGACCAATCTCAAAGAACTGCATTTGCCTTCGTCGTTAAAACGCTTCTCTATGGAAGGCGAGTTTGCTTTGGAAAAAATCGTTTTTGAAGGAAGCAAAAACGAGTTTTTCCGTTTGATGGGGGAAGATCGGTTTGTCTATCAGCTTTTCGATTATATGCAGAAAATAGTTTGCAATGACGGTGAAATAATCCCCGCGCCCAACCCCGCGCAGGAAGAAATTCATGCGCATATTCCCGAACAGAACGCTTTTGTTGTTGTTCGCGTGGATTGGAGTGCGAATTCTATAGAAGTAGAATTGACGGTTGACGGAAAAACTTATACATCACATAATATCGGACAATTTTCCGAAGAAACCTACTATATTTTAAATTTTTGTCGTCTCGAATCAACCGATGAATTCGGCGAAACACGGGAATATTACAAATATTGCGTCAACATCGCCAGATATAATACCGTTTACGCAGGCGATAAGGTTTTCTACGACATATCGGCAAGTTTGAAGATATATTCCGATCCTTTTTCGCACGAATTTTACGACTTTCAAATTATTTCGCGCTTGGAGCCGGATCAACCGTTTGTATTAGAGCACAAATGGACAGCCGAAACGGATATAGAACTTCCCGAAGGTCAGCCGCCTACATGCGAAATAGAAGGATATCGATATGTGATATGCGAGCTTTGTCATGAACAGAAAATAGAGATTACAGCGCCTGCACTCGGACACGATTGGAGCGAATGGATTACAGTATGTGCAACATGTGATGAGGCAGAACATCAATACCGTTACTGCACACGTGACGGTTGCGGAAAAGTTGAAAAAAAAGATTATATTGGTGAGCCTCTTGGACATCAATTGAGTGAGCCTTATAATGTGGATTCAACTTGTTCGGAACATGCGCACAGCGAACAGAGATGCACTCGCGAAGGCTGTGATTATGTTTACAAATTCGATTACGACAACAACAGCGTGCTGAAAGACCACTCCTATGAATTGCGCTATCAGCGCGATCCAGAATGCGATTACAGTGGATTAAAAGAATATCAATGCACGGCATGCGGGCATCTTCATTCCGAACCTTTCGGCGAGCCTTTGGGACATTCGTATGGCGAAGACGGATTGTGCACGCGTTGTAAAGCTGTTCATGTTTATTTCGATTTGGGAGTAAACTATAATTCCGACGGCGAGATTATTTATTACAATATATTGGGAGTCAACACGAATGCTCCGCAAACTGTGGTAATTCCGTATGATTTGCAAGGTATACGCATAAAAAATATAGTATTCTACGGAGAAGCAAATTTCACGAGTTTGATTTTTGCAGATGGTTGGACATCTTTGGATCAAGATAATGTTTTTTTGGATAATGCCTATAACCTGCAATCGATAATTTTGCCTAGGAGCTTGAAAAATTTGTCCTATGAAGTATTGTTAGAATGTTCCGGTTTAAGAAACATCTATTTTGAAGGGAGCTTAGATGAATGGGAAGCGGCAGGATTTTACTATTATGCCAATTACTCTTATTATTTTTATGCCGAGGAAAATCCGTACGACAACGGAACAGCGGACGATCAATACTTCTATTGGTACTATGATACGGACGGACAAACACCTATTGTCTGGACAAAGACAGAGTTTTGAAAGCAAACGGACGCTTTTTCGGTTTTGTTGAGTGAGTTTTGAAAATAACGAAACAAATCGGCATTCTAAAAAAATAAATCCACCGAATTTTCGGTGGATTTTATTTTGTTTTGCGGTCATTTTAATTTTGTTTCGATTAGTGCTTTTCTTGCGATATACGTCGTTTTCACATTGCAAGGAGTTTGCAAATATAATGTGACGTCGCACGGGGACGCGTGTATCAGCTTTCCCTGCGTCCCTGAACGGGGGTGAATATGGTAATTGCTCGCGGAGATTGGTTTTTCATTACGTTGTCGCTGTTGGTCGGTCTGTTTATGGTAAGACCTTATCTTTACGCCGCTCAGCAGGACAACTATCGCGTAAAAGAGATTTTCAAAAGCAAAAGGGTCAGGACGGCGTACGTCACCGATCTTGTTTGCGTTCTGGTTTTCGGCGGATTGTGGGCGGCGTTTTACTTCGTGAAGTCGCGTATATTCTGGGGATTTCTCACGGGACTGTTTTTCTTCATCGCCGAATTGGCTTTGTATTTCGTCGAGGAGATGCCCGCAAAGAAAAAGCCCTTCAGATACACAAAACGCGCTGTCAGAGCGATTATTGCGGTTGCCGTGGTCAGTACCTGCGCGGTAGGAGTTGCGCTTGCCGCCGTAAACGAATACGTCGAGGACAGCTATATGAGATACCTCGTGTTTTTCGGGTTGCCCGTGGTGTTTCCGATTATATTCTGCCTCGTTCTCGGAACGGTCAACGTGTTCGAGCGGCTCAACAACCGACGCTACGAAAAACGCACCCGCAACGCGCTTGCCGCACGTCCCGACCTCATCAAAATCGCGGTTACGGGGAGTTTCGGCAAAACCTCGGTGAAAAATATGCTTTACGCTATGCTTTCCACAAAATACAACGTGCTTGTGACGCCCGAAAGTTACAATACGCCTATGGGGATTTCCAAAACGGTCAGAAACCTGGACGCTACGCACGAGGTTTTCATTGCCGAAATGGGGGCGCGCAGGAAAGGCGATATAAAGCGGCTTATGAAAATCGTACGTCCGGAATTCGCAGTTCTTACAGGTATCAACGACCAGCATCTAGAAACATTCGGGAGCAGGGAAGCGATTGTCAAAGAAAAGCTGCGCGTTCTCGACGTTTACGGCAATGAGGGGTTGTGCGTCGTTTCCGATACGCTTGCCGACATTCCGCGCGTCCGCGACGACTTGCGTACCAACATACTTCTTGCGGGAGAAAACGAAAGTTCCCCCGTGCGCTGTTCGGATATAGCCGTATGCGAGGACGGCAGCGTGTTTACGCTGGCTTTGCAGGGAATGCAGACGGAGTGCGCGACACGGCTTCTCGGGTCGCACAACATTCTCAATATCACTATGGCGGCGGCTATGGCGTATTCGCTCGGGGTATCCGTCGAAAAAATCCGCGACGTGGTCTATTCGCTCGAACCCACGCCCCACCGACTGCAACTAATAGAAGGAAACGGCATAAAGATAATTGACGACAGTTTCAATTCAAATCCGCAGGGGGCACGCGCCGCATTGGACGTACTTGCGCTGTTTGCGGGGCGCAAGGTGGTCGTAACTCCGGGTATGGTCGAACTCGGCGAACTCGAAAACGAGGAGAACTATAAGTTGGGTACGGCTCTTGCCGAAGTCGCCGACGTGGTTATGCTTGTGGGTAAAAAGAGGACGCGGCCCATAAAACGCGGATTGCAGGAAGGCGGATTTTCGGGAAGGTTGGAGGTCTACGACACGTTGTCCGACGCGGAAGAGGCGTTCAAAGGCGTTCTGCATATCGGCGACGTGCTGTTGCTGCTCAACGATTTGCCCGACTGTTACGACGAATAGGAGGTATTATGAAGGTTAGAGTTGCGTTGTTGTTCGGAGGGCGGTCGCCCGAAAGTGACATTTCCGTGATTACCGCCATGCAAGTGGTGGCTCAGCTTGCCGAATCCGATTATACCGTCGAACCCGTGTATATGTACGAGGGCGGTTTTTATATGTACGGAGTGGACAGACTGGAAGCGTTCACGCCTTTTGTCGCGGAAAAACACGTGAACACTTTTCTGTTGGGCGGGGCGTTCTATTCGCTGAAAAAGAACAAAATCAAACGCGAATTCAAACCCGACGTCGCGCTCATATGCTGTCACGGCGGAGAGGGTGAGAACGGGGTATTGCAAGGACTTCTGGAATTCAACGGAATACCGTACTGTTCGTCGGGGGTGCTCGGGTCTGCCGTGGGTATGGACAAGGCGGTGTCGAAAAGCATATTCGAAAATATGCTGATGAACGTAATTCAGCATACGGTCGTACTCCGCAGGGAGTTCGAGTCCGACGCGGAAAGAACGCTTGCGCAGATTGAAAGCGTGCTCGACTATCCGATGATTGTAAAACCCGCGTCGCAAGGCAGCAGTATAGGCATCAAAGTCGCGGACGACAGAGAAGGGCTGATATTCGCGCTGCAAACGGCTTGCGAATTCGACGACAAAATTCTCGTGGAAGAAAAGCTGGTGGATTTTGCCGAGGTCAACTGCGCGGCTTTCGCGCGCGGGCGCGAAATCGTGGTGTCCGAAACGGAAAGACCGCTCGGTGCGGGCGATATACTGACGTTTGAGGACAAGTATCTCGAAAACGGAAAGATGAGCGGCGGCGGTCATATTCTTCCCGCTGACATAGGGCATCTGAACGCCATAGTGCGTGCAAACACCGAACGCGTCTATCGCGAACTGGAATTGCAGGGTATAGTGCGCGTGGATTTCCTTGTGGACAAGAGCCGCAACAAGGTTTACATCAACGAAATCAACACCGTTCCGGGGTCGCTCGCGTTTTATCTTTTTGAGCCGCTCGGGATAAGTTTTGCCGAACTTCTGGACGCGCAGATATGCAACGCGCTTCTGCGTGCCGCCGAAAGCGGAAGAAAAAAGGTGTTCAAGTCGAGAGTGCTGGAATGTTACGGGAAGGGGGTAAAAAACGCAAAATACGGCAAACTTCACGGTTGATTTCGGGAAATTTGCCGACATTATACGGTGCGCGCAAGTGTTTGCGCGCATTTTTGTTTTCCGCTTTGTTGCCAACAAGCGCGGAATGTGATATTCTTTTTCTATTGTGAGTTCTAATGTGAGGTGAACTATGGACAAAATCAAAATGACAACCCCTCTCGTCGAAATAGACGGCGACGAAATGACAAGAGTTCTTTGGCAGTGGGTGAAAGAAATTCTCATTCTGCCTTACGTTGACCTGAAAACGGAATATTACGACCTTTCTCTCGAAAACCGCGACGCGACCGACGACAAAGTTACCGTCGAAGCCGCAGAAGCCTGCCTCAAATACGGCGTGGGCGTCAAATGCGCGACCATAACCCCCAACGCACAGAGAGTTGAGGAATTCGGACTCAAAAAGATGTGGGCAAGCCCCAACGCCACAATCAGAGCCAAGATGGACGGAACGGTTTTCCGCGCTCCCGTCATTGTGAAAGGCATTACGCCCCTTGTTCCCGCGTGGACAAGCCCCATAATCATAGCCCGTCACGCATACGGTGACGTGTACAAGGGTGTGGAACTCTCCGTCAAAGGCGGAAAAGCCGAACTTACTTGCGGCGACCAAAGCAAAACCGTGTTCGATTTCGGCGACAAGAGCGGCATTTTGCAGGCGATACATAACACCGAAGCAAGCATAAGAAGTTTTGCAAAGAGCTGTTTCAATTACGCACTCGACACCAAAACCGACCTGTGGTTCTCGACAAAGGACACCATTTCCAAAATCTACGACCACACGTTCAAGGACATATTCCAGGAAATCTACGACAACGAATACAAAGAGAAGTTCGAAGCCGCGGGTATAGAGTATTTCTACACGCTTATCGACGACGCGGTGGCGCGCGTAATGCGCAGTAAAGGCGGCTTTATCTGGGCGCTCAAAAACTACGACGGCGACGTTATGAGCGATATGGTCGCAACGGCGTTCGGTTCGCTTGCAATGATGACTTCCGTACTCGTATCTCCTACGGGCGCATACGAATTCGAAGCCGCACACGGCACCGTAACCCGTCACTTCCGCAAATATCAGCAGGGCGAAGAAACGTCAACCAACTCCGTGGCAACGCTGTTTGCATGGACGGGCGCACTGCGTAAACGCGGCGAACTCGACGGCAACTTTGCGCTTGCCGCATTTGCCGACAAACTGGAAAAAGCGACAATCGCAACCATCGAAGGCGGCGAAATGACGAAAGACCTTGCGGGTATGTTCAATCTCGAAGGCGTAACGGTCAAAGCGCTCAACAGCAAGGATTTCCTCAAAGCAATCGCAAAAAGACTGTAACCGAAAAAGCGCAAAGAGTTGATTTCAACACAACCTACGTAAACACAAAACAACAAAAACGGCTCGCAATCGCGAGCCGTTTTCTTATGCAGTTTTTCTTTTCCACGCATTCAAAAGTTTTGATTGCCGTTGCGAATGAACTTTGCCGTTTGTTTTCAAGTCCGTTTGTCTTGCAACTTGAAGGGTGCAGGTGTGTGCGGTTGAGCTATGTTGCCCGTTCCGTTGTCGACGGAATGTGACGCCGCGGCGTTATTTTGCGTAAATGATTTTGTCCGCTTCGATGACCACGTTGTCTTTGTAAGCAAGAGGTACGGTGATTATAATCTGTTTCTCCGCACGGGTGGGCGTAAACATAAACGCAAGCATTTTGTCAAGCGGACGGGTGAGAGGGGGTGCGGTTTTCAGAGAAACGCGAACCTGTCCGTTGCTTGTTGAGAAAAGATAGTTGTTTTCGTAAAGGAAGTACGCGGTTATTTCCACGCGTTCGGTGTTGTTTGCTTCGTATCTCACGACGACGGGGCGGTCTTCGGCAAACACTTTGATTGTCAGTATGTTGTTGCTGTCGGACAAATCGGATATTGAGAACTCCGACGTGCGTTCGGAAGTGTCGGGAAGATATCCAAGCGACTGGGCGTAAGGGGTTTTGTCCTTAATCCAGTTGTCTTTGTCAAGACAGCCGAGAGAGGACGCGACTATTACGAATATGACCGCAAGCGCGAGAACGCCGTAAGCAACGTTCTGAACGGTGAGAAATTTCTTTTTTTCGACGTGGCTTTTGCCTTCCGTTTCGACTTTCTTTTCTTTGACGAATTTAGGGTTGGGGTAGCGGTCGAAATAGATTTTGAAAAGGTAGTTGTAAAAACCTATGCACGCAAACACGCAGAACCCCGCGCCGAGGAAAGAAAGCCCCAGCAACAGGAAGAATATCATTACGGAATTCCACGCCAGCATTATGGCGATTGCGTAGCAGAAAGACAGTCCCCAGAGCGCGAAAAGCGCAAGCGCGAGCAGGGCAAGTCCCGCAAGCGGCAGGGCGCAAAGTATCTGTTTGGAAGTAGTAGCTGCTTTTTCTTTGTCCATATTCACCTGATTGAAATTGTGCGGCGTTTTCGGTCGGTAAAATCACACCGCGGGTTATATTGCGTTTTTCCGATACATTATAAATTTTTGCGCCGTATAAGTCAAGCGCGATCGTTCTATGTGTTCGCCGTTAAGCATAGCTTATATATGCGGACGGGGAATACGGAATGACGATTTCCGTCTTATTTCAACAAGAACCCCGAAAATTCGACCGCATAAAAGACTTACTATGAGGTGAACCGTGTTTCTGGTCGTGAAAAGGAAAAGTTTAATCGTCGTTGCGGCTCTGACATTGGTGTTTGTCGTTGCGCTTGCCGCGCTCGGAGCGTCGGGAACGGCGGCGGTGTTTTTCGGAGAAAGCACGAGAAAAATCCCCGTTTACAGAGTAGCCCGCGCGGAAGATACGGACAAAGTCATTGCATTGACTTTTGACGCGGCGTGGGGCGCGGACAAAACGCAGGGTATCATCGACATTCTGAACGAATACGACGCCGACGCAACGTTTTTCCTCGTGGGGTTCTGGATTGACAAGTACGAAGAAGAAGTCAAAGCCATAGCCGAAGCGGGACTGGAAATCGGCAACCATTCCAAAAACCACCTCAATATGCCAAGGCTCAACGAGGATTCCATTCGCGAAGAAATCAGTTCGGTCAACGGAAGAATAGAAGAACTCACGGGAGTGCGTCCGACCTTTTTCCGTGCGCCGTACGGCGACTATTCCAACCGCCTGCTCACCGTCGTGGACGAGCTTGATATGGTGGGAATACAGTGGAGCATAGACAGCCTCGACTGGAAGGGGCTTTCGGCAAAAGAGATAGTTGAACGTGTCGTTCCAAAGGCAAAAAGTGGCGATATTGTACTTTTCCACAACAACTCGGACCACGTTCTCGACGCCTTGCCCCTCGTCATTATGGGGTTGAAAAACAAAGGGTTCCGTTTCGTCGGACTGTCCGACATGGTGGCAACGGAGAACTTCACCGTGGACTCGGCTGGCGAACAACATTCGCTTGACTGAAATACGATTGCGTGGCAACGCCAATCCAAAACGCAATTCGGAGGAACTATGGGCTACGAACAAATGCAGAACAACAGAGCTTACGTTGCGGGCAAGGTGTTGTCCGCTCCCGTTTTCTCGCACGAGGTTATGGGGGAACGGTTTTACGATTTCGTGCTGGGAGTGCGGCGCCTTTCCGAACAGGAAGACGAAATTCCCGTTACGGTGTCGGACAGACTGTTTTTGAGCGAGGACGAACTTGCGGTCGGCACAACGGTCGCCGTAGAGGGACAGTTGCGCAGTTACAACAAAATCGTGGACGGCAAGAGCAAACTCGTGCTCAGGATATTCGCAAGGGAACTGTGCGAACCGTCGGGAGAAGCGCCCAACGTCATAGAACTCGAAGGGTACGTCTGCAAAACTCCCGTTTACCGCACCACACCTTTCAAGCGCGAAATATGCGACCTTTTGCTTGCGGTGAACAGAGCGTACAACAAATCCGATTACATACCCGCGATTGCGTGGGGCAGAAACGCGCGGTATGCCGGTGAATTCAAGGTCGGCGACCGTGTGTCGGTTGTCGGAAGAATTCAGTCGAGAGTGTACCAGAAAACACTCGAAGACGGAACGGTAGAAAACCGAACGGCATACGAAGTGTCCGTTTCCAAAATGGAAAAGGGCGAATGACTTGTTCCGGAAACAGAATCGGGTATTCAGGAGAAGTGTCAAGTCATTAAATGCAAACTTCAGACTATTTTCGTAATTTAGGCGGCGCGGTCAGCGCCGTCTTTTGTTATGATATTATTTGATATGGATTTACTTTTTCCCGCGCGTGGTGTATAATTCATTCAGCAATGATTTGGAGAGCGATATGAACTTTTCGGATTTCGAACTGAAAATCGTATATTCCGTCGACGGAAAAAGCGTCGAAACGTCGGACGGCGACTCCGTTCTCGGAGTTGTAAAAACCGTTGCCGACGACAGAATTACCGTGACTTTGAACGCTTCCCGCAAAGTGGAAGTGCTGTCGGCGAAACTACTTGCAAAACGCGAATACTCCGCGGACGAAGCCTTTTTCGCGGCGGGGTATCAGTCGTGGACGACTTCCCGCGAATACACTTCCAAGGACAGACAACGCGGACTTCGCAATCTCGGCAATCTCCCTGTCGTAAGACAGTTTGCGGTGCCTACGGGCGACTACGATTTTGCGGCGTACGGCAGAAAACTTTACCATTCGGTAGGTTATACCTATTTCAGGAACGGCGACAATCTGGAATTTTTTGGTTCGCTTGACGAAAAGAGCGGCGTCACGCTTTTCTACGCCGATATGAAACAGAAACTGTTTGCCGTGACGAAAGACGTAGAGGGGCTTGTTTTCGTCGGTGAATACAAACTTTTCGACGTGGTGAAATACGAAGGCGGTTACGACGAAGTGTTCGACAAATATTTCGCCGCGTATCCTTTGAAGTTCCCGAAGCGCGCGGAACATCTTGCGGGGTACACTTCGTGGTACAACTACTTCCAGAAAATCGACGAAAAAATTATTCTTCGCGACCTTGAAGGACTGTCCGCCGTTGCGGGCGACAAGGCAAATATATTCCAGATTGACGACGGCTACGAACCCATGGTCGGCGACTGGTTGCTTGACAATAAAGTGAAATTCCCGAAAGGAATGAAATATATCGCGGACGCCGTTCATTCCAAAGGCTATCTTGCGGGACTTTGGGTTGCGCCTTTCTCCGCGCAGTTCAAGGCGAAAATCGTCACCGAACACCCCGACTGGTTCCTGACCGACGAAAAAGGAAAGAAAATCATCGGCGGATTTGCATGGAACGGATTTTACGTTCTCGACACCGAAAAACCCGAGGTTCGCGATTACGTGAAAAAAGTCTTCCGCAGAGTGTTCGACGAATGGGGGTTCGATATGGTTAAGTTGGATTTCCTGTATTCGGCGTGCATTCTTCCGCGCAACGGAAAGACAAGAGGACAGCTTATGCACGAAGCAATGGAATTCTTGCGTGAGTGCGTTGGCGACAAACTTTTGCTCGGCTGCGGCGTGCCCATGATGTCGTCTTTCGGTTTTGTCGACGCTTGCAGAATAAGCTGCGACGTCGAACTGTCATTTGCCGACAAGTTCTATGTCAAGTGCACCAATCAGGAAGTCATTTCGGCGAAGAACGCAATGAACAACTCCGTTTTCCGTCGTCACCTCAACAAACGCATATTCCTGAACGACCCCGACGTGTTCTTCCTGCGCGACGGAGGTATGAAACGCGCCGATTTTACTTTCGAACAGAAAAAGCTGCTTGCGAAAGTCAACAATATGTTCGGCAACGTGCTTTTCGTGTCGGACAACGCCGCGGAATACGATTCCGCAAAGAAACAGGTTTTGCTTGACGCGTACAAACCATTCGACGGCAAAATCCTGCGCGCTTACCGCGTTTCACGCGACCGTATAAGAGTGGATTACGTCACGGACGGTGTGGAAAAGCGGTTCGAGTTCGACCTTGCCACGGGCGAGAATACGGACAGAGCGGTGAAATAATGGTATATCGTGAACATATCGACGATGTAAGACGCGCCGTCGGCGAATGCGGCAGAGAAGTCACGGTTGTGGCGGCGGTCAAAATGCAGACTTCCGAAACGGTGGACGAACTTATGAAGATTGCCCCCGATTTCGTGCTCGGCGAAAACAGAGTGCAGGAGCTCACCGCGAAGTACAATCCCGCGTACCGCTGGCAGTTCATCGGACAGTTGCAGACAAACAAAGTTAAGTATATAATCGACAAGGTCGAACTGATACATTCTCTCGACCGCGAAGAGCTTGCCAAAGAAATAGAAAAGCAAGCCGCAAAACACGGCAAAGTTCAGGATTGCCTTGTCGAAGTCAATATGGGCAGCGAAATCTCCAAAGGCGGCGTTGCACCCGAAGCGGCGGAAGATTTCGTTCGTTCGCTTGCCGCTTATCCGCATATTAGGGTAAAAGGCATAATGAGTGTTCTGCCCAACCTCGGCGATACGCCCGAACTCGACGCGCTTTACGCTTCGCTTTACGAACTTTTCCAACGAGTGAAGCAAATCAAACAACCCAATCTCGACGCCGTGTACCTTTCGGCAGGTATGAGCAACGACTACCGCATAGCTCTGCGGCACGGCGCAAACATAATCCGTCTGGGGCGCACGCTTTTCGGCGAACGCGTTTACCCTGCGGCGGCGATTACAGAGCAGAGATAATTGTGAGGTGTTTATGAACGACCGCGATTTCTATCAATCCGATTCACCTCGTCCCGAAATGCCCTTCGGCGACGGACGCAGGTTCAATTCCGAAGCCCCCCGCGGCGGCGGAAGGTTGTCCCGTTTGTTCGGCGGACAGGATACGCCCGCGCGTTCGACAATGCAACAGCAGACCTCGGGCGGTACGGTTATTTATTCTCCGTCCACTTACGAGGACGTGCAGCTGCTCATCGACCACCTCAAAATGCGCGAACAGGTTATCGTCGACTTTTCAGACATAAACCAGACGTCCGTCTACCGTATTCTCGACTTTATGAGCGGGGCGATTTACGCGCTCAACGGTTCCATTCAGCAAATCACCAAAAACATATTCCTTTTTGCGCCGAGCGGAGTTACAATCACCGTTCCCCCGAACCTCGGCCGCAGATAACGCACAGCCCACTCACGACCGTTCAGTTTTATGGAAGAAAACAAAAAATTCAGCATGAAAGAAGCCGCCAAAAAGTGGCTTGACGAAACCAAAGCGTTTTTCAAAGACTTCAAATGGGACAAAGCGCACGTAACCGTGTTGCTCAAATACCTGTTTGAAGCCCTTTTCTTTGCTTTTATAATCACTTTCGACCTTTGCATGAAAGACTACCTTTACGGTTTTCTCGAAGCGCACGGCGGAAATTATACAGTAATAAAAGGCTTTCTCGACCTCACATACTCCGAAAACACGGGTATGGGGTTCGGCTTGTTCAAGGACGGAACGGTTATGCTCACCGTAATGACGGCAATAGTCATTTTCGTCATAATCGTGTATCTGCTTGCCGTCCGCAAAGACAAAGCGTACATTCGCATTCCGCTCATCATGGTTGCGGCAGGCGGCATCGGAAACCTCGTGGACAGAATAGCACTCGGATACGTTCGCGACTTTTTCGAATTCACGTTTATGGACTTTGCGATTTTCAACATTGCGGACGCGTTCGTGACAGTCGGTGCAATCGTGCTTATCATAGGATTGCTGATTATGCTTGTGACCGAGTCCAAAGGCGAATGGAAAGCCAACACGGCGGAAAATAACGGCGAAAACGGCGGGAACTTCACAATCGAAGCAATGGACGGTTCGGCGGACAACGCGGATTGTGGCAATAAAGAAAACGCCGACGGCAACGCGGACGGCGAAAGCAAACACGCGGATAATGCGGCGGAAAACAATGCAGAGGAAAGCGGCGAAACCAAAGAGCCGCGCGACAGCGTGAAGTTCACCGTTACGGCGGAACCCGAAAACACATCAAATCAATCCGACAACGCAGACGGAGAAGAGCGGAAATGAATTTTGTCGTCGGTGACAGCTCCATACGTCTTGACGTTTTTCTGGCGCGCGAATGCGCGCTTTCGCGTTCTGCGGCAAGCAACGTAATAACTTCCGACGGCGCAGTTGTAAATGGTGTGCGCAGGTTCAAAAGCGGGTTTGATTTGAAAGCGGGCGACAGCGTGGAATTCGAAATTCCCGCGCCCAAGGAACTCAACGTCGAAGCCGCGGACATACCGCTCAAAATAGTGTATCAGGACGACAATTTCGCGGTGATAGACAAGCCGCAGGGTATGGTCGTACATCAGGCGGGCAGTTACCGCGCCGCGGATACGCTTGTCAACGCATTGCTTTTCAACCTTAAAAACCTTAGCTCCATAAACGGCGTAATCCGTCCCGGTATAGTGCACAGACTGGACAAGGACACGTCGGGATTGATTGTGGTTGCAAAGAACGATGAGGCGCACAAAAACCTTGCTTCGCAAATCGAGAAAAAGACGGCGCGCAGGATATATTACGGACTTGTGGACGGCAACGTCAAAGAGGACGAAGGAACGGTGGACGCTCCAATAGCAAGAAGCAAGCGCGACCGCAAGAAAATGGCGGTAGACCCCGACGGCAGACGTGCCGTAACTCACTACAAGGTGCTGGAAAGATACGGCAAATATACGCTAGTGCGGTTCGAGTTGGAAACGGGACGCACGCACCAGATACGCGTGCATTCGGCGTACATTCATCACCCCATAGTCGGCGACCCCGTTTACGGCGGGTCAACGGTATTGTACAAAAACGGACAGTTGCTCCACGCAAAGGAACTGGTGCTCAAAAGTCCGACCACGGGAGAGACCGTAAAGTTTGAAAGCGAACTTCCCGAACACTTTGCAAAAGTTCTCGAAAAACTGCGCAAAGAAACGGGCGGAAACTGAAACGGAAACAAAAAATCCAAAAAAGAAAACAACACAAAAAGCGGCTTTATGCCGCTTTTTCTTATGGTTGAAATGTCTATTTTGTCGAATTATGCTTTATCTCACCAGCAATTCTTTGTGCGCGTCGGGCTTTGCCACAACGGTTTTGTAGTCGGTGTAAATGACTTGCCCCGGGTGTCCCGAAGGACGGCGTTTTACGTTGCGGCGTTCGGTGTAGTCGACTTCGACGTTTGCTCCCGCGTTTGACGCCGCAATCTCCGCTGCGGTCTTAACAACGCTTTCGGGAACGGGGTTTCCGCCGCTCATCACGACGACGTGCGCACCGTGTGCGTTTTTCACATGCAACCACAAATCGCCGCCTCCCGCAATGCGGAAAGTCAGTTCTTCGTTTTGCAAATTGTTTTTGCCCGCATAGACGGTAAACCCTTCGATTTCGTATTCGTAGGGAGGTTCGGGTTTTTCCTTGCGCACTTTGCTTTTTTGAGATTTGCGTTTTACCGCTCCGAGTCTTGCAAGTTCTTCTTCAATAGCCGAAGTCGACGCGTCGAAGGGCAGAGTCCGCAGTTCTTCTTCTATCGACGAAACGTAATGGAACAGAGCGATGTCGTCTTCCAGTTTCTTTTCCGTGAACTCTTTGGTGCGTTTCAGCTTGTTGTACTTGTTGTAATAAGCCGCGGAGTTCTTTGACGGCGACAGTCTTTCGTCAAGCGGAATTTCCACCTCTTCGTCGGTGTAGTAATTCAGACATTTCAGTACTTTGTCACCTTTTTGCACGCGGTATATATTGGACACGATGAGTTCGCCCATAATGCGCCATTTGTCCATGTTTTCGCACTCCGCAAGTCTTTCGCGGTCTATGCCGATGTTCTTTTCCGTGCGGTTTTTCAGTCGCTTTACCGCCGAACTCAGGTTTTTCAATCGCGCTTTGTTGCGGATTTCTCCGTCGCATTCCGTGTTGAACGCGTCGTAAGCCTGCGATATGGTGTCAAACTCTTTGACTTCGCCTTTCAGTACGCCGTATGGGAAAGGGTAAACGTCTTTCCCGCCAATTATACAGGGGTGGTATAAAGGACTTTCGTTGATATTTCCGAGTTCGTCCAACAGCCCGAACAGGCGTTGTTTCCGGTCGTCGTCGAGCGCGGTCGGGCAGTTTGATTCGATTTCCGTTCTTCGCAGAATTTCCGACACCGTAGCCCCCGAAAAACCCGATATTTTGTCAAGAAAATATCTGTGCAAGTCGCCGCCGAAAAAATCGTCGAGAAGTGCGCGCGCTTCGGGAGTTTTGTAGTTGGGTTTGGGTTGTTCGGGCGGGAAATATTTTGCTCCGCGCAGTACCACGTGTCCGCCTCCGTCGTCAAACGAAAGGTGTTTGACGGCGTCGAGTATCACCATATTTTCGTCGGTGAAAACTATGTTGGAGTAGCGATTCATAATCTCAACGAACAGGAAATAAACCGCGTCGTCGCGCATTTCCGTCCGCGCCAAGAATTTTGTCTGTATTATACGGTCGTTCGAAAACGTCGATATGCTATCAATTGCCGCAGACGACAGGTACTTTCTTAGCAGCATGCACATGTTGGGCGCCGTCACGGGATTTGCCTTACGCGACTCCGTCAGATGAAACCTCGGAGCCCCCGCGTTGCACGACGCCACAAGACATTCGTTACGTCCGCCTGCACGCACAAAAAAGCGGATTTCGTCCGCTTCCGGTTGCACGATTTTGTCCACTCGTGCGCCTTTCAGTGTACTGTTCAGTTCGTTTGCCAGCGCGTCAAGCGCGAGATAGTCGCTGCCCATATCATTATTATACACGTATAATCGCCGATGGCAATGTAAAAATCGATTGATTTTCGGTATCCTATGTGGTATAATCCCTTTTACTTATGAATTAAATATCAATTATGGCAACATAATCGGAGGACAAATGAGTTACACAGTTGAAAAGTTGGAAAAAAGCCAAGTCAAGTTCGTCTTCGACGTAGACGCAGACACCTTTAACAAAGCAGTCGATGCCGCTTACAACAAGACCAAGCACAAGTATGCTATCGCGGGTTTCCGTAAAGGTCACGTTCCCAAAAAGGTCATCGAGGGGATTTACGGCAAAGAGGTATTTTTCGAAGATGCAATGGACATCGTTATACCCGAAGCCTATTCCGAGGCTCTCGACAAGGAAAAGGACGTAGACGTCGTGGCACAGCCCGAACTTACTTCGTTTGATTTCAAAGAGGACGGCGGCGCGACTTTCACTCTCATTGTCACCGTCAAACCCGACGTCAAACTCGGCAAATACAAGGGACTTTCCATTGAAAAGAAAGTCGAGAAAGTCACCGCAAAACAGGTTGACGAAGCAGTCGAACAGGCTCGCGAAAAACAGGCTCGCATAGTCGAAACCGACGAAGCGGCGAAGAACGGCGACATCGTCAACATCGATTTCGTCGGTTCCGTTGACGGCGTCAAATTCGACGGCGGCAGCGCGGAGTCCTATGACCTCGAACTCGGTTCCGGCAGCTTTATCCCCGGTTTCGAAGAACAGCTCGTCGGCGCAAAGAAAGGCGAAAAGAAAGACGTCAACGTCAAATTCCCCGAAGACTATCACGCCGAAGAACTCAAAGGCAAGAACGCACTCTTCGAATGCACAATCAACGCAGTCAAGAAGAAAGAACTTCCCGCGCTCGACGATGAATTCGTAAAAGACGTTTCCGAATTCGACACTCTTGCCGAATACAAAGCCGACGTCAAAAATAAACTTATGAAGGACGCCGAAGACCGCGCGGACAGAGAGTTCGAAGACGCGCTCGTGCAGGCAGTTGTCGACAACGCAGACGTCGAAGTTCCTCAGGCGATGATAGACCAGGAAGCGGAAGACATGGCTCGTGAATTCGAGTATCGTCTGAGCTACCAGAACATCAAACTCGACGATTATCTCAAATATCTCAACATGACTCGCGACCAGCTTCTCGACGAATACAAGGAGCAAGCTGCAAAGAGCGTTAAAGTTCGTCTTGTCATGGAAGCAATCGTCAAAGCCGAAGAACTCAAATTCGAAGAAAAAGACATCGACGAAAAACTCGCTGATATGGCGGCACGTGCAAATCAGGACGTCGAAACCTTCAAGAAAGGACTTGGCAGAGAACACTTCGATTATCTTGCCAACCAGATTCTTTCCGACAAACTGATGGCAATGCTCAAACAGGAAAACACCGCTGCGGCAAAGAAAGCAACCGCGAAGAAAGCGGCTGACGCTTCCGCAGAAGAAAAACCCGCTGCAGAAAAGAAAGCTCCCGCCAAGAAGCCCGCGGCAAAGAAAGCCGAAGCAAAAGACGGCGAAGCCAAACCCGCTGCCAAGAAAGCGGCTAAAAAGGAAAGCGAAGAAAAGTAATAACCCTTTCCGACAGGAGTAAAAATGGATATCAGAAACCAACTCGTTCCTATGGTCATCGAGCAGACGGGTCGCGGAGAACGCTCTTACGACATTTATTCCCGTCTGCTTGAAGACAGAATAATTTTCCTTACGGGTGAAATCAACGACGCCGTTGCCGACCTCATCGTCGCACAGCTCATTTTCCTCGAAGGCAAAGATTCCGCAAAAGACATAAGTCTTTACATCAACAGTCCCGGCGGTTCCGTATCCGCGGGGCTTGCGATTTACGATACGATGAATTACATCAAATGCGACGTTTCCACCATATGCATAGGTATGGCGGCAAGCATGGGCGCATTCCTGCTTTCTTCGGGCACGAAGGGCAAGAGATTTGCGCTTCCCAACTCCAAAGTGATGATTCATCAACCTTTGGGCGGCGCGCAGGGTCAGGCAAGCGACATCGCAATTCAAGCCGAAGAAATTCTGCGCACCAAGAAACGTCTCAACAGCATTCTTGCGGAAAACACGGGTCAGGACCTCTCCAAAATCGAGTTCGATACCGACCGTGACTTCTACATGACTGCCGAAGAGGCGGAAAAATACGGCATAGTCGACAAAATCTTTTATACCAGAAAGTAAACGTCGATTGCCGCATAAAGTGAGGTAATATGGACGGATTCCAAAAGGAATTGCATTGCAGTTTCTGCGGTAAAAGCGACAGCGAAGTCGAAAAAATCATCGTCGGTCCCAACCGTATGACAATTTGCAACGAGTGCATCGAACAGTGTGCGCACCTGCTTGCAAAGGAATCGGAAAGTGCGACGGCGACCGGTGTTTCGCTTTATACTCCGCAGCAAATCAAACAGAAACTCGACGAGTACATCATCGGACAGGACAGCGCGAAAAAAGTGCTGAGCGTTGCGGTGTACAACCACTACAAACGCATCAACCGTTCCAAGTCCGAAAGCGACGGCGTCGTGCTTGAAAAAAGCAACGTGCTTTTGCTCGGGCCTACGGGTTCGGGCAAGACTTTGCTTGCAAAAACTCTTGCACAGATACTCAACGTACCGTTTGCTGTCGCAGACGCAACCACGCTTACCGAAGCGGGCTACGTCGGCGAAGACGTCGAGAACATTCTTCTCAAACTGATACAGGCGGCTGACGGCGACATTCAGAAAGCGCAGGTCGGCATAATCTATATCGACGAAATAGACAAAATCGCACGCAAGAGTGAGAACGTTTCAATCACTCGCGACGTAAGCGGCGAAGGTGTGCAACAGGCTCTTTTGAAAATCATCGAAGGCACCGTTGCCAGCGTTCCTCCGCAAGGCGGCAGAAAACACCCCAATCAGGAATGCTATCAGATTGACACGACGAACATACTGTTCCTTTGCGGCGGCGCGTTTGTCGACCTCGACAAAATCGTCGACCAGCGTAAAGACAGCTCCAAACTCGGTTTCGGCGCGGCAGTCAAAGGCACAAAGAACTACAAATACGACGAACTCATCGCCGATTTGCAGCCTGCCGACCTTATCAAATACGGTCTTATTCCCGAATTTGTCGGCAGAGTTCCCATTGTCGTGGGGCTCAATGCGCTTGACGAAGACGCTTTGGTCAGAATACTGTCCGAACCCAAGAACGCGCTTACAAAACAGTACAAAGTCCAATTCAAGCTGGACGGCGCAGACCTTGAATTCGAACCCGAAGCCCTTCGCGCGATTGCCGAAAAAGCAATCAAACTCAATACGGGCGCAAGAGGATTGCGTTCCATACTCGAAGACATACTGCTTGACCTTATGTACGAAATCCCTTCGGATAACGGCATAGAAAAAGTGGTTGTCAGAGCCGACTGCGTAACGCAGAAAGCACGTCCGCTTGTCGTAAGAAAACAAGTCCAGAGCGCGTAAACCGCATTAAAGCCGCTTTTATGCCAGTGCGCTAACACGTCGTCAACGTGTGTTTGTAACTGTCAAATACGACAATGTAAGCCAGCAAAACAGACGCATTGCCTTTACGGATCGTTAATATGGTTTGACAAATGCAAATTGTCGGAACAAACCGCAAGTAAAATAAACGTCTTTGACTAGCTGGAAAACACGCCAAATGTACGCCGAAGCAGACTAAAAGACATAACAAAAACAATCGGAATCCCGCCAAACGGCGGGATTTCTTTTCAGTCGCTTGCCAAACTCCGTGCGATTATGTAAACTTTATTGTGTCGTGCAACTGTGTTGTGCAAGTGTAAGTTTGCAAAGCCTTTGCAGACAGTGTGATTGCGCGGGAAGCAAACGGTCTTATATGCCAAATAAAGCAATTTACGCGCAACATAAGCTGCACGATTAAACAACGAAAAAATAAATCCATAATCAAGTAAATCTTAACAAAGAAAATTGCTTGTAGAATTATTCGAGGATAAACCATGCAAATCAAAAAAGCCGTATTTCTGACTTCCGTTGCCGATTCGGGAAAACTTCCCGATTTCGGTGCGCCCGAAATTGCTTTCGCGGGCAAATCGAATGTCGGCAAATCATCATTTATAAATTTTTTGACAAACAACGGTAAACTTGCAAGGACGTCGGGTGACCCCGGCAGAACCCGTTTGCTCAACTACTTCGGCATAAACGACAACGAAATGGTGTTTGTCGACCTTCCCGGATACGGTTTTGCAAAAGTAGCAAAGACGGAAAAGGCAAAATGGGGTGACATGATAGAAGGGTATCTCAAAACCAGCAAGAATCTCAAAAACGTTTTCGTTTTGCTTGATGTAAGGCACGAACCCACGTCGGACGACAAAATGCTGCTCAACTTCCTTTACCATTTCAATATCCCGTTTACCGTCATTGCAACAAAATGTGACAAGCTGTCCCGTGCGCAGATTTTGAAGCGCAGAGCAGAGATTGCGTCGGCAGTCGGTATCGGCGTTCACAACGTATATACTGTGTCCGCGTTGAAAAAAACGGGCAAAGAAGAAATTCTCGACAGAATAGAATCTGTTTTGTCCGTTGCCGAAATTGTCGATTAATATCAAAAATTGCCATAATTTTCCAGAAACTGCGCTTTCATAAACGCAGTTTTTTATGTTGCGCATTAAAACTGCCAATATTTTGTGACAAAATAAAACATTGCGGAAAAGGGGATAAATATGTGAAATCGATGCCGAACTAATACGAGTTGCTGAGAGTTTGGTGCGGTTGTATCCTTGTTCGTACGCGTTATGCGAATTGAAAGAATTGCACTGTCAACATCTGACTTTTTTGAAAATTAATGTTGTAAATTCTGACGTATTATTATGTGACTGTTTATATGGTATTTTTGATGAAAGTATTATAAAAAACGCACAAAAGTATAATACAAAAGGCAAATTTGTAGAATACTTTGACCGCTTTGGTGTGGTTGACGCCTTGTTTCCGCTGTTCTTGTGTGGTGATGTTTCAAATGTTAGAAAAGAAGCCTAAATAATGTTTGAATAAAATATAGAGTATAGGAATCTAATTAATATAGTTCCACCAATTTGTTTTCGACCAAATCACAGGAAGTGATAAGATATTCGATGCCGTCTTTTACGACTGTCGGGGTGACGCGTGCGTTCTTTCCGTGCAGATGTCCGTAGACGACTTTGTCAACATTGTATTTTCTCAAATATTGCGTTACGTCGCTGTCGGTGTATTTTGCGTCGAAGGGCGGGAAGTGCAGAAGTGCAATTACTGTGTCGTCCTCTTTGCGCATTTCCTGCATGCATTTCAGCGAAAGTTCCAGACGGAGAAGCTCTCTTTTGTAAATTTTGACGTCGTTTTCTTCGGAGTCTTCATTAGGCATTGCCCACCCGCGCGTGCCCGCGATGAGAAAGTTGCCGTAACGCAGGCAGTTGTTCTGCAAAAAGCCGAACTCGGGAAATGCCGTTCTCATTTTGCCGAGCGACGTCCAATAGTAATCGTGATTGCCTTTCAGCACGACTTTTTTGCCGGGGAGTTCCGCTATTGCGGCGTAATCGGGGGCGGCTTCTTCTATTGTAAGTCCCCACGAGATGTCGCCGCCGAGCAAAACAAGGTCTTCTTCGCTCACGCGCGCCGTCCAATCTTTACGCACGTTGTCGAAGTGGTTTTGCCAACCGTCGCCGAATATGTCCATCGGTTTTTCCACGGCTCCCGACAAATGTAAATCGCTGATTGCAAAAACTTTCATAATTCTATTTTATCACATTTACATGTTGTTGAAAAGCATAATCCCGCGATGAAAAAGAAGTCTTTTCCGTTTTGTCGGCGGATTGTCTTTTTCTTATTGTAAGAAAAAAGCCCTAAAAGGGCTTTTTGTCTTGCTTTCCGCTGTATGCGTCGATTATTTGCGGTCGTTGCCTTGCGCTTGCTTGGCTCACAGGTTTGGAATTGCGTTTGCGCTATGCTCCGACTTCATGCATTGCGGATTTGCGTGCTCGTTCGCCTGTCAGGAAGGGAAGAGCGGCAGGTCGAATACGCCTTGGCATACTTCCTGCGAGAATTCCGTGCAGGGCGGGATTTTGCAGTAGCCGTACGAGGGAACCAGCAAGTCCACGTCGGCAAGAACTTTCATGACTACGGTTGTGCATGCCGTAATCGAGAACGTGCTGCCGCTGACGTATACGCCGTTGGGGCTTGCCATATTCACTGTGGCGGCGAGTTCGACGGGGAATACGCTTCCCGTGGGAACGCACATCACTATGTCCTCGGTGAGGGTGATGTTGCCCGTACCCGTACCTTCGACGCCGTTGCTGTCCGTATAAGTAATCTGCACGGGGATTGAGACGTTGGCGAGAACTCTCGAAAGTCCCGGTCTGTCCGCAAGGGGCGTAACCGTAAGCGCGGTTATGGTACCTTTGCTGGAAGTTGATTTGCCGCTGACGAAGGTCAGGGGCTCGCTGGGCGACGCCGGGGTCAAATCGGAAAGGGTGACGGACAGCGTTTCAAGCGTAGCTTGAGTTATGCACGCATCAAAGACTTTTTTGACCTGAATGCAGACTTTTTCGCAAAGTCCGTTCATAGGGTTTCCGCTGATGTTCCCGGGACATCTGTCGGCATTATTCGTGTTGCAAAAAGACATCTTTTTACCTCCTTGTCGTTTTGCTGTAATATATGCGAACCGCCGATAAAAAGTGAACTTGCGGAAACGACTGCGAATTAACGTATTTTATTCGCAAACATATTGGGCTTGTGGGTTGCGTATTTTGATTGTTCGGGCGTCGGAATAAGTGGCGGATTTTTTTTGCGGGAAATGGCGTTTGAAGATGGGGCGGGATTTTTATTTGCGGAGAATTCGGGGGTGTTCGGCGGGATGGTGCGCGTCGGGGATTTTTTGGAGGGGTGAGGCGTATGGCGAGGGGTGAGGGAAGATGAGGGCAGCTAACCGACGTAGCCAACAAGCGACGGTCGACAGTAACGGGATACGGACAACGGTTGAAATGCAGGAAAAGAATGCGGGAGAGGGAGGGTGCTGTTGCGTGAGGTGGGCACAGAGTGGGAGATGTGAGTTTTTGCGTACAAAATTTCGGGGAGTTCAGGAAAAGGAGAAATGAAGTTCGGGCAAAAGAAAAACAAAATTTGGACAAAAGGGAAATTTTGGGAAAAATTTTTGTGATAAAGTTTGCGGACGGTGTTTTGCGAATAATGTTCCCGATGTTCCACTGATAAGTGACTTTTGAGTATGCAATTGTGCATATAGTTTACAAATAAACTAAAAATTTTATAAAAATCCACTATTTATTTGTCGAAAAAGTGGTTGACAGTGGTCAATTTGTATTGTAGAATACAATCACCAAGGAGAGTGTCATGCCAAAATTCATGTTGGGAAACGTTCGTCATCAGCTTGACGACAAAGGACGTATGAGAATTCCCGCCAAGTTCCGTGAGGGAGTTGGCGCGAACGCTTACGTCGTTCCCGGCAGGGCGGGGTGCCTTTACGTTATTCCCGAAGACAAGTTCGAATCCGTTATCGCTTCGCTCGGCGTCGACAACCTTTATGCCAACAACGACGCAAACGATATGGCAACCGACATTCTCGGCAACGGCGATTATCTCGAAGAGGACGCGCAGGGCAGAGTCAGACTCTCCAAAGAGCTGGCGAAAACCGCGGGTATCGACAAAGAGATAGTTTTCGTCGGCAAAGCCACTTTCCTCGAAATCTGGCCTGCTGAGGCTTGGGACGCGCGGTTCAGCGTTCTGAACCCCGACAACCTCAACAGAATGCTCGACAAACTTAAAAAGTACGGAGTGTAAGATGGAGTTTGTTCACAAGCCCGTTATGCTTGCCGAATGCATAGAGGCTCTCGACATAAAACCCGACGGTATTTATCTCGACGGCACTTTGGGCGGAGGCGGACACTCTTATGAAATAGCGAGACGGCTCACCGAAGGCGGCAGACTGATTGCCTTCGATAAGGACGAAGACGCCCACAAGGCGGCGAGAGAACGTCTCAAGGACTTTACGGAAAGAATAGTTTTTGTGCGCGACGACTTCAAAAACGCTTGTGCGGTGCTCGACGAACTCGGCATCGGACGGATTGACGGAGTACTTCTCGACCTCGGTGTTTCGTCCTATCAGCTGGACAACGCCGAACGCGGGTTCAGTTACGTCAAGGACGCGCCCCTCGATATGCGTATGGACAGGGGACAGCGAATGAGTGCGTACGAAGTTGTCAACACTTATTCTGCGGAAGAACTGACAAGAGTTTTCAGAGAGTACGGAGAAGAGAAGTTGGCGTCCAAAATTGCGGCGCGCATCGTGAAAATCCGAGAGGAAAAACCGATTGCAACCACGCTTGAACTTTCCGCGATTGTCGAGAGTAGTTATCCTGCCGCGACGAGATGGAAGTTCGGACACCCCGCCAAAAGAGTTTTTCAGGCAATCCGTATCGAAGTCAACGGCGAACTGAACGCTCTCGGCGAAGCAGTCACCGAACTTGCCCGCAGACTGAAACCCGACGGCAGAATGGCGGTTATCACTTTCCACTCGCTGGAAGACAGAATCGTCAAAAACGCTTTCAAGGAACTGAGTCTTTCCTGCACGTGCCCGCCCGATTTCCCCGTGTGCGTGTGCGGCAAAATAAAAGAAGTCGAAATACTGACAAACAAGCCGATTACGGCAGGCGCTGAGGAGCTGCAATCCAACCCGAGGTCGGAGAGCGCGAAACTCAGAGTAATAAAAAGATTGTAGAGGTGCAATATGGCAATAACATTGGATGAACTGCTTGGACGCAATCAAGCGCGGAACTCCTCCGAAACGACGGTGGACAGATTTCCCTCTTACGATGATTATACCGCATCTCGTCGCGTTCAAGAGCCTGCCGGATACGCAGACAGACCGGTCTATAACTTCGAGTCCAGACCTTATACGGCACCCCGTTCGGTAGAGTCGGCAAGAGCATACGAGGCGTCCCGTCCTTACGAAGCTCCCAGAGTGGACGAATACAGAAACGGCGGTTACAATTCTTTCGACGCGCGTCCCGCGCTCCGCAGAGAACCTGCCGATTACGCATCCGAAGCGACGTACAACGGCTATGCCGATTATCGTACCGATGCAAGACCCGTCGATAACGCGAAAGGACTTTACGACTTCACGGTCAAGGATACCGAAAGACCCTCCGACAACGAACTTTACGACAGATTGTCCATGAGTTCAACGGGAGCGGCGACAATGCAGTCCGCACAGGCGGCGAGAGCAAGTTATAACGAGGACTACGTCGAGAAGTACCGCGAGGCAAACGGCGCAAAAGCAAAACGTCGCATTCACCTCGGACTCAAAGCAAAACTCCTCATTGCGGCGTACGTTGTGGTGATAGTGCTGATTTCCGTGCTCATCATCGTCAACGCAAAACCCCTCAACAACGGCACGGCAACCGTCCCCAGTTCTTCTTCGGTTTCCGCCTATGTTCAGGAAGTAGACCTTGACGCCGCGAATAATTCCGTTTCTTCCCAAATACAATTTGGGTATGAAATCCGTTAAATGCAACCATAATCAATCCCCAATTATTCATAATCCGAGAAAAAGGCTGTTGGCAGTTTTATTGCTGACGGTCTTTTTCTTTCTCGCGGTATTCGCGAAAGTCTTTACGGTTATGATAGTGCAGGGGTCGGAATTGCAGCTTAAAGCGGTGTCGCAATGGATGCGCGACGTGCCGACGGAAGCCCCTCGCGGCAAAATTCTCGACCGCAACGGGGTTGTGCTTGCGGACACGGCAACTCGGTATAACATTTACGTCAGACCCAACGCGGTAAAAGACAAAGAAGCCGTTGCGCGTCTGCTGGCGCAGGTTTTCGGGTATACCTACGAGGACGCATTGAAAAAGATTTCCGCAAGCGCGTCGGAAATCACGGTTGCGCGCGGAGCGGACAAAGAACAGCTGGATATGCTGTACGCGTCGGGACTTACGGGTATTTATTACGGCGAAGACAATCTCCGTTATTATCCGTTCGGGGATTTTATGACGCAGGTGCTCGGGTTTACGGGATTTGACGGAAACGGACAGACGGGACTCGAAGCCTATTATGACAAATACCTCACGGGAACGGACGGTCAGATACTTACGGAAACCGATCTTGTCGGTCGCGAAATCGAGGGCGGGCAAAGCTATTACGTTCCTGCAATCGCGGGAATGGATGTAGTCACCACGCTTGACGCAACCATACAGCGTATAGTCGGTGCGGCGATACAGAAAGCCGTTGCGAATTTCAATCCCAAAGCCGCGGCGTGTATCGTTATGAACTACAAAACGGGCGAAATAGCGGCGCTTGCAGAATATCCCTCTTTTGACCTCAACAACGTTCCGCGCGCCGACATCGAAACGCTGTTCAAGTACTCGAAAAGCACGCTCGTTTCGAGTGTGTACGAACCCGGTTCAACGTTCAAAATCCTGACTGCCGCCGCGGCGCTCGATACGGGCGCGATGAGCGTTTCGGACAGATTTTACTGTTCGGGAACGCGCGTTGTGGACGGACAGAAAATAAGGTGTTGGAAAGCAAAGGGACACGGGTCGATAGACTTCGCGCAAGGTGTGGAGCAGAGCTGTAACTGCGTGTTTATGGACAGCGCGCTCGCGATGGGCACGAACGTATTTTACGATTATCTCGAAAAATTCGGTCTGAAATCCAAGACGGGAGTTGACATCACGGGTGAAACCTCGGGTATTTTCATAAGCCGCGACGCGGTGAAAAACGTCGACCTTGCGAGAATAGGTTTCGGACAGGCGGTTGCGGTTACGCCCGTGGGTATGCTTGCGGCGGCGTCCTCGGTTGTCAATGGCGGAACGCTCGTCACGCCGCATCTTCTGAATTACGTGTACGACGGATATTCGGGCGAAAAAGTCTACGGCGAGTTTGCAAACAGAGGAACAACCGTTTCGGTGACAACCTCCGAAACCATGCGCGGACTTCTTCAACGCGTCGTGCAAAACGGCAGCGGAAAGGGCGCGTATGTGCCCGGGTACATTACGGCGGGAAAAACGGGTACTGCGCAGAAGTACGAAAACGGACATATCGCGCAGGGTAAATACATTTCGTCTTTCCTCGGATTTTCGCTGGAAGAGGAAGCGCCGTATGCGGTTTTGCTGATAGTCGACGAGCCGCAAGGGTATATGTACTACGGGTCGCTGGTGGCGGCGCCGCTTGTCGGCGACATATTCAAGGGATTGTTCTCCTATCTCGCGGTCGAACCCGAGTTCACGGGAGAGGAAGCCGAACTCATCGGTCAGCCTTTCGAACTTTCCGACTACACGGGAATGAGCGTAGCGCAGGCGAAAGCGGCTTTGCAGAAACTCGGACTGTACGTCGAAACGGACGGCGACGGAGGGACGGTCAAAGGACAGTTCCCAGCCGCGGGAGCGACGGTGGACAAACGGAATACGGTACTTTTGCTGACATAGATTTGCGCCCCCTGTGGGCGCAAATTTTTTCCGTTTTTGTCTAGTTTCGCCTTGCCGTTGACCTCCTATATATAACTATTTATTATTTGATTATTAACTACTTTCGGAGGTTCTTATGACACTTGAAAAATTGCTTCAAGGGGTAAAATACTCGGCGGTTCACGCCGACCTCGGCACGGAAGTCGAGTCGTTGAAAATCAACTCGAAAGAAGTGCGCGACGGCGACTTGTTTTTCTGTATGGAGGGGGTGCACGACGACGGCAACCGATACCTCGGAGATATAACTTGTCCTTTTGTTGCAATCACGGAAAAAGAACCGTCCGTCAATGTCGCTTACGTCATTGTCGACAACGTTCGGGAAGCCTATTCGGTAATGTCGCAGAACTACTATCTCCGTCCTCTCGACGGAATGAAATTCGTTACTGTGGTCGGCACCAACGGCAAAACTTCGACGGCTCACTACATTGCGTCTTTGCTTACGCAGGCGGGTGTGAAAACGGGCGTAATCGGCACGGAAGGGCACTTTATACTGGGCGAAAAAGTGGGGAGCAGTCTGACCACTCCCGACAGTTTCGAACTCAACGGACTTTTTTTCAAAATGCGCGCCAAAGGCGTTGAGGTTGTCGTATCGGAGGCCTCGGCGCACGCAATATATCTGCACAAACTCTGCGGACTGAAAGCCGACGTTGCGGTGTTCACCAACATATCGCAGGACCACCTCGACTATTTCAGGGACTATGCGGCTTACCGCGACGTAAAACTGTCCTATTTCACTGCCGAAAACGTCAGAAAAGCGGTAGTCAACGCGGACGACGCCGAGGGCGCGAAACTCTGCGCTTTGCTTGAAAAAGAAGGCGTTCCGTGCGTAACGTACGGGCTCAACAATCCCGCCGACTCCTTTGCCGTGAACGTCGACGAGAACATAGACGGCATAAGGTTCGTGGCAAATCTTTCCGACGACCTCGTGGAAGTCAAATCGGGGTTGTTCGGGGAGTTCAACGTTTACAATCTGCTTGCCGCACTGACCGCCGCTCACGAACTGGGCATAAGCGCGGAAACCCTCACTCACGCCGTGAGAAAAATCAAGTCGGTAAAGGGCAGGTTCAGCATTCTGCACAACGACAAAGGACTGATCATAATCGACTATGCACACACGCCAGACGGACTGCGAAACGTACTGCGGACTGCGCGGACGCTCACAAAATCGCGGTTGATTACGGTGTTCGGTTGCGGCGGAGAACGCGACAAATCCAAGCGCGCCGTTATGGGAAAAATAGCGTCGGAGTACAGCGATTTCGTCGTGGTTACTTCCGACAACCCGCGGTTTGAAAACCCCGAAAACATAATCGCCGACATAGTAGCGGGAGTTCGCGGTGCGGAGTTCAAAACCGTTGTCGACAGAACAGAGGCCATTGCGTTTGCAATGTCGGAAATGGTAGAGGGCGACACCGTGGTTATCGCGGGGAAGGGAAGCGAAGATTATCTCGACGTGTGCGGCAGAAAAATTCCGTACAGCGATTTCGATACCGCAAGACGGTGGGGACAGGCAAGATGAGTCAGGGTATAACCGTTTTGTTGTATTTTATCGGCGCGGCGGCGATGTCCGCACTTTTCGCGCCGTTTGCCGTGCGTCTGCTTCGCAAGCTCAAAGCGGGGCAGACCGTGCTCGGATACGTAACGCAACACGAACACAAAAGCGGAACGCCGACTATGGGCGGGATTATATTCCTTTTGCCCGTACTTGTCTTTTCCATTGTCGAGATGACGGCGTTTTCGTTGGTTGCGATGAGCCTGACTTTGGGTTACGCCGTACTCGGATTTCTCGACGATTTTATAAAGATACACTTTGCCAGAAACCTCGGACTGAAACCGTACCAGAAGATAATAGGACAACTCGGACTTGCCGCGATTGCGGCGTATTTCTGTTACGCTTCGCCGTATATCGGCACGGAAATTTTCCTGCCTTTCACAACGGCAACCGCGGATTTGAGCTGGGGGATCATTCCGTTTGTAATTCTTGTTTTCGTCGCGACAACCAATTCCGTAAACCTCACCGACGGTCTGGACGGACTTGCGGGGTACACCTCTTTCGGCTATTTTCTGTCATTTGCGCTCATTCTGTTTTTTTCGTTTGCGGACGCAGTTGACAGCGGAAACGCCGCTTACGCCGAACAACTCGGTTCGCTGGTCGGGTTCTGCACCGCGATTATGGGCGGACTTGCGGCTTACCTCATTTTCAACTCCAATCCCGCAAAAGTCATGATGGGCGACACGGGGTCGCTTGCTCTCGGAGCCGCCGCGGCGTGCGTTGCGGTTTTTTCGGGAAAAGAACTTCTTTTGCCTATTGTCGGCATAATGTTCGTATGGTCGAGCATATCTGTAATAGTGCAGGTGCTCGTTTTCAAAACCGCGAAAAAACGCGTATTTCTGATGTCGCCTTTCCACCATCATCTTGAGATGAAAGGTTGGTCGGAAGCGCGCGTCGATACTTTGTATTTCGTGATTACGCTGGTTGCGGGCGCTGTAAGTCTTATTTTTGCGAGGGCAGTATGAATCTTGCGGGGAAAAGGGTCGTTGTTTACGGCGCGGGAGTCAGCGGACTCAGCGCGTACCAGCTTGTAAGGGAACACGGAGGACACGCGGTCATTTACGACGACAATCCCGACAAACCTCATTCGACGTCCTGCACAAGCGTATTTTCGGACTGCGACGTCATAGTTTTAAGCCCCGGCGTCGCGTCGGGAAACCCGTTCGTTCTCGACGCGAAACTTTCGGGAAAAACCGTTGTCAGCGAACTCGAACTTGCGTCTGTTTTCTGTGCTGCGGAACAGATTGCCGTGACGGGAACCAACGGCAAAACCACGACGACGTTGCTTATCGACCACATGCTCAAAACCGCAAAAATCAATTCCCACGCGGTGGGCAACATAGGCGCGGCGTTTTCGTCCATTGCGGACAAACTCGACGCAATGGAAACCGTCGTCGTCGAAGCGTCGAGTTTCCAGCTCGAAAGCGCGGTGAACTTTTCGCCCGACATTGCGGTCATTCTCAACATAACCCCCGACCATCTGGAAAGACACGGGAGTTTCAAACGGTACATAGCTGCAAAGTCGAATATTTTTCTCAAACAGTCCGAATGCGACAAAATCGTGTTCAACGCCGACGACGAAAACATCATTGCGCTCGAACCCTCAATGGTAGCCGAGAAAATCCCGTTCAGCGTGTCGCACCCCGTGGACGGCGCATACGTTTCGTCGGGGTTTGTCTGCTACAAGGGCAAACCCGTTGTGGAAACCGCGGAACTCGATTTCAGAGGTCGGGAACTCGAAAACGTGCTTGCGGCGGTTGCCGTAACGGCGTCGAAAGGTATAAGTTTTTACACCATAGCCGCAGGGCTCATGACTTTCAAACGCCCCGATTTTCGCAGAAAAGCCTGCGGAACGGTGGGCAAAATCAAAGTTTTCAATGACAGCAAAGCCACAAACGTATTTTCCACGGTATCGGCAAGCGAAAGCATGGAAGGGGACACCGTTCTGATACTCGGCGGAGCGCAGAGAGCGGAAGATTTCGACGACTTGTTCGGTCGGCTTCCCGACAAAATCAAAGGTGCGGTTGTCGTGGGCGAAAACGCCGAAAGCATAATTTCAGCCGCGCATAAGGCGGGGTTTAACGAGATTTCGCGAAGTTTTACGCTCGAAGACGCCGCCGCGGACGCCGTCGACCTTGCCGAAAAACTCGATTGCGAAAACGTCTTGTTTTCGCCGTCGTCCAAAAGTTACGACAACTACACCAGCTATTACGAGAGGGGACGCGCTTTCGACGCGGTGATTTTCGCGCTTGCGCACAAGCAATGAAAAAGCAGTCCTTCTTTGCATTTGACAAACCGCTTGCAATAACCGCGGTTTTGCTTTCGGCACTCGGGTTGGTGTTCATTTACTCCGCGTCGAGTTATTCCGCGGACATAACTTTCGGCGACTCTTTCCACTACGTCAAAACGCAGGCGGTCGCGCTCGTTCTCGGCATTGCCGCTATGCTTGCCGTGTCTTTCGTCCGTCCGCAGACCTTTTCCAAAATTTCTCCGTGGCTGTACGTCGGCGGAATAGTGCTGCTTGCGGCAGTTTTCATTCCCGGACTCGGTGTTGAAAGCTACGGTGCGAAAAGGTGGCTCAACCTCGGCTTTTTCACCATTCAGCCGTCGGAGTTCGCGAAGTTTGCAATGGTTATCTTTATGGCTCGTTTTGCCGCCGTCAAAGGCGTGGACAAGTTCCCGAAAATGCTGTTGTTTCTCGTTATGGGCGGCGTTGTGTGCCTGCTTCTGCTTTTCGAACCGAACATGTCAATCACCGTTTGCGTCGGTGCGGTCACGTTCATCATGCTGTTCGTTGCGGGAGCAAAGCCCAAACATATGCTGATTGTAATGCTCCCCGTACTCGCGGCAGGTATTGCGCTTATTTTTGCCGAACCTTACCGCGTGCGCAGATTGCTCGCCTTTCTCAATCCTTGGGAATCGCCGCTCGACGAAGGGTATCAGCTCATTCAGTCGTATTACGCACTCGGTTCGGGCGGGCTTTTCGGGGTAGGGCTCTTCAACTCCCGTCAGAAATACCTTTTCCTGCCTTTTGCCGAAAGCGACTTCATTATGTCCGTCATCGGCGAAGAAACGGGCATTGTCGGAATGCTGATTATAATTGCGCTTTTCCTTGTGATAGTCGTAAGGGGCACGGTCATAGCTTTGCGCGCGACGGACAGATTTTCCTGTTACACAGCGGCGGGGATTACCGCGGTCATCGCGGTGCAGACCGTTTTCAATATCGCCGTCGTATGCGGCGCAGTACCGCCGACGGGACTTCCGTTGCCGTTCATCAGCGCGGGCGGCACTTCGCTGGTTGCCTATCTTGCTGCGGTCGGGGTTTTGCTTTCGGTGTCGCGTTATTCCTGCGAAAGGTTTTTGAAACCGTCTTTTGCGCTTCGGCGTTCCGAAAACGCGGTAGCCCGAAGTATGCAAACGGCATAGGATATGTATGCGGCACAGGTGAGTATTTTGGGGGAGTATATGGCAGAAAAACAGATATTCCGCATAACGGGAGGAAATCCGCTCTTCGGCAGAGTGGAACTGCACGGTGCTAAAAACGCCGTTCTTCCCATGCTTGCGGCAAGTATAATGACAAGCGATAAAGTCACGGTTTGCGACTGTCCCGCGATAAGCGACGTAGACGATATGACAAGCGTACTTACCGCGCTCGGCGTAACAGTGTCGAGGTCGGGACGCGAAATATCCGTAAGCGGAACGCCTACTGTAACGGAAATTCCGCCGCACCTTGCGTGCGCAATGCGTTCGTCGGTGTTTATGTTGGGGCCGTTGCTTGCGGAAGCGGGAGAAGTCAGACTTTTTACTCCCGGCGGTTGCAGAATAGGCGCGCGGCCTCTCGACATACATTTCGACGGATTTTGCAAACTCGGCGCACGCGTAGAATACGGCGAAGATTACGTCAACTGTTCGGCGGACGGACTGAAAGGTGCGGACATCGTTCTCAAATATCCGAGCGTCGGCGCAACGGAAAATCTCGTTATGGCGGCAGTAAAGGCAAAAGGAACAACCAGACTTATAGGCGCGGCGCGAGAACCCGAAATATGTTCGCTTGTCCGACTGTTGCGCAAAATGGGCGCGGACATTTCGGGAGAGGGAACTCCCGTGATTACCGTTCGGGGCGTCGATACGCTGGAAGGCGCGACCTGTACGCCCGTTCCCGACAGAATAGTGACGGGTACGGTTATGGCGGCAGTTGCCGTTTGCGGCGGCAGAGTGGAGATTTCAAACGCAGACGCGTCGGTTATGGGTGCGGTAATTTCGCCGTTTCTCACGTCGCACACGTTTTTGGTGGAGCACGGCGGAGTTATGATATTCGAAAGTGACGGAATGCTCAATCCGACCGACATAGTCACGGGTCCGTATCCGTTGTTTCCGACCGATATGCAGGCGCCGTTTATGGCGTGTCAGTGTTATGCCTGCGGACTCAGCAGTATGCGCGAAACCGTTTTCGAAGACAGGTTTGCACACGTTCAGGAACTGCGCAAAATGGGCGCGGACATCGCACTTGCGGGAAATACCGCTTTCGTTGACGGAAGCCGCGGAATGTTCGGAGCAAAGATAAGCGCGGCGGATTTGCGCGGCGGAGCAGGGTTGATTGTAGCGGCTCTCGGCGCAAAGGGCGAAAGCCAGCTCGACGGATTGAGATACATAGACCGCGGATACGAAAAAATAGAAGAAACGTTCACCGCGCTCGGCGGAAAAATATCACGTGAAAATGTCAAAATCGGCGATTAACGCCGATTTTGCACCGATTTCGGCGTTTTTTTGTCAAAATATTCTTTTTTTAACGCAAAATCATTGACACGCCATTTATTTATTATATAATAAAAATAGAATATAATATCTACGCGCGCTTATATGCGCGTTATCGGGGATTTATGAATCCGTTTACAAGCAAAGACATTGTCGTTCTCGACGTTACGTCCCGCCTTATGAGCGTTATGGTCGGCTGCAAAAAAGCGCAGTCCGTTTATGACGTAAAAGCCAGCGTCGACCGCGAATACGCAGGATTCTGCGACGGCGAGTGGCTGGACGAAAGCGAAACCGTCAGTGTGGCGGAAGAAGTTCTCACCGAAGCAATGAAAACTTCTCTTTCGCGCAGCAAACGCTTGTTTATCGGCGTGCCTGCGGAGTTCGTTACCGTGGTCAACAAACCCGTTTCCATAACTCTGGACAGAGTCCGCCGCATTATAGACGCGGATATAGACTATCTGCTCAAAAAGGGCAACACTTTTGCCGAAAGCGATTTCGAAGTCATCAACTCTTCCGCAATCTGCTATTCCGTCGATACGTCTGACAAACTCTATTTCGACGTGCGCGGTATGGTAGCGGGACGCGTTGAGTCCACGGTATCGTATATGCTGTGCGAAACGCGTTTTATGGACTTGTTCGCTTCCGTCGCAAGACGTTGCGGTTTCAAGGAAATCCGTTTTGTCGCTTCGCCGTGGGCGGAGGGCATTTCGCTTTTCGAGCGCGAACAGCGCGACGCGTCTTACGTCCTTGTCGACATCGGCTATATTTCGTCATTCATAGCCGTCGGAAGAGGAGAGGGGCTCAGCGACCTCAAATCATTCTCTCTCGGCGGAGCGCACATATCGGCGGACATCTTCGAAGTTTTGCAGGTTCCTTACGAACTTGCCGAACGCGCAAAAGAACTCGTCGACCTCAATCTCAACTATGCGGACGACGCGGTTCTGGTTGCCGACAACGAATACACGGTGTTCGCGTCCGACGCTTGCGAAATCGTGAAAGCGCGGCTTGAAGTTTTTGCCGACCTCATCAAATCCGTGCTCGACAGTCTGGATTCGCCGACTTACGTTCCGATTTACCTTACGGGCGAGGGCATAACCGCAATCCGCGGTGCCAAAAAGTTCCTGAGTGAGGAAATCGGCAGAAACGTCGAGATATGCGCGCCCAAACTTCCCGGTTATTCGCGTCCCGACGACAGCTCCAAAGTTGCTTTGCTTGTCGTCGCGGACAACCTCTCCAAATCTAATATCGGAGAATATATCAAAAGAGTCATCAACGGAGGTAAACAATGATAGATTTCGAAAAATTCGGGTACTCCAACACTCCCGAACCCGAAACCGAAGACAATACATACGGTGTGGAAGAAGAACAGGAAGTGGACTACGGTCCCGTTCCGAGAAAAATCCCCGGTAAGGCGAACATTGTCGTAGTGGGCGTCGGTGGTGGCGGTAACAACGCTGTCAACAACATGATACGTGCGGGCATCAAGAGCGCAAGTTTCATCGTTATGAACACCGACATGCAGGCACTCAATATGTCCCTTGTCCCCGAAGAATGCAAAATTCAGCTCGGCGTGGGCAAAACGGGCGGTCTCGGTGCAGGCTCCAACCCCGAAATCGGCAAACTCGCGGCCGAAGAGTCCCGCGAAGACATCAAAAAAGCACTCGAAGGCATTGACCTTCTGTTCATAACCGCAGGTATGGGCGGTGGAACGGGTACAGGTGCCGCTCCCGTAGTTGCCGAAATCGCGAAATCCATGGGCATTCTGACCGTTGCGGTCGTAACCAAACCCTTCAACTTCGAAGGTGCGCAACGTATGATGAACGCCGAAGCTGGTATCCGCAACCTCAAAAACTTCGTTGATACGCTGCTTATCATTCCCAACCAGAAACTCATCGAAGTCCTTGACAACAAAATCGGTTTCAAACGCGCGTTCGAAATCGCCGACGACGTTCTCCGTCAGGGCGTTCAGGGCGTCAGCGACGTTATAGCCAACCCCGAACTCATCAACCTCGACTTTGCAGATGTCAAGACCATTCTCAAAAAGAGAGGTCTCGCCCATATGGGTATCGGATACGGCAAAGGCGAAAAGAGAGTAATCGAAGCGGTTAGAAACGCGGTTTTCAGCCCTTTGCTTGAAACCGACATCGAAGGCGCAACCGGTATCATCGTCAACATCAGCGGCGGTGAGGATATGCTGCTCAGCGAAGTCACCGAAGCTTGCGAAATCGTCAAACAGGTTGTCGACCCGTCTGCAAACATCATATTCGGCACCGCATTCGTGCCCGACAAAAAAGACATCGAAATCACCATCATCGCAACGGGTTTCGTTGACAAGAACAGCGCGCCCGCGCGTTCGGTCGGTTCCGCTCCCGTGAGTGCGTCCAGACCCATTGCCGCGGCAATAGCCGACGCAGCGGCGGATACCGCGGATAAAGACGAAGAAACCGTCGAACCCGTACGTTCGGAATACAATCCCGACATATTTGCAAACCGTCCCACGTTCGGTCTCAGACAAAGCGCACCCGCGGAAGAACCCGCGCCCGCACCTCAACCTGCGGCACCCGTTCAACAGCCTGCACCTGCACCTCAACCTGCACCTCAGGCACCCGCAAGCGGAATTCAGTCCAGCCGTATAGACGTCGGCAACGCAGGCAGACAGGTTCCCGCGTTCCTGCGTCATCTGCGTCGCGACAGAGACTGACGGTTGACACTATTTGTCAAAATTTAATTGCAGATTTTGGCAAAGTAAATAAAATCGGTTTATAACAGCACTTGTTTTACAACATCGCACAAACTGATGTTACATCAACAATTAAAAAGCCGCCGTTTGGCGGCTTTTTTTTCGTTTTCGTACGTTTTTCAATGCCGAATGCAGAAGCGGAGCGCAAAAAAACGTGTAGTTTTCGAGTGTTTTGTTTGACGTGTGCCTTTGTTCGTCGGTGAGTTCTGTTCGATATGGGGGACGTGTTTAGCGTTGAGTTCTTGAATATCAACGGAAAGATTTTGCGCCGCGGCGTAGATATAATGCCGTTGTGAGTGTGTATGTGGAAGTCGTTTTGCTCAACAACCTTGCAATCGACGCGCTGCTCATTGCGGCGACGCTCACTTTGCGGCGACGGAAAATACGGAAACTGCGCTTTTTGTTTGCAGTATGTTTGTGTGCAAGCGTTGCCGTAGCGTACGCCGTGCTTCCCGAAGTGTGGCAGACAGTCATAAGAGTTGTGCTTGCACCGGTCGCAACGTTGATTTTCGACAAGTACAAGTCCGTGAAAGATTACATAATTTCGCTTGTGTTGTTTGCCGTGCTGACATTTGCTTTGGGCGGCGCCGTAAGCGGAATAGGATATCTCACAGGGATAATGCTCGAAGGCTATCTGATACTCGGAATAACGGCTTTTGCGGCGTTTTTGATGGTCATCGGCGTAAGATTGCTGTTGAGAATGCGCGCCAACACCAGCCGAAAAATCTGTACGGCAACGGTACATATTTTCGGCAAAAGCATATCGGTCAATGCGCTGTGCGACAGCGGAAACACGCTTACCGACGGCGTCAGCGGATTGCCTGTCGTGATTGCGTCCGAAGCCTTTGAAAAACTCGTGTCCGAAGGCGAAAAGATGGACTGCAAGCGGATTGAAGGGTTTGTTGAGTTGAAGACCGTAAGCGGCGAAGCAAGTCTTCCGATAATCGGCGTCGAAGAAATCGAAGTCGGCGGCAAACGCTGTAAAGCCTACGCCGCACTTTCGGGAAAGACATTCGACGGATACGAACTGATATTGCAGAATACGATGTTCTGAAACTAACCGATATTGCAAATGCTACGTCCGAATGCGATGTGCCGAATGATAAAGGTTTGCGTGACGATGTTGTTAGTTTGGGGTGAAAAATGAAATTGAGAGAACTTATAGCAAAAATTCTGCGTTTTCTGGGGTTTTCGAAGCCCTGCAATGTAGACTACATATCCACGGGAGAAGCGTTGCCTTCGCCGATGACGCCCGAAGAAGAGGCAAAGACGGTTGAAGAGTATATGAACGGCAGCGACGAAGCGCGGTTGAAGCTCATAGAACGCAACTTGCGGCTTGTGGTGTACATAGCAAAGCGTTTTGACAATACGGGTGTAGACCTCGAAGACCTGATTTCCATAGGCACGATAGGGCTTATAAAGGCGGTAGGGAGTTTCAAACCCGACAAGAACATCAAACTTGCGACTTTTGCGTCGAGATGTATCGAGAACGAAATATTGATGTATCTGCGCAAGATGGCACGCGTGCGTACCGAGGTAAGTTTTGACGAGCCGCTGAACGTCGATTGGGAGGGCAACGTTCTTTTGCTGAGCGACGTACTCGGCACCGAACCCGACTCCATTTACAAGGACGTAGAACTGTCGGCGGAAAAAGAAATGCTGCGCGAAACTTTTTCGCGGTTGCCCGAACGTGAAAGACAGATTGTCGAACTGCGTTTCGGACTTGACGGAAAAGAGGAGATGACCCAAAAGGAAATCGCCGAGATGATGGGGATATCGCAATCCTACATTTCGCGACTGGAAAAGAAGATTGTGTCTTCGCTGAAAAAAGAAATTGCAAAACTCGGCTGACAGCGCATAAAAGTCGTAAAACTGCCAAAACTATTCTAAAAATCGGCAAAATATATTATACTTTTGTGCGATAACGAGAATACTTTGACTTGAAAATCGACTGTTCAGTGCGTTTTTCGTCAGCAGACGGTGACACTCTTAGAAAGCCTTTGTGTATTGTGATTGGAGCGTAAATGCGTGAACAAAACGCAATTCCGAAAGATTTTCGACAACACAACATATATAAAATCGGCGTAAAAATTTTACGGAAAAGCCTTCTACATATTCAATGCAGGAGGCTTTTTTATGAGCAGAGTCACTATATGCGGAGTGGATACGGGAAGTCTTCCGAGGCTTACCGTCAGCGAAAGCGACAGGTTGCTTGAACTCATAGAACAGGGGGACTCCGCCGCAAAAGAATTGTTTTTGCGTGCAAATATGAGGCTTGTTCTGTCTGTGGTCGGACGGTTTTCTAAGTCCTCGGAATGTGCCGACGACCTTTTTCAGGCGGGTATGGTCGGAATGATGAAGGCGCTTGCCAACTTCGACAGAACGCTCGGAATGCGTTTTTCAACTTATGCCGTGCCTATGATTATAGGCGAAATCAAAAGAAGTCTGCGCGACAGAACGGGCATAAAAGTTCCGCGCAGCATGCGCGATACGGCTTATCAGGCCTTGAAAGCTCGTGAAAAAATCGTGGAAAGTACGTCAAAAGAGCCTGAACTTGTGGAAATTGCCGACGAAATCGGCGTGTCCATCAGACAGGTTGCGTGTGCGCTGGACGCGGTGAGCGAGCCTGTGTCATTCTTTGAACCCGTTTTTTCGGACGGTGACGAAGGTATGCAGCTTTTCGACCAGATTGCCGACAAAAAGGAAAACGCAGATAACTGGGCGGAAAAAATTGCTTTGCTCGAAGCGCTTAAATGCGTGCCCGAACGCGAGATGTGCGTACTCCGAATGAGATATTTCGAAGGAAAAACGCAAACAGAAATCAGTAAAGCGGTGGGGGTAAGTCAGGCACAGGTAAGCCGACTTGAAAAATCCGCCGTAGACCGACTGAAAAAACTGCTTTCGGAATGACATTTTGGATTTATCATCCAGGGAATTTCAAAAGAAAAGATTTATTGCGTGAGAAAAAAGAAAAGAGTTATTGCGGAAGAAGTTGTTTTGCTAAAAAGCCGACGGTAAACTGACCGTCGGCAACTATTTTTGGTAAAATTTTCCGCAAACCGTCGGCGGTTGACGTTTTGGTTCGCCGTTTTTAGCTGTGATTTGTTTTGCTGCGTTTTCGGTTCGCCGTCAATAAAACAGTCTGAAAAATGTTTTTCCGAAATAATATTTCAACCTAGCGCGCACTTTGAGTGCGCGTTTTAAGGTTTCGGAAGTCAGATTCCGTTCGCTTGCTTGCCTATTTGCGACGTTTCTATTTGACGTAGTATTCGTCATCGTCCGTTTCTCCTTCTTTACATACCGATACGCCGCCTACCATTTCGACAAGTATTACGTCGCCGCCGATTTTCACTATGTTGTTCCACGGTATGAATATGTTGTCCGACGACGTGAAACTCTTGAAAAAACTTTTTTTGCCGGGGACCACAAGCCCGAGTATTCTGCCGCACGCGGTGAAAACCATATCGCAGGTATGCCCGAGTTGACGCCCGTCCGCAACGTTGACGACCTGCTTTTCTGCCAATTCCGAAAAAGAGTACTGCTTGACGTTCATACCAAAGGTTATGTGTGCCGTTTGCGCTTTATGCTAAATATTGTTTTTTTTGTCAAATTCTTTACATCGACCGCTATATATTGTATAATCTATACAATCAAAATACGAAAATTGCAAAGAGGATTGCGATATGAAATGCATATATTGCGGGTGTATGGACAGCAAAGTCGTGGACAGCAGACAGAACGAAGAGGGCACCTCTATTCGTCGCCGTCGCGAATGTGAAAGTTGCGGCAAAAGATTTACGACATACGAGACGATAGAGTACACGCCCGTTCTCGTCGTGAAAAAAGACGGTTCCCGTCAGGCGTTTGACATTGCCAAAGTCAAAATGGGCATCATGAAAGCCTGCGAAAAGCGTCCCATTTCCATGACTGCCATTGACAAAATGGTGACGGAAATTCAGCGCAAAGTGCTCAATTCGCTCGAACAGGAAGTTTCTTCGTCATATATCGGCGACCTTGTCATGGAACAGTTGCGCGAAATCGACGACGTTGCTTACGTGCGTTATGCGTCCGTGCACCGTCAATTCAAGGACATAAACACGTTGCTCAACGAAATCGAGGAACTCGTAAAGCTCAAAGACAACCTCGACAAAAAGAAATAAAGTGTAGTTTGTTTTAATCGGCAGAATACAAATTAAGCAATCCTTTGGATTGCTTTTTTTATGTACGGCGTTGGTTTCGGTTGTTGAGGTTGTTGCTTATTTAAGCGTTTATGATTGCTTTGCCGCGCGGTTTGTCAAAAATTTTCCGTCAGGCGCATATTATGTACAACCTTGGAGGGTGTAATGGCGCTTGAAAGTCTTTTTTTGTTGTTGAAAAACCTTGTCATCTTTTCGTCTTACGTCACCGATAAAAGTTCTTTTCCGAAGCCGCTTTCAAAGGAAAAGGAAGCCGAATACATACTGAAAGCCGAACAAGGCGACGAAGAAGCCAAAGAAATTCTCATCAAACACAATCTGCGCCTTGTTGCGCACATCGCAAAAAAATATTCAAACTACGGCGACAACGACGAGCTCATTTCCGTGGGTTCAATCGGGCTTATAAAAGCTGTCAACAGTTTCAATCACACCAAAGGCACGCAGCTTGCGACATATGCTTCGCGGTGTATAGAAAACGAAATTCTGATGACCATGCGCGTGACGAAAAAGCACCGTTCCAACGTTTCGCTCAACGAACCCGTGGGAGTAGACAGGGACGGCAACGAACTTACGATAATGGATGTGCTTGCCGAAGCCGGGTCGGTTATCGACGACGTGGAGAGCAATATCCTTATGGAAAGGCTGCTTGAAATAACCGGCAAGTGCCTGAACGAAAGGGAATACGAGATAATCCGTCTGCGTTACGGGCTGGGCGGTGCTCCCGCGCTCACTCAAAGGGAAGTGGCGGCAAAGTTCGGGATATCGCGTTCCTACGTGTCGCGTATAGAAAAACACGCTCTCGGCAAAATCAAAGCCAACATAGACGCGGAAGAACTCTATTTCTGACGCTGGTCTGACAGAATTTTTAAGACGCACTTTGAGATAAGGTCGTTTAGGTATCGGCAACAGGCTTTCGGACGCCTCGATGCTGTCCGAACCGTTTTAGTTTCTTTTCCGACTTTTCCGCATCGTACGCTTGTGTTGTTTTCTGCGGTGTATGCGTGCGGAACATTCGGTCGTTTTGAAATAACCCGAAATTCTAGACTATTATATATTAAAATAACTATTGACAGGTCGGGGTTTTGGCTATATAATGCACAAGGTTGCGGCGCCGGTTCGCCTCAACACGACTGAATCCTAACGAGGGTTGTATGAAAAAGTACGATATTTGTATAGTCGGCGCAGGTCCAGCGGGTATTTTTACGGCAATCGAACTCATCAGACGCGGTTGCGACAAAAAGATGATTATCATCGAAAAAGGGCAGCCTGTCGAAAAACGTAAGTGCCCCAAGGCATACGGAGGTCCTTGCAGAAACTGCAAGCCTTACTGCCATATCACTACGGGATTTTCGGGAGCGGGCGCGTTTTCGGACGGCAAACTCTCGCTGTCTTACGAAGTAGGCGGCGAACTTCCCGAACTCATCGGTCACGATTTCGCGCAGGAACTCATCAACTATACGGACAAAATCTATCTCGAATTCGGTGCAGACGAGCATATCGAAGGACTCGGCAACGAAGATAAAGTCAAAGAAATCCGTAAAAAGGCAATCAAAGCGGGTCTTAAACTCGTCGATTGTCCCATTCGCCATATGGGAACGGAAAAAGCGCAGGGCATTTATCTTGCAATCGAAAATTATCTGCGCGACCACGGCGTTGAAATGATGTTCGGCGCGCAATGCAACAACATCATTCTCGAAGACAATGTCTGCAAAGGCGTTATCGTCGAAGACGCAAAGGGCAACGTAAGCAGTATCGAAGCCGACAAAACCATTATCGCGACAGGCAGAAGGGGAGCCGACTGGCTGGAAAAAATGTGCGCGCAACACAACATCGCGCACGGTCCCGGCGTTGTCGATATCGGCGTTCGCGTCGAAGTCCGCAACGAGATTATGGAAGAGGTCAACTCCGTGCTTTACGAGTCCAAGCTGATAGGTTATCCCGCACCTTTCAAAAACAAAGTGAGAATATTCTGTCAGAACCCCGGCGGTTTCGTGTCGCAGGAAAACTACGACAACGACCTTGCCGTCGTCAACGGACACAGCTACAAGGAACTCAAAAGCGAAAACACGAACCTCGCTATTTTGTGCTCGCACTCCTTCAATCAGCCTTTCAATCAGCCTATCGAATACGCGCAGAAAGTCGGTGAACTCACCAACATGCTCGGCGCGGGCAAAATCCTCGTTCAGCGTTACGGCGACATTCTCGCGGGAAAACGCACGTGGCAGAAAGAACTCGGAATGTCCAACGTCCGTCCCACGCTCAAAGACGCGGTTGCAGGCGATATCACGGCGGCAATGCCTTACCGTGCAATGACCAACATAATCAACTTCATTCAGGCGGTCGACGAAGTCGTGCCCGGATTTGCGGGATACGAAACCCTGCTTTATTCGCCCGAACTCAAATTTTACAGCAACAAAATCAAAATGGACGAAAAACTCAACACGTCCATCGGAGGTTTGCATTGCCTCGGCGACAGCAGCGGTTGGACGCGCGGTCTGATGATGGCGTCGGTTATGGGTGTGCTTATGGCGCGTACGATTGCCGAAGACAGCGCAAAATGACCGAAACCGTTTTCCGACGATTGATGTAGTGAAAACGCAAAAGACGATTGAAATAAAAAACAATAATCAAAGGCGGCATCTGCCGCCTTTTTTGTTGGTTTTGTTATGATTTGCAAAGCCTCAAACCGCTTAAATATGCAGACGGAACGATGTTCCGTTGCCGATTGAAACACGTCCCATTTTTTTCCATACAAATCAAGCCGTAGCTTCGCAAACAATATCACTATGAGAAGATTTTGGAATTTTTGTGTAGCAGTCGCGGTTTTAGTCGCGTTGTTTGCCCTCGGAACGGGCGTTCCCACCGAAACGGCCTTTGCAGAACCCAGATACGTTTATGTCGGCGGCAATCCCATAGGGATTGCAATCGGCGCGGACGGTCTTATAGTTACGGGAGTAGGCGCGGTCGAAACCGAAAACGGAGCCGTTTTTCCCGTGGGTGAAAGCGTTTCGAAAGGCGACGTGATAAAAGCCGTAGACGGCGTCAAGGTTTCCAATATGTACGATTTCCGCAAACGTATTGCGGCGGTCGGCGACGCGGTTACACTTACGATAGAAAGGAACGGAGAAACGTTCGACCTGAAAGTCACGCCCGCCCTTGAACGTACAAGCGGAACAAAAAGGCTGGGACTTATGCTGAAAGAGGACATCGGCGGAGTCGGAACGCTTACGTTTGTTACGGAGAGCGGAGCGTACGCCGCGCTCGGACACCATATTTACGACCCCGAAACCGGGCTGTGCGACAGTTTGCAGAAAGGTAAAATTTTCGACGTGGAAATCGAGAACGTCGTCAAAGGTCAGAAAGGTAAGGCAGGCGGATTGCAGGCAAGCATAAACAGGCTCGATACCCCTGTCGGCGAGAACGTGAGCAATACGGAAATCGGCATTTACGGTATTTATAATTCCGAAGAAAAAGGCGAAAAAATCCGTGTTGCGGGAAGAGGCGAAGCCAGAATGGGACATGCGCAGGTTCTCACCACGCTTAACGGCACCGAACCCGAACTTTACGACATCGACATCGTGAAAGTAGTTCCGCAGAAAGACGGTGAAAGCAAAGGGCTTGTGCTTTCCGTGCGCGACGAAAAGCTGCTTGAAAAGGCGGGCGGAATAGTGCAGGGAATGAGCGGAAGTCCCATAATCCAGAACGGAGTTCTGATTGGCGCGGTCACGCACGTTTTCGTGTCCGACCCGACGCGCGGATACGGTGTGCACGCCGAGTTTATGCTGAACAAAGCGGAAGCCGTTGCGGCAGAATACGGGCAAAAGCAAAAAGCCGCCTATGGCGACTTTTTCGGAGGAGATATCTACGGGCAAAAAGAGGCGGCTTAGTTTGCCGCCTCTGCGGTGCTCTGAAAGTTTTCGGCACCCGCCGCAAGCCGTTCGAGTGCAGTAAGCACGAACTGTTTGTTGGTGGGTTTTCCTTTGTCTTCGTCGAGAGTTTCGCCGAACTCTTTGTACAGTACGTCTACGTCGCCTCTCAACCACGCCGCGGATATGGCGTTCTGAATGTCTTTTTCTATGCTTGCTTCGCCCACTCCGAACTCTTCGGCGAGTTTCTTGTAGCCGCAGTATTTCAGCGGCATAATCTCCGCGCCTTCTTCGGCAAGCGATATGAGTCTTGCAAGCAGGTGATAACCTTTCAGGTTGGGTTGAAATCCGAGTTTTAACAGATACATTTTTATACGGGCACGTGAATTAACCATGGCGTCAGTTTACCATTCCAGAACAGGCGATTTTTGATATAGATTGCACCAAATTCGCGCAAGTTGGCGAAGAGTGTCAATCTCCCGAATATACGCGGCTTTCGCGGCATAAAATTCGGTATGAAATATACCAACTTACGCACGGCGGTAAGCATAGTAAAAGACTTCTGCCGCAACAACAAAAAAAGCGTAATCAGCTTTTGCGCGGTGTTCGTCGTGGGGTTGATTGCGGGCATTTTCATAACCGTGAACGCCGCGGGCGGAGAGTTCGAACAGGTGGCGCGCGCGGATATGGAACTCAGCGCGGTCAAAGTGTTTTTCACGTCCTCGTTTATGGCTGCGATAGGATATGCGGTAATTCTGGTTTCCGCGGCGGCTCCGTCGCTCGTATTCGTCGGACTTGTGCCTTTCTGCGTGCTCGGTTACTATACGGGGAAGTACCTTTGTCTGCTTGCGGCGTGCTACGGCGCGCTCGGCATCGTAAACCTTGTCATAATCTATCTTCCGTTCTTTTTCCTGACCATGATTTTCATGATTGTCGCGGGTGTCAAAGCCGTAACGGCGGTCGGCTGCAACAAAATGAAAAACTGTCTGTTTTCCTTGCTCAAAATATACGGACTGAACGTCGGGGTGGACTTTGTGCTTTTCGTGATAATAGGTGCGTTCGCAAAGGTAATCGTGGTCGGGTTCTAGTCGGAGAGAGAATAAATAACGTTGCATAATCGCCGAGGATTTACGCAAACTAGCGCCGAGGTGTATTATGCAAAAAACCGACAGACAAATTTTTATACGAACAACGGTCGCGGTTATGGCAGTATTGCTCATCGCGACGGCTATGATAGCGGCGGTGTTTTCCGCGACGCCCGCAACCGCTTTTGCGGACGGTTTTTCGGTGGAAGGCAAAGCCGCATATCTTGTGGACACGGCGACGGGAACGGTGCTTTACGCAAAGAACGAGAACGAACGCCTGCCCATTGCGAGCATGGTGAAAATCATGACCGCGCTTTTAACTCTCGAAGCCATTGACGCGGGAGAACTTTCGCCCGACGAAGAAGTGTACGTCAGCGACAATGCGGCGTCTATGGGCGGTTCGCAGATTTTCCTTGACGCAAACACCAAACACAAAGCGGGCAATTTGCTCAAATCCGTTATAGTGGCGTCGGCAAACGACAGTTGCGTAGCGCTTGCGGAAAGATTGCAGGGCAGTGTCGAAGGGTTCGTCGCGGCTATGAACACGCGCGCTGCCGAACTCGGAATGAAGGACACCAACTTCGTCAACTGCACGGGACTTCCCGCGGCCGAAGGATTTTCCACGGCAAAAGACGTTTCCCTTATGTTCCGCGAACTCGTCAAACACCCGCTGTATTTCGAATACGCCAAGGTATGGCTC
>URAF01000011.1 GCA_900545885.1 uncultured Eubacteriales bacterium
GCTGAACCCTTGTCCGCCTTGACCGAACCCGCCGAAACCTCCGAAACCGCTTCCGCCTGCGCCACCGCCCATAGGTCCGTTTTCCGTGCCGTATGCGTCGTACGCCGCGCGTTTGTCGGCGTCGGAAAGCACGTCGTAAGCGTGGTTGATTTCCTTGAACTTCGCTTCGGCGTTCTTCTTTTCCGCTTCGGTTGCGTTTGTGTAGAGGTCGGGGTGATACTTCTTTGCGAGCTTACGGTATGCGGCTTTGAGTTCGTCGTTGGACGCCTTTTTGTCCACTCCCAATATCTCGTAATAGTCTTTGTCTGCCATATATGTACCAATGCCTCACGGCATATCCTTTACAGTCTTAAAGCGCGCGTGTGCGCGCTTGTTCCGATGATTGATTGAATTTATTTGCAGATTAACTGTCTGCTTGCAAATTCGCCGTATGCGGTGCGGATTGTCTTTTCTGCGAACACTCCGCTTGATACCGTTTGCCGAACCGTATTCGCCATTCGGTCATCGGACTCCGAAATACGTTTGTGCGGAACGCGCATACCGCGCGTTCCGCCGTTTAATGGTTGTGCTTAGTCTTCCCAGCCGCCTTCGGGAGGAGTCATATTGTCGCCGTCGTTGACTACACCGTCACCGCCTGCGTAACCTGCTCCGCCGTTGCCGCCCATATTGTTGGGGTCAAATCCTGCCTGACGTGCCGCTTCTGCCGCCGCTTCGGGGTTCTCCTGATAGAACTTCGTGAAAATCGGGTCGGAAACCTTGCTGAGTTTGGACATAGCTTCCTTGACCGCTTCGTCGGTTTCGGCTTTCTCGACGCATTCGCGCGCTTCCTTGATTGCGTCTTTGAGCGCAGTCTTGTCGGCTTCGGAAATCTTGTCGCCGTTGTCGCTTTCGAACTTCTCCATTACGAAGATGAGCTGTTCCGCGTTGTTCTTCGCGTCGACGAGGTTCTTTCTCTTTTCGTCTTCTTCCGCGTACTTCTCCGCGTCTTTGATTGCCGCGTCGATGTCGCTTTCGGACAGGTTGCTGGACGACGTAATGGTGATGGACTGGGACTTGTTGGTGCCTTTGTCAACCGCCTTGACGGACACTATGCCGTTTGCGTCGATGTCGAACGTAACTTCAATCTGCGGTACTCCGCGAGGTGCGGGAGCAATGCCGACAAGTTCGAATCTGCCGAGCGTCTTGTTGTCGCGTGCAAACTTTCTTTCGCCTTGCAGAACGTGAATGTCAACGGACGTCTGATGGTCTGCCGCAGTAGAGAAAATCTGCGATTTGCTGGTAGGAATGGTCGTGTTGCGGTCGATGAGTTTTGTGAACACGCCGCCCAGGGTTTCGATACCGAGAGACAGAGGCGTTACGTCGAGGAGCAACATATCTTTGACTTCGCCTGCAAGCACGCCAGCCTGAATTGCCGCACCGATTGCAACGCATTCGTCGGGGTTGATTCCCTTGTAGGGGTCTTTACCCGTGAGCTTCTTGACTGCGTCGTACACTGCGGGAATACGGGTGGAGCCGCCGACCATAATGACTTTTGCGATATCGTTGACGGTAAGTCCTGCGTCTTTCAGAGCCTGTTGGGTGGGGATGACGGTCTTCTGAACGAGGTCTTCGGTCAGAGAATCGAATTTGGCTCTCGTAAGGTCCATATCGAGGTGTTTGGGCGCGCCGTTTGCCATCGTGATGAAGGGCAACGAAATCTTCGCCTTGGTAACGCCGGAAAGGTCGATTTTGGCTTTTTCCGCCGCTTCCTTGATACGCTGCATTGCCATCTTGTCCGTGGACAGGTCAACGCCTTCTTTGGCTTTGAATTCGCTGACAATCCAGTCCATTATTCTCTTGTCGAAGTCGTCGCCGCCCAGACGGTTGTTACCGCTCGTTGCGAGAACTTCGAACACGCCGTCACCGAGTTCCAGAACAGATACGTCGAACGTACCGCCGCCGAGGTCGAATATCAGGACTTTCTGCTGTTTGTTTTCGTCTTTGTCAACGCCGTAAGCAAGTGCCGCCGCCGTAGGTTCGTTGATGATACGTTTGACGTCAAGTCCTGCAATCTTACCAGCGTCTTTGGTCGCCTGTCTTTGCGAGTCGCTGAAATATGCGGGAACGGTGATGACTGCTTCGGTTATCTTTTCGCCGAGATACTTCTCCGCGTCGTTTTTCAGTTTGGTCAGTATCATAGCGGATATTTCCGGAGGGGTGAATTCCTTGCCGTTGATATTCACTTTATGATTGGTACCCATCTCTCTCTTGATGGATATAACGGTGTGTTCGGGATTGGCAACCGCCTGTCTTTTTGCGATTTCGCCGACCAGTCTTTCACCGTCTTTGGTGAACGCTACCACGGAAGGCGTGGTGCGCATACCTTCTGCGTTAGGGATTACGACGGGTTCGCCGCCTTCCATAACCGCTACGCACGAGTTTGTTGTTCCAAGGTCTATACCGATGATTTTTCCCATAGTTGATTCTCCTTTATAAAACTTTTATACCGACGGATTTCCCTTCGGTCGATTTTCTGATTATTCAGCAGCCGACTTTTACGCTTGCGGGTCTCAGCACCTTTCCTGCGAGCTTGTACCCTTTTGCAACTACGCCGACCACTTTGCCTTCGTTGCCCGCGGACTGAACTCTTTCAACCGCCGACATAACTTTTGCGTCGAACTCTTCCCCTTCCGCGTGTATCTCTTCGAGACCGAACGATTCCAGCGCGTCGAGGATTTGTCTTTCCATCATATTGAACCCCTGCAACGCGGCTTCGTCGGTAAGATACTTACGCGCAAGGTCGCAGTTGTCGAGGACGCTCAACATCTTTTCTATTACCATTGCCTTGCCTAGGCTCTTCATTTCTTCGGCAAGCCCCGCGTTGCGTTTGCGATAGTTGTCGAAATCGGCTTGCAACCGCATCGCTATGTTTCTTGCAGACACGCTCTCCGCCATACACAGCCCGATTTTCTCTTCCAGCGCTTCGATGTACTTTTCGTCGCCCATCGCTTCGCGATCGAGAACGGCGTCTTCGGGAACAAACTCTTTAACCGAGCCGTCGTTAGCTGCGGACTGTTGTTCGACTTTGACCTGTCTTTTGTCTTTGAAATCCTTTTCTTTCATATCAATGTTAGTCCTTATCGTTGTCAAGCACCGCGCCGAGCGTTTTCTTCATATAATCCAGAACGCCTATAACCTTCTTGTAGTCCATACGTTCGGGACCTATGACGCCCGCTTTGCCTACGACCTCGTCGCCGATTTTGTAGGCCGCGGTGATTATCGCGCATTTGTCCACGCCGCTGTCCTCTTTGCCTATCCTCACCGAAAACTCAATGCTGTCTTCGGGTGCGGCAAGCAGTTCGGATACGCTGTCGTGATTGGATATAACAGCGAGGAAATTCTTTGCGTCTTCGACGTTGTTATATTCGGGATAATCAAGCATTTTGAGTGCGCCTTCGACAACGACGTTGTCGGAATGCTCCGCCATATAACTCTTTATTATGGTAAGCACGGCGTCGAAGATATCGCGGAAACCGTCCAGTTCTTCGGATATTTCGCTGTCGAGGTCGATTCCGTTCAGTTCGCAAATCATTCTTCCCGCAAAAACCTTGTTGAGAAGTCGCGTTGCGGTTTCGACGTACTCGTGGCGCATTTCGCTGTCAAGGTCGATTGTCTTGTCCGAAATGATACCGTGGTCGGTGACAATCAGCACGATGACTCTGTTGCGTTTGAGCGGAACGAGCTTGATTTCCTCGATTTCGACGTTTACGTTGCAGTTGCTGACGAAAAACGATGTGTAGTTGGTAACGTCGCTGATAATCTCCGCCGCACGTTTGGATATGTCTTTGACTTCGTCGAGCTTTTCGGAGAAACGATTTCTGATAAACGCCGTTTCGGCGTCGGTCAACGACTTCTCTCCCGTGGCGTCGATGTCGCCGACATAAAGCTGATACGCGGGTTTCAGCGGTACGCGTCCTGCCGAGGTATGCGGCTGGTCTATGTAGCCCAGAGCTTCCAGCGCGCTGAGTTCCGCCCTGATTGTCGCGGAACTGACTTCGGGCATATATTTTGTCTGAATGTCCGAACTGGATACCGGCTGCCCTGTCGCGATATACACGTCGACCAGCGCATGCAGTATCTTTTTCTTTCTTTCGCTAAGCTCCTTACTCATATTGACCTCGCAACGTATTTCGTGCCGTCTGCTAGCACTCTCTTGCCTTGACTGCTAACAGTATATTTCTATGTCTGCCAAATGTCAATAGTTTACGTCAAAAAAATAAAAAATTTCTTAATTGATAATTCGAATGATAATTCTTACGCCATTAATTGATTATCGTATGAATTATCATACGACTAAAAGAGATGTAAACATACATTATTCTAACCTCAAAATCACAACCCAAACATTGCTCCTTCGACCGTCGCACATGAAATTTTTTCCTCGGCTGATACACCCGAAAGTATCCGTATTGACATACGGACGAAACGGAAATAAAATTTAAATATGAGCGCTTCCGATATAACTGCACTTTTAATAACTACCTTTCTCGGCTTATTTCTCTTAATTCTCGCAATCGTACTGCTGTGCGGAAAAGGCGCGATGATGATTGCGGGGTTCAACACAATGCCGAAAAAAGAACGGGAAAAATACGACAGCGTCGCGCTTTGCAGATTTTTGGGTGGCATATTACTTCCTATCGCGCTTACAGTACCCGCCTTTTTCCTCGGAGGCTATTTCAAAATCGATTGGCTCAATTACGTTGTTGTCGGAATAGACGTCGGTCTTATCCTCTTTGCCATCGTATACGCAAACACGAAAAACCGCTTCCGCAAAAAAGATATACCGTCCGACAGCGGCCGAAACGACGACCAACCGACCGACTCGAATTCGGACTGACATCATACTACCAACTTAAAATAAAATATCTTTTTGATTCTCATATACCCTTTTCGCAAAACAAAACGAAAAACTGCTGACCACTCCCATACCGTTTACAACTTCTCCCCGCCGCGTCAGCGTCAGGTACGAATCCGTTTTCGGAAACGGATTTCAGAAAATCACAAATCTACTTTTGCCCTTCATCCTTTACCTCGGGATCCCCGCAAAGTACCACAGCAAAGCGAGGACACTTTGTGGGGTAAACAAAAAACCCACTCTTATTGAGTGGGTTTGTGGAGCTGGTGGGCGGATTCGTAAGGAGCACACCGTGCGACGGAATAGCGGACAGGGGGCAATCTGTTGCGCGCGCTCTGCCGCGCTTGCCCCCGCCGCGTCAGCGTCAGGTACGAATCCGCTCACGGCATATACAAAACCCCGCTCAAACGAGCGGGGTTTGTGGAGCTGGTGGGCGGATTCGAACCGCCGACCTATTCATTACGAGTGAATCGCTCTGCCTGCTGAGCCACACCAGCGACTGTATGAGCGATTATAGCAAAACCTTACGGAAATTGCAACTGCTTTCGATTAAAAAATCGTCTAAATCACGGAGTTTGCGTGTCTTGACAAAAACTCAACCGCTCATAACGAAAAAAGAGAGGCATTGCCTCTCTTTCGTTCAGGTGTCACGGACAGCGAATTAAGCTGCCTGTCCTTTGCCTTTCAGCACGTCGTAACAAATATCGGGGCTGTCGGACATTACGCAGTCTGCGCCGATTGAATTAAGGTATGCAATGTCGTCGGCTTCGTTGATTGTCCAGTACTGCACCGCTATATTGTATTTGTGCGCGTAATCGATGAGTTCTTTCTTTCCGAGGAAATTCAAGGACTTGCTGTAAGGTATCTGCAACGCGCAATAGCCAACGCCGCGTTTTGACAAATCGGCATTTGTAAGGAATGCAAACCAGAAGTCAAGCACTTCGCATATGGACGACGAACGCAGCATATCGGGATAATTCTTATCTACGTAAGCCGTCACGTCCTGATTGAACGTACCGAAAACGACGTCTTGTATGAGGTCGTATTCGACAAGCGTAGCGTGCAGCAAATCGGCGGCTTTTTTGCCTTCCTTACCGTTGTTCTTGATTTCGATTATATAGCGGAATTCACCGTATTCGTCAGGGATTGCGGGAGCGGCTTCGTCACTCGACATATAATCGAGAACTTCTTGCAATGTGCAAATCCCCAACCCTTTTTCGAGCACTTCTTCCTGCGACAGATTGCGGAAAGGATATTCTCCGTTCAGTTCGAAATTGTAACCCATATTGAGTCTGCGCAGTTCTTCTAGCGTATAGTCTTCGGGTCTTGCTTTGTCGTCGCCGAAAATCTGCTCCGCATTGGACGTTCTGTTGAGCGTATGGTCGTGCAGAAGAATGAGCTGATTGTCCTTTGTTATATGCAGGTCGAACTCCCATATATCCACGGTGTATCCGCCCGTTTTCGCTTCTTCAATGCCCAGTTTGAACGCATAAAGCGTGTTTTCTGGTGCAACTATACTGCCTGCACGGTGTGCGGAAACCATTGCCGTGGTATCTGCAATGTACGGATTTATTTCTCCGTTGAAATAGTTTTTGTCGACAGGACAATCCGCTATGCCTATGACGCAACACGTCACGCCGAACACCAGAATAAACAGCCCGAGCAAAACGCCGAACAGAACTTTGAACTTCTTTTTCATCTCTTCACCCTATGAGCACCGCAAGGTGCCCACCGTTATTCTTCCGTTTCGTCGTCTTCCTCGACCGCGGGAACGTAATTCTTGTCGAAGCACTTGAAGTGGCTGAACTTGCATACGCAGATTTCGCGCGCAAGCATCATACCGAGGAACGCGATTGTTCCGCCGAAAAGAACATCGGAGAAATAGTGCGCGCCGACAACGATGCGGCTGACAGCAACAACTCCCGTAAACGCGACGGGGAAAATCCAGCAAATCGCGCGCAACCATTTCTTTTTGGTTTTGAGCACGTCAGGCAACATAATGAGCGCGTACGACATACCCGCCGCACAGGTGTGACCGGACGGGAAAGATTTAAAAGCGTCGCTTGCCCAACCGTACATCGCCATTTCTTCGGCGGTGGGCGTACGTTTGCCGTTCATGACGTACCACGCCGTGAACCCTTCGAAATTGACGTCGCCGCTGCTGTTCATTGCGCGGAAACGCATTCTTCCCACGGGAACTTTGACTATTGCGATGATGAGGTTTGCGACTGCCGCCATAATGATGAACGCAATGACGAACTTGACGAGTTTCTTCAACGTTTCGTCCTTTACTCCCCTGAACGCGAACACGACCGCGGTTGTTGCAAGGAAAGAAGAAAGCACGGCAACAAGCGTCATTGCTCCGTCAAGATAGGTGTCTTCCGTTCCCGCATGTTCGGAAATGTAGTTGAACATATCGTGGAAGAAGAACCAGAACGCAAGCACCGCACCGGCAAGAAGAATCATCGCGAGGATTTCACGCAAAGGACGGAGTTTGAGAAATCGCAGAACACACCAGAACAGTATGACCACGCACACGCCCGCAATCAGATAAACGGGAGAAGACCCGAAAATCTCGAAAGCCACGCCGAAAGTGTCGGACGCAAGGTATTCGCCGTCTTTGAGCGCGTCCTGAGTCAGTATTTTGCTGACGTCAAGGTCGAAAACGCTAGCAAGCGCTAGCAACGTCGCAAAAATCGCGACAAAGAGAACCACACCGATAATGACACGGTTTTTCTCGGAAATTTTGCCGAAAATCATAATTATCCTCTCTTAACCATTTTTAACATTCTACCATAAAACGCACATCAATTCAATAGTCAAATCCGCCGTTCGGTTGAACAAAACGTGAATTTTGTCTTTCTTGTCCGCTCGTTTATAAACGTGGGTTTTTCAAAGTGCACCGCACCGACTGTGATACGGAACGGACGCGAACAATTCATTACACTGCCCGACACTTAAGGCGACACGCGTGTATTCATTATTTTGTGAAAACGTTATCACAGCAATATATGAGATGTTTTCGGGCAATATCCGAAATGACTCAATCAATGTTTTTTATATAATAGTATAAGCACTCAAAGAGTCATGTCACGTGCGCATACGCAAAACCGCGCACACAAGGTTAAAATGGAAAAAGACTTAACTCAGGGGAAGCCTACAAAACTAATCGTCGCGTTTGCAATTCCCCTGATTTTAGGAAGTATATTTCAGCAACTTTACAGCATGGTCGACACCATTATAGTCGGTCAGACCATTTCCGTGCAGGCGCTTGCAGGCGTCGGCGCAACTTCCGCTATTTCTTTTCTCGTTATCGGTTTCATTCAGGGTATGACGGCAGGTTTTGCCATACTCACAAGTCAGAAATTCGGCGCGAAAGACGAAGACGGCGTCAAGAAAACCGTTGCCGCGTCCATTGTCCTTTCCGCGGTGCTTTCCGTGATTTTAACTGCGTTGAGCGTTCCGACCGCCCGACTGTTGCTCAAAGTCATGAACACCCCCGACACAATTATCGCTTACGCCGACGACTACATAACGACCATTTACTGGGGACTTACCGCCACGATATTTTACAATATGTTTTCCTCTCTGCTCCGTTCCGTAGGCGACTCGAAAAGCCCTCTTTGGTTCCTGATACTTGCATCGGTCATAAATGTGGGACTGGACTTCCTGTTCATAATGGTCTTCGACATGGGCGTTGCGGGCGCAGGCTGGGCAACAACGATAAGTCAAGGCGTGTCGGCGATTGCCTGTTTAATCCACATAATACGCAAATACAAAATACTCCGAATCAACCGTTCGCACATGAAATTCGGCACTCATATGGCAGGCAAAATGATTATACTCGGTCTGCCTATGGCGTTGCAGTATTCCATAATTTCCATCGGCATAATGGTTCAGCAAAGTGCGCTCAACAACCTTGGCGACATAGCGATTGCGGCATACACCGCCGCAAACAAAATCAACAATCTGGCGACGCAGGTGCTCGTCTGCATAGGCACGGCTGTGGCAACTTACTGCGGACAGAACAGAGGCGCGGGACAGATGGAGCGAATCAAAAAGGGCGTCCGCAACAGTATGATAGTTTCGGCGGTGTGCAGTGTGTTTGCCGCGTTGTTCGTCATACTTCTTGCAAAGCCGCTTACGCGTCTTTTCATTACCGACCCGACGGTGGAAATGCTTGACCTGTCGCTGGAATACCTTTTCTGGCAAGGCGTTTTCTACGTCCTGCTCGGCGCAATATACGTATACAGAAACGCCCTTCAAGGTATGGGTTACAGCGCGCTCACAATGTTTGCGGGACTCACCGAACTCGGAATGCGCGCAATCGCGGCTTTTGTCTTCGCAAAATTATGGGGTTACATCGGAATTTGCCTTTCCAACCCCGTCGCGTGGATAGGCGCGGACGTTTTCCTGTTGCTGACCTACCCGATTATGCTGCGGAAACTTATGAAGAAATACAACTACCCCGTATCCAACCGTGCTTTCAACCGAATGCGCAAAGACCTGCTCTACGAGAGAGAAACACTTGCAAGCTGACGGCCGCAATATTTGAAACACTCCTAATACAGTCGGATTTTCAAATTAATACTGCAAAATAACTGTTTTTTGAGATTTTGCCGTTGCAATTCCGCCCGTTCGATTCCCCGCGTTGTAAACAACGAAAAAAGCAAAGCCCATATCAATGAACTTTGCTTTTTTTTGGTACCCCTTCGAGGTAAAATAAAAAGTGCAGGTTTACTGCACTTTTTTGGTACCCTCATGGGGAATCGAACCCCAGATTCCGCCGTGAGAGGGCGACGTCTTAACCGCTTGACCATGAGGGCATATGCCGTTTGCTTTCGGCTATGTGATAATATCATAAAAGCAGACGTTGGGCAAGCAAATTCGCATGCTTTTGAAAATTTCCCGTAAAAGAGAAAATCCCACGATGCCGTGTGATGCCATTTTATAAACCTGCATGTGCAGGGTGGGTTACTAGCTACCGACTGTTTCTGCCTTCCACTGATAAATGAGGCCTGACATCCGCAGAACGAACGCGCTATCCCGTATAAAATACTGTGGTTCAAAATCGAACACCATCACGAACATAGCAGGAATTTCTTCTGTACTTTGAGTTTACCACATCGCAATCGGTTTTGCAATAGGGAAATTTTTACATCGCAATTTTGCAGTTTTCGATAATCTAAACGGCTATTTTCGGGTTTTACGGCTCACTTCACCGCTCTTTTTGCTTTCATTTAATGCGAAGTCGTAACCCGTGTTGCGTTTTTTCGACATCTGTCGGCATGGTTTTAACATACCCCTAGGGCACGAAATATAATGCAATTTGCCGATTTTGTTCATTTACGAATATTCGGTATTGATATATTCATCATACGAATGTATAATTAAGTATGTTTGATACGGCTATACCGTTCGGTAAGGAGGAAATTATGACTACAAAAAGGAGATTTCTGTCTGCTCTTCCCGCTCTAGTGCTCGCCCTGGCGTTCATTTGCACGTTCGGGTTTACGCTCGCAAACGTTGCAAGCGCGGAAGACCTCGCAACCGCTGACAAAATCGGGTCAATCTCGATTGCTCACATCAGCGACATTCACTACTTCCCCATAGAATACTCTTACACGAAAATCGCCGAGGACAACTACACCGACAGCGATTTTTATTATTCTATGACGGGTGACACGAAGCTCGTACTCGAAAGCGGCGCGATACTCAACGCCAACGTCACGAGGTTCGTGGAAGAAGCAAAAGCAGGCAATGCGCCGCACTATCTGTTCGCGACAGGCGACCTTTGCAAAAACGGCGAACGCGTCGCGCTCATCGACGTTGCAAACGCACTCCGCCATTTGCAGAACGAAGTCAGAAAAGTTGCGGGTTACGAAAACTTCCAGGTCTTCGTCATAACCGGCAACCACGATTTGTACAACGGTTCGGGTGCTCTTTACGACCAGACCGACGGTTCGGGTTATCTTGCCGAAACCGTAACCGCCGCGCAATTCGCGCTCATATTCGCGGGACTCGGTTTCCCCAACGCGTCACTCGACGGCTCAATCGGCACCAATCTTTCGGAAATTTACCCCGAAAGCTACTGGTCGTCCGACTATACCAACGGTTACGTTCAGTCGTCCAATGCTTCAAACCTCACCTTCGAATACTACTCCGCAATGCTCAACGAAGGTTCGGAGGAATATCTTTCCGACTGGTACTACCGCCTCGGCAGTTCCAGAAACGGGCTCAGCTATCGCGTGGAAATTGCGAACGAAGACTACGTCTTCTTCCTGCTTGACGGCACCGACCGCGAAGTCGCGGAAAGCCCCGTTCCCGCACGTATAAACAAAGCCGAATACGACATCATTGCGGCAGACGGCAAACTCGACGAACATCAGTTCTTCGTCGCGACCGCCGACGGAAAAATTAATCTTACTCCCTGCGACGACGCAGCTGTGCAGGACGCGTTTTCCAAAGGTGAACCCGTCTATATCAACACGGGTTGGAACCACCTTACGGGCGGCAGAATTACCGAGGGCGTGTTCAACTGGATTGACCTATATACTCTCGCCGCGGAAAACGTCGGCAAGACTTACGTTGCGGCGTACCACTTCAACGCACTTCCTCACTTTGAACAGGAAGACGACATATTAAAAGACTTTGTCTTTTACAACTGGGAAAATACTTACCGCCGTCTGCTTGAAGCGGGTATCCGTTACGGACTCGGCGGACATATGCACGCAAGCGATATAGCATATCAGACGGACGCCGCGGGACGTACTTTCTACGAACTCGAAACGGGTTCGTCCGTAAGCTACGACTCGCCCATCCGTTATATCACCATTGACCGTTACGCGCTCGACGGCGGAGCAATCGGCGAAAAATTCACGTCGTCCGTGCACGCTCTCCAAAGTCTTGCGGGCTTTGCGTCCTCGGGCATAACAAATCCCGCGCCGTGGAACGACGCAGCGTTCAAACCCGCTTACGAAGAATACACTTCCAAAGAAAACCCCACCGAAGAAGACTGGGACAAGGTTGTTGCAACCAACCCCGAATATCTCGCGTATATGCTCCACTACGACGCGATGAATTCGATGAGCTACAACGAATATATCACGGAAGAAATATACGGTCAGCTTGCCGACCGCATTGTCGACCATTTCATCAACATAAAGACAATCACCGACCTTAATCTCACCGAACTCGTCAGCGGCGCGGTTGCGGGTTTCCAACCGCTTGCGAAATATGCCCCGCTCGTCGGCAAGATAGTCGATTATCTCGTGGACAGCATTCTCTACGACCTCTATCCCGACGGCGAATACCCCTACAACGGCAATGTTTATCCCAACGCAATCGAATACGTAAAAGCCGTTGCGGGAACTTTGCTCAACCTCGAATTCGGGCAAGACGGTCACAAACTCACTCTTTCCGAAATGGCGTCCTTCATAATGATGGCGCACACTTCGGGCACCGAACCCACCACGGACGACATATACGGCGGCGAACTCGACAAAATCACGGGAACAGCGTCTTCCGTTATGACAACCGACCCCGTTTACCGCGCTATGTTTGTCGCGGCACTCAAAGATTTCTCCGACAAGTGCGACAGCGGCGAACTTGCCGAAACGTTGGTCACAACCCTGCTCGATCCCATTTACAGCAACGAAGACTCTTTGCTTCGCACTTTGCTTAATTACAGGTTCGACCTTACTAAAATCGAGGGTGGATTGACTGACGAAGAAGAGGAAACTCTCACGGAACTTTTCGACACTCTCGAAAGCCTTTTGAACATTCTGCTCGGTTCGGACCTCAACATCACGCTCAAAGCCGACAACATCACAATCGGCAACCTTATGCCCGTACTCTGGCCCGTCCTGCAAGGGTTCCTCAATTCTTCGCTCGGACTTTACATCAACGGAGCCGACATTTTCGAAGGTGTCGACGGACTGCTCGACGACTATCTCACGGAAAGTTTCTACGTCGGACTCAGCGGAATTGCCAAAAACATCGTTGTTGCATTCGCAACCGACGACGAAAAAGACACGGACGACATTTTCAATCCGCAAAATCCTTACGTGCTTACACCTCACGAAGGCTATGCGGAAAAATACGCCGCTCTCGGCTGCGGGCAACTTACGTATGTAAGCAGTCTGCCCGTATCCGCGGAGTTCAATCCCGCAACGCAGGAAAACGGACGTCTTCCTTCCGCGTTGACTGCCAATTTCAGCACGGAAGAAAACAAAGGCGGCAACGAATTCAAGCTGTCGTTCTATACGGCGGAAGAAATAGGCGCGGAAGTTGTTCTCTATGACAACGGCGGCAACGTCATCGAAACCGTCAGAATTACGACCGCAGACCTCGAAGACTCTACAAACAAAGAATACCGCACTACTTCCAAAAATGGCGAACATATCCTGCTTAACGGCGAAACCCGCGCGCAGTATATTCCGCTTATCGACCTTGGACTGCTCTGCATTCAGCACACCGAAGTCACCAAAGAAGTCACGGTTACTATCGACGGCAAAGAAGAAGTTGTCGAACAGAACCTCACATATCTCGACCGCGACAACGCAGACGGCAACAGCGTCGTTTACAAAAACCGCTTTACCGTCACGTTCTACGGACTCGAACCCGGCAAGGATTACGGTTACGAAGTACGCGGCGTATACGGTGACGGCGACAGCGCGGTTACGTTCGGACTTGCGGAAAGCATAGGCGAAGAACACTTTGCGTTCTCCACCGCTCCTGACAAAACCGTGACCGACTTCGATTTCGTTGCCATTGCCGATATGCAGGGAATGATTGAGTCCATGTACGAAACGGCGGCGGACACTCTCTCCGCAATCAAAGCGAACACCGACAGCATAGACTTCGTTCTCAATGCGGGCGATATGGCGGACAACGGCAAGAACTTCTATCAATGGCAATGGGCACTCAACCACAACCTCGATTTCTTCGCGAACACATCCACGTTCACCGCGGCGGGCAACCACGAGGACGGAACGTACGCCCTTGATAAGTTCTACGAGTACAACGTTCCCGAAGGCACCGTTCAGAGCGGCGAAACGGGATTGTTCTACTCCTTCGATTACGCAACCGCACACATTATCGTTCTGGACACCAACGACACCACCGCGGAAAAAGGTCTGAACGAAGCGCAATACAACTGGCTGCGTAACGACCTTATCAAGAACGTCGGAAAGAGCGAATGGACGTTTGTGCTTATGCACAAGAGCCTGTATTCGGGCGGTTCGCACTCTTACGACGCCGAAGTCGTCACCATGCGCAAGCAACTCGAATATCTCTTCTACACCTACGGAGTCGACATCGTATTCGGCGGACACGACCACACTTACAGCGTGACTAAGTTCCTCGACGGCGACGGAAACATATCTTCGCGCAAGTTCGAAAACGACGAAAAGATATACTCTTCCGACAAAGGCGTGGCGTATGTAACGCTCGGAACAGTGGGTACGAAATTCTACGACTACAACAGCAACCCCGAAACCGAAAGCAAGTTCAACAAACGTCTCAGCGAAACGGAAACGCTCACCCAACCCACATTCGTCAAAATCTCCGTACGCGGCGACGAGCTGACTTATAAGGGATACACGGTGAACACGGACGGAACGGTCTCCGAAATCTTCCACGATGTCGACGACCCCGACCCCGCAACGCCTTCGACAGGCGGCGATAACGGCACGCCCGACGACAACGGACTGTACGTCAAGATATTCGTGCCCATTGCGGTTATACTTGTCGTTGCAGGCGTTGTGACGGCGGTTGTAATCGTACTCCGCAAGAAAAAGGCGGCGGCTCAAAGCGCGAAGAGTAAAGGCGGCGCACCCTTGAAACAAAACAAAGATAATAAAAAATAAATTAAATTTATGCCGCAGAAAAGTCGATTTTATTGACTTTTTAAGGAAAGTTTATCAAAATATAAATGTTAAGTTTGTCTACGGGAGCGTTTTACGCTCCCGCATACTAATGTTGTGGAAAGGTGAATTGTGGGAAAAGGTATTGTTAAAGCACGTTACATAATTCTGGCGGTTTTCGTTGCTCTCATAGTCGTTTCGGTAATTTTCCTGCCGAAAATGATAAGCAAAGTCAATTATGACTTGACCTCTTATCTGCCCGAAGGGTACGAAACGAGAGACGGCTACGAATTCCTTTCAGAAACCTTCAACATTCACGGCGACGTCGAAATAGGCGTCGAAACTTCGCGTGAAAAAATGTCCAAGGCTGCCGAAAGAATTTTCGCGCTCGACGGCGTCACCAACACCGTATGGGCGGAATATCTCGAAATGCTCGTTCAGTTCGGTGTGTACTCTCCCGACTCCGAGGAATTCGGCGCACTTTACGACGTGCTTACCGACGCCCCCGTGCCGACGATTGACAGCGAAGGCAACTTCGTTTACGACCAGGGCACCTACAACTGGGCGTTGCTTATAACCCTCAAATATCCCCCGTCCTCACAGGAAGCAATCAAAATTTACGGACAAATCGTCGATATACTGAACGAAGAAGTAGGTGAAAACAACTTTGCCGCAAGCGGTATGACCGAACAGGCGAACGCGCTTTACGAAACCGTTTTCGACGAAATCTGGCTTTACTGTCTCATCGCGGGTATAGTCGTTCTGATTATCCTGCTCGTCACCACCAATTCCCTCATCGAACCCATAGTTCTTCTGCTCACAATGGTGATTTCCATAATCATCAACATGGGCACGAACGTTATATTCCCGTCTACTTCGATAATCACGTTTGCCTGCGGCGCAATTCTGCAACTGGGGCTCAGCATGGACTATGCGATATTCCTTTTGCACCAGTACCGTGCCGAACTTCGCAGCAATCTCGACCCCAAACAGGCGCTTGCCGCGGCAATTCCCAAGTCTGCAAAAGCCGTTGCGTCCAGCGCGCTCACAACGGTATGCGGCTTTCTCGCTCTGCTCTGCATGCAGTTTGAAATAGGCACCGACCTCGGTCTGACTCTTGCAAAAGGTATCCTGTGCTCTTTGCTCACCGTCATTTTCCTGCAACCCTGCCTCATGCTGCTCATGAACAAAGCGCACATGAAAACCCAGCACAAGTGCCTCGACTTCCACTTCCGCGCACCCGTCAAACGTTGTATCCGCGACAGAAAATGGGCGGTCGGAGTTGTCGCACTGCTTTTCATTCCTGCGCTTGTTGCGTCGAATTTCCTGCACTATAACTATGTCAAGTTTATGCCAGACAAGGACGATACCAGCGTCAAATATTCCATGGCAAAAGAACTCGGCAATCAGGTTATGGTCGTCGTTCCCAACGAGCTCATTGACGCAAACGGCAACCCAATTCTCGACGAAAACGGATATCACCAATACCTGATTGAGGAAAACTACGACTTCGTCGAGAAATTGCAACAACTCGGCGCAGAAAAAGTCACCGTCGAATATAAAGGCGAAAATATCACAGTCGACAAGATTTCCTTTATGCTGGGAATGTATGTGATGTTCCCCGAAGACGGAACGCTCAAAATCACCGTAAGCGACACGAAAACGCTTACTCTAACTCTCCCGCAGATGTTGAAACTCGTTGACGTGTTCAACATGTTCCAAGGCGGGGAATCGCCCAACTACGCTGAAATCGTCCAAAAAATCAACGAAATTATCGCCCCGCAAGAACTTAACATAATTGAACTTATGAAGCTTGCAGGTTCCGGTATGACCGAACAGATGTCCATGCTGCAAAGCTATATGAGCGGCGGATATACCATGTACACGGTCGGTATCACCTACCCCGAAATCGACAACGAAAGCCAGACGAGTTTTGACATTCTGGACGAAATCAAAGCCATTGCAAACGACACCTTCGGCGATACGGGTATGCGTTGTTACTTCACGGGTTACACACAAGGCGCATACGACTTCGCGGCAGTCACACCCAACGACTATACGCTGGCCACAATCATATCCATTGTCGCAATACTCGCAATCCTCATCGTAACGCTCGGCGGCATAAAATTCCCCGTGCTGCTCGTTGCGCTCATCGAATTCGGAATATGGGTCAACCTCGCAATGCAGTTTATCTTTGCTGGCGGCGGCGTAAACTTTATGTCCTACCTCGTAATAAGCGCGGTACAGCTCGGCGCGACGGTGGACTACGCAATTCTCATCACGACCAAATACTGCAACCTGCGCAAGCGTTTCGAACCCCGTCAGGCTTCGTATATGGCCACCACAAGCTCCGTAATGTCGGTTATGACTTCCGCACTTATAATGGCGGGAGCGTGCTTCAGCGTCTATTTCGTAACGTCAAACCTCATCATCAAGGAAATGACCTTCCTTATGGCACGCGGTTCGATAATAAGCGCAATACTGGTCATTTTCGTACTGCCCGCTCTGCTGGTAGTCGCCGACAAAATCCGCGGAAACGAACTGCACATCATGCGTACGCCTTTCCTGCGTCCCTACAACCGCAAACGCGTTCAGAAGTATGTGCCTGTACTGGTTGACGCAAACGGCGAAACGATAGCCGAAACCAACCCCGTCAAAATGACCAAAGACGAACGCCGTGCCGCACGCGCACGTGCAAAAGAAGAAAAAGCGGCGGCAAACTCTGCGAAAAAGGCTGCCCGCCTTGCAAGAAAAGAAGCGAAAAACGCAAGGAAAGGCAATAGAACGGACACCTAAACAACAAACAACCGTGGTTGCTTTCCGTTGCTCTCGCGCACAATTTAACGTGCTTGTATTCTCGCAAATATCTTAAACCACCACAAAAGCCCTTTCAGACGTAAAGGGCTTTTTTATTTGCGGAAAAACAAAAAACGCCAAACCCAAAAAACGGCAATGCATAGAAATCAGTAATGCATAGAAATCAAATGACAAAAAAAACGCCGAACTGTTTGGTTCGGCGTTTTTTGTTTTGATGTGAAACGACTGTTTTGATTGAGCCACTACACCGCGCCTTTTATGCGGGCTGTGACGTCAGCGCGTCAGTAGTTGTTGCGCGGCATATACTTGGTGTGCAGCAATTCGTGCGCGAGGTGGCTGTTGGGTTTGCCGAGGAACTCGTCGTAAAGTTCTTTGACTGCGGGGTTCTCGTGCGACTTGCGGAGCGACATTTTCTTGTCAGTTGCGTAAATCGCCTTTGCGCGTTCCGCTCTGATGTCGGTATTGTTGCGTACAAACGCGCTCTTGATAGGTTGTCCGCCGCCGTTCACGCAACCGCCGGGGCAAGACATTATTTCGATGAAGTGATAGTCGGCTTCGCCCGCTCTCACCTTTTCCATAATCTTTCTTGCGTTTGCAAGTCCGCTTGCGACTGCGACTTTAACAACCGTGCCGTTGATGTCGTAGGTGGCTTCTTTGATACCTTCGGTACCTCTGACTTCCTTGAAATCGAGAGACGGCGCTTCCTTACCTGCAACGATTTCGTAAACCGTGCGGAGTGCGGCTTCCATAACACCGCCCGTCGCACCGAAGAGCAAACCTGCGCCCGACGCAATGCCGAGAGGTGCGTCGAAGTCTTCGTCGGGAAGTTCGTTGAAGATTATGCCGCAACGTTTGATGAGTTTTGCAAGTTCACGCGTCGTAATTGCAATGTCGATGTCGGGTACGCCCGCCGCATTCTGGGCGGCTCTGCCCTTTTCGAATTTCTTCGCAGTGCAAGGCATAACGGAAACGACAACGATATCTTCGGGTTCCCAGCCCATTTTTTCGGCGTAATAGGTTTTGACGACCGCGCCGAACATCTGTTGAGGCGATTTGCAGGTGGAAAGATTGGGGAGCAAATCGGGGAAATTGTGTTCGCAGAACTTAATCCATGCGGGAGAACAGCTCGTAACCATGGGAAGTACGCCGCCTTTCTGCAATCTGCCGAGGAATTCCGTTCCTTCTTCCATAATGGTAAGGTCTGCCGCGAAATCGACGTCGAATACGTTGGCAAAGCCCATTCTGCGGAGTGCCGCGACCATTTTGCCCTGAACGTTGGTGCCCATGGGATAGCCGAACTCTTCGCCGAGGCCTACTCTGACGGAAGGTGCAACACCTACGACAACGTGTTTAGTCGCGTCGTTAAGCGCGTCGAGAACGTCGTCGATTTCCTCTCTTTCGGTAAGTGCGCCGACGGGGCAAACCGCGATACATTGACCGCAACCCACGCAAGGAACTTCGGAAAGGGGTTTTTCAAACGCACAGCCGATGTGCGTGTCGAAACCGCGTGCGTTTGCACCTATAACCGCAACGGACTGGTACTGCGCGCACGCCGCGACGCATCTGCGGCAAAGTACGCATTTGTTGTTGTCGCGCACGATATAAGGCGTGGACATGTCGATGTTGTACTTGTTCTTTACGCCCGCGTACTTGTGGCTGTCGCAACCGAGGTCAAGTGCCAGTTTCTGCAATTCGCAGTTGTTGTTGCGCACGCAGGACAAGCAGTTTTGTTCGTGGTCGGAAAGTATGAGTTCGACCGTGGTTTTGCGGGAATCCATGACTTTCTTGGTGTTGGTAAAGACTTCCATGCCTTCGCTTACGGGATAGACACAGGCGGCAACAAGGCTTCTTGCGCCTTTGACTTCGCAAACACAGACGCGGCAAGCGCCGATTGCATTGATGTCTTTGAGATAGCAAAGAGTGGGAATTTTGACGCCCGCCTGCTTTGCGGCTTGCAGTATCGTAATCCCTTCGTCGACCTGAACGGGAATATTGTTGATTTTGATATTGACTTTTGCCATACTACTACTCCTTGACAATGGCGTTGAAACGGCAGGTTTCAACACAGAGTCCGCACTTGATACACTTCATCGGGTCGATGGTGAACTTGGACTTGATTTCGCCCGAGATTGCGCCGACGGGGCACTTTCTCGCGCAAGCGGAACAGCCTTTGCACGCGTCCGTAATCGTGTAACGCACAAGCCCTTTGCAAACGTGGCAGGGGCATTTCTTGTCCACGACGTGAGCGACGTACTCGTCTCTGAAATAACGCAGTGTGGAAAGAACGGGGTTGGGAGCCGTCTGACCGAGACCGCACAGAGAGTTCGCTTTGATGTAATAGCAAAGGTTTTCCATATCTTCGAGGTCTTGGAGAGTTCCCTTGCCCGAGGTGATTTTTTCGAGGTATTCAAGCAGTCTGCGGTTGCCGATACGGCAGGGAGTGCACTTGCCGCAGCTTTCGTCGACGGTGAATTCGAGGAAGAATTTCGCGATGTCGACCATGCAGTTGTCCTCGTCCATGACTATCATACCGCCCGAACCCATCATCGAACCAATGGAAATGAGGTTGTCATAGTCAATGGGAATGTCAAAATGTTCTGCGGGGATACAGCCGCCCGAAGGACCGCCCGTCTGCGCCGCTTTGAAGTGTTTGCCGTTGGGGATACCGCCGCCGATGTCCTCGATGACTTCGCGGAGAGTGGTTCCCATGGGGATTTCGACAAGACCCGTGTTGGTGATTTTGCCGCCGAGTGCGAAAACTTTGGTGCCCTTGGACTTTTCGGTGCCCATGGAAGCAAACCAGTCGGCGCCTTTCAGTATAATCTGGCAAACGTTTGCGTAGGTTTCGACGTTGTTGAGAATGGTGGGTTTGCCGAACAGACCTTTGACGGCAGGGAACGGAGGACGAGGACGAGGTTCGCCGCGGTGACCTTCGATGGAGGTCATAAGCGCGGTTTCTTCGCCGCATACAAACGCGCCCGCACCGAGACGTATGTCAAGGTCGAAGTCAAATCCCGTGTCGAGAATGTTCTTGCCGAGCAAACCGTATTCTTTGGCTTGTTTGAGTGCTATTTTCAGACGCTGAACGGCAATGGGATACTCCGCTCTGACGTAAATATAACCCTGATGTGCGCCGATTGCGTAGCCCGCGATAGCCATTGCTTCGAGAACTGCGTGGGGGTCGCCTTCCAGAATGGAACGGTCCATAAACGCACCGGGGTCGCCTTCGTCCGCGTTGCAGCACACGTACTTGATTTCGCCGGGGCTGTTCGCCGCAAACTGCCATTTGAGACCGGTGGGGAATCCGCCGCCGCCGCGTCCGCGCAGTCCCGACGCCTTGATGATGTCGATAACCTGTTGCGGAGTGAGTTCGGTAAGGCACTTGATGAGAGCCTGATATCCGTCAAACGCTATGTATTCGTCGATTTCCTCGGGGTTGATTACGCCGCAGTTACGGAGAGCGACTCGGGTTTGCTTTTTATAGAAATTGGTTTCGGAGAGAGCTTTGACTGAATGCTGGTCGGACTTTTCTTTGTACAGAAGACGCTGAACGAGTCTGCCCTTGACGATGTGTTCGTCGATGATTTCGCCGACGTCCTCGACGCGCATACCGCTGTAAAACGCGCCTTCGGGATACACGATGACGATGGGACCGACGGCACAAAGACCGAAGCAACCCGTGCCGATTACGGCAACTTCGTTTTCGAGCCCTTTTTCTTTGATGAGGGTCTCGAATTCCTTTTTGATGGCGCCGCTGTTGTTGGAATGACAACCGGTACCGCCGCAAACCAAAATATGACTTCTTACCATAATTTCTCCTTACGCTTTGTCAATCAGGTATTCCGTGCAGATATTGCCGTTGACGATGTGATTGGCGACGATTTTGCGTGCCTTGTCGGGGTCAACGTGCACGTAGGTGACGGTTTCTTCGCCGGGAATGCAGACCTCGACGATAGGTTCGAGCGCGCACATACCGAGGCAACCCGTACGGGTAACTTTGACGTTCCTCAGCTGGCGAGCGGCGACGTCGTCGACGAACGCGTTGAAAACGGGACGGGCTCCCGCGGAAATTCCGCAGGTTGCCATACCGACGACGATACGGATTTCCTGTTCGGCATCCATGTTGTCGCGGAGAACGATTTGCGGTTTCATTTTGTCGCGGATAGCCTTGATGTCGGCTATTGTTTTCATAATTTCTCTCCTCCGATGTTGATTATGTTTTCGTTTATCATTTCTCTGACAAACACGAGCACCTGCGGTTCGTTGACGGGAATGCCGTCGAGCTCGCGGCGCAGTTCGCGCGTGTCAAACAGAAATCTTTTTCCGTCGACGGTGACGTCGAACACGAAATCCGTGCCCTTGTCCTCGTCGAGAAGCGTAATCACGGTGTCGGCGATGTCGCCGAGCGGCGCGCGGTCGATGTGATTGCGACCGAATTCGGCACGTACGACGGTACCTTTGCCCTTTTCGGACTGAATTGAGAACTTTCCGCCTGCCATTTCGGCCGCCATTTTGAAAAGCGGAATACCCATACCGACTTTTCTCGTGGTTCTCGTAGTGGTGAACGGGTCGGTCACCCGTGCGAGAAACTCCTTGTCCATTCCGCAACCGTCGTCGGCTATCTCAACGCAAAGCGTGTCCTTTTCGGCGGTTATCGTAACGGTGACGAGCTTTGCCCGTGCCTTGACGGAGTTTTCCGCTATATCGAGTATGTTGAGCGCAATCTCTCTCATAGTCAATATTTACATAGTCAATATTTATTGCTCGGACGGACTCTCACGCACTCCGCAACGCGCGTATCAGCGCTGAAACGGTGCACTCGCCGAGTTCGATTTCGCCCATTTCGGAAACGGTATCCAGAACGTGCGAGTCGCTTGACGTAAGAACGGTTTTTCTCTGCGTCCAGTACTCTCTTTCGTCGTCGGTTGCCCTTGTGGACAACTCGACCACGCGATACGCTTCGGGAACGTCGCCCAGAATGCGCAACATACTGTTCGCGTCGCGGTCGATGTGAGCGGGAATCGCCACGCCGCCGCAACTTTCGGCAAGTTCGCGAACGTCGTCGCAGGACACCGCCGCCGAATCGAGGAGCATTCTGTCCTCTTTGCCGATTATGTTGTCGTCCTCGTCGAAGTACAGCTGTTCGCCGAAGAGTTCTTCCCTGTTCTTTCTCTCGGAAAAAGGTATCTCCGAGAAAAACTTTTCGAGGTCGTCGTACCTTTCGAACAGACAAAGAAGATGTATATCTTCCCTCGTCTGAATTTCCACGGCGGGCACTACGTTGATTTCAAACTCTTCACCCGCACGCAACGCAAGTGGTACGTGTCCTATTGCGTTGTGGTCTGCAATCGCGACGAAGTCAAGCCCCATTATTTTGGCTTGTCCCACTATTGTGACGGGAGTCATTTCGTTTTCCGCACAAGGTGACAAGGCGGAGTGAATGTGCAAATCGTAGCGATATTTCATACATAGTTCTTCCGCAACAACGGGTTTTATCACGCATATCCGACCGATAAACCGCGTTTTGCGGACAAATCTCAGAACCTGCCGTTTGTCTTCAACGCCGCATTATAGACGTCGAAATCGGTGGTCAGAAGATTTACGTCCTGTTGTTTTACTTTCTCGACGAGCGCCTCGTCGGGATTTACTCCTTCGCAGAGAACAACCACCGCGCAGTCCGTAAGCGACGCCACGGCGCAGACGTTCAGATTGCTCATAACCGTAAACCACGCGCAATCGGCGGGAGCTTTTCCCATTACGAAACTGAGAAAATCACCGCAGTAGCCCGTGCTTATTTCGCGGTCGCCGTCGGCAAGGTGTACGGCTTTGGCGTTCAACAAATCCATAAGTCCGCTGACTGTCATTTTGCACCGCCACTGTCTTCCGTTCTCGGACACTTTGTGCCCGCGGGAATAACTCCGTTGACAAGGTCTTCCGCAAAAGCCTGACAACTGGGGGCTCCGCACAGTCCGCAGTCTACCATCGGTAAAGTGCTGAGCGTGCTCTCTATTTCCATAAGTTTATGCATCGCGGTAATTCGGTTGTCGTCGAGTTTGAAAACGTCTTTGACCATCGGGCTCTGTTCCCAAAGGAAATATTCCTTATCTTTTTCTATATCCGCGATTTTGTTGCGTTCTTTCTTCTGTTTGCGGAGAAGATAGTGCAACCTTGCGCGTGCGACAAACGGATTTTCAACGTTCATAACGCCGCCGACGCAACCGCCGATACAAGCGTTGAGTTCGATGAATTCGATATCCTGCAAACCGCCGTCTTCGAGCGCTTCCAGAATTTTGACGCACTGCTCCACACCGTCCGCCGCTATCGTTTTGAGCCCTTTTGTGGAGTTGGCCTCGCCGCGGCTTATGCCCCAATGTATTCCCGTCGAACTGATTTTGGAAATGGTTTTCATTTCCGTAAGCTTGTCCATAGCGGGAACAAGTCGCATATATGCGTCCGCAACCGAGAGAACGCGGTCTACATAAGGTCTGTTCACGCCGAGTCCCATTTTGAGCGCAAACACTTTCGCGGGACAGGGAGATATGAAGTAAACGCCTATGTCTTCCGCGGGTATTCCTTTGGCAATGGCACGTTCGCGAGCAAGTTTGGCCGCCGCGTCGACGGGCGCAAGCGTGCTGAGCAACTGCCCCGACAAATTGTGATATTTCATCATTATGAGTTCCACAATGGCGGGACACGCCGTCGATATGATAGGAGTTTTGATTGCTTTTTCTTTCATAAGCTCGCGGGTGACGTCGGTTATGTATTCGGCGGCTTCACCGACTTCGAATACGTCGTCAAAACCTATCGCGAGCAGTCCGTTGAGGACTATGTCTATATTTTCGAGATTGTTGAACTGTCCGTAAAGGGAGGGAGGAGGCAATGCGATTTTGTACTTGAAATCGTTTAACGTATCCCAACTGTCGTGCGAAGGCAGTTTTGCCTGATAACGGCAAAGACGTATACATTCGCCGCAACCGATACAACGCTCGTACGCCACGCTGGCTTTGCCGTTGCGCACGCGTATGGCTTCCGTGGGACAACGTTTCATGCACGTTACGCACCCCTTGCATTTGTCGGGGTCGAGCATAACCGTATGCAACGCTTTCTCGTCCAATACGCATTTGATTTTAGAATTTCTTGCCATATTTCACCCTTATCACGGCGCATTCCGTCGAATGCGTCAGTTGAACCTTATCGTCATACGAACCGTCGTTCCGACGCCGACTTCGCTTTCGATTGAAAACTCGTCGGTATATTTCTTCATATTGGGCAACCCCATTCCCGCGCCGAACCCGAGAGCACGTATATCTTCGGGAGCGGTCGACCAACCGGGGGTCATTGCAAGTTCGACGTCGGCAATACCTTTGCCTTTGTCCGCGAGAACGATTTCCACGCGGTCTATGTAGATGTCTACCGTTGCCACTCCGCCGCCTGCGTGAATGACCATGTTGATTTCGCCTTCGTACATCGCTATTGCGACGCGGCGTATATCGGCGGAGGAAATACCCAGTTTTTTCAGCGTGCTCTTGACTTCTTCGGACGCGGAACCCGCCGACGCGAAGTTGTTGCCGCTGACATTATATTCGAGATGTATACAACTTTCCGAACTCACGCTTTCAGCCCCGCTCCGTACAAAACGCCTGCCGCTTCGTACGTACTCATATCGGTGGCGATGAAAACTATGTTGTAATTTTCCGCAAGTTTCATCATATCGACGTCGGGAGTTTTGCCGCACACGAAAACGATGCAGCTGATGTCAACCATAACCGCCGTACGGACGACCTGCGGATTGATAAGTCCGGTGATAAGCACGCTCTGGTCGCGAACGTACGCGAGAACGTCGCTCATCATATCGAAAGCGCAAGCGGACGAAACTTCGTTGTCCGCGCATTCTGCCGAACACAAAATCGTACCTTTGACTATGGATGCGATTTCTCTGATTTTCATATAGAACTCCTCGAAAAAGAATTCTCTGCCCCGAACTAGTCGCGATACTTGGCGAGTATGGAAGGAATGTCGGACGGAACGACTTTGCCGTACACGTCGTCACCTATCGTCATAACGGGAGCAAGTCCGCAGCAACCTATGCAACGGGTCGAGCAAAGGGAGAACTTTCCGTCGGGAGTCGTAGCCCCGTCGCTGAGTCCGAGTTCGGCCGCGAGTTTGTTGAAAACGTCGCCCGAACCTTTGACGTAGCAAGCCGTACCGAGGCAGACGGCAACTGCGTGCTCACCCTTGGGGTTGAGAGAAAATTGGCTGTAAAAAGTCGCCACACCGAACACCTCTTCGAGAGAATGGTTCAGTTCCTCGGCGACTATCTTCTGAACTTCGATAGGGAGATACCCGTAAATTTCCTGCGCGGTCTGCAAAGCAGGCATAAGGTTGCCGGGCAAATCTTTGATGGCGCGCAACTCGTCGCGCAATTTCTTTTCCTGTGCGGTGGTACCCTTGAAAGCCACCGTTGTCAATTTGATTTTTGCCATATTTCCTCCAAAATCAGATTCGTACGAAATGAACGCGCGAAAGCGAATACGTCGCGCGCGACGAATACTGATTATATTGTATCATAGTCAAAACCTTATTGCAATAACAAAAATCAAATGCGTTTTCGGGAAAAATCGGGAAAAACGCGCCGTAAAACACGCAGTAACAGCTTCGGAATTGTTAAGAAAGAAAGTTGTTGCGACGCGTTTTTTGAACTTAACAGGTGCGAACGAATCAGCATACAGAATTTCAAATCGATATGTTTAAGACATTAAAAACGCACGGTAAACATTTGTTTCCGTGCGTTTTTCGCATCTTCTGCAATTTTTTGAATTTGCAACTCTCAAAAGGCGATTACGACTAAAAACCCGTTATTCTCCGTATCTCAAAGCGGGTCTTCTCTTGTGTGCGGTACGAGCTTCCATGGCTGCGATTTTGTCGCGTGTCGCGCCGTCTAGCTCTCCCCCGCGAATATAAGCCGTGATTTCTCCGTAGGTCACGCCGAGTTCGGTTTCGTCCGTCTGTCCCGCATAAAGTCCCGCAGACGGCGCCTTATTTATTATCGAAGCGGGAGCGCCGAGATATTCGAGCATTTCGTAGACTTCGGGAACGGTGAGGTCGGCGATGGGGTCGAAATCGTATGCGCCGTCACCCCATTTGGTGAAATAGCCCACCGTGTATTCACAGAGGTTGCCAGTTCCGGCAACGAGGTAGCCTTTGGCTTGTCCGAGTGCGTAAAGCGCCGTCATTCTGAGTCGGGGATTTACGTTGATAAGCGCGCTTTTCACAGCGCCGTCGGACACCGCGTTTTCGGTGAGTTCTCCGCTCAACGCCGATTGCATGGCTTCTTTGACTGCGGTGAGGTCGACTTCTGTCTGTTTTATTCCGAAACACTCTCCCGCAAGTCGCGCGTCGTCGCGGTCGGTCGTATAGTTCGCCGACGACTGACAAGGCATTATAACTCCGAGCACGTTGTCCGTAGCCATTTTGCACAGCGCGCCCACAAGCGTGCAGTCCTTGCCGCCGCTGTTTCCGTATATCACGCCTTTTGCGCCGCTTTCAGCCAGTATTCCTTTAATCCATTCAACTCTCTTTGCAACTTCCGATGCAACGTCCATATGTCCTCCGCATTTCGGTATCTGTTCCGAAAATTATTTCGGTATCTTTTGTTCGACCGATTGTTCGAAAAGATTATAGTATTATTTTTCACGTTTTTTCAAGCGAAAATAGACAAACTGAACAAAATGGGTATTGAATTCGCTCAAATTGTAAGCTATAATGTTGTCATACTTGAAATCCAATTTCAAAAAGGAGATTTTTATGAGAAAAGCATTTATCTGCCCCTCCAAATATGTCCAGGGCGAAAACGAACTTCTGAACCTCGGTTACTTCGTCAGACTGTACGGCAAATCCGCACTCCTCATCGCCAACCCCGACGATGTCAAGCGCGTACGTCCTCAGCTCGATGCCACACAGGAAAAATTCGGCGTCAAACTCGTCACCTGTGATTTTGGCGGCGAATGTTCCAGAGAAGAAGTTGCCAAACTTCAGAAACTCGCAAAAGAAGAAAAATGCAGCTGCATCATCGGTCTGGGCGGCGGCAAAGCCATCGACACCGCAAAATGCGTGAACGCGGCGAAATCCCGTCTGATTATCGTCCCCACCATCGCGGCAACCGACGCACCCACTTCTCACTCCGCAGTGCTCTACACTCCCGACGGAGCGTTTGACGACTACGCATACTTCACCAGCCCCGACGTCATCCTCATCGACACGGCTGTCATCGCGAAAGCTCCCGTCCGTTTCCTCGTTTCCGGTATGGGCGACGCGCTCTCCACTTATTTCGAAGCACGCGCAAACCATCAGTCCTTCGCAACCGTCAACGCCGGTCTGCCCTGCGGCGCAAGAGAAAAGAAATGCGCACCCGCAAGACCCACCATGGCTGCATATCAGCTCGCACAGCTCTGCTATCAGACTCTGCTCTCCGACGGCTACAAGGCAAAACTCGCCTGTGAAGAAAACGTCGTAACCCCCGCTCTCGAAAGAATTATCGAAACCAACATTCTTCTTTCCGGTCTCGGATTCGAATCCGGCGGTCTTGCAGCGGCACACGCGATTCATGACGGTCTTACCGTTCTCGAAGAAACCCACCACATGACCCACGGCGAAAAAGTTGCTTTCGGCACTCTTTGCCAACTCGTTCTCGAAAACGCCGACCAGGAAGAAATCGACGAAGTCATCGACTTCTGCCTCACCGTCGGTCTGCCTATCTGCCTTGAAGACCTTGGTGTCAAAGACATCGGCGACAGACTTGCTGCCGTTGCCGAAAAGGCTTGCATCCCCGAGGAAAGCGTACACTCCATGCCCTTCCCCGTAACTCCCGATATGGTTGCCGCCGCAATTATCGCCGCGGACAAACTCGGTCGTGAAGCAAAAGGTTGCTGCTGCGACTGCGATTGCGAATAATTCAACGTTTTCGGACGCCCTCGTGTGACCCACGGGGGCGTCGTTATGAAAAAAAGGAGATTGATAAATGAAAAAAATAATGAACACTCCCGAAACATTCGTGTACGATATGTGCCACGGCCTCGCCAAAGCGCATCCCGAACTTGAATTCGTGGAGAAGTTTAAAATCGTCAAAAAGAAAGAAATCAACCCCGACAAAGTTTCTCTGATTTCGGGCGGCGGCTCCGGTCACGAACCCGCACACGCAGGTTTCGTCGGCAAAGGTATGCTCGACTGCGCAGTCTGCGGCGACGTTTTCGCGTCCCCTTCCCAGATTCAGGTTTACAACGCAATCAAAGAATGCGCGACCGATAAGGGCGTCCTTCTCATCATAAAGAACTACTCCGGCGACTGCATGAACTTCAACAATGCGGCAGAACTCGCCAAGGAAGAAGACGGCATCAAAGTCGACGCCGTTTACGTCAACGACGATATCGCCGTCAAAGACTCCCTCTACACCGTCGGACGTCGTGGCGTTGCGGGCACAGTTTTCGTGCACAAAATCGCGGGCGCGGCGGCTGAACAGGGCAAATCCCTCGAAGAAGTCAAAGCCGTTGCCAACAGAACAATCGAAAACGTCCGTTCTTTCGGTTTTGCTCTTTCTTCCTGCACTCCTCCCGCCAAAGGAACCCCTATTTTCGAAATCGGTGAAGACGAAATCGAATTCGGCGTCGGCATTCACGGCGAACCCGGCAGAAAGACCGAGAAACTCCAGACCGCAGACCAGCTTGCAAAACGCATCGTCAAAGACCTGCTCGATGATCTCGGCGCAAAGAAAGGCGACGAAGTTGCCCTGCTCATCAACGGTTTCGGCGCAACTCCTCTTATGGAACTCTACCTTTTCAACAACTCCGTAAGCAACGAGCTCGAAAAGGCTGGCATTTCCATTCACAAGACTTTGGTCGGCAACTATATGACGTCCATTGACATGGCAGGCGCGTCCGTCACAATCCTCAAAGTCGACAGCGAACTCAAATCTCTCATCGACTACCCCGTTTCCGCACCCGCACTCAGCTGGGGCGGCGCAATGAGCGAACAGGCGGAGGCCGCAGTCGAAGCCATGAAAGCAATCGCCAAGGCTCTCGGCGTAACTCCCGCAGAGCACACCGATGCGAAAGCCGCCGACAAAGCCGACAAGAAAGCGGCAAAAGCGGCGAAGAAAGCAGCCGTGTACGAAGTCAAAGGCAAACCCGTAGTCGACGAAACCATCAACACCGCGGCGTTTGTGCAGATTGTCGAAAAGATGGCGGACGTCATCATCGAAAACGAAGTCCCCTTCTGCGACGCAGACAAAATGGGCGACGGCGACTTCGGCATGAGCATTGCAAAAGGTTTCAAACAACTCAAAAAAGAATGGGCAACCCGTGACAAAGCGGACATCGGCGCATTCCTGAAGAGCTGCAGCGAAATCATTATGGAATACTGCGGCGGCGCAAGCGGTCCCATCTGGGGAAGCGCGTTCCGTTATGCGGGTAAAGCTGCGGACGGCAAAGAAAAAATCAACCTTGCCGAACTCGCCGAAATCTTCCAAGCTGCGAATACGGGCGTTTACGAAACGGGCAAAAAGTCCTTCGGCAAAGGCGCGGTCGTCGGTGACAAGACTCTGGTCGACGCTTTGAAACCCTGTGCAGACGCTCTCGAACAAGCGGCAAAAGACGGCAAGTCTCTGCGTGACGGTATAGCACTCGGCGCAAAAGCCGCAGTCGCAGGCGCGGAAAGCACCAAAACCGTCGTTGCAAAACTCGGCAGAGCCGGCACAGTCGGCGAAAAGTCCATCGGCTATCCCGATGCAGGCGCATACGGTCTCGGCGTTATCTTCACTGCTCTTTCCGATTATATCGCAAAGATGTAAAGACCCGATACTCAATAAACAACACAAAAGCCTTCCGAAACCCGGAAGGCTTTTTTCTGTCCGCAATATATTCTATCGCAATTTTCATTTACCTTTGTCCGTCGCAAAATGTTAAAGCAGTATTATTAAAGTAATATTTTCAAGTTGCAATTTGTTCAAGTTACTGTAATTTTGGGTTAGGCAAATTCCCGTTTCTCACTTCTTTTCTTTCGGAACGTACGAATACGTTCTCATATTGAAAGACACGAGGTTAAGAAAGTGCAAAATGAGCGCAATTTCCTCGTCGGTTTTGTCTTTTATCAGCGTTTCGGCAACCACAGCCGCAAGGCCGTTTATGCATTTTGGCGACAGGCTCATATACATATATATTCTCGTAAGAAAAATGTTGACTTTTTGCCCCCAAAACCGTTGACAAAATTTCTTAGGCGCAATATAATATCATCACTGTGCGGCCATGGCGGAACTGGCAGACGCGTACGTTTGAGGGGCGTATGGGACGACCGTCCGAGTTCAAGTCTCGGTGGCCGCACCAAAAGCGGTATCGTTGATACCGCTTTTTCTTTTGTCTAAAACTAATTAATAGCTGCCTCAATCATGTTGTCAAGCAACAAATCAATATTAATTTCTAGACCATTTGCCGATCTCATATCTATACAATGCGATGACGCTTGAATATCTATATCCATACCCATTTCATCGAAATCTCCTATAAAACGGCCTGTTTGCAGTGCTTTAAAAAGCATAATTAATGCACCATCTCTAGTTAATTTCGTTGCACCTAACTCTTTAAATACTCCCATAAATATAGATAACCAATGAGTACTATACACTTGGTTCAGATACAAATTAATTTTGTTTAGTGCTTTTGTCGACTTTTTTACCGAGTTAATTCTAGCTCTTAAACAATTTTCAATAATATTTTCAATTTTTGGTTTATTTACACAAAATGAATATTTTACTCTATTTAAGATTTCGTTTTGATCAACATATAATTCCATCTTTGCATTATACAATTGATCATTATTTGTGTTGATTAAACTAGAAAAATTTGTTATGTTACAATCAACGCTACCATGAAATTGGACACTTGACAATTTGAAAAAGTCACCGATTATATTTGAACCACAAAGCGTTTTTCTTATAAATTTAATAGTCTTTTTATCAACATTTGCCCATATATTAACTGAATTAATATACTCTAAAAAAAAATTTTTAGAAAATATGTCCGTGTTCAGTAATTCTTGTAATTCATCTATACGATCAAAATTTTCCATTATTAATCCTCTATAAGTTTGCGTTTGCGGTCGTTGATTACGCCCAAGCCCTCTTTGATTGACTTCTCCGCGGTATCGAGAATGTTGAAGGCAAGCGAACGCGCTTCGTAGTCCATTTTGCGGTAGTTCTCTTCGGCTTCCGCGCGCATTGCCTGCGCTTCGATTGTTGCCTTTTTGAGCACTTCCGTTTCGGACATCAACGCTCTTGCGTTCTGTTCTGCGGCATCCATGGTCTTGTTGGCGTAGGCTTCGGCTTTTGCAAGAATATCGTCGCGCTCTTTCTTAATCTGTTCCGCCTCTTTCAAAACAATGGAATAGCTTGCGCGGAAACGAGTTATCAAATCCAGCATAACCTGTCTGTTTATCACAATGTCGGTTGCGCTGAACGTGGCGCGCTTTGCTTTGAGCACTTCGCTTTCGATTTCGTTGATGAGCATATCGATTGTTTCCATAATTCAACGCGCTTTCGCGCTCCCCTTTTATTTTTTGTTCCTCATAATATCCTGCGCTTTGATTATAGCATACGCGGGCAAGGAATGGAAGTCTCCGTTTTTGAGCTGTTCGCGTACGGCGGTCGACGACAGTTCCTTGAAATCTGCAAGGTCGTAAATTACGGTTTCAACCCCTCTTTCGCGGTTGTAGTCCGCCATTTCTTTTTCGTACGCTTCGTCCCGCTCGTTGCGAACGCCTCTTACGAGTGCGGTTGCGCCTATGCGCTTTGCAACGTCTACCGCCGTATCTTCCGAATACAGTGCCGAAACTCTCGGATTGCCCGAAAAAGCCGCTTCAATGAGCTTTACGCGCTCTTCGGGGGTGAACATATACTTCTTGTCGGGATTGACAAGACACGCCGCCACGACCTCGTCAAAGTCACAAAGCGCGCGTTCTATCAAGGCTTCGTGACCTTTGGTCACGGGGTCAAAACTTCCCGTTGCCATTCCGACGGTTTTTTCCTTTATGAACTCAACCGTCACAGACCCCATTTTCTTGGTGCGTACCGCCAAAGTGTCGTCTGCGTTGACATACGGAAGTTCCGTCGAATGTTCGTAAACCACCGTGCCGCCGTCCGAAAGTCTGTCGCATTCGAAAACGGCTTGCACCGCAAGTTCACCCAGTCCGCTTTTGTAAGGCGGGTCAATGAAAATGATGTCGAACTTGCTTGTTCCCGCACGGAGAACGTTGAGAAAATCATTGTTCACGACGCGATAATTCCCGTCAATTCCTTTGAGATTTTCTTTGGTGAGTTCGACGCTGTCACGGCTTTTGTCCACGAAAATAACTTCGTCCGCGCCGCGCGATATGCATTCTATGCCGAGTGCGCCGCTGCCGCAGAACAAATCCAGGACTTTGGCGCCGCTTACTTTCCATTGAATGATGTTGAAAACGGTTTCTTTAATTCTGTCGGTGGTGGGACGAACGCTGTCGTCTGCGGGAGCAAACAGCCTTTTCCCCCGGTATTTTCCGCTGATTATTCGCATTCTTCACCTCCGAACTGATTTTTGACGGCAACTTTCGGCGCGGGTATTATGTCCTTTTCGGTGACAACCGCATCCATCATAACATCGTGTGCTTCGCACTCCAAACCCTCGACACGCTGACAGTCGAAAGCAATGCCTATCTTTTTGCAGTCGGGGTGTTCTGCGAAAAACTTGTCGTAATAGCCTTTGCCGTGTCCTGCTCTTTTCAATCCGTCAAACGCAACCATAGGCACTATGGCAAGGTCGCAGTCTATTGCAAGTCTGCCGCCCGCAGGTTCGAGTATTCCCCACTTGTTGGTTCGAAAATCGGAGTACGGCGTAATCGCAACGGCGTCCATTTCACCGCCGCGGACGCGCGGAACGGAAACGTTCTTTTCGAGCGCAAGCAAAAGTCCCACTATTTCGTGAGTGTCGGGTTCTTCGGGTGATGACAGGAAAACAAAAGGCGATTTACATTTTCTGAACGCGTCAAGCGAAGTAAGCGCGTCGGTGATTGCACCGCTCGCCCACTCCTTTTCCGCTTCACTCATCTTCGCAATACGCGATTTCGCAAGTCTTCTGGCTTCCGCTTTCGTCATAAACGTAAATCCTTTCGGTTCTGCCGTGCCACCCCGTCATAACCGTATAATCGATTGTATTTCTTTGGTCGGCGACTTCGCGCGCCGTAAGTTCCGCGCCCTGCAAAACGACTTCCTCGCCGTCCTCTGCAAGAAAATCGCCCGTATCGACGGCAAACATATCCATGCACACCGTTCCGACGGTAGCACATTTTCTGCCGCGTATAATCACAGACGACGGACTTTCGCGTCTTATTCCGTCAAAATATCCGCCGAACACGACGGCGATGTTGCAGTCCTTGTCAACGCGGTTGTTGCCGTATCCCACACATTCGCCGCGCTTTACGCGCCTTGCCGCAATCACACGGCTTGTGACGCGCATTGCACCGTCGTACGCCGCGTGTCCTATGCGAACCATATCGAACAGGTTGCGTTCGTCCGAAACGGACGAAGACGACGCAAGGTGCATAACCGCTTCGGGAAACGCCGCCGAGAAAATCTCTGCCGCTTCGCCGAATACCGCCGCTTGTCCGCTGTCCGCCGACCTCATATGCGAATAACACCCTGACGGGCGCAATCCTTCCGCTTTCAGTCTTGCGACGATTTCCTTTGCTCGGGAGCAGTCGAACCCAAGTCGGTGCATTCCCGTGTCGAGTTTGACGTGAAAATCAGGCGGCGTGTGCGTTTTTGCGTACTCCGCAAGAGCGTCAAGCAGTCCGTCGTCGGCAACGGCAACCGTAAGTCCGCATTCTGCGGCTCGCGGGAGTTCGGACGGCGTGCATATGGCGGTGAGAATACCTTTTTCAATCCCCGCCGCACGAAGTTCAGCACCTTCCTCAACGGTCGCAACACCGAACATCGCAACAATGTCGGAAGTAGCCTCGGCAACCTCGGTCATTCCGTGTCCGTAGCCGTCCGCTTTTACCATAAGCAGAATTTCTCTGCCCGTGCTTTCGCGAATACGGTACAGATTGTTGCGGATTACGTTCAAATCGACAGTGACAGACAGTTTCAACGTTCCCTCCCGCGGAACCCGCTTCAAGGGATATTGTATGCCGTCTGTCAGCCGATAGTGCGCAATTAAAGCAAGGGTTTGCGTAATCCGCACTCCATTTGACTGCGCGAATTATTCTGTCCGAATTTTACTTCAACAGGTTTTATAACCGCTTTTACTTCAAAAGCTTTTCCGCGCGTTCGACGTCGTCGGTCTTGAAAAGTATGAGCGCTTTTCCGCCTTTGCGCGAATAGGAGTAAACGTATTCGAGGTTTACGCCCTCACGGCTCAGCATTCCGAGAGTGTCGGTAAGCGAACCGGGAACGTCGGGAACCTCGATACCGATAAGGTCGGTAGATGCGGTTGTAAATCCCGCGTTGTTCAAAGCTTCGACTGCTTTTTTGTTGTCGTCGGTCACCATTCTGACAATGCCGAAATCCTTGGTGTCGGCAATGTTCAGGCTTTCGACGTTGATACCCGCTTCGGAAAGTGCGCTGAGCATCGAATGCAGTCTGCCCTGTCTGTTTTCGAGAAACACGGCGATTTGGTTTACGAGCATAATTTCCTCCTTATTTCTTGCGGTTGTCGATAATACGAACCGTCTTGCCCGTGGAAAGAGGCAAGCTGTCAGGCGAAACAAGCGTGATTTTCGCGCCTACGCCGAGGTTGCCCATCATATCGTGTTCGATGTGACGGCGGATTTCTTCTATTTTCTTGACCTCGTCGGAGAACACTTCGGGCGCAAGTTCGACCTGAATTTCCATAGTGTCGAGGTTGCCCACTCTGTCGACGATAATCTGGTAGTGAGAACCTACGATTTCCTTGATGTTCATAAGTACGGACTCAATCTGCGACGGGAACACGTTGACGCCGCGGATAATCAGCATATCGTCCGTTCTGCCGCTTACGCGTTTCATTCTGACGAGAGTTCTTCCGCAATGCGAACACACTTCGTGATTGAGTGCGCTGATATCGCGCGTACGGTAACGGATAAGCGGAATGCCCTGCTTGTTGAGCGTGGTGAACACGAGTTCGCCGTCCGTCTTGTCGGGAACGGGTTGCAGGGTTTCGGGGTCGACGATTTCGGGATAGAAGAAGTCTTCCATAACGTGTAATCCCCAGTCGCCGCCGCAGCTCATCGAAACGCCGGGACCGCTTATTTCGGACAGTCCGTAAATGTCGAACGCCTCTATACCAAGTTTGCGTTCAATCTCGCGTTTCATATCGTCCGACCAAGGTTCTGCACCGAAAATACCGCGTTTAAGTTTGAAATCGGACAAATCAAGTCCCGCTTTTGCGATTTCCTCGCCGATAACCATTGCGTAAGAAGGCGTACATGCAAGCGTTGTCGCACCGAAATCTTTGAGCAACGCAATCTGTCTCATTGTGTTGCCTGCGGACGCGGGAACGGTCATTGCGCCGAGAAGTTCAGAGCCGTAATGCAGTCCGAGACCACCCGTGAAAAGTCCGTAACCGTAGGACACGTGCACAACGTCGTTCTGGTCGCAACCTGCCATTGCAAGAGCGCGTGCGGCACAAGTCGCCCAATCTTCAAGGTCGCGTTTAGTGTAACCTACTACGGTGAGTTTGCCGGTCGTTCCGCTGGACGCATGAACACGCACTATTTCACTTTTGGGAGCCGCAAAACACCCGAAAGGATAGTTTGCACGAAGATCCGCTTTTGTGGTAAAAGGCAGTTTGGTTATGTCGTCGATACTTTTGATGTCTTCGGGTTTTACGCCTGCCGCGTCCATTTTGGCGCGGTAATAAGGCGCGTTTGCGTACATTCTCGCCACAAGGTCTACAAGTCTTGCGGATTGCAACTCCCGCATCTCCTCGCGGGACATTGTTTCGATTTTCTCGTCAAAATATTTCATATTCCACCTTACAAAAGGCTCTTACAGGTTGTAACCTCTTTCGAGAGCCACACGGTTCATATCGTACAGTTTGGGTTTGACTGCGGCTTTGAGCGCGGCGTCGATTTGTTCGAACGGAATGCCGAGGCTCTTTGCAAGCGCGCCTATCATAATGACGTTGACGGTCTTGACGTTGCCGAGTTCTTCAGCGATTGCGATTGCGTCGACGGCAATGACTTTGCCCGCGCGTTTTTCGAGTTCGGAAACGATGTTCTCGGGATATTTTCTGACACCCGTGATTACAGGCATAGGAAGAATTTCCTGTTCGTTTACAACGATTGTTCCGCCCTCTTTGAGATAGTTGGTGTATCTCAACGCTTCGAGTTTTTCAAAGGCAAGGATAATGTCCGCGTCGCGCAGTCCGATAATCGGGCTTGTGACTTTGGGCGCGATTTTGACGTTGGTAACAACGCTGCCGCCTCTTTGGGACATTCCGTGGATTTCGCTGAGTTTGCAGTCGCTTCCGTCAAGTGCGGCAAGCGCGCCGAGTATTCTGGACGCGAGCAGAGTTCCCTGCCCGCCTACGCCTACGATGAGAATGTTAGCTTTCATTTTCTGCCCTCCTTGATTGCGCCGAACTTGCAGACCTTTTCGCAAAGTCCGCAACCTACGCACAGCGACGCGTTGATACGCGCGGAACCGTCTTCCTGTTTCTCGATTGCGGGGCAACCGAGTTTGAAACACATACCGCACTTTCTGCAATCGGAAATCGTGCAGGGAGCGGGATAATTCTTGTCGAGCAACGCGCAGGGACGTTTTGCGACGATGACGGACACGCCGTCGCTTGCGACTTCTTCCTTGACGGCTTTTTCAACCGCGGCAAGGTCGTAGCTGTCGACTACACGCACGCTGTCGCAACCCACCGTCTTGCAAAGCGCAACGATGTCGAGGATTTTGGCGGGTTCCTGTTTGAGCGTAAGACCCGTTGCGGGGTGCTGCTGATGTCCCGTCATACCCGTGGTGGAGTTGTCGAGAATGATAAGCGTTATGTTGCTCTTGTTGTAGACAGCGTTGATAAGTCCCGTAATACCGCTGTGAATGAACGTGCTGTCGCCGATGACCGCTACGGTGTGCTTGGACTGTTCTCTGCCTATTGCCTTTTCGAAACCGTGAGCAATACCCACGCTTGCGCCCATACACACGACGGTGTCAACCGCGCAAAGCGGAGGTTGTGCGCCCAGCGTATAGCAACCGATGTCCGCGGATACGGTGAGTTTCAGTTTGCTGAGCACGTAGAACACGCCGCGGTGAGGACAGCCTGCGCACATAACGGGAGGACGCACGGGCAAATCCTGTTTTTCGACGTTGAGTTTTTCGCCGAGCAGTTTTTCGCGGATAATGGCAACGGAAAGTTCGCCCTGTTTGGAGAACAGGTTCTTGCCTTCGCAGGCGATGCCGTTGGCTTTGAGTTGATTTTCAAAGAAAGGTTCGAGCTCTTCGACGACGACAAGACGTTTGACTTTTGCGGCAAACGCACGGACGCGGTCGATTGCAAGCGGATAAACCATACCGAGTTTGAGCACGGACGCTTGGGGCAACGCCTCTTTTACGTATTCGTACACAACGCCGCTGCAAACGATACCGAGCGACGTGTCGCCCATTTCTTCGCGTATGATGTCAAATCCGTTGACGTCCGCGGCAAGACGGTTTTCACGCGCTTCGACGACAACGTGTCTGCCGATTGCCGACGACGGCATCATCGTATATTTTGCCACGTCTTTGACGTAAGGTTTGAGAGGAACTTCCACTCTGTCTTCCTCTTCGACAAGGCTTTGCGAGTGCGCAAGTCTGGTGGTCGTGCGGAGGAACACGGGGGTGTCGTATTTTTCGGACAGTTCGAACGCGAGTTTCGTGAACTCTTTGGCTTCCTGACTGTCGGAAGGTTCTAGCATGGGGATATGCGCGCTTCTTGCGTAAAAGCGCGTATCCTGTTCGTTCTGGGAGCTGTGCATACCGGGGTCGTCCGCCGCAAGTATGACAAGACCGCCGTTTACGCCCGTATACGCCGCGGTGAACATGGGGTCTGCCGCTACGTTGACGCCGACGTGTTTCATACACACCATACTGCGTGCACCCGCAAAAGAGGCACCTACCGCGACTTCGAACGCCACCTTTTCGTTGGGCGCCCATTCAGCGTAAACTTCGTCGTAAGCCGCGATGCATTCGCTGACTTCGGTCGAGGGCGTTCCGGGGTAAGCAGACACTACTCTCACGCCTGCTTCGTACGCGCCTCTTGCTATTGCTGCATTTCCGAGCATTAGTTTTTTCATATTTCCGTCCTTAAATGTAAATTCTTTGGATTTCCGCACGAGCGGACAACGCGTTATCTCGTCACCTGAACTTCGACAAGACTTTCTTCGCCGCAATACTTTTCGCGAAGTTTCGGTTTCTCTATTTTACCCGTGGGGTTTCTCGGCACTTTGTCGAAAATGACCTTGCGGGGGCGTTTGTATCTGGGCAACGCCGCACAGAACGCGTTGATTTTGTCTTCCGTCCAATCAGAGTATTCGGGTTTGAGTTCGACGATTGCGGCGGCGATTTCTCCTAGGCGTTCGTCGGGCATTCCTATGACTGCAACGTCGCGGACAGCTTCGCACGAACGGATAAAATCTTCAATCTGAACGGGATAAAGGTTTTCACCGCCCGTAATTATGACGTCTTTCTTTCTGTCGACCAGATAAATAAACCCGTCTTCGTCCTCGCGCGCCATATCGCCCGTAAACAGCCAACCGTCGCCGAGTACGGCTTCGGTCGCCTTTTCGTCGTGGTAGTAGCACACCATAACCCCGTCGCCTTTGACGGCAAGTTCACCGACTTCGCCGCGCTTTACGTCATTGCGGTTTTCGTCGACGATACGGGTCTGCCAACCGTAACCCGCTTTGCCTATTGCGCCGACTTTATCGATGTTTTCCACTCCGAGATGTACGCAACCGGGACCTATGCTTTCGCTCAGTCCGTAGTTGGTGTCGTACTGATGGTTCGGGAACACCTTTTTCCAACGCTGTATAAGGCTGGGCGGAACGGGTTGCGCTCCGATGTGCATAAGACGCCACTTGGACAAATCGTAATCGGCAAGGTTGATTTCGCCGCTGTCGATTGCGTCGAGTATATCCTGCGCCCACGGTACGAGCAGCCAGACGATGGTCGCCTGTTCGTCGGAGGCGGTCTGCAAAATCCATCTGGGCGTCACGCCTTTCAGCAAAACGGCGCGGCTTCCGCTCAACAGACTGCCGAACCAGTGCATTTTCGCGCCCGTATGATAAAGCGGAGGAATGCAAAGGAAGACGTCGTCGTGCGTTTGAGAATGGTGGTTCTGCTCCACTTTCGCCGCGTGAACGAGTGCTTTGTGGCGGTGGAGAATTGCCTTCGGGAATCCCGTCGTTCCGCTAGAAAAGTATATCGCGGAATAATCTTCGTCGGAAATTCGGACGTCGGGACGCGCGGTAGAAGCCGTTTCGATGAGTTTTTCGTAACTCTCCGCAAACGTGGGGCAATCTTCGCCGACGAAAAGCATACCTTCGATTTTGTCGAGTTCGCCGAAAACGGACTCAACACGTCCGATGAACTCTTTGCCGAACACCAGAACGGATACGTCGGCAAGGTCGAGACAATATTTGATTTCGTCCGCGGTATAACGGTAGTTGAGAGGAACGGCAAGTCCGCCCGCTTTCAGAATGCCGAAGTATATGGGCAGCCATTCGAGACAGTTCATCAGCAGAATGCCGACTTTCTCTCCCCTGCGCAGACCTTTCGACAACAGCAGGTTGGCAAATCTGTTCGCGCTTTCGTCGAACTGACGCCACGTCATTTCTCTGCGGTGTTCTTCGTCGGGAGTGACTTCGACAAGCGAATAGTCCTTCCACGTCATCTTGTGTTTTTCTTTAAGTTCGGGGTTTATCTCGACAAGGCACACTTCGTCGCCGAAATTGTCGGCGTTGTGTTCCAGAAATTGCGTAATAGGCATTTTATCTCTCCTGTCAGGCTCTGTCGTGTTTGTAGTAATTTATCAGGCAACCGTCCAGAATAATCTGTTTTTCGGTGTCGGTGAGCACGTCCATACGCAATTCGATGTTGCTGACCTTTCCGTCGCGGACGAGTTTTGCGTTTACGCTTGCCGCGCCGCTTGCAACGAACTCTCTGACGTTCTCGATGAACACGATGTCGCCGAGTTCGAACTCCGTATCGGAGTTGAGCAGAGGAAGCATACCCCAGTTGATAAGGTTGCTGCGGTAACGTTTTGTGGCGTACTCGCGAGCGATGTTTGCTCCGCCGCCCAAAAATCTCTGACAACTTGCCGCCTGTTCGCGTGCGCTGCCGTCACCGGGTTTGACTGCAAACACTGCGCTGCCCGTACCGATTTCGCCTTTTATGCCCGCAACCTTTGCCGCGGCGGCTATATCGGCGTTGTCGCCGTCGCGCACGCTCTTGGAGCGTCCGACGTATGCGGGGTCTTTACGACTTAATGCAAATTCCGCAAGACGGAGAGGATTGCTGCGGTAGGAAGAAGTTTCGCCCGAAGGTATGAGTTCGTCCGTGGTGGTCACGGGGTCGTTGATAACGGAACAGAGTTTGAGTGCGAGGTTTTCTTTCAAGGGTTCGATTGCGGGAATATCCGTAATGTTCGGACCGTACACGAGTTCGGCGTCGGGTTGAGCCTTGCCGAAACCGTTGTAAACTCTGGAATCGTAAGCCTGCGGATAATATCTGAAAGGCGCGAATTCTTCGTCGTAATCGTATCCGAGCGCGGAAGTCAGCACACCGCCGTTTGCCGCAGTCGCCGCAATTGAACGGGCGTCCATAAGCGCGACGGACGCAATCTGACCTTCGGAAGGCTTGGAACCTTCTCTTCTTTCGAAGTTACGCGTAGTGTGACGGATAGAAAAGCCGTTGTTGCACGGAACGTCGCCCGCTCCGAAACAAGGACCGCAGAAACAGGGTTTGAGCACCGCACCGCTTTCGATGAGGCTTGCAACCACTCCGTTTTTGACGAGAGCAAGGTTGGTGGGCTGACTGCCGGGATATACGGTGAGGTTGAACGCACCGCTGCCGACGTTCTTGCCTTTGAGTATGTTTGCGGCGGTCGCAACGTTGTCGTAAATGCCGCCTGCGCAACCTGCGATGACGCCCTGCGAAACCACGATTTTGCCGTCTTTGATTTTGTCGGTAAGACGGAACGCGCCTTCTTTAAGACCGAGCAGCTTGCAACCGTCTTTCTCGACCTTGGAAAGGATTTCTTCGGGGTTTGCGATGAGGTCCGCGAGTTTGTAAACGTTGGAGGGGTGGAAAGGCAACGCAATCATCGGTTCGACTTTGTCGAGTTCGACGACGATACCCGCGTCGTAAAGCGCGCCTTCTTCGGGAGCAAGCATTCTGAACTCGTTTTCTCTGCCGTATGCGGCGAGGTATTCTCTCACCTTTTCGTCGGTGCGCCATATAGAGCTCAGGCAGGCGCTTTCGGTGGTCATAACGTCGATACCGTTGCGGAATTCGACGGAAAGCGCGTCAATGCCGTCGCCGACGAATTCGAGCACGGCGTTCTTGACGAAACCGTCCGCAAAAACTTTTCCTATGATTGCAAGCGCGATGTCCTGAGGACCTACGCCCTTACGAACTTCTCCTTTGAGTTCGACGGCAATGACTTTGGGGTAAGCAATATCGTATGTACGTCCCAAAAGCTGTTTGACTAGTTCGGGTCCGCCCTCGCCGATTGCCATGGTGCCGATTGCACCGTAACGCGTATGGCTGTCGCTGCCGAGTATCATTTTGCCGGGAGCGGCAAACATTTCGCGCATATAGCTGTGAATGACCGCAACGTTTGCAGGCACGTAAATACCGCCGTACTTCTTCGCTGCGGAAAGACCGAAAACGTGGTCGTCTTCGTTGATGGTTCCGCCTACCGCGCAAAGACTGTTGTGGCAGTTGGTGAGCACGTACGGAATGGGGAATTCTTTGAGACCGCTTGCGCGAGCGGACTGAATGATACCGACGTACGTGATGTCGTGGGACGCCATAGCGTCGAAACGGATGCGGAGTGCGGAGTCGTCACCCGACGAATTGTGCACGGAAAGCACGGATGCCGCAATCGTACCTTTTTTGGAAAGGGGAACGTTTGCGCCGTCTGCGGGATGAATACTGCCGCCTTGATAATACATTTTTTGATTGAAAAGTTTAACCATAAATACCTCGTACGAGGCATATTATATTATTTACGCGCGCATTAGTCAAACGAAAATCCCGCAAGAGAAAATATAATCTACACTATATGGCGCACATTCCGTCGCAAAGTATGTAGCACACTCCCCTGACAAATCCGCAAAAACCATATCGGCACTCACAGAAAATCAAAAAATACAATCGGGCGAAACTATAAAAATCAACTCATACGCTCTGAACAAACGTTGGCGAAAAATGCAAAAACCCGCATTCTGTGCGGGTTAATTTGTTTGAAGCGTCTTTTCCAATCAAATCTCTTTGACGAGATAAGTGAACGTATATTCCTTGTACGGCTTTGTCGTGACGGCGTCGAAACCGAGTTTTTTTAGATTGTTGAGCGACGGAGCGTTGTCGAACTGCACCACCGCACACAAAACGCAAGGCGACAGCGTTTCAACGGCTTTTTGCATCACGTGTTTGCAAAGCGCGGAAGAAACGCCCATTCCACGGAACTTTCTTGCCGTCATAATGCCGCTGAACTCGTAATATTGTCTGCCCTTTTGCTCGCCGCAGATTTGAGCGAGTTTGTCGCCGTATTCGCGGTCAAAGTCAACCGCGCAGGTCGCGGCAAGTTCACCGTCCACGAACGCGCCCGCCATATAGCCGTCGCGCAGAACTCCGTGCAGTTCCTCGGGGGTGTAATTGAGGAAAAACAGCTTGTTTTTCAGTCTCTCTCTCTCCCTTTCGAGGAAACCGTAGACCTCGTCGAACTCCTCGTCTTTGAGTTGTCTTATCTTGTATTTATCGGCGGGAAGTTTGACTTTTTGCACTTCTTTCGAAAAGAGTTTTCCCGTACGCGCGGCATAGCAGTCGGATACGTGTTTTGCGGGTTTCAGAACGTACTTTTCCAAAAGAAATTCGGGATAGTAGCTGAGCTTGGATTTGCGCAGACCTTCAAGTCCCATATCTTCCTGACGGTTTATGTACTTGCAACCCGAAAAATTGCGCGCCGCAAACTCGTGCGCGAGATAGCTGTACACACCCTCATAAGATATATCGGCTTTTTCGTACATTTCGATTGCGTTGCCCGACGGTGTTATTTCGCCTATGGCTATGCCTGCGATTTTGCCGTCGACACGCAATACGTCGCCGACAAGTTCTCCCGCAAGCACCGCCTGCAACCAGCCTTTCACTATTGCGCTTTCTCTGTCCGCGCTCTCTTCCGCTCCGCCCTCGAACGCCTTTGCTTCCAGCCACTCCTTTTCAAATGCCGCGATATCCTGCATATCGTCTGCGGTAATCGGCGACATCGAGGAAGAATACGCCTTTTGAAACTTGGCAATGTGGTTGCGTTTCGCGTGATAGCGTTTACCCGACAAGGCTATGAAATCTTCCGCCTTGTAGATATACTCCGCCCAGTCGCGGTGCGTATAAATATAATAGCCGCCGTAAGTTTCGCTTATAAAACTCTCGGTGCAGAAGGCAAACGAAACGTCGTCGGGAAGCGCGGCAACCGCTTGCGTCACCGTAACGGGACTGTCTTTTTTTATGAGCGGCGGCCAGTAATACATTCCGTCGTCGACGTAAGCGCGCAGATAAAGCACGTCGCCCGCGGCAAGATATTCGCCCTTTTCAAACCAGTTGATGAATGCGTAATAAGAATAGTCGCTGCCGACGTAATCGCTGCCCTGCAAATATTCGCGCAACAAGTCTTTGAGCGCAAGGTCAAAAGGAACGAATGCGTCGATGTCAACGTTTAGTTGTTCAAAATTCATAAATAAAACCCGTAATATGACGAAAGCCCGTTGTCAAACAGGCTTTATGCTTTTTATTTTTTCTTTTTCTTTTCGGGCGGTTGGAAGGTTTCCACAACCGCGAAAGGACACTTGTCCGTGAGTTCGCCGAGCAACTCCTGCGACTTTGCCGCATTGAGATTGAGCCGCACGGAATACTCCTCTGCGTTTTCTTTTTTACAGAACACGAACACCTCTTTCGTTTCGGCGTTCACAGCAATTCTGTGAATGTCCGAATACTCGATTTTGTCGGGGAAAAATCCGAGCATTATGCAGAACTCTTCGCTGTCGAGTTTGTAGTAACTGTTGAACAGCAACAATCCCGCGGCAACGGCTACGAGCGCCGCGGCGGCAAGCGACACGCCTGCAACGGCTTTGTTGGCGGTTTCGAGTTTCGGAACTGCACCCGAAATCATCACGGCGTCAAGAACCACTATCACCGCGCCTGCAAGTATGACAAGCGCAATCAACGCGACTTTCCACCAGCCGAAAAACATTCTGTACTTCTTCATTTCTAGCCTCCTGTTTACTCTTGCGGGGCGTCTTTGTCGTCCTCTGCTCTTTCGTGCTCTTTGAACGAAATTTTTTCTTTGTATGCGTCAACCGCATAATCCGTATCGGCATAACCCATAACGTCCTGCGGCAACTGCGTTTGATTTTCTTTTCTGTAACCGAATTCGACGGTATCCACGACGTTTGCGGCGTCGGTGTAGAAGCTCATTCCGTTCATCTTGTAGTAGCCCACAAGTTCTATAACCCTGAGCAGGAAATAGTTGATGGACGGAACGACAATGATGATAAGCCCGAAGGTCGGAATGCTGAACCCCGCGACGATTGCGTAGGTCGAGAAGAAAGTGATTACAAAGGCTTTCGAAAGTCCTTTGATGTTGAGTTTTACACTGCGCAAACTGCGTGCAAACGCGGTGTATATGCTCTCGTCGGGATTGAACAGCATACGGGGAAGCCAACCTGCAAGCATTGTCGCGCGCATGGAGAAAAGGAATACGGCAAGCGCAAGCGTGATAGGCAGCGCGAACAGTCCTATTGCCTGAAAGAGCCCCGCAAACACTCCGCCCGAAATTGCAACCAGCACGATGTCAATCGGAACTGCAATCGACACTCTGCACGCCGCAAACCTGACCGAAGTTTTGAAGTTCATTGCAAGCGACGCGGCAAGACCTATGCGCATATTGGACGACATAAGCTGGTTGACGATGTAGCTTGTCGGATAGTAACTTGTGTATATCAGGAACGTATATAGACAGTACAGGAAAATACACAGAATTATTATTGCGGCAAGAAGTCCCGCGGAGTCGGTAACCGCGTATGCGAGCGACGAAAGGTCGGCGGCAGCACGTTGCAGGAAAGAGCTTATGCTGATTTCACCGTCGAGGAAAGACTGCACGTCTTCGGCAAACGCCGAGGCGTTGCTCGCAACCTCGGGGTCTTCCGCAAGCGCGTTGAAAGTGGGAATGAGCACCGCCGCTCCGATACAAGCCGTAATGAGCAGACAGGCTACCACCCAACCCAGAATTTTAAGCACGTATCCCATGTTGGAAAACAACAGGGACAATGAGTATTTGAATTCCATACTTCCTCACATTGTGAAGTTTATCTCACGCAAAGGACAGATAAACCCTGAAATCAGTCCTTTTTGAACTTTTTGATTTTTTTGGACCATATGTCGACTTTTTGCAAGTCCATACGTTCCGTACCCGTTACGTCATAGAAAACGTTGTACATCAGAATGACGTAGTACGGGAGAACTATAGCGTACGCCAGCCCGTCGAGGATAACTCTTGCGACGAGGTTTGAAGTCAGCGACCCCACGATTATCATTATGATTTGCAGAGGCGCAACCACGACGAACAGCGTGAGCATGCTTTTCAGAATTTTGCCGGACATCTGACGCCAGCCCATACGGAAAGCGTCGTAAGTTCTGAGTCCCGTATGCAGCATAAACGGAGACCACAACAGCATTGCCGCGGCAAAGAACAGCACGCAGAAGTAAACGAGCAACCACGAGAACAGCGAGAACACCAGCCACGCGGCACCCGAACCGAACACCACCGCCCAGAGGTAGTAAAGCGCGGTGAGAAGAAGGTCGCCGAGCAGGAACACAACCGAGAACACAACCGAGAATTTGATTGCGGTCAGAATGTTGTAGTTGATGCGCGTTTTGGCGCGGCGGAAGGAAATGGTAAACTCCCCTATTCTCATATGCCTGTCGACAATTCCGAACAGAAGGGCAAGCACCAGCACGTACAACACAAATCCGATTATTCCGAGATAGAAAATGTTGAACGGCAGGAAATGCATATCGCTGTAAAGTTCGGCGAAATGGTCGGCGTGCAGGTTGCGGTAGGACATCAGATAGTAAAGCGACGCCGAGGGCGAAAACAGCAACGCCGAAAGCAGGGACGGGATTATGGTGAGAACCATAAGCTGCGGTCCCTTGTCGAAAAAGTATCTGAGCGTCGATTTCAAAATGTTCATATTCACCCCGACGCGCCGCGTTCGTCAGTCGAGTGCGGCGAGTTTTTCTTTGAGCTTGGCTGCCTTTTCTTCGGCGCGCGCAAGTTTTTCGCGTTCGCCGTCGACGAGTTTCTGCGGAGCCTTGGACACAAATCCCGCGTTGTTCAGCAGATTGCCGACGCGCGTGATTTCCGCTTCGACCTGCGCGATTTCTTTTTGCAGTCTTTCGCGCTCTTTATCCATATCTATGAGGTCTCCGAGCGGAACGAGAACTTCTGCGGCGTGCGTGACAACCGATGTGACTTTCTCGGTGATTTCGCTCTTGTCGTCCACGAACGTGACGGAACTTACACCCGCCATCTTCTCGATATATCCCGCCGCGCTTGCCATGAATTTCTTGTCTTTCGCTATGACGTACGCTCCGAACTTGCGGGAAATCGGTACGTTCATTTCTGCGCGCATATTGCGGATTGCAACGATGGTTTCGCGCAGTCCTTCGAAATTCTTTTCTTCCTTGCGGAAAACGGTCTTCTTGTTGTACGCAGGCCATTCGGACACCATCAGCACACTGCCCTTCGGAGCGTATTTGGAGTAAATCTCTTCCGTGATGAACGGAATGAAGGGATGCAACAGTTTGAGTATCTGCGTAAGCACGTGCGTGAGCATCGCGATTGCGTGAGAATGCAATTTGGCATCGTCGCTGTACAGCAATGGTTTGGACATCTCGATGTACCAGTCGCAGAACTCCGTCCACGTAAAGTCGTAAAGTTTTGCGGCGGCAAGACCGATTTCGTATTTATTGAGGTTGATTGTGACTTCTTTGATTACGTCGTTAAGACGCGTCATAATCCACTTGTCCGCACCGTTCAATCTTGTCGGGAAAGACAGGTCGTCGCCTTCGCGGATATTCATCATTACGAAACGGCTTGCGTTCCACAGTTTGTTGATGAAGTTTCTGCAACTCTCGATTTTGCCTTCGGTGAAACGCGTGTCGCTGCCGGGAGCAATACCCGTCGCAAGCGAGAAACGGAGTGCGTCCGCACCGTACTTGTCGATGATTTCGAGCGGGTCGATGCCGTTGCCCAGACTCTTGGACATCTTTCTGCCTTCGGCGTCGCGGACTATACCGTGAATGAGAACTTCGCTGAACGGAACTTCGTTCATCATCTCAATACCGCTGAATATCATTCTGGCGACCCAGAAGAAGATGATGTCGTAAGCCGTCACGAGTACGCTGGTCGGATAGAAGTAGTTGAGGTTCTTGTTCTTTCTGGGATAGCCGAGAGTGCTGAACGGCCAGAGCGCGGAAGAGAACCAGGTGTCAAGTACGTCTTCGTCCTGACGCATTTTCGCGCCGCACTTCGGGCAGGTGTCGACAGCGGTCTTGGAAACCACCATTTCGCCGCACGCGTCGCAATAGTACGCGGGAATGCGGTGTCCCCACCAAAGCTGACGGGAAATGCACCAGTCTTTTATGTTTTCCATCCAGTTGAAATACGTCTTTTCAAACCGTTTGGGAATGAACTCTATCTTCTTGGACTTGACGGCTTTGATTGCGGGTTCGGCAAGCGGTTTCATTTTGACGAACCACTGTTTGGAAACGATTGCTTCCACCGTTTCGCCGCAACGGTAGCACTGACCGACGTTGTGAGCGTACGGCTCGATTTTTTCGAGATAACCCTGCTCTTTCAGGTCTTCGACGACTGCTTTTCTGCAAGTCAGTCTGTCCATACCGCAGTACTTGCCGGCGTTCTCGTTCATTATGCCGTCGTCGCCGATTACGCGGATAACTTCGAGGTTGTGTCTGAGTCCGAGCTCGAAGTCGTTGGGGTCGTGCGCAGGCGTGATTTTAACCGCACCCGTACCGAAACCGACTTCGACGTAGTCGTCCGCAACAACAGGGATAATTCTGTCGGTGAGAGGCAAACGCAGCATTCTGCCGACATAAGGCGCCATTTTTTCGTCCTTGGGGTTGACTGCAACGGCGGTGTCGCCGAGCATTGTTTCGGGACGCGTCGTCGCAATTGTAATATATCCGTCACCCTCGACGAAGGGATAACGGTAATACCACAGGTTGGACTGCTGTTCGCAATAATCGACTTCGGCGTCGGACAAAGCCGTTTTGCAATGAGGACACCAGTTGATTATGCGGTCGCCACGGTAAATCAGTCCTTTCTTGTAGTAACGCACGAATGCGTCGAGAACCGCCGCCGAGCAGTTTTTGTCCATTGTAAAGGCTTCTTTCGACCAGTCGCAGGAAGTGCCGAGACGTTTGAGCTGTTCGACTATTCTTCCACCGTACTGTTCTTTCCACGCCCATGCGCGTTCGAGGAACCCGTCTCTGCCTACGTCGGCTTTGGTGAGTCCTTCTTCCTTCTTCATCTTCTCGACGATTTTGACCTCGGTCGCAATGGACGCATGGTCGGTGCCGGGAAGCCAAAGCGCTTCATAACCCGCCATTCTCTTGAAACGTATAATTATATCCTGAATGGTCTGGTTGAGCGCGTGTCCCATATGAAGCTGTCCCGTGATGTTGGGAGGAGGCATCATAATGGTGAAAGGTTCTTTTTCGTCGTTGGGGTGAGCCTCGAAGAACTTACCCTTTTGCCAGAAGTCGTAAATCCGCTTTTCGAACTCGGGATTGTAAGTTTTGTCCATTTGTTCCATAATCTTGTGAGTATATTCCTGTTTCGATTAAATTATTATTGAATTTGCCGTTGCCGTCTGCCCTGCCTGATTTCGTTTATCTTATCGGACAATCCGATTTTGACCATACGCTTTTCGGTTTATCGGACAGAACGACGATATTACTTTTCCTCGGACGCTTCGGCGTTTTCAGATACGGGAGCCTTCTTGTCCGCAAGCGGGTTTCCGCTGCTGTCCGTAACTTTGACGTTTTCGGAAGTTGCTCTTTCCATCTCGCCGCTGTTGATTTTGCGTATCTGACGGAGAATGTCGATGAGGTAGTTTATCGCCGCGCCGTAGCTCAGGCAGATACCCCACGCGAGAATGCCCCAGTCGGCGTACATGACATAGGGGTGGAAGAACGCAAGTATAACGCCTACGGATACTGTGAACGACGCCACTTTACCCATCCAGTTTGCCTGAACTTTCGCGCCTTTTTTCATAACCAGCGGAGCGGCAAAAACCATGATGGCTTCTTTGAGGATAAGAAGTATTACGAACGCGTAGTGAACGTACCAGCCGCCGCTTGCCGCCGCAGTGTTTTGTCCGAGAGGTGTAAGACCCGTGCAGAGAGACAAACAGAACAACACGGAAACGTGCATTAGTTTGTCGGCAAGAGGGTCGAGTGCCATACCTATTCCCGAAGTCATGTTGAACTTTCTCGCAATCCAACCGTCGACGAGGTCGCTGCCTGCCGCAACGATGAAGACGAGAAAAGCGATATGCAGCAGCATAACGTCGCTGTTGAGTCCCGCAAACGCCATAAGCAGAATGTACGCGGGAATGCAGAGAATGCGGAAATAGGTTATGATGTTGGGGATAGTCCAAAGCTCTTTTTTGTCAATTTGAGCCATACCTTTGTAAGCCATAGTAAACCTTCCCGAATAAATTTTATTTATTATATCACGCCCGCGCGCTTATGTAAACACTTTTGACCCCGACGGCGAATAATAAAACCGCAACCAACCGTCACCCTCGCCTTTTCGTATCAATCTATTGGTCTTGTCACAAAATAGGAATTGACTTCCGACCGCGTTTTCGACGCACGATGCAATCTGTAAATGCATAAACCAAATCACGCAATTTGACGCTCAAATGGCACAATTCAATGCACAAACACAACCTGCAAAGGCAAAAAAAAGAGAGCAAACGCCCTCTTTAACTTTGTTTTTGTTCCGATGAAACCTGTTTTCGGTTATTTCAACAAGAAATCGCCGAGTTTTTCGGGAGTTTCAAAAAGGTAGGTAGCACCGTGTGCGGTGAGTTCCTCGCGCGTGCCGTATCCCCACAGAACACCCGCGCTGTCCATACCGGCGAGTTTTGCTCCGTCGATGTCGTAAAGTCTGTCGCCGACCATAAGCACGCCGTCACCGTTTTTCATTTTCAGGTTTTCCATTACGTAACGGATAACTTCGATTTTGCTGTCGCGCGAACTGTCGCTTTCCGCTCCGCCGATAAAATCGAAATATTTGCTGAGCCCGAGTTCGTTCAGCATTTTGTTGGTGAATCTGAGCGGTTTGGACGTCGCAACGGCAAGACGTTTTCCGCCTTCACGGAGCCTTTTGAACAGATCTTCCATACCGTCGTACACTCTGCACTCGCGCCACCCCGCGATTTCGTACTCTCCGCGGTAAATCCTTATCAGCTCTTCCACGATTTCGCCTTCCACACCCAGAAGTTCGCGCATAGATACGCGGAAAGGCGGTCCAACCATAAGGTCGAGTTGTGCTTCGGTGTACGGGATATGCTTTGCGTCGAGCGCAAGTCGTATGCAACGGAGAATGCCCGGTTTGCTGTCCGTGATTGTTCCGTCGAGGTCGAAAAATACTGTGTTATATTGCGACATGATTCCTTTACAGCGTATGCGCTATGTACTCCAGTCTGTCTTCGTCTGTAAGTGCGATTGCGGGTATATCGAGTATGGTTTTCGTTCCGCGTTCGCCCGCGGCATAGAGTTTGGCGTTTGCTTTGACGTATGCCATAAGCACGCTTGCCGTGAAGTCGGGGTTGCTGTCCAGTTTAAGGCTGAATTCGAGATTGTGGTGCTGACCGTTCACTTCGCCGCTTCTCAAAACGAAACCGCCGTGGGGCATTTTGTTGTGGTCGCGGTCGAACTCCTCTGCCGTGATGAAATGCACTACCGTGTCATATTCGTCAAAGTAGTTGGGCATTGTGACAATCTGTCTTTCGATTTCCGCCTTGTCTGCGTCGTCGGCGGCAACGACAAAACATTCACGAAGATGTTTGTCGCGGGTCGTAAGCGTTTCGCCGTGTCCGCTTCTCGCCTTGTCGAGAGCTTCCTGTTTGGGAACGGTGTACTGAATGCCCTTGACGACACCCTCGATTTTGCGAATTGCTTCGCTGTGACCCTGCGATACGCCTTTGCCCCAGAAAGTCTGGGTGTTGCCGTCGCGGAGAACTCCGCCGAATACTGCGCGCATAAGCGAGAAAAGACCGGGGTCCCAACCGATACCGACAAAGGACAAAGTGCCGTTTTCGCCGTTGATTTTCTGCATGTCGGAGATATACTCTTTCATTCTCGCGTGAGTGTCGAAACTGTCAACCGTATTAAAGCATTTCGCGCAACGTTTGCCGAGGTCGGTAAGGTCGTTTGCCGAACCGGTGCAAAGTGCCAGAACGTCGATTTTGCCTTTGAAATTTTCAATATCCGACTGGTTGTAAAACGCCGTTCCGAAAGGCGATTTCATAGTTGCGGGGTCGCGACGCGTAAAAATGCCGACAAGGTTGAAATTTTTGTCGTCGTGCGCGATTTTTTCACAGGCTCTGCCGAGGTTGCCGTAACCGACTATTGCGAAATTAATCATATATCTACCTCCAAAAATAATGTTCGGACAAACGTCGGAAACGGTTCGGGCGATTTGGATTTTTTATCTTTTTCCGCCAAATGTCAGCCTCACAACCGCCAAAACGGCGGTTCGACGCACTCCGCTCCGACAATTATGCGGAAATTTTACATCATGACAGGTCAAAACGCAAGCAAACACGGGTGCAAACAAAAAAAATCCCGCGCGCATAGTGTGTAGTGTTATAAAAAACGCCCCGTTGGCAATGCTTTGGAGTATGGAAATGGTAAAACGCGGAGAGATATATTACGCCGATTTGAGTCCCGTAGTCGGCAGCGAACAAGGCGGCATACGTCCCGTGCTGGTTGTGCAAAACGACATAGGCAACAAATACAGTCCCACCGTAATTGCGGCGGCAATCACGTCGCAACTCGACAAAGCGCGCCTTCCCACGCACATAACTCTACCCGCCGAACAATACGGACTTCCCAAAAACTCCGTTGTTCTGCTTGAACAGATACGCACCATCGACAAGCAACGCCTGAAAGAAAAAATCGGCGTTTTGCCGTCTACCATGATGGCACGCGTAAACGAAGCCCTTCTCGTGTCGCTCGGATTTTTCGAAACTTAAACTTTGAAAAAATAAACCTCTATTGCAGTTTTCATGCTCACAGACGCATAATTCCCTGCAATTCGTCAAAAACCAAAGGCAAACAACTCATAAGGTCGTCAGGCAGATGCGAAAGCGCATTTATATGGCTGAACTCCGCACTTCTCCCAAGCGCATAAGCCCCGACGCGCGCCGCAAGCAACGGGTCTACTTTCCATGCAAGCAAACCGGCAATGATACCCGAAAGCACGTCGCCGCTCCCGCCTTTTGACAGTCGGGAATTGCCAGTTCTGTTAACGTATACGCTCTTTCCGTCGCTGATGTAACTGACGTGACCTTTCAATACGACAATACATTGCTTTTCCGCAGCGTAAGATTTTGCCGTTTCCGCGGCGTTTTCCGCGATATATTCCGCACTTTTGCCGCAAATTCTGCTCATTTCTCCGATGTGCGGAGTGATGACGACTCTGCCGCCGAAACCGTCGAATTTTTCAACGCATTTCAAGCCGTCGGCATCGAGCACGGCATTGCAATTCGTATTGACGAGGAGATAACGTAAATATCCTTCCGCGTCACCGTCCGCCATTCCGGGACCTATCGCCGCGGCGGTTGCTTTCGCAAAAAGTTTTTCGGCGGTTGCGCGGTCGAAAACAATATTTCCTTTTTCGGACGGCAAGGAAAAAATCGCGGAATATTTGACAACGGGATAAAGCGCAGTCGCAAGAAAATCGGGTACCGCAAGCGTGGTCGTGCCAGCCCCCGAACGCATTGCCGCTTCTCCCGAAAGCGACAATATTTCCGAAGCTGAAAGCGCGGCAAAACGAGGCGCTCCGACGTACTTGGAACTGCCGCCGATTATAACGCATTTACCAAAACTGCCCTTGTGTCCTTCCTCCGTACGGAAAGGCAAAGTGAATTGCAAACTCTGCAAGTCATTTTCGATAATTGTGGTTTTACGTGCGTTTTCGTCCATATAAACCCCGTTTTCTGCAATTTATAATGCAAAATAAGCAAATTTGATTTTTGCTTTATGCGCCCGAACTTCCGCATCATTTTGACTTTTCGTGTTCTGCCAACTTTATGACACTTGCAGACAAAATGACCGTTCAATCGTCGAATTCGGAAACGTCTGCAACCTTGTTCATCGCGGCGTTTATCGTCGAGCCGTCAAAGCCTTTCTGATACAAAAAAGCGGCGACCTTTCTGAAATCTTTTTTCTCGGTCACACGCTTTGCACGGATATATTTTTCCGCCATACCCACGGCTTTTTCGAGTTCGCTCTCGTCCGTCAATTTGTTTTCCAGACAGCAAGTTACAGTGTTTTGAGCTATGCCCTTTTCGTAAACGAGTTTGTACTCGATTTTCTTTCTGCCGTACCTTGCCCCGCAATAATCGACAAAGTCGTTCACATACGCCTCGTCGTTGATGTATCTGTACGATTTTGCACGAGCAATCGCCTCTTCGACTTCCTGTTTGTGAAAGCCTTTCGAATAAAGTTTTTCGCGGACTTCTTTCTCCGAACGCGGAGAAACGGCGAGATATTTCACCGCCGTTTCAAACGCGTCTTTTTTTACGGATTTTTCTTTTTTGTCTTTCTGCTCCAAAAAAGCCTCTTCCGATTATTTCACGTGGTAGACCCAACCGAATTCGTCGGGATAACGTTCGGTCTGAATGCCCGTGATTCTGTCATACAGCCAGCCCGTAATCTTGCCCATTTCGCCGTTGTTGATTTCCATCGTGATGTCTTTATAAGCAATGGTACCGACGGGAGAAATGACGGCAGCGGTGCCCGTTCCGAATGCTTCGTCGAGTTTGCCGTTGTTGTAAGCGTCCACGACTTCCGCGATGGGTACGTGTCTTTCTTCGACTTTGTAGCCGAATTTTTTGAGCACCTGAATTGCGCTGTCACGGGTAATACCGCGCAGAATGGAACCGTCCAGCATAGGAGTGACGACGACGCCGTCGATGACGAAGAACATGTTCATTGCGCCGACTTCTTCGACGTACTTCTTCTCTGCGCCGTCAAGCCACAGAACCTGGTCGTAACCTTTTTCTTTGGCTCTTTCGCCGGCAAGCAGGCTGCATGCATAATTGCCCATGCATTTTGCTTCGCCCGTACCGCCCTTGGACGCGCGGGTGAGCTCGCTCTCGACGATGAGTTTTGTGGGTTGAAGTCCGTGTTCGTAGTAGCTGCCCACAGGCGAAAGAATGATGGTGAAAACAAACTTTTTGCTGGGGTGAACACCGAGGAACGCTTCCGAACCGAACATAAACGGACGAATGTAAAGTGCGGTGCCGGGTGCGGTGGGAATCCATTCTTCTTCGAGTTTGACAAGTTCGCTGAGTGCGGCGATGACTGTGTCTATATCGAGTTGCGCCATGCAAAGACGCTCTGCGCTTCTGTTCATACGCACGAAGTTGTCACGGGGACGGAACATGGTGATTTCGCCTTTGGAGTTCTTGTACGCTTTGAGTCCCTCGAAAATACCCTGACCGTAATGGAGCGAGCAGCAAGCGGGATTAATGCGGAAATCGTCATAAGGCACGATTTCGGGTTCTCCCCAACCGCCCTTTGCGGCGTCATACTCCATAACGAGCATATGGTCGGTAAAATATTTACCGAAGCCGAGCTTGGTAAAATCGGGTTTTTGTTTCCTTTCTTTGACCATTGTGATTTTCATAACTACTCCTTAACGCTTTTGCGTATTGTTCGATTATTGTTGTTTCGGTTATCGTTTCGAATATCGTTGCCGATAGTTTTTCCTTTGTCGCCGCGTTTTTACAGTCGTCTCGACCAAGACTTGTACAAGCCTCGCACAAACAACTTGTTTGCACCTGAATTTGCTTTACACCGCTACTTCGACCTGTTCAAAAGCCAAAATACACGATTTGTGTTCCAATCTGGGCATTTTGCAATGCGAACAGAGGTTTTAAGACGGTTTTCAACGCAAGCGATTATCACTTGTAACATCGCAAATACACTTTTCGTGTTTTCGGCATTTTTTCCACCATTGATTTTAGAACACGTTTTGTGTATTGTTTTTCAGCGACCTTCTGTAAAGGCATTTTCAAAGAGGTTATCGGTCTTGCCGACATATTCCTTTACGACCGCACAGCTTTGATTTAACGGCGTTTGAAGGCTTCGCCGTCACGCACTGCCGCAACCTTTCCGTTGGTCAGCGCGACTATATCGTTCATCGTCTTGTCTGCGAAATCCTCTTCAGCAAAGACTTCCGCAGAAACCCTGTCGCCGTATTCGGTGTGTCCGAATATCACGCCCGTTCTCCGCAATGCACTCTCCAAGACCGAATAGTCCGAATAGTCGCATTCGAACCTTATTCTCGCGCACATTGTGTATTCGGCAACGTCGGCTTTTTCCAAAACCTGTGCCACGCTGTCGGTATAAGCTCCGACCAGACCGCCCGCACCGAGTTTTATTCCGCCGAAATATCTCGTCACCACAACTGCGGTTTTGACAAGCCCGCGTCGGCGCAGAACTTCGAGCATCGGTTGCCCTGCCGTTCCTCCCGGTTCACCGTCATCGGAAAATCTGGTTTCCGTTCCGCGTTCGTCGGCAATATAAGCATAACAGTTGTGCGTTGCGTCGGGATATCTGCGTTTTATGCTACGCACGAAATTCTCGGCGTCTTCGCCGTCACGCACCCCCGCAACGGTGGCAATGAATTTGGAACGCTTGATTTCTATGAGATTTTCCGTCGTTCCGTCAACCGTCGTATACTTCCTACTCAACGATCACCTTGAAGAAATTCTTTTTGCCCTTTTGCAGAACAAATCCGTTGGCAATCTGACTGTCCGTAAGAGTTGCGGCTATATTTGTGACTTTTGCTCCGTCAACGCTTATGCCTCCGCCCTGTATAAGTCTTTTCGCTTCGCCTTTGGACGGAACTTTCATAACGGCAACGAGTATATCTGCAATCGCGGTCATTCCTTTCGGAATAACTGCGGAAGGCATATTGTCGCTGTCGCCCGAAAACGCTGCTTTGGCTTTTGCAAGCGCGTCATCCGCGTCTTGCTTGCCGTGTACCATAAGCGTAAGTTCGTATGCAAGGCGTTCTTTTGCGGCGTTCATGCGTTCGTCGTTGTAGCGCGTGAGTTCCGCGATTTCGTCAAGCGGCAGGAACGTGAGGAAACGGAAAACCTTTTCCACGTCGGCGTCGGGTATGTTTCTCCAATACTGGAAGAAATCGTAAGGTGACGTTTTGTTGCGGTCGAGCCACACGGCACCTTTTGCGGTTTTGCCCATTTTGATGCCTTCGGACGTAGTCAGAAGACCGAACGTGATTGCGAACGCGTCTTTGCCTTCCTTACGGCGAATGAGGTCGGCACCCGCCAGAATGTTGGACCACTGGTCGTCGCCGCCGCATTGCAGCACACAACCGTATTTGCGGTTGAGCACGAGGAAGTCGTAAGACTGCATCAGCATGTAGTTGAATTCAAGGAACGTAAGTCCTTTTTCCATACGCGCTTTGTAGCATTCCGCAGTCAGCATTTTGTTGACGGAGAAGCAAGCGCCTATTTCACGCAGGAAATCGATGTAGTTGAGATTGAGAAGCCAATCCGCGTTGTTCACGATGATGGCGGCATTTTCGCCTTCAAAACGGATAAAACGTGCCATTTGTTCTTTGAAACAAGCCACGTTGTGTGCGATTGTTTCTTTTGTCATCATACTGCGCAAATCGGTACGACCGGACGGGTCGCCAATCATCGCCGTGCCTCCGCCTATGAGGATAATCGGCTTGTGACCTGCGTCCTGCAAACGCTTTGCGACTATCATCTGCATAAAATGACCTACATGCAAGCTGTCCGCCGTAGGGTCAAAACCGATATAAAAGCATTGAGAACCGCTGTCAAGCAACTTTTTGAGTTCTTCTTCGTAAACGGTCTGTTTGACCAATCCGCGTTCTCTGAGTTCGTCGATGATGTTCATTTTGGACATATAATCACCTATATTATTAAATCTTTTGAAAATTATATCACCAAAACCACATACAAGCAACTTATATCGCCAAAATCGCGTTAAAAGTCGTACTATTTGCTTTTGTTTGCAAAGCGCAATTGCAAAAGCATTACCGTTGACTTGCGAGCGCGTTTAATTTATTATAGATAAAGATAAAAGTTTTTATCGCCAGGGAGGAAACATGAAAAGAATATTTGCACTTCTGCTGGCATTGTGCCTTAGCATATCTGTTTTTGCAGTAGCTCTCACGGCCTGCAACAACAACGACGCGCCGGGCGGTACCAACAATTCGGGAAACACGTCCGAAAACGGCGACAACGTCTTTACGCAAGGTATCACATACGACAGATTCTACGAAATTGTTTCGTCAGCCGACAACATAACGGCAACAAGAAACAAAGTCGACTATGCCAACACCGCAGGCATTACGGTTGCTTATCAGTACGAAAACACGGCGGCATATTTGGACGGTGACAACGTTCATCATTATCTCGAATACTATTATGCGCTCGAAAAAGACCGGAAGTTGAAGCATATGGAATACATTTTCGTCGAAGACGACTGCACGTATACGATAAGCGGACTTAATTACGACGAAGTCTTCAACGCCGACTATTCTCAGACTCTGTACGACTATATCAACGGCACACCCAAAATTGGGAACACAGTTATTGCCGATGATTGCGGAATGAACATCGGACAACCGACCGTCGAATTCGACGCAACAATTCTCAACGTAACTTATTCGGCTGACGACGGCAACGGAAAATCCGTTTTGACGAGCATTAAAAATACGGCGTAGGAACAACGAAAGTTGATATTCCCGACGAACTGTATGCTTACACAAAGGTCGGCACCGCAGTTGAAGTATGAAGTATTGATTTCTGAAACATTCCCAAAACAAAAGCCACCGAACGGTGGCTTTTTGCTTGCAAATTGTTTTTGTTCTACTAGAGCTATTAATTACTTAGCAAGTGCTTCTTGCACGGCAACCGCGCATGCAACGGACTGCGAACCAAAAGGCACGCTGTTCGCGTGCCTTGATGTTCGGTGTAAATCTTACCGATGTAGTATTTTGATTACTTTGCAAGCGCTTCCTGCACGGCAACCGCGCACGCAACGGACTGCGAACCAAAAGGCACGCTGTTCGCGTGCCTTGATGTTCGGTGTTTTATCTTTCTGATGTAATATTTATATTACTTAGCAAGCGCTTCTTGCACTGCAACCGCGCATGCAACGGACGCACCGACCATGGGGTTGTTGCCCATACCGATGAGGCCCATCATTTCGACGTGTGCGGGAACGGAAGACGAACCTGCAAACTGTGCGTCGGAGTGCATTCTGCCCATCGTATCGGTCATGCCGTAAGACGCGGGACCTGCTGCCATGTTGTCGGGGTGAAGGGTTCTGCCCGTGCCGCCACCGCTTGCGACGGAGAAGTATTTCTTGCCGTGTTCGACTGCCCATTTCTTGTAGGTGCCTGCAACGGGGTGCTGGAAACGGGTGGGGTTCGTGGAGTTGCCCGTGATGGAAACGTCAACGTCTTCAAGACGCATAATCGCAACGCCTTCTGTGACGTCGTCCGCACCGTAAACGCGGACTGCTGCGCGTTCGCCGTCGGAATATGCGGTTTCTTTGACTATGCTGACTTCGCCGGTGTAATAATCCATTTTGGTCTGAACGTAAGTGAAACCGTTGATACGGCTGATGATGTATGCCGCGTCTTTTCCGAGACCGTTGAGGATAACTTTAAGGGGCTGTTTGCGAACTTTGTTTGCAGTTCTTGCAATGCCGATTGCGCCTTCTGCCGCCGCGAAAGATTCGTGACCTGCGAGGAATGCGAAGCATTTGGTTTCTTCTCTTAGAAGCATTGCGGCGAGGTTGCCGTGTCCGAGACCGACTGCGCGCTGTTCTGCAACGGAACCGGGAATGCAGAAGCTTTGCAGACCGATACCGATTGCTTCGGCGGCGTCTGCTGCGTTCTTGCAGCCTTTCTTGAGTGCGATTGCGCAACCGACGGTGTATGCCCAGACTGCGTTTTCAAACGCGATGGGCTGAACGCATTTGACTATGGCTTCGACGTCGATACCTTTTTCGTCGCAGACTGCTTTTGCTTCTTCCAGAGAGGCAATACCGTATTCGGCAAGAGCCTTGTTGATTTTGTCAATTCTTCTTTCGTAACCTTCAAATCTGATGCTCATATCTGCCTCCTATTCGTTGCGGGGGTCAATATATTTGACCGCGTTTGCGTATCTGCCATAAGTACCCGTGCTCTTCTTGAGGGCTTCTGCGGGGTCGACGCCTTTCTTTATCATGTCCATCATGACGCCCATCTTGACGAATTCGTAACCGATGATTTCGTTGTTTTCGTCAAGGGCGATTTTGGTGACGTAACCTTCTGCCATTTCGAGGTATCTGGGACCTTTTTTGAGAGTGGAATACATCGTGCCGACCTGGCTTCTGAGACCTTTACCGAGGTCTTCGAGGCCTGCGCCGATGGGAAGACCGTCCTCGGAGAAAGCGGACTGCGTTCTGCCGTAGACGATTTGGAGGAACAACTCACGCATAGCGGTGTTGATAGCGTCGCAGACAAGGTCGGTGTTGAGAGCTTCGAGAATGGTTTTGCCGGGAAGAATTTCGGCAGCCATAGCGGCGGAGTGAGTCATACCCGAGCAACCGAGAGTTTCGACGAGAGCCTCCTGAATGACGCCGTCTTTGACGTTGAGCGTAAGTTTGCAGGCACCCTGCTGAGGTGCGCACCAGCCGACGCCGTGGGTCAGACCGCAGATGTCCTTGATTTCCTTCGCCTGAACCCATTTGCCTTCTTCGGGAATGGGAGCGGGTCCGTGGTTGGGACCTTTGGCGACAGGACACATAGTTTCAACTTCGTGAGAATATTGCATATATGCCTCCTAAGAGATAAATTTATAACCTTAGGTTATTGTAACCCAAAACGGATTTATACGCAAGCGAAAAAAAGTAAAATCCGCCTCCGCATATGCCTTTTGTTTGAAAATAAAACTGCCGCGTTAAAAGCGCGGCAGTAAGATGACATGATTGAGGTCGGATTCAGTTTTACGCACGGACGATGTCGGTCTGTGCAAAGTATTTGAGCTCCTTGATACTGTCTTCGGCAGCAACGCGAACGTCTTTCTTGGGTCCGATGTAGGTGTTGATGTTGCGGACGAGTTTGTAGTGATAGTCACCCGCCTCGCCTTCGACGGAGAACGCACCTGCAAGAACGTGTTTCTTAAAACGCTTGACTGCGTCAAGGCAGTACTGTTTGGTGAGATAGTTTTCGCTTGCGTAAAGCAGTTCGCCTTTGTTGGAGTAAAGCGTGAAATAATATTCCTCGCCGTCTTTGCCGACAACATACTGTCCGTAAATTCCCGCGGGGTCGAACCCTGCTTTCTTTTCGAGTTCGGGACGAACGGCTTTGGGTTTGGACGTAATGGGTGCGGACGGGGGCATTACGCGTTTGACGATGGGAGGAGGAGGCTCGGGCAAGTACATTTTCTGAACGTACACGGGAGCGTTGCCCTCAAAATAGCACGCTTCGAGCGGGTCATAGTAATAGCCTTTGTATTCGCCGTCGTAGTTGGACCAGTCGCCCTGACGTTCGTCAATGGGACGGGTGTTTGCCGCGATGGGGTTCTCTTCCGAAAGAACGAACTTGGTTGCGTCCGAATAGACTTCGGGTTGCGGTTCGGCATTGTCGTCTTCACGAGGCATGGAACGCGCTACTCTGCGGATAATGGTACGTCCGCCCTGCGCATTCTGCGAGGGTTGTGCGACGGGTGCCGCAACAGGTTCGGCAACGGTTTCGTTATCCTTGTGTTTTCTTGCGAAAACCGCACTGACGATGAGCATGACGACGGCGACCAAAGCGACGACGGCAAGCGCAATATAAACAATCAGTTCGACTGTGGAAAGATTTGCAAAAACTCCCATTTTCACTCCCTCACTCAAAAATCATATTTCAAGTTATAATCATTTTAGCACACGCGTGACGATATAGCAATCTTTTTTTTGACGCACAACGAATTTCAATATGACATGCCGCTCTGCGTCGGCAACGCCCGAAACGAATAGCTTGCAATTACGGTTTGCATTTCCCACTTTCGGGCAAGCTAGGAAAAAAGCGCGGCAAGCGTTCCGACAATCAGTCCTGCGGTGATTGTACAAAGAACGGCAATCGCTCTTTCGTGACGTTTAAGGAAGACAAACCGCGAAACGAGTATCAGGCAAAGCACGTAGCAAACAAGCCCCGCAACGCTCACCGACATAGGTACGGAAGCAAAGGAAACCGAGCCTATTGCGGAGCTGAAAGCCTTGAACGGAAGGAACAGCCAATCGAATATTCCGACCAGTCCGTGCAAAGTGGTAATCAGCGCAAAAGGCGTGATTATCAGCAAAATCGTATAGATTAACATCATATACGGCAAAATCAGCACATTTGACAGAATGAACAAAGTCTGCACTTCCCCGAAGAAATAAGCGGCAAAAGGAATGGTCGCAAGGTTGGCGGCAATGGCAACCGCGGACGCTTCGGAAATCCTTATCAACAAACGGCGCAACGGTTTTTCCTTGACCGTAACGTAAGCGCGTTTTTCGCGGTCGAATACGCTGTAACTCACCGCCCTGTCCGACATATACACCGCGCGCATACCGCCTTGCAGCACCGAACCGCAGTCGACGGGAACGGTCTGTCTTGTCTTTTCGGACAATATCGAAGGGGCTATACGGTTGGTGGCTTTCATAAAGAGCGAAGTTATCGGGTCTGCGAAAGTCACTATTCCGAATACTGCGAAAACCGAGAGAAGAAATCCCGCGTGCATAACCGCGAACGGGTTGAACAGCATTATTAGAAATGCGGCAAGACAAAGCGAAGACATGACGTCGCGTTTGAAACCGCAGACGGAACCGAAGTTGAAAACCGCAGTCATTACGAACGCTCGTATTGCCGACGGAGTAAAAGAACACAGCGCAACGTAGAAAAACGTAAGAACTAGAACGACGGCAAAGGATATTTTGCGGTTTAGCCGCAGTTTGTTGAGCAACCAGAAAACCGCCGTCGCAAGCGCCGTTACGTGCAGACCGCTCACCGCAAGCACGTGAGCCATACCCGCCGCTTTTACGTCACCGTACAAAACGTCATCCATCGCGCCTTTGTCACCGAGTATCAATGCAACCGCGATTGTCGCCGTGTCGTAATCGGTGTTGCGGAAAAACATCTCTTTGATTGCAAGTTGCAGATTGAGAGGAAAAGACGGTTCGCCGTCCGCGACGAACTCCGCGTCCGTTGCGTATATTTCGAAAACGTCGCCGCCGAATACGTGATAGGCAAAGTAACTGTCAAAGGCTTCGTGAGCATTCGACGTCAGCCTGCCCGAAAGTCTGATGACGTCGCCCGCACCGAAAGCGGGAGCACCCGAAAGGTAAAAGCGCACTTCTGCTTTTCCGTCAAGGCGTTGTCCGTCTATATAAACGTCTTCGACCGTAAAAGTTGCAATTTTGTCTTCGACGATTATTTCGCTTCCGACCGTGGCGGTCATTTCTCCGCTGTAATCGGGAACAAGTTTTGCGTCGTACAAATCCGCCGCGGCGCACATTGCCACAAATCCCGCAAGCGCGGAAAACACAAGGTAGGAAAATTTGCGCGAAGACGGCAAAACGGCGGTTATTACCGCCGCCGCCAACATTATAAAGAAAGGTATAAGTCTGAAAAGGTGATTGACGGAATAAAGGGCTTCGGACAACAATATTCCTACAAGAAGAAAGAAAACGGCAAAGCAAACGGGTCTGTTGTTGAATAAACGCCGTTTGCTCATGGTCTTACATAAGGGGCGCAGGCACGCCCGTAACTATGATGTCCGCGCCTAAACCGAGCGTGTTTTTCTCCGCGACGTCGCCGATTTTGCAGTCGTCGGGAACGACTATTTCGCGCATACGTTCGAGCACGTCGAAAATCCTGTCTTTCGGAACGGGAACGGACGTCTTGACCGACACCACTCTGCCGTCCTCGCGTTTTATAAGCGTCGTGACGGTACGCACGGGGCGCACGTATTCCGAAACGCCGTAATCCAGACCGCGTTTGCAGGTGTAACCTTTCACCGTGATTTTGCCGTCCTTTTCGGTGATTTCCAAAGGACAACCCATAGGACAGTTAATGCATATCGTTTTCATCTCTCCAACCTCACGGTGACGTCGTCGTCGACGAGCGACTTGTCAATCTCTATATGCTCCATTTCACCCGGAGCGACAATCATTTTCTTTTTGGCGTAAAGCACTTTGCCGCCGCATTCCGCAACTATTTTGCAGGACTTGTACACGTTGTCGGAACGGAAAAAGATTTCGACTTTTCCTTCACCTTCGTGTATGTACTGCGGGAGCGCGTATCTCACACCGTTTACGGCGTTGACGCGGTGCGTCTTGCGTTCGCAAGCCGATTTGCCGAGCGCATAATCCGCCGCACATTTACCCGCAATTTCCGCTTCGTGCGAAACGTTGTCCACAAGGTCGTGAACGTGCAGAACGTTGCCGCAGGAGAACACGCCCGCCATACTTGTCATTCTGTATTCGTCAACTTCCGCGCCCGAAGTTATCCTGTTCATAACCACGGAAGTGTCGGTCAGCAAATCGTTTTCGGGAATAAGTCCTACGGACAGAAGCAGACAGTCGCACGCCTCGAATTTTTCCTCCGAAAGTACGGGACGACGGTTTTCGTCGACGGGAGCGTAATATATGCCTTCCATTCTGGGTTTGCCGACTATTCGCGTGACTGTATGGCTATAATCGATGGGAATGCCGAAGTCTTCGAGGCACTGAACGATGTTGCGTTTCAATCCGCTGGAATAAGGCATAAGTTCGATGACGCGTTCGACTTTCGCGCCTTCCAGCGTCATACGTCTTGCCATAATAAGTCCGATGTCGCCGCTGCCGAGTATGACCACGCGTTTGCCTACGAGATAGCCTTCGATATTGCACATTTTCTGTGCCATACCCGCGGTATAAACGCCTGCGGGACGCGTACCTGCAAGAGCAATTGCTCCCGCGGTTCTCTCTCTGCACCCCATAGCAAGCACGACTGCGCCCGCCTGAACGTGAACAAGCCCTTCTTCGGGCGACAATGCGGTTACGGTTCTGTCTTCACCGAGGGAAAGAACCATCGCGTTCAGCATAACGTGAACATCGGTCGAAGCGAGTTTCTTTACAAAACGGTCGGCATATTCGGGACCTGTGAGTTCCTCACCGAAATAATGCAGACCGAAACCCGCGTGAATACACTGATTGAGTATCCCCCCCAACCTGTTGTCGCGTTCGACCAGCAGAACGCTTGCACCCGCGGCGTCTGCGGCAATAGCCGCCGCCATTCCCGCGGGACCTCCCCCGATTACGACAACGTCATACTTCGTCATAATCGGTCTCCTTGACCGCAAGCACGGCGATTTCGGAATGTCCGACGCCCTTGCGGATTTCATCCATAGGTATACCGAGTTCGCGTGAGATGATTTCCATAACGCGCGTAGCGCAGAAACCTCCCTGACATCTTCCCATACCCGCACGGACGCGGCGTTTTACTGCGTCGACGCTGGTCGCGGGAAGCGGCGAATGTATGGCGGCAACGATTTCCGCCTCCGTAACTTTTTCGCAACGGCAAACAATTCTGCCCCATTGCGGATTTTCGGCAACAAGACGATTGAGTTCTTCTTCCGAAAGTTCGGCAAGCCGCTTTTTGCGCGGCATATTTTTTACGTAATTCTTTTTGGGGACAAGAGCGACGTCGCAAGACAGCAGCCCTTCGAGATACTCCGCAATCGCTGCGGCACTCGTAAGTCCCGGCGAACAAATGCCCACCGCCATATAAAAGTCGGGAGCAAGTTCGGATTTTTTCACTATGAAATCGTGTCCGATTATGGTACGCACGCCGCAGTAAATTCTGATGCACTTGTTGAAAGCGGGACGCGCGTATGTCAACGGCACGTTTCTGCGGATTTCGGCAAGCGCTTCCGCCGTAACCGCCGTGTCTCCGTCGTAAGTGGGAATGGAAGTCGGTCCGTACAGCACGTTTCCGTCCGCCGTCGGCGCGACGAGAATACCTTTGCCCGCAGACGTCGGCAACGGGAATATAACCGTCGACACGTTTTTGCCCTCGGTGTTGTCGAGAACGTAATAGTCCCCTCTGCGGTACTCGGTTTCGAAGTGTTCGGCGCCTGCCATGTCGTTGATTGCGGCACCGCTCGGACCTGCGCAGTTTATGACGACGCGTCCGCGGAATTCGCCCTTCGGAGTTTCGAGAACGTACTCTCCGTTTTCGCGTCTTATGCCTTTGACCTCCGCCTCGGTTACGATTTCGACGCCGTTCACGACCGCACGGTCGGCAAGCGCGATTGCGTACTGATAAGGCGAAATAACGCCCGCGTCGGGCGCATAAAGCGACGCCGATATGTTGTCCGAAACGTTGGGTTCGATTGCGAGAGTCTGCTCTCTGTTCAGAATTTCGGCACGCACACCGTTTGCCTTGGCTTTTGCAAGCAGTTCTTGAAGTCCGTGCATTCCCTCTTCGGGTGCCGCGACGATACTTCCGCATTTGCGGTGCGGCACGTCGAGTTCTTCGGCAAGCTCCCACGTAAGCGCGTTGCCGCGAACGTTGAAACGCGCTTTGAACGTGCCGGGTTCGCAGTCGTAGCCTGCGTGTACGATACCGCTGTTTGCGCGGGTTGCGTATGACGCCACGTCGTCGTCGCGTTCGAGTACGGTTACGGAAATGTCAAAGCGCGCCAGCCTATCGGCTACCGCGCATCCGACTATTCCCCCTCCTATTACGATTACGTCCTTGTCCACTGAAAGTAAATCCTCCGACTACGCCTGCTTGGACACGGCAAATTTCTTTTTGTACATCTTGATGTTGTCTTTGATGATGAGTTCCGCAAACGCTCTGTCCTTGACCTGGAATACCGTCGTGTCTTTGCCTTCGAGCTGTTTGTAAACGCGGAAGAAGTGAGAAATTTCGTCCATGATATGTGGCGGAAGTTCCTCGATTTCCTTGTAAATGTTCCAGTTGGGGTCCTTGAAAGGAATGGCAATGATTTTGTAGTCCATTTCGCCGCCGTCCTGCATCATGACAACGCCGATGGGATAGCAACGTACGGTGGCAAGCGGAACAATGGTTTCGGAACAAAGCACGAGCACGTCGAGCGGGTCGTTATCCTCGGAATACGTACGGGGAATGAAACCGTAGTTTGCGGGATAATGCGTAGACGTGGACAGCACGCGGTCAAGAATGAGGAACCCCGTGTCCTTGTCGAGTTCGTACTTGTTTTTGCAGCCCTTAGGAATTTCTATAACGGCTATAAAATCCGTTGGTGTTATACGCGACGGGTCAATATCGTGCCAGATACTCATACATCTCTCCTGAATTCAAACAACTTGAATAATCTAACTCTTTTTATGTAATTATAAACGCGAGCCGCGCCTCTGTCAACGGCACGGCTCGTGAAAACCGCTTATTTGTACCCTGTTATGAACGTCTTGAAGAATTTTACGCCTTCCGTAAGCGCGGAAAGGTCGATGTTTTCGTTTGCCGCGTGCATGGAGGCAAGTTGCTCTGCGCTCAGTCTGCAAGGAGTACACCTGATTGCGCAAGGCGTGATTTCCTGCATTGTTCTGCAATCCGTGCCGCCGAACATAAGGTAAGGCGCAACGCCGATGTCGGGGAAAACCTTGCGGAGCGTATCCGTGAAATACTTGTAATCCGCGCTGGTTACGTCGACAACGGGGCTTGCGTTCCGACTGTTGAGAACTTCCGTTTCGATGTCGAACTTCTTTGCAATCTGACGGACTTTTTCAATGCAGGCCTTGTCGTCGTCGCCGGGAGCGAAACGCAGGTTTGCGACAACGCTGGCTTCGAGCGGGATTACGTTTGCCGCAGTCGCGCCTTCCGCCATGGTGAACGTCATAGTCGTGCCGAGCAAAGCAGCACCGAACGGCGTGATTTTGGGAAGCACCGCAACGATGAGCGGAGTGAAGAAATCGACGTGTGCGGTCACGAATTTCAAAGGACCCGTAAGACCGTCGGACAAACCTTTGAGCATATCTCTTGCGGGACGCGTCATTCTGTGCTTGAAAACGGTGTGATTTTCGCAATAGTCGATGAACGCGGCAAGCCTTGCAAACGGCGTATTCTTGGGGGGCGACGAAGAGTGTCCGCCTTTGCTGCGGGCAATGAATTTGAGGTCGCAGTAACCCTTTTCGATTATACCTACCATTGCAAAGGGCTTGGTCATTCCGGGGAACGCCTGTTCGACGATTGCGCCGCCCTCGTCGACCGCGACTGCGGGTTTGATGCCGTTGTTGATGAGCCAGTCGCGGCAGTACTCCGCACCGGGACCCGAAGTCTCTTCGCTGTCGGAATACGCAAGGTAAATGTCCTGTTCGGAAACAAATCCTTCTTCGATGAGTTCGTTGACGCTTCTCATTGTGCAGAACAAAGTGTTCTTGCAATCCATTGTTCCGCGTCCCCACATTTTGCCGTCGGCAACCGTCGCGGAGAACGGCTCGTATTTCCAGTCGCCGCCGACCGCGGGCACGACGTCCTGATGCGCCATAAGAACAAGCGGACGCGCGGAAGATTTACCCTTCCACTTGAACATAATCGCGTCGCTCTTGTCGCCGCCGGGCATAATCACGTCGCAGTTTGCGTAGACTGCGGGAAACTCCTCGGCAAGCACTTTTCTGAAATTGACAAAGTTCTGTCTGTCGCTGTTTGTGACAGTCGGAACTTTTATGAGTTTTGCAAAACTCTCTGCATACTGTTGAGTTGACATATCCACCTCTCGGCAAAAGCCGTTTTAATGCAAATATTCTAATCCACGCGTGCGCAGATGTCAAGCGCGCGCGGCGGACGCTGTTCGGGTTGTATCGCAACAAGCGTCGTTTTCAAGCTGAACACCGTTGCGTTTTCGCGAAATCGGCACTTAAAAGAAAAAATCCCGCGGATAAAGCGGGATTTCGTGCAATTCGTTGGTGTCGCTTATGCGTCAATTCCGTCAAGTAAGGCAAGAAATTTTTCGTCCACATCCTCAATCATACCTTCGTCGCACACTGCGGCGATGTCGGGACGTATGGGCAGTCTCGCGAATTTCGGAACGCCGAAATCCTTTGCGACTTCCTCAACCGTGCTTTTGCCGAATATCTCGACTTTCTTGTGGCAGTCGGGGCATTCGAAATAGCTCAGATTTTCGACGATGCCGAGAATGGGAATGTTCATCATCTTCGCCATGTTCACGGCTTTTGCGACTATCATCGAAACGAGTTCCTGCGGGGACGTAACGACGATTATGCCGTCAAGCGGAAGAGACTGGAACACGGTAAGCGGTACGTCGCCCGTTCCGGGAGGCATATCGACATACATGCAGTCGATGTCACCCCACGCAACGTCTTTCCAGAACTGTTTGACCGTTTCGGCAAGAATAGGTCCGCGCCAGATTACGGGTTTGGTGTCCTCGTCCATAAGCAGGTTGAGGGACATAACTTCGATACCGTGGTGAGTTCTGACGGGAAGAATAAATCTGTCGTCCATACCCACTGCTCTTTCGCGAAGTCCGAAAGACTTGGGAATGGAAGGTCCCGTTATGTCAGCATCGAGTACGGCAACGCGTTTGCCGTTGCGCATTGCGTTGACCGCAAGCAAGGACGTGACAAGCGATTTGCCCACGCCGCCTTTGCCGCTGACTATACCGACGACGCGTTTGACGTCGCTGAGTTCGTTTTGTTTGACGATGAAATCCGCCTTGGAACATTTAGAGGCGCAATTATCACAGTTGTGGTTGCATCCGTCGCTCATAAAAGCCTCCGTAGTTATATTGACGAAAGACATTATCTACCCGCGCGCCCGAAAAGTCAACGTTTTGCGGAAAGTTGCAAAATTCCCTCTCAAAAGAAAATCCGCCCCCGAACGTACACCCTCCGAACATACACACAAAAGGAAAAGCGACGCGTTGCCGCGCCGCCTTTCTAAGGAGAGAAATACGGTTCGCCATATTATGGCTTTGTGTCTGTCTTGTTTGTTTCGGCGGCGTAGCCTTTACACCTGCACGCCGCACTGCACGCCGAACAATCGCACACCGACTTTACGGCAGGCTTTTCGGGTTCTTCTGCATTCGCCGCCTTTGTGTCGCAAAGGTTAACGGGTTTGTCGGATTTTTGGCTTTGTTTTTCATAGGACGTTTTGCCTTGCTTTTCGGCAAACACCCCGTCAAACGTTTCTCCGCTCTTTTCACATTGCTTTGCTTCACGTTTTTCGTCACGCGTTATTTCACGTTTTTCGTCACGTTTGTCACAATACGTTCCGTCACGCTTTTCGCCGTGTGCGGCGGCGCAGGAAGGACACTTCGAACAGTCTCCGCAACAGCCCGTTTTGCCCTTTTTCTTGCGCACTGTAAGCCCTGCCGCCACCGCAACGACGATGATTACGCAAAGTACGATTACGATAATATCGGCTGTTGTCATCATGCGTTTGTCTCCGCGGACACTTTGAGTTTTGCGTCACGCTTTTTGTTGTAGAAAATTATTCCGCATACTGCTGCCGCGACAAGGGCGAGGAAGATAAACACCGTCCACCACCAGCTGCCGACAAGGTATACAACCGTACCGACTATGTACGAAGTCGTAAGCCAGAACACCAGCGTGTTTCTGAAATTCTTTTTGCTTCCGAGTTCGGCTTTTGCGGTTGCGACCGCGGCGAAACAAGGAATTGTCGTCATGTTGAACGCGATGAAGGATATGAGCGCGGGAATTGTGATACCAGTTGCTTCTATCATTATGGAAGCGGCGATTATGCCGTCCGCGTCCGCGTCGCCGTTGTACGCATATCCGAGGCAAGCGGCAAGCACACCGAACGTCGCAATGACGTTTTCTTTTGCGATAAGACCCGTGACCGCCGCGACGACGAACACCCAACCCGCTTTGCCGAGCTGCGAGCCGAAACCGAGCGGAGTGAACAAAGGCTGAATGAGTTTGCCGACGCCCGCAAGGATACTACTCTCCATCTGTTCGTCGGTGAGATAAGACCAATCGAACGCGAAGTGGCTCAGGAACCAGATGAGTATCGTGGATACGAGAATGATGCTGAACGCCTTTTTGACGAAGTGTTTGAGTTTGTCCCACAAGTGGATAAACAGAGCTTTCGCCTGCGGCGCGTGGTATGCGGGCAACTCCATTATGAACGGCGGAGTGTCGCCGCGCATCGTGGTCGAGCGCATAACGATTACGGATATAATCGCAACGGCAATGCCGAGAATGTACATCGAGTAAGTAATTGCGTCGGCGTTGCTCACCGAGAAGAACTGCACTATACCGCCCGCAATCGCGGTGAGTATGGGGAGTTTTGCGCCGCAGGAAAAGAAAGGAATAACTCTGATTGTCGCCGTTCTTTCCCTGTCGTCGGCAAGCGTACGGGTGTTAATCATTGCGGGAATGGAACAGCCGAAGCCCATAATCATAGGCATAAACGCTCTGCCCGAAAGTCCGAACCTGCGGAAAATTCTGTCGAGAATGAACGCCACGCGCGCCATATATCCGCTGTCTTCCAGAATGCTGAAAAACATGAACAGCACGAGAATTTGCGGCAGGAAGGACAAAACGGAGAACAAACCGCCGAGTATACCGTCGCATACGAGCCCTTGTGCCCACGCCGAAGTCGTACCTTCCATAGCTCCGCTTACGGCTTCGGAAATCGACCCCGTAATCTGATTGAGCAGGTTTGCAAGAATTACGCCGGGGGACGCGATACCGTCGGAAGAGCCGAATATGCCTTCGCCCCACGTACCCGCAAGCGACGTCCACCCTTCGGGAAGCACTTTTGCAAGATACAGGAAGTTTTCCGAGAACGTGAGGTGGAACACGACAAACAGTATCGCAAGGAAAATCGGAATACCCCAGATTCTGTGCGTAAGAATTCTGTCCGCCTTGTCCGATTTGGACAGAGAACGTTTTTCTCCGTTCTTTCTGACAAACGCCGTCGCGAAATGTTTGGTTATGTACTTATACCTTTCATCGGCTACGATGGCCTCGAAATCGTCCCCGAAAACGTCGTCCTTGATTTGCTGTTTATACTGCTTTACGAGTTCGTATTCTTCGGGGTGGTTCTTGATTTCTATTTCGTCGTTCTCGACCAGCTTTATTGCATGAAACAGGGGTTCATCTGTCTTTTTGTTGTACAAAACCCCTTTTACGTCGCTTATAACCTGCGCAAGTTTGGAGCCGCCGAGCACGCTCACGGCTTCTCTTTTGCGCTTCGACGCGGCGTACGCCTTGTCCATAAGTTCCTTTACGCCTTTCTCTTTGAGCGCGGAAATTTCGACGACCGGGACGGCAAGCGCGTCTTCGAGAACCTGCGCGTTTATCTTGTCACCGTTTTTTTCCACGGCGTCCATCATGTTGAGCGCAACCACCATAGGCACGCCGATTTCCATGAGCTGGGTCGTAAGATACAGGTTTCTTTCGAGGTTGGTAGCATCGACGATGTTGATGACAAGGTCGGGTTTTTCGTCAAGTATGTAATTGCGCGCTATCACTTCTTCGGGAGTGTACGGCGACAACGAATATATGCCAGGCAAGTCCAGTATGGCTATGGGCTCGGCACACTTTTTGTAGACGCCTTCCTTTTTGTCGACGGTTACGCCAGGCCAGTTTCCGACGTGTGCAGTCGACCCCGTAAGACAGTTGAAAAGCGTTGTTTTGCCGCTGTTCGGGTTGCCCGCAAGAGCAAATTTAATCATTTCCGTTTACCTCCAACATAACGCATGCGGCTTCCGCTTTGCGCAGAGTGAGTTCATACCCGCGTATGGAAATCTCGTACGGGTCGCCGAGCGGAGCTTTCTTTCTCAACACGACTTCCGCCCCGGGCGTAACCCCCATGTCGAAAAGCCTGCGGCGGATTTTGCCCTCGCCCGCAACTCCGCAGATTACGCCGACTTCGCCGACTTCAAACTTGTTCAAAGTCTTTGTCATTCAATCCTCCTTTACGGTGACAAATATCTTCGTCGCCATCTGTTTATCGAGTGCAAGCCTGCCGTCTTTTACGCGGCAGATTATGCTTCCGCCGCTCACCGACAAAACTTCTACTTCCGAATTTACGCTCAACCCGATGTTTTCGAGATGTCGTTTTAACTTGTCGTCGGCAATTATTCTCGTCACCGACAACCTCTTGAAAAGCGGTGCTAACACTATCGGCATACGTCTTCACTTCCTTTTCCGGCCAACGCCGCCATACGTTTTACCGTATCGGCACCCAGCGCACCCGCCGCGGCTACCGCTTCCGCGGTCGCCCTTTCTTTTGTCATGTGCAGTTCGTCACGGAACAACCGCACAAACCGCTCGTAAGCAGGAACGTACTCTTCCACGGCTTTCGTGCCTTTAATCGTGAGCCTTACTTTGCCCGAACCTTCCCGAACTGCAAGCCCGCTTTCTGAAAGCCTGTCGAGAGCTTTGCATACGCTTGCGCGCGCCACTCCGAGTTCCGCTGCAATGTCCACGGAACGCACTTCTGCTCCGTTTTCGCCCAGCTTGTGTATGGCCATTACGTATCCCAACATCGACGACGTCATCTTTTCTCTCCTATCTTCCGTCTGATATCGTTTCGCCGCGTTCGCATATGCGAACTTATCGACTTAATTAATGAGCGGTTGCCCGCTCGTCTTTCCTGTGATTGCGGCAATATGCAACGGCAATTCACTATGTCGAATTTTCCGTCAACTCACATTGCCGACTTTTCGGCTCTATACTACATTCTTTACATTGTATTTCAATGTCGTATATTCCGTCCGCATTTTTTGTTCGCATATGCGAACGCGCGCCGACAATAAAAAGAGTTATCTCACTCTTCATCGTCATTATATGCAACAAAAATCCCCTTGTCAACTGTTGTCCGTGGCTAACATTGCAAAAAAATGCCCGTCCGCTTGCAATTTTCATTCTCGGCGAACGGGCTTGATTTTCAGTACATCATAGACGGAGCCATTTCCCAACACTCCGCTTTTTCGGGTTGAGTGTCGTCGCAAACGTACACTCCTTTTGCGTTTTCGGGATATGTCGGATATACCCTTCTGCAAATTGCCTGCTTGTCGTTGGCGTAAACTTCGACAACCGACTTATCGACGAAAATATCAAGTTTCAGTTTTTCGTTTTCGGAAAGCGAAAGCGGAGCTTCCTCTTTTGCCTTAATGCCTTCCGTACCGCTGTGCGTGCTGTCGAACACCAGTTTCCCGCGCAGTTTGTCGAAATAAATTTCCGTATATTCGCCGTGTTCTTCGTCGACTCTGACTCTGAACCCCGCTTTATCGCAAAGGCTCATATCCCATTCGGCTTTGATTCTGAACGACTCGCCGTTTTTTACGGGCAACTTGCCGTTTTCCGCGGGGATTAACGTCTGTTTGTTTATCTGCAAACGTTCAATTTCTTCCGCTGGCGCCATTTTCAACATACCGTCCTGCCACCATACTATCCGCGGGAAAGAGAAAACGCCCGTCCAACCGTAACGTTCGAAATCGTTTTCGAGATTGTCTGCAAGCCACACCCACATAATGTGACGGCGTTTGTCGTCGATAAGCGCTTCGGGTGCAAAATAACTTCTCTGTTCCGTGCGGCTCATTCGTCCGTGAACTTCGGGTACAAAATTTTCGCCTTTGAGTTCGCCAACGAAATACTGACAGCCTTTGTTGTGAGATATGAAGAGTTGCAACCATTTTCTCGTGAAATTTCCGTTTGCGGGCGCGTCGTAAAGCGGCAGAAAACTCGGACACATATCGTCTTCGGTGTCGTCGGGCAAATCGTCCGCGGGTTGCGGCTTGTCGTAAAATCTGTGCAAAAACTCCCAGTTTCGCAAATCGTCCGAACGGTACAGTTCCGTCCAGCCGCCGCGGTATTTTTCGGGGGAATTCTCTTCCCTGCCGTATTTGTTGAGTACAAGCAAGTTGCCAAGCTGCATATAATACTTGCCATTTGCACGCCATATGTTAGACGGGTCGGCACAACCCAAATGCAATGTTTCGCCGTCCTTTACCTCGTCTTTTATGCCCCACTCCGTCGACTCGACGGCAAGGCGCTCCATTCTCTCCCATTTTTCGTAAGGCGGACGGGCATAAGCAATGCCTATGCCGCCGTTGTTCTTTCCGTCTTTTGCGGGAAACTGCCAGAACGTAAGATAAGCGGTTTTGTCCTCATCGAGAAACGCGCCGCCGCTGTAACAGCCCTTGTCGCCTTCAAACGTCGTCAGCGCGTCGGGGTGATGCCGCCAATGCAAAAGGTCAACCGAGGAAACGTGTCCCCAATGGAACCCGTCCGTTTCTGCATTGTGGTACAAATACATAAGGTGATACACGCCGTCGGCAAAAAAAGCGCCGTTTGGGTCACCGGGCAGTCCCTTGTCGTCGGGAACTGCAAAATGATACGTCGGTCTGTACGGGTCGTCGGTGAGCCTTTCTCTGTATTTTCTGACGGCTACGACAAAATCCTTGGGATTGCAATCCATAATTATCCGCCCTCTGCACTTACTTTTTTCAGCCCGACCGACGTACTGCGAACAATATCCGCCTTCTTCGGTCATTCTGTATGTAAACGTTATCACACCCCCGCCCCAAAGTCAATACGCCCACAAATAAAAAGCGATTAACCGTAAGCAATTCAGCAACAAAAAAGTTTTTGAAATTATGCTTATAACAACAAATTTATTATTAATAATGCCAAACCATACTATGCAATTTTTTTATATCACTTTCACAAGCGCCGTTGGAAAATTCCACTTTTTTTGTCGGCAGTTTTGCTTACTGCCGGTGGGACGGCTGCGCCGTGTCCCCTACTGTCACTCGCAAAAACAGCCGCGCTCTGCGCTGTTCTTGTTTTTCTTTTATCCCCTCTCGCACAAGT
>URAF01000012.1 GCA_900545885.1 uncultured Eubacteriales bacterium
CCTTCGAAGTACCGCATAGGTTTCGCCCTGATGTTCTTTGCGTTCGGTTACGCCTCAGTCAGTCGATGTACTTTCGCGTGTACATCGTTGTCGGCAGACGCTTTCCGTCTATATCCATGCGACCGGCGTAAAACATCTCGTACAACAAGTCTCTTTCGCTTGTTCTCACAAAGTAGGTATCAAGACTCATTGCTTGGCTACCCAATCGGTCATCCAAACGGAGTCCGAATACTTGCTTTACGATGTACTTTTTTGTTCTGTACACATTAGTTGCATCCGCCGCAAATTCCGGTATCTTATTCATTGCGCTTTTTCCTCCTCTTTTCTTGCTATCTCTCGGAGCAGATACTCCTTAAGGTATTGATTCAAATTCTTTATGTAACCGCAGCTATATCCGGATTCACGGGCATATCTTCCCTGCGTATTCCCGTTGACATAAACAGCTACATAGATGTCAAACAAATGTGCCGGCGCGAATGAAATTGCTTTATTGTACAGCGCTGCTTTGTCGGCTACTCTACTGTATATTTCGACATCGGCGACCTTGTCGAACAACGACTTGCACGTATAGAAATAACGGATCTCTTGCAAGTCTCTCTTCACTTCTTCCAACGTCATTTAACACTCCTCCTTCTGACCGTATATCCCGAATTTTTTGATGATACCGTCAAGCAATTCCGCTTCGGACGCGCTCACTTGTTGCTTCAGCCTCTCAAGCAAAGCTTGCTGACGACATGACAACTTTTCTTCACTTAAACAAAAACCTTCGACTACACTTACACCGCCGTATCGCCCCGTGGTCGTATAAATCGGGTACTCGAGCGAAAGCTGCAGGATGTCATACTCTATCGTCCGTTTGCTCACACCGAATTCGCGCGCAAGATTGTCACGTTTCTCGTGTCGTCTTACACACAGCAACTCAATGATCGCCCTGCGTCTTTCGCGTGCCGTCACCCGATTTCACCTCCTTTTCTTGTTCTGTGTCTGCATTTTCGCAGGTATTGTCGCAAGCTTTTTTGCGACAATCTAAAAGTTTTTTATTTTTTCGAAAACAAAAGCCCCGACAGACAAGACTGCTTTCGCAATCCATCTGTCGGGGCCTCTCGATTTCTCGGTTTAACCGTCCGACTTACAAAGAATATGACCTGCGACAGGATTTACGCGATGGCGCTGTTTCAGCCACGACCTGAAGCGTCGTTATTCCGTATTTAGTTTTCTATTTGCTCTCCTTCCGGAGGGTAGATGTCTATCCTCTCATGACGGCGACTCATTCTTTTACTCACCATCACCAATCCACAGTGACTACACTCGAGTTTGACCACTCCCCTCTCATTTCTGAAACCGACAACCAACTGACCGCAGTTCGCACAACGCCGCTTAGTCGGCTTCCATTCATCCGCCATCGTATCACCCCCTAATATCTTTTAATGCAACCCACCAAAATCCCCTGCACCTCGCATTCGTCGATCACTATGTCTTTCATCCGCTTGTTCTCCGGATGTAGTACGATTTTTCCGTCTTTATGGAACAGCCGTTTCAAAGTCGCTTCTCCGTCTACCAGTGCGGCAACTATCTCCCCGTCATCTGCCGCATTCTGCCGACGCAAAACCACGATATCACCCTTTGATATCCCGGCGTCTACCATGCTATTCCCTTTTGCATACAACATAAACAACTCGCCGTCTCCGAACAAACCTTTCGGCAGCGCGTACGAATCCTCCACATTTTCAACGGCAAATATTGGCTCTCCGCAAGCTATCTCTCCTATCAACGGCACCATTATCTCGTCTGTCTTTCTAAATTGCTCCATAGGCTCAATACGCCCGGAATCTGCCGTTTGCAATCGCCCCTCATTCTCCAAAACTTTTATGTAACGCCGAACAGTCGCAAGTGAACCAAGCCCTACTCCGTGCATGATCTGTCTGAAACTCGGTGCCTTGCCGTGCTGCCTTTGATATTGCAGATTATAATCGGCTACGCGTTCAAGTGTATGTCTGTCTATCACTCGCATATCATTATCCTCTAAACAAAACTTAAAGTTCTGTTATAATGCCGAATTATAACAAAAGCCGCCCCTTATGTCAAGGGGCGACTGTACCATTTTGGGGACATATTGCGTTTCTAGTTCATTTTTTTAGTTGATCCCTTTATTCGCTGTTATTATAACTATCACTAAACACTATTCCATTAAAATTTATCCGAATTCTGCGAACATATCTGCTTATTCAGCCTCCACTGCTCAGGTCATAATTCTCAAGACAAAATATGCCGTTTGATTTGTCTTTCGCCTGTGTCTTGTGGCGGTAAAAACTTAGGTGTCAAGGGGAAAAATATTGCTATCCTAACATCATTACCTGCTTAATGTTCACCGCAATATTTTGTCCTCATTCCTTGACACCTGCGTTTTTCCCGCCTCTCGCCTTTTTTTGTCGAAAGACAAATCAAACACAGGAGCACGCATAACCAGCTCCCGTTAAAGATTTACGAAGTTTGTCGCAAATTACTCTGCGACATTTTTCGTTACTGTCACAGAAAAAAGGAGAACAATTTATGAAAACAGCAGTAATTTACGCACGATATTCCTCAGACAGTCAAACAGAACAGTCTATAGAAGGACAGTTGAGGGTGTGTCGGCAGTACGCAGAAAAAAACGACCTTCTCGTAGTGGAAAATTATATCGACCGTGCCACCACCGGAACTAACGACAACCGAGCCGCATTCCAGCAGATGCTCAAAGACAGCAAACGCCGCCAATGGAGCGTGGTCATCGTTTATAAATTAGACAGATTCGCCCGAAACAAGTACGAATCGGTCGTCAACAGAAAAAAGCTCTCGGACAACGGTGTTGAGTTGGTCTCCGCAATGGAAAATATCCCCGACACGCCCGAAGGCAAGCTGTTCCTTGCCGTCATCGAAGGGTTCAACGAATATTTCTCGGAAGACCTAAAACAGAAAGTCAACCGCGGACTAAGAGAAAGCTGGCTCAAAGGCAACGCCACAGGCGGTCATCCGCCTTTCGGATACATCATCAAAGACAAAAAATATTTCATTGACGACGCCGAGGCAGAGATCGTACGCGAAATATTCATGAAATATGCGCAGGGCTATAAAGCCGTCGCCATAGCCGAAGACTTGAAGGCAAGAAACATCCGCCGCAAATGCGGAAAGCTTGTTGACCAAAAATACGTCTATATCATATTGCACGACAAACGTTACATTGGAGAAGTTACGCATCAAGGGATCGAATACTGTAACATCTTTCCTCCTATTATTATGAAAGAGCTTTGGTTACAGGTAAACGCAATCAACGAAGCCAACAAAATATCCCCCAGCCGCAAGAAAGAAATTTACGATTATATCCTATCAGGAAAACTTATTTGCGGAAAATGCAAACATCGCATGTGTGGCACGAGCGGAACAAGTCACACCGGGGCAATCCATTATTATTATGTTTGCCGCTCACAAAAAAGAAAGCATAGCGGTTGCGATTGCACAACAGTAAAAAAACAAGTGCTGGAAGACTATGTCATCGACGCCACCGTTGCTATGCTCAAGCAAAACAGCTTCATCACACGACTTGCTAAAACGATTGTCAAAGTCCATGAAAAGCTCGTAAAAGATAATTCCGGCTTGCAGATACTCATCAAAAAACGAGATGAAACAAAACGCGCTGCGGACAACATAGTAAAAGCTATCGAGCAAGGCATCATCATGGACTTTACGAAAGACAGATTGTCGGCTTTACAAGCGGAACTAAACGGTCTGGAAATAGAAATCAACAAGGAAACTCAAAAGTCATATGCGCACCTGACCGTCGAAGAAGTAGAGAAATATCTTCTTACAAAAGTATTTGAAGATCCGAACGATATTAAAACACGAAAACTCCTTGTGAACACCTTTATCCGTGAGATAATATGGTATGAAAACAAGCTCGTGATCACATATAACTTCCACGAAAATGCCATCCCGGAACGACCTACAAAATCACACATAGAAGACATAGAAAAGCAGATCAAAGAAGCAAGCCGATCTGCTTTTTCTTTTACCATGGGTTCGCACAAATTCCGGCACTCGGTACCAAACAAGCCCTATTGCAGGGCTTGTTTTCATTGCCACGCAATGTTAAGCTGTCGCTTTGCACACCCTTTTCGTCTGCGTCATGCGATTTCAAATGCTCCGCGCTTGAATCGCTTTTCCTTGCCCTCGGGTGTACCACCCAACCCTTTGCCGTTCGCAAAGGGTTTTGCTTTCTCGCGCCACTCGTCTCACCGTTTGCTAACGCGGCGGGCGCAGCGCACTCACCCGTGCGCATCAAATTGCGCCCTGTCCGCTATTCCGTCGCTCTGCCCCTTGTGACTCCTGCCGGGTGTACCAAAAAGCCTCATCGCTGGGCTTGTTTTTATCTGCAAAAGCAAAGTATACTTAGCTGAAGACTTTTATCTGCATTTTGTTATTATTGTTTCAACGAAATAGCTGAAGAATAAAATAAACAGCCCGTTTACAAGCGGACTGTTTTTTCGTCGAAAAGTCATACATGCAATCAGCAAGGAAATATTCTCCTTCACGTAAAATAAAAGCGACAGGATGTCAATGCATTCTTAGTCGATGTCTAAGAATTTTGCAATCATCTCTTCAGCAAAAAGATGTCCTAGTTTGACTTCCGAAGATGAGTCGAAATGATAGATATCGGGCGCTCCTGCAGGCTCGCCGTTGTAACGCAATCCTTCCATTATTGTATCGATATAAACGTGGTTTTCGTCCTCGCTTGCCAATTTTGCTTTTGCGTCATTAATTACTTTATACTGTGTCCATGCGGGACAATCGGATATGCCTGCGTCCACAAAACCTATCTCTGCGTTTGCAGGCTTGTAATATGCGAGGTCCTTACGCAAATCGGCAACAAAATTGCGTTCGAGTTCCTCATACGAATTATAGTTCAGTCCGCTTGAATCGTCTTCTCCCTGCATCCAGCAAATCGCTTTGATTTCGGGATATAAATCCATATCTTCAAGTTTGCGGCACTGTTCCAAAATGTAATCGACGGCACCCAAATAAAGATTGCCCGTATTTTTGCTGGACGGCGAACGCCAGTTCGTAGTAAGAGAAGTTGCCCCGTAAGCATATTTAACGATATAAACAGGCTTGTTCGGGTCAAGTGAGGAAATTTTTTCCGCCATGCCGATTTCCGGACCGAACTGATTTACACTATGCCCCTGCCCCAATTTAACAGGTACAAATTCTCCGTTGCTTGTATTTTCGGCAATTGTGCATGCATAGCTGATTTTGACGTTGTCGTATCCGTCCGCATATTCTTTTGCCTTTTCCGTTCCAACTGTTTTTGTCAAATACTGACTCCATGTATGTCCTTCGGCATTACTCTGTCCAAGCAAGACAACCACTTGAACTTCGTTGGAATACGTGGGCGTTTCCGGTGTGGTGGGCGAATTGTTCGCGTTGTTATTGTTGCAGGCAGTGCAAACCGCCATAAGTGCTGTCAATGAGGCTATCATAAGCAAAATACTGATTAGTTTTCTGATTTTCATAGACTTTTACTTCTCCACGTTCAACTTTTACGTAATAAATTGCCGCGCGTTCTTTTCCGCTGTGGCAGTTGTTTTCGTGATAAGCAATCCTGTAATTTCCGTCGAAATCCTTAAATACCATAGGATGACCGCTGTCGGTTTTCGGAAGACAGAGTTGTTTGTGAACGTACTCTCCACCCAGCATACCATTCCTGGGATAAGCCACACCGACTGCGTAACCGGCCATATCTTCTTTCGCCCAACTTGACCACAAAAGGAATTCCGTTCCGTCAATGTTGCAGGCATAAGGTGCGTCCACGACGTATATCGGATGTACCGATTTGTTCCAAACAGGGTTTTTAGCCCAACCTGATTTTCCCGCGCTGAACATCACCTTTACTTCGCCCACAGGCGCAGTTAAGTCTTCTGACAAACGTACGTAGCACATTTCTCCGTCGTTGGTCTGCAACCATTCGTGGGAAAAAATAGCATAGGGATTTCCGTCTTCGATATACAGTGTTGCGTCAAGCGCCTGCCATTTGTCCGGAGCAAGCGGCTTGCTGTGAACAGTAAACGGACCTGTCAGATTATCCGACACAAGAATTTGCGATGTTCTGACATGGTTTGAAGCACTGAAAGTCCCGAAAAGATAATACCTCCCTCGGTACAGGTGCACTTCCGGTGCCCAGAAATCGTCGGTTCCCCAGAAATCGTCCGTCGCTACAAATACGGAAACGGGTTGAGACCAATTTTCGAGATCCTCGGAAACGTACACGCAAAAACCTTTCGGAAGAAACGCAGGGCTTGACGAGTACATATAATATTTCCTTGTGTGATTGTCAGCGACGATATAAGGATCTCTTATGTTGATTTCGTTCAGTTTCATTTTACTTCCTCCAAGGTAATCAGCCTCGACTGAAATTCGTTGAGTCCTTGGGACATGTTGACACCCACTTTCATGTAATAATCTCCGCTGTACACCTTGTTGTCGAAACTGTTGACGTACTTCAATTCGGGATTGAGCCCACGCAGTTTGACAAAACGGCGCGCGCGCAGTCTTTTGAGCAGATTGACCATAAGGAAAAGCGCTTTTTTCTTGTTTTTCGAGACCATATTGATTGCGAACGCTTTGCCGTCGTAAGGCGAAATAAGCCTGTACATATCACCGTCCATAACGACTTCGTCATGGAACTTTTTGTAGACTTCAGTAACACAGTTTAATTCCGCGATCTCTTCGACACTGAGTTTGCGCGGGTCCAATTCGAAACCGTACGAACCGAAAAGAGCGACTTCGGCTTTTGTTTTGTACCCAGTAACGGCGCAGTCATTGACGTGAGCGCCCATAACTGACGGCGGATACGCAAACGAGGTGCCGTACTGAATGAAAAGCCGCTGAACGGGGTCATTCTCGTCGCTTGTCCAGATTTCTGGGAAATAGAAAAGCGTACCGAGATCAAATCTTCCGCCTCCGCTGGCGCACCCTTGAAAATGCACATTCGGAAACCTTTCCGTCAGCCTCTTAGCGAGCCTGTAATAACCCAGTGTATTACGGTGATAGAATTCGTCCTGATGTTCTCCGTCAAGATTGTGTGCAAAATAATCTTCCAGCGTTCGGTTGTGATCCCATTTCACGTAATCGATGTCATACGCACTCAACACTTTTTCAAGAGAATCGTATATGCAGTCCACCACTTTGTCGTCCGCAAAATTCAACATCACCTGATGCCTTGATAGCCACGGGTCTGTCTCAACGTCAACAGCGGCATATTCCGGATGAGCACGCAACAAATCGGAATCGAAGTTGCCCATTTCGGGTTCGATCCATATGCCGAATTTCATTCCGGTCGCGTGACATTCGTCGACGATTTTCTTCAAATCGACTTTGTTTTCGTTGACGTACCAGTCGCCAAGCGAACACCTGTCGTTATCTCTTTTGCCGAACCAACCGTCGTCCAGAACAAACAGCTCCGTACCCGCGGATTTTGCAGCACGTATGATTTCAAGCACCTTGGCAGTGTCGAAATTCATATAACAGCCTTCCCACGAATTCAGCAAAACCGAGCGATAAACAGACGAATTGTTATCATTAACTATGTTATTTCGTATAATATCATGCAACTGATGGCTTACGGATTCGAAACCGCGATTACCGTAAACGATCAGTCCTTCGGGAAATTCGAAACTTTTTCCGTCTTTGATTTCGTACTTGAAATGAGTGTCGTCGATTCCCATTGTCAGACGCGTAACGCCGACTTTGCCGACATTTGTCTCACACCTGAAAGAGCCCGAATACATGAATGATACGGCAAAAACTTCTCCGTTGGTCTCGGTGGCATCCTTGTCCGCCAACATAACAAAAGGATTGTGCTCGTGAGAACTTCGTCCCGATGACGATGCCACGACTTTCGTTCCTTCGGCGAGCGTTTCTCTGCGGAACTGACGTTCGAACAACCATTCCCCGGGAAAATGAATTATATCGAAGTCCGCCCGCGGGAAATCCTGTGTTACACTCATTGCTCTTTTCAGCCATATCGCTTTTCCCGTTTTGTTTAGGAAAACGGTATTGCGTATGACAGCGTTGTATTTTTCGAAGACAGACAAGGACAATATTACTTCGATGTCTTTGGAAAAATCACGCACCGTGATTTCCAGCGTTTCTGCCTCGTTGAGCTCGTCGCGCACGTAAGGCAGACAGTCGAATTTCGGTTTGCCTTTGTATATGCGGTGCGAAACGTAACGAAAGTCCAATTTGTTGTTGGGCATTCCTTCGATTGCCGCCGCCGAAGGTCTTACGTCTGCCGCCCTGCTTGACGGAAACAACATAGGCGACGCGTTCATGTACAAATTGTCGTAACGCTTCTCCGTCCCGTCCGTATGATCATAGTAGTTGGAAAACCAGTCTTCTCCACCGATTGCATTAATATGTTCGGGGTCGATGTCTTCCACATACGCACCGAAATACGGACACATAAGCATACCGCTGCCGTGAATTTGCACGAAGTACGAAAACTCGCCGTTGAATAAATGAAATAACCCTCTGTCCTTTGAAAATACTATTGACATATATCCTTTGCCGTCCGGCGTCGGGGAGGATATATCCTCCCCATAACGCCTGTTGATGATTTGCTACTGCGTCTTACGCAAAGACGATATTGCTGACGGTGCAATCCATATCGCGGCACATAAAGCTTACCGCCGATCTTCCGGTGTAACCGTCATTGTTCCAACCCCACGTTCCTTCGAAAAGTACGTTGCCTTCCGAATCTTGAACGGTAAGTTTGTTGTCCTGACCCGTATCCGTCATAAGACGGGTAACGGTGACTTTGTAGGTGGAGCCTTCTTCAAGTCGTGCGGCTTCACCGTAAAGCTGATAATCGTGAGGAACACCTATACCTGCGTTGAGGTCGCCGTTGGAATTCCAACCCGTCCAGCCTGCCTGATACTGTCCGATTACCAAAGAACGTGCTTCGGCATACGTTCCGTCGTATCTGTTCATAGTGACTGCAAGTGCGGGAAGCGCATCACGGCTGCCAACATAATCGATGGTGAGATCGAAGGAAATACTGCTTTCGATATCAGCGGGGAGAAGTCCTTTTGCACCGATATGTTTTGCTGCGTGGTCTTTTCCATTGAGAGGAGAGGTCTGGTCGCTTGCACCCGTAAATTTGATGGTTCCGTCGTCGCCGATTATTACTTTGTCAGAAGACGCATAGAAATCAGAGTTGTCGGCGGTTGCAAGATACTCTTCTACTTTTTCCTGTCCGTAGGATACTTGCATGTTGCTGAATTCAGCATTGCAGCTTCCCATGTTGAGTACGGGAACGGTGTTTACGTTATCAAAACCTTCGAGACCGGCTTCGTAATAGTAAAGCTCGTCGTTGATGAATGCATAGAATTCGTTGCCGCAGCGAACCGTGGTAAGCTTAACGTCGGAGAAGTCGATTGCGGAAAGATTGTGCTGATTCCATACCTGAGAACGGTCGGTTACGTTGCCCCATTCCACTTCGCCTGCCGCATTGATTATCATGGTAACGGTTTTACGTGCGTTGAAATCGGGACCGGGGGAAAGTTGCAAGCCGTAGTATTTATCCCCGTTGTAGTGAGAGATGCCTACTCTGGACCAAGTGTCTGCGGTTGATGTGCCCGTGATTTTTGCAGTTGCACTTGCGACGTAGTAAACAGACGCTTCACCTTTGAACATCGCGAAAGAATTTTCGCTGCCTTTGAGCACGGGTTCGTCCTGATAAATCTGAGACATATCGAACTTATCCGCGTTCACCGTGGTGTCGACGATCGTGTCTTTGACGGTTATGGTGATGTTGTCCTGTGCATTTCCGCAAGTCGCGGTAATGACGGCGGTGCCTGCTGCGACCCCCGTTACAAGTCCTTGTGCGTCAACTGTGGCTACTTCGTCGTTGGAAGACGTCCACGTGATGACTGCGTCGGCAGGATTTTTTGTCGCAGTGAGTTGTAATGTTCTGGTGGGATAGAGTGTTGCTTCTGCTTCGTCGTTTATGTCTACCGTATAAGCTTTGACGGTAATCTGAACGCTATCCTTTTCCTCCGTACCCACGCTGACGCTGATTTTGGCAGTGCCTGCGGCAATGCCCGTCACAAGTCCGTCGGCCGATACCGTTGCCACTGCCGTGTCGGAAGAACTCCACACAACCTCCGTGGTCGGCGGATTCTTTGTTGCTGCAAGCTGCAAAGTCTGCCCTTCGTAAATTTCGGTGACGCTCTTGTCGCTGATGGAAACCGAAACGGTGGTGTCCGTATTGTCGTTGCAGCTTACAAACACCATCGCGCACATAGTTACCAACAGCACGAACACCGCGATGAACGAAACTTTTCTCATAATAACCTCCTCAAAATTTTATCTTTTTCTCACAAACCAGATCTGATTTGCAGGTTGCTGATTTGTCCGGAAGCGTATTCACCCGCAATCCACAGGATATAGGCACCCGTGTACTTGCTTGTCATTGTTGCCCACTGATTGTTCAGTTTGTCGAAAACGACTTCCGTGCCGTCGATGAACATTCTGAACGTTGCGATGTTGTCTACAATCGTTCTTGTAACCTTGATGTGATGTTTGCCGCTCGGATTTTCGACTGCACTGGTGCTTTCAAGCCAATAGTAAGGTGCGGCAGGATTTTCGAAAGACACCTGATAATTCCAGCTATACATACCAGCAACACCGGTTGCTCCGCTCTGATTTGCCGACGTTCCGAATATGAACGTTTCGACGTTGTCCGCCGACTCATAGCGGGAAAGGTTGAGAGAAAGTCCCGTAAAGGCACTGTTGTGTGCCGAATTGCAAAGCATGGAATCGATGTCGAACTCGACTTCGAAATCACCCACGAGTTTTGCGTTGTCGCCTATGCTCTTCGCTTTATTGTCTTTGGAAAGCACGTTGTTGCTTTTGAAAGTGTAGACGCCGTCAGTTATGTCAACAATTTCGTCATTGGAAGCATACAGCTTTTGCTGGAACTGGGGAGTCGCAAGCATGCTGTCGAGTTCCGCATCGTCCGTTATGACCGAATAATCCGTCACTTCGACATTGACATCGATTGCGACAAATATGGGCATTGTTGCAATATCTTCGTAAACAGTCGTTTCGTCAACGTACATTAGAATGTCGTTCACAAGGTAGTAATACTTGTTGTTGTCTCTCAAAAGCCCGAATTTGACTTTGCCCGACTTCCAGTCAACCTGATCAAGTCCGTTTTCACCCCAGATCTGGGAACGGGTGGTGATCGCGGGCCAAGTTTCGTTGGGCAGATCTTTTACAATGAACTTGTTGTAATCGTTGCCTTGTCCGTCAACCCTGGGCGAAAACATTCCGTATCTGGTGGAAGTATCGCTGAGTCCGCTGCCTATACCTATGCCCTGCCATACCCATGCAGTGACCTGTTCCTTGATTTCGAAATAGCCTTCCGCATAGTAACGGGTGTCACTGACGTTGGCGAGATACAGAGAATGATAGCCCGCTTTGCTTGCGTCGATTTCGAGGCTTACGTGAGGATTGACGTCATCCCTCTGTGCACTGATGTCCCAGTAAGGAGAACCGAGATCGTTGCGGAAAAATCCGCGTTTGACGGTGAAAGCCACGTTTGCGCTGACCGAGCTGTCCATATCGGACGTTGCAGTGACCGTGACTTCGCCTTCCGAAAGGAAAGTAACAAGACCGTTTTCGTCAACGGTGGCCACTTCCTCGTTGTCTGACGTCCAGTTGAGAATGGCATACGCGTCTGTCGGTTCAATCGTTGCATCCAATTGGAGAGTCTGTCCGACCCACTGTACGCTCTCGGTTGCCGCAATCGAAATGCTTGTCGGCGCAACCGCCTGCTCGACCGTAATGACAATCGACTTCTTGCACTTGGGTTCGATGACCAATGCCGCAGTAATTGTTGCGGTGCCGGCTTTGAGTCCCGTGACAAGTCCCTTTTCGTTGACGGTGGCAATGGCAAGATCGCTGGACGTATATGTTACGTCCTTACTGGTAGTACCCGTAACTGAAGAGCGCAGTTGAACGGTTTGTCCCGCTTTAATTGTGGTTGATCCGATAGCTGTAAGTCTTATTTCGTAAGGTCCTTCATAATCGGGGGTGTCCGTCGTGTTATTCTGAGAGCCCGGATTACAAGCCGCAAGCACGAAACACACGCACATAAGAACCGCTATTAAAGCAATAAACAGCGTTTTTCTTTTGTTGCCCATAAATTTTCCTCCTTGTTGTTTATCTGATTGCAAGTCCGCTTTCGACATCAAAAATGTGCATTTTGCCGATGTCGATAACCACTTTTTTCTCTTCGCCGGTGATCGCTCCCATTTGCGGAGTTTTCACCTGAAAATCGGTACCGAACAGATCAAAATGGAGTATGTTTTCACTGCCCAGCAACTCAACGAGCGACACATTTGCCTCAAATTCGGGAGAATATGTCTCCCCAACCTTGACGCTGTCGGCAATGTAGACGTGTTCGGGACGAATGCCCACTTTTACTTTGCCGCCTTCGGACACGGAACGGTAATGCTCCGCCATCGATTCGAGTTCGGCAACAAGCGCGTCTTTCTTTGCTTTTTCTTCAGCCAGAACTTCCGATTTCTTGCGCAACAGTTTTTTGAATTTAGAAATCCATGCGGAAAGAAATATTTTCTTCTCTGCGACGATTTTCTTTTCTTCTTTTCTGTAAATCTGTGCGGCACGCATTTTGGCTATTGCTTCTCCCGAAATGCTGTCCGCATTTTCTATCGTCTTTTCTATCTCGGCTATTCTCTCTTGAACAAAAGCCTTGTACCGTTCGGCAAAACCGTTGGGAAGCGTAACCGTCACGCCGTTTTCGAGGACGAGTTTTCCGTCACCGTATTCGGCATCTATAATATTCATGGCGGGACTGCCGATGAATGTCGCTACAAACAGGTTGTTGGGCTTTTCGTAAACGTCGATTGCTTTTCCGACCTGTTGAATAAAGCCTTTGTTCATAACGACAATGACATTTGCCATTGTCATGGCTTCGGTCTGGTCATGCGTTACGTAAATCGTCGTCGCCCCGACTTCCTTGTGGATGCGGATAATTTCCGACCTCATCTGCACTCGCAGTTTTGCGTCGAGATTGGAAAGAGGTTCGTCCATCAAGAATATGTCGGTGTCCCTGACAATCGCGCGTCCGAGCGCGACTCTTTGCATTTGTCCGCCCGATAGCTCCTTGGGTTTTCTGTCAAGCAACTCCCCGAGATCGAGAATGTCCGCGGCTTTGTAGACGCGTTCTTTGATTTCGTCTTTCGGCAGTTTTCTGATTTTAAGTCCGAAAGCGATGTTGTCGTATACCGTCATCTGAGGATAAAGTGCATAACTTTGAAATACCATTGCGATGTTGCGGTCTTTGCTCTGCAAAAAATTGCTGTAAGTCTTGTTGATGTACAGCGAACCGCTCGAAATATCTTCAAGTCCCGCAATCATTCTGAGCGTCGTACTCTTCCCGCAACCGCTGGGTCCGACCAAAGCAACGAAATCGTGCTTGTCGACTTTAAGGTTGAAGTCGTAAACCGCCTGAACACCGTTCGGATAAATTTTGTTGACGTTCTGGAGTTCGACAAAGGAAGTAAGACTTTCGTCGACGAGTCTGTTGTTGTTTTCTTTGAGAAACTTTTTGGCTTCTTCTTTCGACATCAGATTTTCGCTCATAATATCTCCTAGCGTTTTATACCCGTGTTTGCCACGCCTTCGATGATTTTGCTTTGTGCAATGAGATAAACGATGAATATCGGTATCATTGCAATGACTGCGCTCGCAAGAGCAAGGGTCATGGACTCGTATGCCTCGCTCTGGTCGGATATTACTTTAAGTCCGTATGCAAGCGTCCATGTGCTTCTCGGAGCATTGCCGATAATCAGCTGTGCCCACTGAACATCGTTCCACGCCGCCATAAATCCGAACAATCCCTGCACGAACAATGCGGATTTGCCAAGCGGCAGAACGATTTTGAAAAATATTTTCATATTTCCCGCGCCGTCTATTCTTGCGTTCTCGATGAGATCCTTGGGTATTCCGAGGAAAAACTGACGTATAAGAAACACGCCGTAAACCCCGCCTAGCGAAGGAAGTATCAACCCCGCAAGCGACTTGTAAGCACCGAGAAGATTCATATTGATTAACTGCGGCGTCGTTGAAACAATCCCCGGAATGGTCATCGTGCAAATGAGAAAATAAAAGATTTTGTTCGCGTATTTGAAGTCGAGAAAGACAAACGCATACGCGGCAAATGCTGCAATGACCAAATATAAAAGCGTTCCGCCCAGAGCCACAATCAGCGAGTTGAACAGCCAGTTCCATATCGGATACCATTCGTTTGGTCTGCTGCTGTCGAACTCCGCTTTTGAGAACAGTTCGGAATAACCGTCGAACGTGAACGCATCCCAGTTCGACGGGAAAAATTTCTCGGGATTTGCAAGAACGTCGCTGCTGGTCCTGAAAGAACCCGCGACACCCCATATCAGAGGGATAATCATGAGGACGGACACGACTGTAAGGACCACGAAAGCCACGGTTTTACTTGCTTTCTTTCCACTGCCTAAACCCTTCAGCATGTTTGGTACCCCCCTTTCTGTCTCTGGTTACAATCAGTTGCACGATGGCAATGACGATGATGATTAATCCCAGCAAAATTCCCATTGCGGCGGCATACCCGAAAGCTCTGGGATTGGAACCGGCAAGCAAATCCTGAATTCGGTAGACTGCCGATTTCATGGAATCCAAATCCGGGTTGTTGCTTCCGAGTATGAATATCTGCCCGTAGATGTTCATATAGCCTATAAGGGTTGTGAACAGCGTAAGGAAAAGCTGAGGTCTGATTCCCGGTAGCGTAACGTGCAAAAAGCGTTTCCAGCTGTTGCAACCGTCTATTTTTGCCGCTTCGTAAAGCGTTTTGTCCACGTTTTCGAGTCCCGCGGACATAATGATATAGTTGCCGCCGATGCCGCACCAGATGCAGAGGAAACCTATCATGAACCAGCATGCGACAACACTGCCGAACCAATCCACCGACAAACCGAAAACGTTGTTTACCCATCCATAATGCGCGTCAAACATACGCATCAGGATGAGACCCGTCGCCGTCAAGGGGAAGATCCCCGGGACATAAATCATTGCTCTGAACAATTTATATCCCGGGGGTTTGAGATTGGTAAGCAACGCCAACCCCAGAGGGATAACCATTGACAGCGGCACAATACATGCAGAGAATTTGATTGTCGTCCATACAGCATTCCAGAAGTCTTCGGCTATTGAGTTGTCACCGAAAAGCACGGCAAAGTTCTCGAGTGTCCCCGTTTCCTCCGGCATAAACGACATCGGCGTAAATTTTGAAAACGACATAATTATGCCGAACACCAGAGGAAACACGAAGAACATCGCGAAACTCACTGCGTAAGGACCTAGAAAAGTTCCCACCGACAAGGATTTTCTTGCCAGACTTTTCCTTTTCTCCCGCGTTTGTGCGAATTGCCTGATTTCAACCATCTTTTTCATGGCTTATCCTCCGAAGGCAACTCAGGCGTACAATTTGATGTAGTCTATACAGCTCTTATATTCTTCGTCGAGTATGGACTTGATGCTTGTGTTTTTATAAGAATTTGCAATGGATTTCTGCGCTACGGTCTTGAAGTAAGTGTCGACGTAAGAATAGTATTTTGTAGGAGGAACGACGACATAGTCTTCGGGAGTTCCCCAATACTTGATATACGATTCGTAAGCAGGGTCATTGCGATATTCTTCGGACAGCGCAACCGAACGCACAGCGGGCAGGTGTCCGCGTTTTGCCCATTCGATACCGGAATAGTTCGCCATGTATTCCATAAACACGGTTGCCGCCGCCGCTTTGGTATAGCTGGAAACAGTGCTCATAAGCGTAATTGCATGACCTTCGCCCTTGATGAGGGAGGCATAATCTTTGTCAGAATCTTTTGCGAACATTCCCGAAAGAGAACGCGTAATGATATTGGAAGAGCCGCCGTCTTTTGCCAGCATCTGGTCAAAAGTCTGCAATTCTTTCTGCCACATCCAAGGACCTTGAAGTTTGAAAATGCATTTGCCGCTGTTGAAAGGTGCGTCACCTACGTCGTATGAAGAACCGTAATCCTTGCTGAGTGCGCTCTTGTTGGTGGAAGTTGCACTCGGGAAAATCCAGTCACGCAAAACCTGTAAACCGTTTGCGGTTTCCTGCGTATTCCATGCAGGCATACCTTCCGCATCTACGATTTTTCCGCCGTTCTGTACTGCTGCGGTGTAGTCCACGAATTCATGCACCCACATATCGCCATAGGAAATAGGGAATGCTGTGTAGGGTTCTGCCGTGGACGCTTTTCTCCATTCGGTTGCGGAATAACCTTCGGAGTTCTCGCCTCTTATCCAGAGATTGTTTTCAGCCGCGAGTTGTGCCGCTCTGTCTGCAACTTCGCAGAGTTCCTGATAGTTGGTCGGAACGGGCAATCCGTTTTTGTCGAGGATATCTTTTCTTATGCAGATAACTGCTGAATGGCAGTCAATGGGAACGCCGTATACCGTACCGCCGATAGTCACGCTTTCAAGCAAAGAATCCACATAGTCGTCCTTATCGAAAGAAGCTCCGCTCTTGCCGAAGAAGAAATCCACTTCCTGCAACCAGCCTCTGTCGTTGTATTCCGTGACTCTCGAACCGTGATTGAACAGCATATCGGGCGCGTTCTTCTTGTCAAACTGCATTGTATTGCTGAGAAGAGTTTCAAGATCGTATCTGGAATAGTGTTCGACGGTTACGTGAATAAGACCTTCGTACATTCTGTTGAACTCTGCCACAATCTGGTCCTGCGTGTTTGCGTCGTCACCTGTTGTAACACTCCACATTTTCAGATTGATATTGTCATACACTACGTTTCCGTTTTCGTCGTAAACGATGTCACCGTCGCCTTCCAGGGGTTTTCTGTTGTCGGAATTGTTGTTACACCCCACAAGTACGGCAACCAACATCGACAAAACCATGAAAAGGACAATCAGCTTTTTCTTCATAATTTTTCCTCCTTGTATATCAGAATTTAACTATGGTAGGACCTAATTTTTCTTCGCCTATCGAGGCTTCTCTCCCTTCTACGTACGGCATTCCGTTCTCGTCCCAGAGCAACTTATCCATAAATACGATTCTTTCGCTCGGACGTTCGCCGTACACGTCGTATCCGTGGTAGAACAACCAGTAATCACCCGCAAAGTCCTGAACGACGGTATTGTGCCCGACACCCACGACTTTGTCGCTCGGAGAAATGACTTCTTCTCCGTAAGGTTCCTTATCGAGAGTTATGCCGTCGTGTGTAGTAAACTTTTCGAGAAAGCTGTCGGCAACTCCGACCCTTACTTTATATGTTGAGTCGGTAGATGCAAGGCATGTTCCTTGGGAACCGAAATAATAGAGTTTTCCATTGTGCCTGATAATATAACTACCCTCATAATTGATGTCGACATTCATACCTTCGCCTCCGGTGTTGTCGTCGATAAGGTAGTAAATGTGGTCTTTAACCTGGTCGCCGTAAAAGAGCTCAGTACCGTCGTCGGTAAGAAGAGTTGCGGCAATACCGTAAAAACTGCCCCACACCATATAAAGTTGTTCACCGTCATAAAACGGAAACGGGTCTATGCCGTTGCGAACGCCGGTCATTTCCTGGTCAAGCAGTTTGCCGTAGTGTGTCCACGGACCGTACGGCGTGGGAGCCGTCGCAACACCTATACCGGGGTTTGGGTCCCCCCACAAAGATAAGGAATAATAATAGTTGTACGTATCTCCGACCTTTATTATTGCGGGAGCCCACACGCCTGCGTTCTTGTCATGCCAGTCGAGCGCGTTGGGGTGCCCGTCAAATACGCTTCCTACCCACGTCCAATCCACAAGGTTTTTGCTTCTGAAAATAGGACCTCTGTCATACTGCATACCTTTGTCGCCCATTTCGCAATAGGTATTGGTGCAATACATATAGAAGTATCCGCTTTCATCGTCCCTGTATACGTCGGGATCTGCAACGGTAACTTGATATTCGGAACCGTCTTGCTTGTAAAACCTCAACGGATTGGAATAAACTTCGTTGGTATACTCTCTTTCGGGCGTCTGTCCGCCGTCTGGGTTTCCCCCTTCGGGATTACCGGGGGGATTGCAGCCGAATAAAGCAATCGCTGCGATTACGACGAGCATTGCCACAGCAATGGACATCATTAGTTTTTTCATAATTTTCTCCGTTATTTTTCCAGACTGTTGATATAAGGTCCGGGAAGTTCGACTCCGTTGCTTGCAACGGTGTCCTTAACGTACGGCATACCAGTCGTTTCGTTCCAAAGCAATTTGTCGAGATAAAGAACTCTGGGCTCGGCAACTGCCGTGGTGTCATATCCGTGATATAGCATCCAATATTCACCCAAATCGTCCTGAATAACTGCACAGTGCCCCGTTCCCATGGCACCGCTCAAAGAAGGCACGACCACGGGGTCGCCCCTGTTGGGTCCGAACATGTCTCTTCCGTTTGAATCGAGATAAGGTCCGGTGAGCGATTGTGAGCGCGCAACAACCACGTGATAGGTAGAGTTTTTGCCGCTCAGACATGTACCTGTTGAAAGGAAAAGATAGTAGTATCCGTCTTTTTTGAGAATAATGCTGGCTTCGTAGTTATCGTTGTTGAAAATCTCAAAACCAGCAAGCGCGACTTTGTGTTCTTTTTGATAATTCAGTCCGCCTTTGAGTCCGAGTCCGTCGTCGGTGAGTTCGATAAGCGTAATCAAACCGCCGAAGGAACCGAACACCATATAAAGATTACCTTCATCGTAGAATACGTGAGGATCAATGGAGTTGATAACTCCTATTTCCTCGCTGTTGAAAAGTTTTCCGTAATGAGTCCACGGTCCGTAAGGTGTGGGTGCAGTTGCAACGCCTATGCCGGGATTGGAGTCACCACCTGTGGACAGAGAATAATAGAAATTCCATTTGTCTCCTACTTTGCAAACGGTTGGTGCCCATACGCCAGCACCGTTGGTCCCCCAGTCGGGAACATAGTTTTCAAATACGTCGCCAACATATTCCCAGCTGTGCATGTCCACTGACTTCCATATAGGTCCTCTTTTGAATGCTATTTCCGGAGTGTAAACGTCTGTCTGAGTGCAGTACATATAATAAGTACCGTCCTCATCGCGAACAATGTAGGGGTCCGCCTGATAAGTGGACTTCTTTTCTCCGTCTACAATGGGAAAAATAGGATTGGTGTAAAAATTGTTCTCCGCCACAATCGGTTCGTCCGGAGTTTCGGACTTATTCGAGGTATTGTCGTTACAAGCGGTGAAAGTCGAAAGACAAACGACGCACAGTATAACAAACGGCAATAAAAATTTTTTCATTTTACCCCCCTGTATCCCTTATTTTTGCTTATCGTATCATTTGGGTTATGCCATTTCAATACGATTTGGCACTTTTAGTTATGTATTTTTATATCACATCTGAAAAAATAAAAACAAAATTTTACTAAATTGACAACATTATTTTTTGATGTTATATTGAAAATATGAATAATATCAATCAGAATAATCAGGAAATATACCCAAGATTCAAAGATTCGGGTGACGATTATCTGTCGCTCAAGAATTGGTATTCGGAAACATTCGACTCCAACTTTACAATGGATTTTCACACACACCCGCAGTACGAAATTATGTACTGCGAAAACGGTCAGTTCGATTTCGTATACAAAAAAGACAAAGTTTCCAAAACCACCGAAACGGTAACGGTCGGCAACAACTGCTTTATCCTCATAAACAATGGATATTACCACCAACTTGCCAACCTTTACGACTCCACTAAAATTCTCAACCTTGAATTTCTCCCTTCAAAATGTTTTATAGCCGAAGAAATTAGGTCGTCACAACTTCTCAAAAGGTTCACCGTACCTCTTAAAAACCTGTATTCGATTTCTCCTCAGCTTAAAAAAATAATGACTGCCGACCAGGACTTTTACATTTTCGTTGACAACAACAATATACTCAACACCATGCGTGAAATACTTAGAAAAACAGAAGAACAGAACGCCGTAGAACGTGCGCTGGATATCGCACTTCTTACGAACAAGCTTTTCCTTGACATCGCTCACTGCTCCTCCCCCGTGGGTTACAAAAAAACTGGCATAATTTACGTCGACTCTGCAATGACTTACATCAACTCGAACTTTCTGAGAAAACTGACAGTAAAAGAAATTGCAAATAATGTTGGAGTTTCCGACGTCTATCTTCAAAAAATGTTCAAGGAACAGTACGGCAAAACAATTCACCGGATAATCACTGAAAAGCGCATAGTTCAGGCAAAGTATCTCCTTGAACACAGCGACGCAAACACCAGCATAATCGCGTCCAGTTGCGGCTTTGGGAGTTGCGAAGATATGGTATATGCATTCAAACGTATGGAGGGCTGTTCTCCATCTAAATATCGCAAAAACTCTTCCTCAAAAACAATCAAATTCTTTTCACATCAGGGGGAAATCAAAATTTATACGAGAAAGCAAAAAAAGAAAACCGTGGACTAGGCTTTCTTCTCTGCCGTTTCTTGATCATTTTTTTGCTTTTTCCCGACATTCTACTTTACTTTTTTTCACAAATATAGACATGCTCAATCGGCTTGACACCAAATGCGCAAGTTCATATAATGTATGAACATACTCAAGAAGGAATCGAAATGAAAAAAAGTATTGTTTTGACTGTTCTGTTGTTGGTTGCCGTTGTTTTCACGGGCGGAATACTCTGCGCCTGCAACGACAAAGTGATTTCGATAACGGGACATTCGTGGGCTTTCAACAACATTCAAAGCGGCAAAACGGGAGAAATAATCTACTGCTCCGCCGAAAATCAAGATATTTTCCCGAACGCAAAAGTCGCCAACGTATCCTGTAAAGTTTCCGACAGACAGATTGTAATCAAGAACAACATTAGCGGTGAAGAATGGAAATTCGCCTACGAGGAAGAAAAAACCATTTCACATAAAGACGCACTTTACATAATCCGTCTTGCGGGCGGCACTGTTCAGGGGCGCGCCTCGGTCGGCATAACCGAATACGCCGACGGCAGTTCGGAGTATACTCTGATTATTACTTTCAACAACGTCAACATTTATTTCAAAGAACCAATCGTCAAATAATCAGACACAAAATTACATATACAAAAAGCCGTTTTGCAAGTGATATTCGATAACAAGCAAAACGGCTTTTCAGTTTCTTGTATTTTATTGTTTATCAATGAGGCTTCGCGCCTTTTTTAAGCAGACGTCCCTTCTCCGTCGTCCGTTCTCTCGTCTTCCACTGTCGGGAAATCAGGGTTTTCTTTGTCATAATCGGCGGGCAAAACGCCGTTCTCTCCGTCGTCTATCGTTACCGCACTTTCTGCGTCGGCAACTTCGACAAGCTCTCCGCCTTCCCCCGCCGAAACAAGAACTAGTTCGTTTCCGTCGTTAAGGTTGACGCTTTGTGCTTTCAACATTTCGGCAATCTCGGTGTGTTTCTTTTTGGTGAGCGGATAGAACAGCAAGACGATAATAAGCAACGCCATACTAACGGCTGAAATTATGAACACGGCGTCAAACCATTCTGACGCTATTGCCTGTTGTTCGGGCGTATAAGAAATCAGCGTATCATCGTAATAATCGTTTGGCTCGAAACCTATGGACTGCTGCCAGTACCAGCCGATAAGCATAAACACCTGCGAAGCCAAAAGCGGTAACGTGAACAGATAATTCTGCAAATGCCCTTCCAATCGTTTCCCTGTTTTCGCCTGCTGATAGTCGGCAATTTCACCGAGCATTACGGGAATAAGAAGATAAGTCGGATTGAGCGACGCCAAAAACATCAGTATCGTAAGCACAACAGCCGACACCGTACCCACAGGGAACCGTTCGAAGCCTACTGCACTCAAAATTGTCATCGAAACAAGTCCCAGCGCGCTGAACAAGATAACGATATGGTGCTTGCTCATTTTTCTCGTAACGAGCGGAAGCAACAACATTGCGACCGTGCTCGCAAAACCTATTATGGTAAGCGGAACGCCGGAAATGTTCAACGCGGTATCGATGACTTCGTCGAACTTTATCTGCACCATAATTTGCAGATACTGTTTCCAGAATTCACGCAACGACCCGAGCACCAACGCTATCGCAAGAATTATGAGCGGTTTATTGTGTATCAGCATATTCGTAGCGGTGAATAAATTAACTTTTTCTTCCCTTGCGGTTTCGCTTTCAAGTTCATAAACGCGTTCCTTGACTTTTATGATAAACAGTACACAAAGCGAACCGACCACAACGCTGACAAGACCGAGAATGCGCATTGCCATGAACTCCTGCCCTTCGGCTTTGAAAGCTGCACGCATGGGGCCGACAATAAGCTGCATGATAGACGGTGCCGCGCCCACAAGCAATCCAACGGGAGTCATTATATCCGCACGCTCCTGAGAATTGGGCGTAATTACGTTTGGCATCGTCTGATACATGTTATTCGCAAACGTGGAAATGGCGATAACCGGCGTACAACTTATGTATGCGTAAATTATTCTGGTTGTTTCGCCCTGATACTGCGGTATCCACATGGCAAGCATTGTAAAAAACGCAATAAGCGGCAAGCTGAAAAGGATATACGGTTTATATCTGCCCCACTTGGTTTTACGTCTTTCCATTGCAGTGCCGATAAGCGGCTGCAATATCATATTGAGCAGGTTACCCAAAATAAGAATAAGATATCCGTGCAGCGCCGGTATGCCGTAATAATACGGTATGAATGTGATTGTAACCACATACATGGTGACAGCGTTATACATCCAGCTGTTGCCAAGCGCGTAAAGCCCGAATGCTCCGACTTCTTTAATCGTGAGGTATCTGCCTTCGAGGGGCTTGTTCCACATCGATTTCATGGTCAGCAAAAGATTTTTGATTTTGTCTTTCACGTTTTCCTCCCTTCGCGAAAACTATTTTTTCAAAACTACACGTCCCGCTTTAACGGGCGAATAATTGCCGTTGTCAACTGCAAAACATCCGTTGACCATAACGTATTCGATGCCTTTGGGCGTGAAATCGGGGACATCGGGATTGACCTCGATTGCATCGAAATCGAAGACCGTAATATCGGCAAAATTGCCTTCCGCAATCAGCCCGCGTTTTTTGATGCCGAACCTTTCGGCGGTTTTGCCCGTCATCTTGTGGACGACCTGTTCTACGGGAATATCGCAATCTTTTGCGCGCTTGAAGAAATACGGAAAACCCTGATACGCCGCACCGTTCTGCGTACCTGCTTCTTCCACCCACGCATCCGTCATAAACACGGACAAATCGTCCTTCATAAGTCTTTCGATTATCTTGTCGTTGTAGTACTTGCCAAGATACAACCTTCCCTGTCCTTTGCTCAAATCGACCAGTTTAATGTACATTTCGAAGTCGTCAAGTCCTTCTTCGCGCGCACACTGCGAAACCGTCTTGCCTTCGTAGCATTTGTGTTCGGGCGAAATGTACGCCACGATGAAGTCCGAAAAGTCCAACCCGAGTATCTTCTTCGTAAGGTTGGTCATGAGTTTCAGACGGAACATGTTGAAAGGCTTTTTTCTGTCCTTTTCGGGCAAAGCCAGATACCATGGCGGCAACACCACCGTTATGACGGACGCGCCGTAAAGGAAAGAATAGTTGTCGTAAGCTATGCTGTGTCCCTGCGCGTTGAGTTTGTGGAACTTTTCAAGCATGGGGTCAAGACTCTTCCACGACGTTTCGCCGACGAAAATGAGATGCGAATACTCGGTGCGCACCCCGGACTCCAACATTATGTCCACTACCTCGTCGAGCGCGAGTTCGATATGCGGACGCGAAATGAGCGGATATCCGAGAGCGACCTTCGAACATGCGCGCGGGTGTACGGTCAGAATACCGTCGTACGCCGCTATGCGTTTTGCAAATTCCACGAGTTCGTCGCGCTTCGCGTACATGCCCGGTTCGTACATAAACCCGAACGAACCTCCGAAAGCACCACCCTGCATGGCTTCGTCGACTAGCGCGGTTTCGCGTTTGATTTGTTCGGCAGTAAGCGGAGCGGGAGAATATCCCGAAACGCTGATACGGGTTGTGCCGTGACCGATAAGCGGAACAACGTTGACGTACAGATTGCCTTTTGCACTTTCAACGAATTCGGCAAAAGACCCTGGGTTTACGGCTTTGAAAAGACCGCCGCCGACTTTGTCCTTGAACTTGCTGTCGATCTCCACGCCGAACGGAGAAAATCCGCAGTTGCCCGTTATCTGCGTGGTTATGCCCTGCCGCACGAAAGGCGAATAAAACTTTTCGGCGTCTTCGTAATCATAAAAGAAATCGTTGTGAGAATGTGCGTCGATAAATCCCGGCGCAACGATAAGCCCTTTGCAATCCACGACTCTGTCCGCTTGAACGTCCAAAGTCGGTGCAACCGAAACAATGGTATCGTTTTCGACAAGCAAATCGCCCTTGAAAGGCGCTTTTCCGCTGCCGTCGACCACCGTTCCTCCCTTGAACAAAACTTTCATAAATTCCCCCTGAATTGCACCGAGAGTCTGACTCCCGCAATTTATAAAAATTCTACCATTTTTTGAATGTCAAATCAATACACTTGACCCACTCCGTAACATAATTAACAAAAAAAACTTGACTTGGAGTGCACTCCAAGGTTTATGATACGGACAGGAGGCGAAATATGGAAAACAAATCGGTCGAAAACACAACTTTGTCGCCCGTTTTTCCTTTGGGCGAAATTTTCAACAGCGACAGTTTCAACGCACCCGTTCATCTTGCCTGGCTGGTATCTCCCGACAGTCCTCTGAACTGCCCCGTCTGCAACGTATCTTTCGAAGCGGGCGTAAGAAACAACTGGCACGTTCACCCGGGCGGACAAATTCTGTTGGTTACGGCGGGTAAGGGTTACTATCAGGAATACGGCAAACCCGCGCGCATAATTCAAAAAGGCGACGTTGTGGAAATTCCCGCAAACGTCAAACATTGGCACGGCGCCGGCAAATGCTCGTCGATGTCGCATATCTCGATTGAAACCAACCGCGACAAAGGATCGGTCGAGTGGCTGGAACCCCTGTCCCAAGCCGAATACGACGCTCTTCCCGAATAGACTATGACCATAAAACAAGTATCTGAAAAATACGGCATAAGCACCGACACTCTGCGCTACTACGAAAAGTGGGGACTTATCCCCGCCGTAAACAGAAAGGCAAACGGCATACGTGACTATACCGACTACGACTGCGGTTGGGTGGAATTTGTCATGTGCATGCGCAATGCTGGACTTGCCGTCGAAGTGATATCCGAATACGTTTCGCTGTTTTTGCAAGGCAACTCCACCACGGAACAGCGAAAAGCGTTGCTGATATCCGAACGGGAAAAACTTGCGCACAAACTTGAACTCATGCGTGCCACGCTTGACAGACTTGACCGAAAAATAGAGTCGTACGAAGCACTCGTGGCACAGAAAGAACAACAACTCAAAATCAATAAGGAGAAACAATGAAAAACGTACTTATAATATCTTCGAGCCCCAGAAGAAACGGCAACTCCGACACTCTTGCCGAAGAATTTGCACGCGGAGCGCGCGAGAGCGGAAACAAAGTCAAAAAGGTATTCCTTGCCGACAAGAACATAGGTTACTGCACGGGTTGCGGAGCCTGTGTGTCGTCGGGAGTATGCTCGCAAAACGACGACATGTCCGACCTTATCGACGATATGCAGAACGCCGACGTCGTGGTCTTTGCAACACCCGTATACTTCTACACGATGTGCGGACAGATGAAAACGTTTATCGACAGACTGTGCCCCGCATACGAAAGTCTTGGCAACAAGGATTATTACATCATCGCGACGGCGGCGGAAACGGACGCGTCGGTACTGAAAAGAACGGTGAACGAATTCGGCGGCTTCTTCGATTGTCTGGACAATCCCAACGTAAAACCCGCAATACTCGGAACGGGCGCATGGCAGGCGGGAGAAATTTCCGCGAAGTTCAGAAAACAGGCTTACGAAACCGGCAAGAACGTCTGAGCCGACAAACCCCTACTGCACCGCCTTCGGAACACTTCGGAGCACTGAACCTTTTACGTTTTTGGGTCAAATTTATTAAGAAAGTTACGTAAGCGCCGCAGCAAACATCTATCGCAAAACAACAAAAAAGCCGTTTTATCTGCGTAAATTCGTTGATAAAACGGCTTTTTCTGCATTATTTTGTGTCCTTAATTTGTTTATTTTGCAAACGGTTTACGTAAAATCGCGTGTTCGCTCTTTTCACTTTATGGCTGTTTCTGTCACAAGACCTGAAATCGAAGTTTTCGGTGCATTCTGCCCGCTAGTCGTTCTCGGTCGCAGTGTAACGCGCCCTGCGGTATTCGGGAACACCCGAGCACAAAAAAGTTTCTTTGCGCGACACCACGGATATACAGATTATCGCAAGAATAAGTCCTATCGTTTCCGCAACCACGAAGGACAGCCACGCGCCCGTCATTCCCGCAAGCGACGACATCAGAAACGCCATCGGTATGATTGCTATCCAACCCCTTGTCAACGTTACCGCAAAAGCCGGTCTGGGCTGGTCCGTCGCACTCATATAGTTCGACAGTATTATGCTGACCCCCGCTGGCAGGAAACTTATGAAATAAAGCCTCATACCGCCCGACGCTATCTCCGTGAGATTGGGCGCCTGTTGCCGATTGAAAAGCGCGGCGATTTCTTCGGCAAATATTCCGCATACGGTGTACACCACCGCACCGACGGCAACCGCTGTTCCTATCGCGTAGATCAGAATTTTGTGCAGGTTGCGCCTGTCGCCCTTTCCGTAGTACATACTTTCCACGGGCTGACTGCCCTGCGCTATACCCGTAAAAACGCCGATTACGACTATCGCTATGTTTGCCGTAACACCGTATGCCGCAACGCCGACGTTGCCCGCAAGGTCAAGCATAATGTAGTTGAATACTAGCATAACGACGCCCGTCGACAGTTCGGTGAGCAACGCGGGTACACCGAGCGCAACCGTTCTGCCCGCCTCGCGCGCAGAAAAGCGCATGCGCACGAACTTGACGTTGTTCTTTTTGAGCCAGAAATGAAAGGACTGAAAGGTCAGACTTATGAAAGGAGCAATACAGGTCGCAAGCGCGGCGCCGAACATTCCGAGCCCCAACGGGAATATGAAAACGTAGTCCAGCAAAACGTTTGAAAGACTGCCGACTACCATACCCGTCATGGCAAGACGCGGAGCGTTGTCGTTGCGCAGGAAACCGAGGAAAACGTTGTTCATTACGAACAGCGGAGAAAACGCAAGCAGCGTGCGCAGATATTCGGACGTAAGCCCTATCGTTTCGGAGTCGGCGCCCAAAAGATAAGAAAGAGGCACCGCCGCCGAAGCGCCGATTACCGCGTATAATACGGATATTATCAGTCCTATGATTACGCTTTGAGTATATACTCTGTTCGCGCGCGCGGTTTCACGCCCCGCCGACAGAATGCTGTAAAGCGTCCCGCCGCCCATACCGAGCATAAGACCCGTGCCGTTTACCAGACTGAAAGCGGGAATTGCAAAATTGAGCGCGGCAAGTCCGAGTTCGCCGATGCCGCCCGCTATAAAATAAGTATCCGCCAGAATGTAGCTTGAAAGAGCTATCATTCCGAGCACGTTCAGGGATACGTATTTTACAAACAGTTTACCCGCGCTTTTCATTTGCATTTCTCCGAAAAAATCCTACTTTTAAGTGACATTTTGCTACATTTTGCCATACAGCGGCACAATTCTAGCAAAGTGAGCGTGATATGTCAACGACGAAACGTAAAAGGATTGTAATATTTTGTAAAAAAGCATTGCTGCAAGCCGCTTGACATATAATCGTCAATATCATACAATGTCCTTAATATCCATACATTCGGGGGAGTTTGTCAATTATGTACGATATAATCATCAATCCCATCGGCGGCAAAGGTAAAAGTCTGAAAGCACTTGCCATAGTCGAAGAAACACTCAAAGCCAACGGCGCGCAGTACACCGTCCACAATACAACTCACGCAGGACACGCAACGAAACTCGCCCGCGAACTTTCCGCAAAACCCGACACGAAACTCATCGTAATGGGCGGCGACGGTTCGTTCAACGAAGTCCTTAACGGCATTGAAAACTTCGACAACGTGACGCTCGGCATAATCGCCTGCGGAACGGGCAACGACTTTATCCGCGCAAGCCACCACCCCGCCAAAGTCAAGGACGCAATCGACCTTATTCTGAAAGGCAACGTCGGTTACGTCGACTATATCGACCTCGGCACTCGCCGCTGCCTTAACGTAGCAGGCACGGGAATGGACGTCGACGTTCTTGTGCGTTACGCCAACATGAAAGCCTTCAAAGGCAAAGCCAAATATTACGCCTCGCTCATCGATACGCTCATTCACCTTAAATTCCATCATCTGCGTCTTACAATCGACGGCAAAACAATGGAAAAGACGGTGTTTATGATAGGCGTAGGCAACGGCAGCTGTATCGGCGGCGGAATGCCCATATGCGCCAACGCAGTCGTGGACGACGGACTGCTCGACGTGGTACTCGTCAACGAAATCAAAAAACGTCAGATACCGGGCATGCTGCTCAAATTCCTGAAAGGCAAACACATCGGACAGCCCTGCACCGAAGAATACAGAGCCAAAGAAGTTTGTATCGAAAGCCTTGACGGAGGCAAAATCGAAACGGACGGCGAAATCGTCGACGAACAGAAACTCAACTGCAAAGTGGTGCACAACGTACTCAAAGTTTTCAGATAAGTCAACTGCACCGAAAATCGCAACAAAACAAATTACCATACAAAGCAAAATCCCGCAATCCGCGGGACTTTTGCTTAGATTATGTAATTTGCGGAAAGAACGACGTTCTTTATGCACACAGAAAAGTTAATCAAGTTGATTTGATTATAATCCAATATATTTGGAATGTCAATGTATTATTTTTGCTTTTTTGGAAAATAATTCAACAAACTCAAACATTGCTTTACAATCCAATCAATATGATTACTTTTGCCGAAAGATTGAAAACGTTGCGCGAAAAGCGCGGGCTGATGCAGAAAGCGGTGGCTGCCGATTTGAATATCGGCAACACTACTCTGTCCAATTACGAACAGAACGTCAGTTCTCCAAACCCCGAAATTCTGGTATCCATTGCGGACTACTTCGACACTTCCGTCGATTACCTTTTGGGAAGAACGGATAATCCCGCCCCGCATACCAACAACCTTTCGGAAACCGAAACGGATATGGTGCACCTTTATCGCTCACTCGGTGATGAAGGGAAAAGGGAACTTGCCGATTACGCGGCTTTCCTTGCCAACAAGAAGAACAAAAAATGAAATTTCCCGCAATCCGCGGGATTTTTTATGGCGAATTTTCGCAAAGTTTGCGGTTGTTTGTCAAAACTTTTCAGAATTTCTGATTACGGCGTGTATTACGGCACTTCGACAGTCCACTTTTCAAAAACCGACCGTACAGGTGGTATTTGTCTTCACCGTTTCGGATTTGCCGCGTTGTAACATACCTTTTTTGCAAATTCAAAACCGACTATTCGGCAAAAACTTCTCAAAATGTTTGCATATTAAATATAATGATGTTAAAATGTAAACCAATAAATAATAAATATTATTTTAAGTCGTTTACGGAGGATTTAGAATGAACGCATTGTACAAATTTTATTGCAGATGCTATCAGAAGGTAATGTATGTTGCCGAATGCTTCCTGCCCTGGCGTGTTCCCGAACAGATTTCGGGTGAAGGCAGCCTCAAAAAACTGCCTAAATTCGCCAAAAACAAGGGATTCAAGAGCGCGTTGGTCGTCACCGACGAAGTGCTTATGAAACTCGGTATGGCAGACCCCATCGTCGAAGGTTTCAAGGCTGAAGGTCTCGGCGTCGTCGTTTTCGACAAAGTCGTCCCCAACCCCACCATCACCAACATCGAAGACGGTCTCAAAATGTACAAAGAGAACAACTGCGACGTCATCATTGCACTCGGCGGCGGTTCGGCAATGGACTGCGCGAAAGGTATCGGCGCTCGCGTTGCACGCCCCAACAAACCCATTTCCAAGATGAAAGGCGTTCTCAAAGTCATGAAAAAACTTCCTCCGCTGGTCGCAATCCCCACCACTTCCGGTACGGGCAGCGAAGCAACTCTCGCGGCGGTTATCTCCAATCCCGAAACCCACGAGAAATACCCCATCAACGACCCCGTTCTCATTCCTCACTATGCGGTTATGGACCCCCTGCTTACCGTAGGTCTTCCCAAACACATCACTTCCACTACGGGTATGGATGCACTTACCCACGCGGTTGAAGCGTACATAGGCAGCGAGAACACCAAGAACACCAAGAAATACGCAATCGAAGCAACCCAGCTTATCTTCAAATATCTAAAACGTGCTTACGACAACGGTCAGGACCTCGAAGCCAGAAACCAGATGCAGAAAGCGTCCCTGCTTGCAGGTATGGCATTCACCAGAGCGTACGTCGGTTACGTCCACGCAATGGCACACACCCTCGGCGGCTTCTACGGAGTGCCTCACGGCCACGCAAACGCGGTTATTCTTCCCCACGTCATCGAAGCGTACGGCGAAAAGGCATACAAGAAACTTGCTGAACTTGCAGATGCAGTCGGCATCAAAGGCAACACCACGGCAGACAAAGCCAAAGCCTTCATTCAGGCCATCCGCGACATGAACGCATACATGGACATCCCCACCAAAATCGAAGGCAGATGGACAATCAAGGACGAAGACATTCCCACGATGGTCAAACGTGCACTCAAAGAAGGCAACCCCCTCTACCCCGTTCCCGAAATCTGGGGCTACGAAGAGATGTACGCAATGTTCAAAAAAATCCAATAAGCGAAAAACAATTCAAAACGTTCCGCGATGCGGGGCGTTTTTTTTGCCTTTTCACTGCTTTACCTTTTCACAACCTATGTTTTGTCGACAAGGCTTGACTTGTTTACAGCCGTTGCCTTCGTCACAACGTTTGTTTTTTCACTCCGCTTTATTCCTCTGCCCTGTTTATCTCACCTATCGAAAAAAGACGAGAGGACAAACAAAAAGCCGATGCTTTGCGCATCGGCTTTGATTTGATTTACGTTCGAAGGCTTACAGCTCTGCGAAGTATTTGATGGTGCGGACCATCTGGCTGGTGTAGCTGTTTTCATTGTCGTACCAGCTGACAACCTGAACCTGAGTGCAATCGAGTTCGGGCATGTATTTGACCATGGTCTGAGTTGCGTCGAACAGAGAACCGTAAGTCATACCGATGATGTCGCTGGAAACGATTTGGTCTTCGTTGTAACCGAAGGAATCGGACTGTGCGGCTTTCATTGCGGCGTTGATGTCTTCAACGGTGACGTTGCCTTTGCAGATTGCGACCAGGATGGTGGTGGAACCGGCGGGAACGGGGACGCGCTGTGCGGAGCCGATGAGTTTGCCGTTGAGTTCGGGGATAACAAGACCGATTGCTTTTGCTGCGCCGGTGCTGTTGGGAACGATGTTCACTGCTGCTGCACGAGCACGACGGAGGTCGCCTTTGCGATGAGGTCCGTCAAGAACCATTTGGTCACCGGTGTAGGCGTGAATGGTGCTCATGATACCGCTTTCGATGGGGGCAAGTTTGTTGAGAGTTGCGGCCATAGGTGCGAGGCAGTTGGTGGTGCAGGAAGCTGCGGAAATGATGGTGTCCTCTTTGGTGAGGGTCTTTTCATTGACGCTGTAAACGATGGTGGGAAGGTCGTTGCCTGCGGGAGCGGAAATGACGACTTTCTTTGCACCTGCATCGATGTGAGCCTGCGCTTTTGCCTTGGAGGTGTAGAAACCGGTGCATTCGAGCACGACGTCTACGCCGATTTCTTTCCAGGGAAGGTCTGCGGCGTTCTTTTCGGCATAGATTTTGATTTCTTTGCCGTCGACAACGATAGCACCGTCTTTCGCTTCGACTTTGTCGGCGAGAGCGTATCTGCCTTGTGCGCTGTCGTATTTGAGAAGATGAGCAAGCATCTTCGCGTCGGTGAGGTCGTTGATTGCGACGATTTCATAACCGGGTGCTGCGAACATTTGTCTGAAAGCAAGACGACCGATTCTGCCGAAGCCGTTGATAGCAACTCTAACGTTTTTTGCCATAATATGATTCCTCCAAAAGGTTTTTTCAAATTAGTTTTACGGGTAAACGAATTTAAAGCCCGTTTACGTTGATATATTGTACATAGTTTATGAAAAAAAGACAAGCAAATTCACCCACAAATTTGACAAAAACAAACCCTCCTCTCGGAGGGCTGTAAATATAATAACACAAGCGTTAAATATCATTAAACTTTTGCCGAGTTCGGATTATTTCGAATGCACTTGTTCAAGCATATTGTTATTCGTGTCATAAACCAGATAAATGGCATCGTTTTTAAACACAATCAGATTGAAAAATGCCTGCGTCAATGTGCCTCTCGACGTAACGACACAATGTTGGGTTTGATTGGGATTTATTTCAAAAATTTTGCCGATTTTGGTTGTAGTACCATTCAATTCTATCCTGACTTTCAATCGTTGGGACGAATTGTTTGTAATATCGCATTCGAATGTTGCAACAATAGAATCCCCAGAATTAAACGTATTGCACTGCTCATTGCTCACGGTGATGTATTTATTTTCGTCGGAACCGATACCATCACACGCAACCAGCCCCAAACACAAACAACATACCAACACAATCATTACAATACTTACTGCTTTTCTCACTTTACTACCCTCCTTTATAAAATTTTCCCGTGAGAACAATATAATTATGACGCATTGTCATATTTTGTCAAGAAATTTTATGACAAAATGTCATTGACCTATGGAAAATAATCTTAAACATTTACGAAAAAAACACAACCTGACACAAGTGCAACTACAAGTTGCTACCGGCATAGAACAAGCCTTACTTTCGAAATTCGAACGAGGAGAAAGAATACCGCCAACCGACACTCTGCTTATACTTGCAAATTACTACAACGTAAGCATTGATTACATTCTCAAACGAACTGAGAACCCCGAAATAAACAAATAGACCCGATTGACGGGTCTATTTCTTTTCTGAATTTTTTGCAAAATCTATTTCAGATTTTCGGGGTTGAGGGACGCGAGTTCGGGAAGAACGAAACGTCCGTCTTTGCGGATAAGCACGTCGTCGAAATAAATTTCGCCGCCGCCGTATTCGGGAGTGTGCACCTGCACCAAATCCCAGTGCACCGCGCTTACGTTTCCGTTGGGCGCGTCGTCGTAACACGCACCGGGCGTAAAGTGTATCGAACCCGAAATCTTTTCGTCGAACAGAATGTCGCCTATTGCGCGGTCGATATAAGGGTTAAGTCCGAACGAGAATTCCCCCACATACCTTGCGCCTTCGTCGGTGTCGAATATGGCGTTGGCTTTCTTGGAGTCGTTCGCCGTGGCTTCAACGATTTTGCCGTCCTTGAAGGTAAGTTTCACGTTCTCGAACTTGAAACCGTTTTCGATTGACGGCACGTTGTAAGCTATCGTTCCGTTTACGCTGTCGCGCACGGGCGCGGTGTAAACTTCGCCGTCGGGAATGTTGCAATGACCGCTGCACTTCACCGCTCCGACGTTTTTTATCGAGAACGTCAAATCGGTATCTTTTGCCACAATTCGGACTTTATCGGTCTTATTTATCAGTTTAACAAGCGGTTCCATCGAATTGTCCATCTTTTTGTAGTCCAGACAGCACACGTTGAAGAAGTAGTCCTCGAAGGCTTCCGTGCTCATTCCGGCAAGCTGACTCATACCTTCGGTGGGATAACGCAGAATTACCCAACGGGTCTTTTTCACGCGGATATTGTGGTGGACTTTGATTGCGTAACGCTTGTCGTATTCCTGCATGCGTTCTTCGGGAACGTCGCTCAGTTCATAGCTGTTTCCGCCGCCGCGAACGCCGATGTAACAATCCATCTTTTCCATGAACGCCGCGTCGCGTTCCGCCCAAATATCCAGCATTTCGTTGCTTGCGCCCGCGAGAATTTCGCGCTGGATTTTGTTGTCGCGGATGTTCACGAAAGGCATTCCGCCCGCCGCATAAACCTCGCGCACGAGCAAGGATACGAACGAGGAGTCACAGCCCGCCGCGTCAATCCATACTTTGTCGCCTTTTGCGACTTCGCAGGAATAGTTCACCAGATTTTTTGCAAGTATACGTTGTCTATCGTCGTGTATCATACTTTTGCCTCCTCGATTATTATACCCCCGCCAACCCGTTTTGCAACCTCTTTCCTCGGCTAATTTTTCAAACAATTAAACTTGCCGCACGCAAACGGTTGTCTTTTCCGGCGCGCGGTTGTATAATATTGTCAATAAAAATTGGAGGAACAGTTATGCCACTGGTTACCACTACCGAAATGTTCAAGAAGGCATACGACGGCGGTTACGCCATCGGAGCATTCAACGTCAACAATATGGAAATTATCCAAGGTATCGTCGAAGCCGCTACCGAGGAAAACGCCCCTCTCATTCTGCAAGTTTCCGCAGGCGCAAGAAAATATGCCAACACCGTTTACCTCAAAAAAATGGTCGAAGCAGCAGTCGAAACCAGCGGCCTGCCCATTGCTCTGCACCTTGACCACGGCGACAGCTTCGCACTCTGCAAAGACTGTGTTGACAGCGGTTTCACTTCCGTTATGATTGACGCAAGCGCGCACTCCTTCGCCGAAAACATCAGCATCACCAAACAGGTTGTCGAATACGCACACGACCACGGCGTCGTAGTCGAGGCAGAACTCGGCAAACTCGCGGGCATCGAAGACGCAGTCAAAGTCGACGCCAAAGACGCGAGCTACACCGACCCCGACCAGGTTCAGGAATTCGTCGAAAAGACGGGCGTTGATTCCCTCGCAATCGCAATCGGCACCTCTCACGGCGCATTCAAATTCAAAGGCCAGCCCAAACTCCGTTTCGACATTCTCGAAGAAGTCGGCAAACGCCTGCCCGGATTCCCCATCGTTCTGCACGGAGCGTCCAGCGTTCCTCAGGAATACGTGAAAATCATCAACCAGTACGGCGGAAATATGCCCGGCGCACAGGGTGTTCCCGAAGAAATGCTCCGCAAAGCTGCAAGCATGGCAGTCTGCAAAATCAACATCGACAGCGACCTTCGTCTTGCAGTCACGGCAACCATCAGAGAACACTTTGCTCTCAATCCTTCCCACTTTGACCCCCGTCAATATCTGGGACCCGCCAGAGACGCAGTCCGCGCGGTTGTCAAACACAAAATCGTGGACGTCCTCGGCTGCAACGGCAAAGCGTAATCCGCACACCGAAAACAAACCAAAAGCACCGCAACAGCGGTGCTTTTTTAGTGGATTGCAAAAAATTGCAGAATTGTTCAGCAACTTTTCTACGATTTTGACAACGCCTTTCCAAGCCGATTATGTCGTCGGTCGGCGGGTGCTTCAACTGCTCTCTTCTTCCGTTTCAGCTTTGCCGGTCTTGCGGCGTTTCAGCGAACCCGCAACGTATACCGAACAGAACACCGCGACCGCAAGAATTATAAAACCGTACAGGAAAAAGTCCATAAATCCGTCGGGCACCAGTTTGACAAGCAACGTAAGTATTCCCGCCGCCGTGACATTGCCCATAAACACGGCAAGCGCGGCTTTCCACACCGTCATTTCAAGAATACCGCCAATCGCCGCGCCCGTCCACGCGCCCGTCATCGGAAGCGGAACGGCTACAAACGCATACAAGCCCCAAAACTTTTTGGTTTCGGACGAAATTTTGCCTTCTTTATACTTGCTTTCGGTGTGAACACTGCTCGCGCGCTCGTTGAGATGGGTTTCCATGCTCTTGCCCACCCGTCTGAACGCCCTTGAAGCCTTCAATTTGCGTATGAGCGGTCGGATAAGCAGAATTACGGGGAGCACGGCAAGCGTTGAACCTGCCACGCAACAGAGCATTCCCGCAAGTTCGTTTATGCCCTGCATACCGCCCATGAGTACAATTGCGCCGCGAAGTTCGACCACGGGCACTATGGATATGAGAAAAAGCGTAAGATAAGGATTGCCGCCCGCAACCGATGAAAGAAACTCCGCAATCGACTCAGTCATAACCTCTCCCGCGGCATAGCCGTCGGATATATTATATTTCGGAGATTTATCGCAAATTCCCACTACCGCGCAAACCGTTGTCAAACCCGCCGCAAATTGATATACTCAAAATATGCAAAAGATTTTGTCCGCAATGCGTCGCGCAGTTCAGGACTACGGAATGATAAAGGACGGCGACAATATATTCGTGGGGCTTTCGGGCGGAAAAGACAGCGTGCTTTTGATGTCCGCGCTTGCGGCATACCGCAAATTCTCTCCCGAAAAATTCACCTTGTCCGCAATCACGGTTGATATGGGGTTCAAAGATACACCGATAGCCGAAAACGACGCTTTGTCCGAATACTGCAAAACGCTTGGCGTCGAAAGACACATAGTCAAAACCGACATAGCGGAAATAGTCTTTGACGCGCGCAAGGAAAGCAATCCCTGCTCTCTGTGCGCAAAGTTCCGCAGAGGCGCGCTAAACAGCGAAATAAACCGTCTGGGCGGCGGAAAACTAGCGCTCGGACACAATGCCGACGACGTTGCGGAAACAATGCTCATGTCCCTGCTCTACGAAGGACGTTTTTCTTGTTTCGCACCGACCGCCTATATGGACAAAAGCGGCGTCGAACTCATCCGTCCGTTTATTTACATCGAAGAATACGACATAAGCGCAACGGTAAAAAGACTAGGACTTCCCATAGTCAAAAATCCTTGCCCGCAGAACCACGTATCGAAACGCGAATACGCCAAAAACCTCATCAAGACAATCTGCAAGGACATTCCGTTTGCAAAAGAGCGCATACTCGGCGCAATCTACCACCCCGAACGCGCCAACCTCTGGCAAAAACCCGAATAGCCCAAAATCAAATTTGCACAAATGAAAAACGCCGTTGAACGGCGTTTTTTTACATACATGTTACATTAGATCTTTTTATACAATGTAACAACTTCGCAAATCAAACTTGTCAAACTACTCGGAATACTTGTAATTGAAGCTCCGTCCAATTCTGGATGCAACTGATATATCATAGATGTCTTGTCAATATCGACATACCATTGCGAGGAATACTCCGATTCGACAAGTACCGTAAACAATGCCTCGTTGAATTTGCCAATTTCAACAAGACTGTCGGGCAAAACCAACTCGGTTAAATTAAAGTCAAAGTAGCCAGGAAAAACTCCGTCTGCTATTTTTGTTACACCTTCTGTCAGTATTAAAGACTGCCTTGCTGCAAGTTTGCCATAATTATAATATATCAGACAACCTGTTTTGTCATATAGATTTCCGTCGCTGCTTACATACTTTTGATTGGCTTGTGACACATTAATTGCATTAAGTGACTTACAGTCAGAAAAAACATACAAGCCTATATTGTCCAAATTTTTACCTAATTCAATCGTTTGCAAATTAGTGCACATAGAAAATGCATAATTACCTATTTGCATCACGCTGTCAGGAAGCGCAATCGACTTCAATGTTTTACATCCCGAAAATACGCCATCGCCTATGAGTGTGATATTCTTCCCGAATATTACAGATTGTAAATTTGTGCAACCCGAAAATGCACGCTCTTCAATTTGTGAAACACTGTCTGAAAGTTTAACAGATGTCAAAGAGGAACAATCGGAAAAAGCAGCTTTCCCTATTTTTATTACCCCGCAAGGAATGGCGATTGATTTTAATGCGTTACATTTATAAAATGCGTTATCATCAATGTATTTTATTGTATTTGGAATCGCAATTTCCTGCAAATTCGTAAAATTTGAAAATGCATCGGCGACGATCATTGTCACCGTTTTGCCTTTGTATTCGGACGGAATAGATATGGATGACAAATACTTGGTGCTTCCCCCACCTATACCAATGCTCATGTACGGTAAGGAAGCAAGCAACCGAAAACAAGAGATAGACCGCCAGCACTACACTATTCCGAACCAAAGACCAAAAGATAAGCATTGTGGGAAAATCTAAACTTTTGGATTTTCCTACAATGCCAACTACGGCGGAATCCCTCCCACTCCTTATATCTTTCTGTATACATTGAATTTGTATTTAGTAAAATGCAGACAACACCACGGATCGGCTTTTGGTTGGACAATTCCAACCAAACACCACAGCAGACAGCAGAAAACATTCTGAACGCTAGGAAGCCGGTATGATTGTTACATATAAGGGGAAGAAAAATTTCTTTTAGGTACTTGCTTTCCTAAAACTGATGTGATACAATGATTTAATCCAGAAAAGGAGTAAAAAATATGCGGCAAGGTATTCTTAAATAAAACTATAATCAAATAGTGGGAACAAAGGATTATGATAGCTCCTTTTGTAGGGGCTTAGTTTTTTGTACCCAATTTAAGAATACTTTTGCCTTATCAATTTTGACATATCCCCAAAAACAGCAATCACAAACAGGTGTATGCTGTATATGTGTATGTCCGCAACTTATAATCCCCAGTGGTAAAAGTATTTTACTGCTGGGGATTTTTATGCCCTTTGGGGCTGTAAAGGGAGGACAATCACATGAAAATAATCAATATTGGAATTCTTGCCCATGTAGACGCTGGAAAGACGACCTTGACGGAGAGCCTGCTATATGCCAGCGGAGCCATTTCAGAACCGGGGAGCGTCGAAAAAGGGACAACGAGGACGGACACCATGTTTTTGGAGCGGCAGCGTGGGATTACCATTCAAGCGGCAGTCACTTCCTTCCAGTGGCACAGATGTAAAGTTAACATTGTGGATACGCCCGGCCACATGGATTTTTTGGCGGAGGTGTACCGCTCTTTGGCTGTTTTAGATGGGGCCATCTTGGTGATCTCCGCTAAAGATGGCGTGCAGGCCCAGACCCGTATTCTGTTCCATGCCCTGCGGAAAATGAACATTCCCACCGTTATCTTTATCAACAAGATCGACCAGGCTGGCGTTGATTTGCAGAGCGTGGTTCAGTCTGTTCGGGATAAGCTCTCCGCCGATATTATCATCAAGCAGACGGTGTCGCTGTCCCCGGAAATAGTCCTGGAGGAAAATACCGACATAGAAGCATGGGATGCGGTCATCGAAAATAACGATGAATTATTGGAAAAGTATATCGCAGGAGAACCAATCAGCCGGGAAAAACTTGCGCGGGAGGAACAGCAGCGGGTTCAAGACGCCTCCCTGTTCCCAGTCTATCATGGCAGCGCCAAAAATGGCCTTGGCATTCAACCGTTGATGGATGCGGTGACAGGGCTGTTCCAACCGATTGGGGAACAGGGGGGCGCCGCCCTATGCGGCAGCGTTTTCAAGGTTGAGTACACCGATTGCGGCCAGCGGCGTGTCTATCTACGGTTATACAGCGGAACGCTGCGCCTGCGGGATACGGTGGCCCTGGCCGGGAGAGAAAAGCTGAAAATCACAGAGATGCGTATTCCATCCAAAGGGGAAATTGTTCGGACAGACACCGCTTATCAGGGTGAAATTGTTATCCTTCCCAGCGACAGCGTGAGGTTAAACGATGTATTAGGGGACCAAACCCGGCTCCCTCGTAAAAGGTGGCGCGAGGACCCCCTCCCCATGCTGCGGACGACGATTGCGCCGAAAACGGCAGCGCAAAGAGAACGGCTGCTGGACGCTCTTACGCAACTTGCGGATACTGACCCGCTTTTGCGTTGCGAAGTGGATTCCATCACCCATGAGATCATTCTTTCTTTTTTGGGCCGGGTGCAGTTGGAGGTTGTTTCCGCTTTGCTGTCGGAAAAATACAAGCTTGAAACAGTGGTAAAGGAACCCTCCGTCATTTATATGGAGCGGCCGCTCAAAGCAGCCAGCCACACCATCCATATCGAGGTGCCGCCCAACCCGTTTTGGGCATCCATAGGACTGTCTGTTACACCACTCTCGCTTGGCTCCGGTGTACAATACGAGAGCCGGGTTTCGCTGGGATACTTGAACCAGAGTTTTCAAAACGCTGTCAGGGATGGTATCCGTTACGGGCTGGAGCAGGGCTTGTTCGGCTGGAACGTAACGGACTGTAAGATTTGCTTTGAATACGGGCTTTATTACAGTCCGGTCAGCACGCCGGCGGACTTCCGCTCATTGGCCCCGATTGTATTGGAACAGGCATTGAAGGAATCGGGGACGCAGCTGCTGGAACCTTATCTCTCCTTCATCCTCTATGCGCCCCAGGAATACCTTTCCAGGGCTTATCATGATGCACCGAAATACTGTGCCACCATCGAAACGGCCCAGGTAAAAAAGGATGAAGTTGTCTTTACTGGCGAGATTCCCGCCCGCTGTATACAGGCATACCGTACTGATCTGGCCTTTTACACCAACGGGCGGAGCGTATGCCTTACAGAGCTGAAAGGATATCAGGCCGCTGTCGGTCAGCCGGTCATCCAGCCCCGCCGTCCAAACAGCCGCCTGGACAAGGTGCGCCATATGTTTCAGAAGGTAATGTAAAGATACATAATCGTCAAGACGGCAACAATCAGAAGTTATGGAGGGTAACAATGGAATATAGTAAGGAAGATTTAATGGAAGCAAAAAAGCAAATTTGGGGAGTGGGAGAGAACATGGGAACAGAGGAAAGTAAAAAAATCTGGGAGGAGAACGCACAATTTTGGGATAATGCAATGGGTGACGAATCTAATGAATTTCACAGAGAGGTAGTGCGTCCCAAAGTAACGGAACTTCTATCTCCTAATCCTGCGGATTACATTTTGGATATTGCGTGTGGCAATGGAAATTATTCTTCGTATCTTGCACAAAGAGGCGCTTCGGTTGTCGCTTTTGATTACAGCAAAAAAATGATAGAATTGGCTAAAAGACGGCAATCACAATATGCAAAACAAATTGAATTTTGTGTGGCGGATGCGACCGATAGAAAAAGTATATTAGAATTAAAAAGAAATCGAGCCTTTACGAAAGCAGTTTCTAATATGGCAATTATGGATATTACGGATATTGAACCACTTCTTATGGCTGTTTATGAACTGTTGCAGGAAAGCGGAATTTTTGTCTTTGCAACGCAACACCCTTGTTTTGTCACGTTGACTGAAAAATATATGACACCGCACAGTTACTATGATATAGCGATTGAAGGGCAACCGAAAGAGCAGATTTATTATCATCGTTCCATACAAGATATTTTTAACCTTTGTTTTAGAGCTGGATTTGTCATTGATGGATTTTATGAAGAATGTTTTAAAACCAACAAAGAAATTCCTATGGTAATGATAGTAAGGCTTAAGAAGGTAAAACGTGATAGCTTAAAATAAATTCAAGTTTGTCGGGTAAATAGCAAACCCAGCCGAGCCAGTCAACGGTCAAGATGAACGGCGCATATGCGCAGCCGTTGACAGCCCCGCCCGCCTTTGCTGGTAGGCAATCAAGGGGCGACAGCAAGAAGTGCCACCGCCCCGCACTATTATTCAGAAAGGGGAATTTCCATGACCGACCAGATAGCCTATCAAGAATATATCCAGCGCAGGTACAACGCCTTTTGCAAGACTGTTATCCGCTGTGCCGCCTTGGACAAGATTTTGAAGCTTAAACGGCAATGGGAACGGCAAGTTTCCCTTGACTATCTGATGAACGAGAAGTTTGTCCAGTTTGCCGCGTCGGAGCCGGACGAGGAATACCCATTTACCGTCTGCGGTCAGACCGTCCTGCTCTGCAACGCCGCCCTTGCCGACGCGATCTCTGTTTTGCCGGAGCAGACGCGGGAAGAAATCCTGCGCTATTACTTTCTGCGCCAGCCGCAGCGCGTGATCGGCGCGTGTATTGGCCGGTCACGCAGCACAGCGGGGCGGCATATCCAGCTTGCCTTGCAGCGGCTACGCGAAGAAATGGGGGTGAGCCGGTATGAGTAGACTTCTCCCCTATGAAACAATCCTCAAAGCCCGTGAGGGCGACCCAGAAGCCGTGAACGCTGTCCTGCTCCACTACGCCGGATATATCCGCTATTTCTCAAAAGTGAACGGGCAGGTCAACGCCGAGGTGGAGGACTATGTAAAGCAGCGGTTAATTGACTGTCAATTCAAGTTCCGGCTTGACGAACCACCGGACAAGTCATAAAAACTGAATACCAGCCGCCACCGACGCGGCCAGCGAAAGCAGTAAGTCTTGAAAAAGATTTACTGCTTTTTTTGTTGTCCGGCTCCGCTCCCGGCCATTTTGCCCCCTGCCGGTTGTAGTAGTAAGCGAGGAGGGAATTTTTCTGCCCTGGTGTTTGGCATTTGGAGCATTTACCCGTAGTAGAGGGCAAAGAGAAAGGATTTCTCCAACACCGGGTAGAAACCACTGCGTCCGGTGTCATTTTAGCGAAAGCGGGCAGGAATGCCCTTTACAGGATTAGTAGTAGCAGAAAAAGAGAAACAAACTTTTGTGGTTGCAGTTTTCCAAAAAAGTGGCGGACGGAAGTGAGAGAAAGTTTGCAGTCACGGAGAGCAAGTTTCTACCACGGTGCCAAAATCCGCAATTCTGCAGTTTTGCCCCTCGCGGGAAACTTGTTGGGGAGTGCCTTCCCCAAACCCTGCTCATGCGCCCTTACGGGCGAGAAAGGAGGTCACACCATGCGAAAGAAATACAACACGCCCCACCGCAGCCGCGTTGTGAAAACCCGGCTGTCCGAAGATGAGTATGCCGACTTCACAGCGCGGCTTGCGCCCTATGGTATCAGCCAGTCCGAATTTCTCCGGCAGGCGATACGGCGGGCGACCATACGCCCGGTTGTCCATGTGTCGTCGGTCAATGACGAGTTGCTTTCCGCTGTCGGGAAGCTGACAGCCGAGTACGGCAGGATCGGCGGCAACCTCAATCAGATTGCCCGGTATCTGAACGAATACGGCGTACCCTACAACACCCTTTCCGGCGAGGTACGCGCCGCCATATCCGACCTTGCCGTCCTCAAGTATGAAGTCCTCAAGAAAGTAGGTGACGCGGTTGGCAACACTCAAGCATATCAACTCTAAAAACGCCGACTACGGAGCCGCCGAGCAATATCTTCTCTTTGAGCATGACGAGTTTACCATGAAGCCCGTCCTTGATGAAACCGGCAGGCTTATCCCCCGCGAGGACTACCGGCTGTCCACGCTGAACTGCGACGGGGAGGATTTTGCCGTTGCGTGTATGCGGGCCAATCTCCGCTATCAGAAAAACCAGCGGCGGGAAGATGTGAAAAGCCACCACTACATCATCAGCTTTGACCCGCGGGACGGGCCGGACAACGGCCTGACCGTAGACCGGGCGCAGGCGTTGGGGGAACAATTCTGTAAAGAGCATTTTCCCGGCCACCAGGCCCTTGTCTGCACCCACCCGGACGGGCATAACCACAGCGGCAACATTCATGTGCATATCGTCATAAACAGCCTGCGGATTGAGGAAGTGCCGTTCCTGCCCTACATGGACAGGCCGGCCGATACGAAAGTCGGCTGCAAGCACCGATGTACCGACGCTGCCCTGCGCTACTTCAAATCCGAAGTCATGGAGATGTGCCACCGGGAGGGGCTTTATCAAATCGACCTCTTGAACGGCAGCAAGAACCGCGTCACCGACCGGGAGTATTGGGCGCAGAAAAAGGGACAGGCCGCGCTGGACAAGCAGAACGCCCCCATGATTGCCGATAGTATCACGCCCCGGCAGACCAAGTTTGAAACGAACAAGGAGAAGCTGCGGCAGACCCTACGGAAAGCCCTTGCCACCGCCGCCAGCTTTGACGAGTTTTCCTCTCTGTTGCTGCAGGAGGGTGTGACCGTCAAGGAGAGCCGGGGGCGGCTTTCCTACCTCACGCCGGACAGGACAAAGCCAATTACCGCCCGGAAGCTGGGCGACGATTTTGACCGCGCCGCTGTCTTTGCCGTTTTAGAGCAAAACGCCGCCAGAGCAGCCGAAGCGCCAGCCAGATCCCCCGATCCCCCACGCACCATAAAAGACCGCTTGCAGGTTGCCAGAGCCGAGATAGCCGCCCCGAAACAGGACGGAGTGCAGCGGCTTGTGGACATTGAGCAGAAAATGGCCGAGGGCAAAGGCCGGGGCTATGAACGCTGGGCGAAGATACACAATCTGAAGCAGGCCGCCAAAACGCTGTCCGTCTACCAGCAATACGGCTTTACTTCCCCGGAGCAGTTAGAAGCCGCCGTTGACACCGCCTATCAGAAAATGCGCCAGACCAGCGGCGAACTGAAAGCACTGGAAACGAAGCTGCAAGGGAAAAAGAAGTTGCAGCGGCAGGTGTTGGCCTACGCCCAGACCAAGGCCGCCCGCGACGGGCTGCGGGCACAGAAATCCGAGAAAGCCCGCGCCGCATACCGGCAGGCCCATGAGAGCGATTTTATCATAGCCGACGCAGCAGCCCGGTATTTCAAGGCGCATGGCATTACCAAGCTGCCCGCCCGGAAAGCGTTGCAGGCCGAGATCGAGCAGCTTATCTCCGAGAAAGACGGCCTGTATAACACCTATCACGAACAGAAACAGCGGTTCAAGGAGTTGCAGACCGTCAAGCGGAACATCGACCAGATTTTGCGCCGGGACGAGCCGCACCGCAGAAAGGAGCAGAGCCATGAGCGATAACCTGCCCCACATGGACTACCGCCAGCACCGGCGGGCGCGGCGGCTGGTACATGAGTGCTGTAACTACGATGAGGGGAACTGCCTGCTATTGGACGACGGGGAGCCTTGCGTGTGCGTCCAGAGCATTTCCTTTTCCCTCATGTGCCACTGGTTCCGTGTGGCTGTCCTGCCCCTTGACGGGGAGCTGGCCGCAGCCCTCTTGTGCCGGGGAAGCCGGAAACGGTGTGCCGTCTGCGGGGCGGCCTTTGTCCCCAAATCCAACCGGGGAAAATACTGCCCCGACTGCGCCGGGCGCATGAAGAAAATCAAAGCCGCCGAGAGAAAGCGGAAACAAAGGCAGAGATGTCACGCTTTAGAGCCTTTCAAACCCGCATAAATCAAGGCTTTTTTCGTGGGTGTCAAAGGGTACGCGATACATTTATCCTTTTCCCCCGGAAACGGCGTTTTAATGCGTGACAATACGCCAAAATCAACCCGAACACAGGGAGGTGATCCTATCGCTGATTATATCAGGGCAGACACGCGGCTGCCCGCCTATCTGCCGTATCCCCGTTTCCTGCTGAAAATGGAGATTTCACAGACCGCCAAGCTGCTGTATTCGCTGCTGTTAGACCGTTCCACCCTCTCCCAGAAAAACAAGTGGCTGGACGACGAGGGCAGGATTTATATTATCTATCCCATCGCGGAGATAGCAGAAATACTGGATAAAGGCAGCACCACCATCAAGGGGGCGCTTAATGAACTGGACACGGCGGGGCTGTTGGAACGGGAACGGGGCGGCTTCTCCGCACCGAACCGGCTTTATGTCAAAGTACCGCCAGTGCCACAGGTACAGTTTTCAGACCAACTGATGGCCGGAAGTCCGCCCCTCATAGAGCCGGAAAACCGTCCTACTGATGGTCAGAAAACCGACCTTATGATGGTCGGAAAACCGTCCCCTAACCAAACTACTATAAACAACCTTACAGAGAGCCAAACAAAGGGAGTGAGTGGGGGGCCGTCCGCGCCCTATGGCCGATATGGAAATATTTTTCTGTCACAGACCGAATACGACGAGTTGCAGGCAGAGTACCCTGACAGGCTGGAACGGTTCATCGAGGAAATGAGCCGCTACCTTGCCGCCAACGGGAAAAGCTACCAGAACTATGCCGCCGCCCTGCGGATATGGGCGGGGAACGACAAAAAGGAAGCCCCTAAAAAGGGCATACCAGACTACTCATGCAAGGAGGGCGAGAGTTTATGAAGAATGAAATCAACGCGGTTTTGGAGAATATGACGACCACCATCCCGGAGCCGGAGGACTACACCGGCGAGGACGGTTTACTGTACTGCGGCAAGTGCCGCAAGCCGAAAGAAGCCTATTTTGCGCCGGATAAGGCCGCTATCTTCGGGCGCGACCGCCACCCGGCAGAGTGCGACTGCCAGAGAACCGCCCGCGAGGAACGGGAAGCCGCCGAAAAGCGGCGCAGACACCTTGACACCGTGGAAGAACTGAAACGCCGGGGCTTTACCGACCCCACCATGCGGGACTGGACTTTCGAGAACGACAACGGCAGGAACCCGCAGACCGGGCTTGCCCGCCGGTATGTGGAGCATTGGGAAGATATGCGGACAGACAATATCGGCTGCCTGTTCTGGGGCGGCGTAGGCACCGGCAAAAGCTACCTTGCAGGCTGTATCGCAAACGCCCTCATGGAGAAAGAAATCCCCGTCCGCATGACGAACTTTGCTCTTATCCTCAATGACCTTGCCGCCAGCTTTGAGGGGCGCAACGAGTACATTTCCCGCCTTTGTCGTTATCCGCTGCTGATCCTTGACGACTTCGGCATGGAACGCGGGACGGAATACGGGCTGGAACAGGTGTTCAATGTGATTGACAGCCGTTACCGCAGCGGCAAGCCGCTGATCGTCACGACCAACCTTACGCTGGACGACCTGCACAACCCGGAGGACACCGCCCATTCCCGGATTTATGACCGCCTGCTTTCCATGTGCGTCCCGGTACGCTTTACCGGCGACAACTTCCGGCAGGAAACCGCCAAGCGGAAAATGGAGAGCATGAAGAAACTGATTACCGACTGAAAGGAGTATTGCCTATGGCAGATAACAAGCAGCACGACACCCGCACCACCCGCCGCCCTGACTGTGTGACGGAAATCCGCATGGGCAATTCCGTCCTTGTCGTGTCCGGCTATTTCAAGAAAGACACCACAACCACAGCCGCCGACAAAATGGCGCGGGTACTGGAAGCGGAAGCCGCTGCTACACAGGAGCCGACTTATCCGGCGTGAACCGGGGCATGGAAAAGCGGCCATGCCAGGGAGCATGACCGCTGGAACGAAAATCGGAAGTGCTTTAGCAATTCTTAATCTCATTCTCTATAAAATAATTTGCAATTTCAAAGGCTTTTATTCTTCTCTTTGCCAATGTGATTTGTGATTTATAACGCTCGGAATTATCCTTTGATTCAAATGTTTTTACTGTTTCTCTTAGCTTGTGCAGAGTTGAATCAATTTGCCTTTTGGCCGCGGTTAATTCATCTATTGTATACTTCATGTTTTCTCCTTTAACTTCTGATTTTTTTGTTAAATCAGAGTATACCACGGAGTTATGAACTTTTCTACTGCAAATATGGGACGACAACCCATACCATAAAAATCGGAAAATTGAAAAGCTGTAAAGAAGCAAATTTAACGCTTTTGCCGCTGTACAGCCCCCGCCGTTCCGTGGTACAATGAAACCACGGAATAGTGGGGCTGGCTGTCGGAAACGGAGGATTTTATGTTAAGACAAGCCACCCAAAACCTCATTACCGCCCTTTATCCGAGATTGTCCCACGAGGATGAATTGCAAGGCGAGAGTAATTCCATATCGAACCAAAAAAGGATACTCGAAACCTACGCAAAACAGAACGGCTTTACCAATCTGCGCTGGTACACCGACGACGGTTTTTCCGGCGCGAACTTCCAGCGGCCCGGATTTCAAGCCATGCTTGCGGACATTGAAGCCGGGAAAGTGGGTACGGTCATCGTCAAGGACATGAGCCGGTTAGGGCGAAACTACTTGCAGGTAGGGTTTTACACGGAAATGCTGTTCCCTCAAAAGGGTGTGCGTTTTATCGCTGTCAACGATAATGTGGACAGTGCCAGCGAGGGCATGGACAACGATTTTACCCCGCTGCGAAATCTGTTCAATGAATGGCTGGTGAGAGATACGAGCAAGAAAATCAAGGCAGTGAAAAAGTCAAAAGGCATGAGCGGCAAGCCTGTTACCAGCAAGCCGGTTTACGGCTATGTGATGGACGAGGACGAGAATTTTATTATAGACGAGGAAGCCGCCCCGGTGGTGCAGCAGATTTACCAGCTTTGCCTTGCCGGGAACGGCCCGACCAAGATTGCCCGTATGCTGACGGAGCAGCAAATCCCCACGCCGGGGACGCTGGAATATCAGCGGACAGGCAGCACCCGCCGTTATCACCCAGGCTATGAGTGCAAATGGGCGACCAACACCGTCGTTCATATCCTCGAAAACCGAGAGTACACCGGATGTCTGGTGAACTTCAAAACGGAAAAGCCTTCTTATAAGGTCAAGCACAGCATAGAGAACCCCGTCGAGAAGCAGGCCATTTTCGAGAACCACCATGAGCCGATCATCGACAAGGAAACATGGGAACGGGTGCAGGAGTTACGCAAACAGCGCAAACGCCCGAACCGCTACGATGAAGTGGGGCTGTTCTCCGGGATTTTGTTCTGCGCCGACTGCGGCCATGTGCTGTATCAGCAGCGGTATCAGAACAAAGACCGCAAACAGGACTGCTACATCTGCGGCAGCTACAAGAAGCGCACCCGCAACTGTACGGCGCACTTTATCCGCACCGATCTGTTGACCGCTGGTGTCCTGGCAAATCTCCGGCAAGTGACCGAATACGCAGCCAAGCATGAGAGCCGGTTTGTGAAACTACTTGTCCAGCAGAACGAGATCGGCGGCAAGCGAAAGACCGCCGCAGCCATCAAGCAGCTTGAACAGGCGCAGGAACGCATTTCTGAAATCAGCCGCATTATCAAGCGGCTGTATGAGGACAATGTAAACGGCAAAATCAGCGATGAGCGTTTCATGGAACTGTCGGCTGACTACGAAGCCGAGCAAGCGGAGCTGAAAAAGAGAGCCGCCGCCCTGCAAGCCGAACTGGACAAGTCACAGGCAGCTACCGTCAACGCCGAGAAATTTATGGGCATTGTCCGCAAGCACCTTGCCTTTGAAGAACTGACCCCCACTCTCTTGCGGGAAATGATCGAGAAAATTGTGGTGCATGAGTGCAGCTATGATGAGAACGGCACCCGCAGGCAGGACATTGAGATTTATTACAGCTTTGTCGGCAAGATTGACTTGCCCGAATAACCGCCCGACCTATCCGACACAATGGCCAAGTGTCGGATAGGAACGGCAAAATTTTTTGCACTTCTATTGCTTCTTTATCACACATAAGCAAAGAGTTCCGTCATCCAATGGATAATATGTGAAAGCGTCGTCAGTTGTTATGTCGCCTGTCGACGAATTACCGTTTGTTACGGTAAATGTCGCGGTAGAACCGTCGGTAAAATATATGGTGTAAGTATCCACCAGCCCCTCCGACGACGTTTTTTTGACTTCGTATATGCCAACACCGTCAATCCCGTCGATACCGTTGGTGCCGTCGGTGCCATTTGTCACGGTAAAAGTCGTCGAAGTGCCGTCGGAGTAAGTTATTTTGTAAGTATCAATCTTGCCTTCCGACCCTACTTTTTCAAAATTTACAACGCAAATATCTTGATTCTCATCGTTTGACGCGTCGCATGCAACAAGCATACAGGCAAGCAATGACAAAACAAGCAGAAGAGGAATAAAAAACCATTTTCTTTCTTTGATTTTCATTTCGTTATCCTCATTTTATATGTATTTTTACACAATATATTATGTACAAAAAGATTTTACATAAAATATAATGTAAAGTCAATATTGTGAACAAAGACTTCGGAAAAAATTTGAAAAGAGAAAGAATTGCGGCAGGATTGTCCCAAAAAGAACTTGCAATTGCCACAGGGACAACACAACAATTGTTGAGCCGTTGGGAACTGGGAGAAGTTGAACCAACTCTCGGCAATATAATTGCTATTTTGAAAGCACTCAACGTACGCTTCGAAGATTTGGTTGATGTCGAAAATACCAAAATCGAGTCAAAACACACAGAAGAATGAATTATTGCGACATATTGAAAAGAGCGGCTGTTGCCGCTCTTTTCGTTGTTCGTTGATCAGACAAGTTGCAGTATGCAGACTTGTGCAGCGTCGCCACGACGTACGCCCGTTTTCAGAATGCGGGTGTAGCCGCCGCCTTTGCCGAGTTCGGTCGCTCTTGCGTCGTATTTGGGCGCATATTCTTTGAACATCTTTTCAATCAGAGGATGATTGACGTCCTTGATGCGCGCGACAAACGCCGCTTTGCTCTCTTTGTCCTTGCGGGTTTCCTGCAAATCGCGGAGTTCTGCCATAAGTCTTCTGCGGGCTGCGAGTTTCTTCGCGCCGTCGTTGACGAATTCGACTTCCACTTTTTCGCCTTTGGCGTTGGTCTTGGTCTTGGTGACTTTGACTTCGTCCTGATAGCTGCGGATTGCGAGAGTGATGTATTTTTCGGCAAGGCGTCTCACTTCCTTCGCGCGGTCGAGCGTGGTCTCGATTTCGCCGTACCAAAGGAGTTCCGAAACCTGATTTCTGAGCATTGCCATTCTTTGATCGGTGCGTTTACCTAATTTTCTTGCCATATTGTCCTCCTAGTCCTCTTGCGCTTTGAGACCGAGCCCGAGGTCTTCGAGCTTTTTAACGACCTCTTCGAGGGATTTTCTGCCGAGGTTTCTGACTTTGAGCATGTCGTCCTCGGTACGTCTGGTGAGGTCCTCGACGGTGTGGATATTGGCGCGTTTCAGGCAGTTGTAGGAACGGACGGAGAGGTCAAGGTCCTCCACGGACATTTCGAGAACTTTCTGCGCCTTGTCGTCGTCTTGGGACACCAAGATGTTTTGCTCGTTCATGTTGTCGACGAGCTCGACGAAAAGTTTCATATGGTCGTTGACGATTTTCGCCGCGAGAGAAATGATTTCTTTTGCGGAGATGGTTCCGTCGGTGGTGACCTCTATGGTGAGTTTGTCGAAGTCGATACTCTGCTCCACGCGGGTGCTTTCAACGGTGTAATTCGCCTTGGTGACAGGAGTGAAGATGCTGTCGATGGGAATGTAACCGATGGGCTCGCGGCTGTCCTTGTTACGTTCTGCGGGAACGTAACCTCTGCCGGTGCCGACGTAGATGGTCATGTTGAGCACGCCGCCTTCGTCAAGGGTGCAGATGAGTTGCTCGGGATTGAGCACTTCGACGTCCGCGGGGAGGTCGATGTCGCCTGCGGTGACGGGGCCTACGGTGTCGGCGTGAAGACTGAGTGCGATTTTTTCAGATTTTTCTGAGGTAGCGGATACTCTGAAACGGACTGTTTTGAGGTTGAGGATAATCTCGGTGATTTCCTCTTTGACGCCCTTGATTGTGGAGAACTCGTGTTCTACTCCGTCGATTTTGATGCCGACTGCTGCGGCACCGGGAAGGGAGGAGAGAAGGACGCGTCTCAAACTGTTGCCGAGAGTGGTGCCGAAACCGCGTTCAAGCGGCTCGACGACGAACTTGGCATAGTTTTTGCTTTCGTTCTCTTCGAAGGTTATCTTGGGTCTTTTTATCTCCATCATAACTGTATCCTCCAATCAGATTATTTAGAGTACAACTCGACGATGAGGTGTTCTTTGATATCGAGGTCGATGTCTGCTCTTTCGGGGAGAGAAACGACTTTACCGGTGAGGGTTGCGTTGTCCCATTCGAGCCATTTTACGATGCTGAGATTCTTGACCTCTTTGGCGGCTTGCCAGATGGGGAGTTCCTTCTTGTTCTCTTTGACTGCGATGACGTCGCCTGCTTTGACAAGGTAAGAGGGGATGTCTACTCTCTTGCCGTTGACGGTGATGTGACCGTGGTTGACGATCTGACGAGCCATGGCGCGGCTGGAACCGAGACCGAGACGGTAAACGACGTTGTCAAGTCTTCTCTCGATGAGTTCGAGCATCAAAGCGCCCGTAACGCCGCGCATTTCGGTCGCCATGTTGTAGTACATAAGGAACTGCTTCTCGCTGATGCCGTAATATCTCTTGGTTTTCTGCTTTTCGCGGAGCTGCAAGGAATAACCGGAAGCTTTCTTTCTGCTCTTGCCGTGTTGTCCGGGAGGAGCGTATTTGGTCAGAAGCGTGCACTTGGGAGAATTGCATTTCTCGCCTTTGAGATAAAGTTTGCAGCCTTCGCGTCTGCAAAGACGGCAATCTGCACCTGTATATTTAGCCATAAATAACTACCTCCTATAATCTTCTGCGCTTGGGGGGACGGCAACCGTTGTGAGGAATGGGGGACACGTCCTGAATGAGGGTGACTTCCATACCGACGTTTGCAAGAGCGCGGATTGCGGATTCTCTTCCTTGACCGGGACCCTTGACGTAAACTTCGACGGTTCTCATACCCTGATCGTAAGCGACTTTTGCTGCATCTTCGCTGACCATCTGAGCGGCGAAGGGGGTGGACTTACGGGAACCTCTGAGTTTGAGTTTGCCGGAAGAAGACCACGACACTGCGTTGCCGTTCATATCGGTGATGGTGACGATGGTGTTGTTGAACGACGCGTGGATATGGGCCTGGCCTTTCTCTACGCGCTTAATATCCTTTCTTTTCTTAATCTTTTTACCTGCCATAATTCAACGCCTCCGTTATTTGCCTTTCTTCTTGCGACCGACGGTGCGCTTGGGACCCTTTCTGGTGCGGGCATTCTGCTTGGTGCTCTGACCGCGGACGGGGAGACCTTTTCTGTGACGAATGCCTCTGTAGCAACCGATTTCCATAAGTCGTTTGATGTTGAGACCGACTTCTCTCTTGAGGTCGCCTTCGACATGAAGATTTTTTTCGATGTAATCACGGATAAGGCTGACTTGTTCTTCACTCAGGTCTTTGACTCTGGTGTCGGGGTTGATGCCAGTCTCTTCCAGAATTTTGGTGGCAGTCGGACGACCGATACCGTAGATGTAGGTAAGTCCGATTTCCACTCTCTTTTCGCGCGGAAGGTCCACGCCGGCTATTCTTGCCATTTTCTACCTCCAAAAAAATACGTGTATATATGTGCTACGCGCAGAAAGCCGCTTGGGAATTGGAATGTGCGGCCAGCCGCTCTGCGCTTGTTTGTTTTCAGCCTTGACGTTGCTTGTGGTTGGGATATTTAGGGCAAATTACCATAACTTTGCCGTTTCTTTTGATAACTTTGCATTTGTCGCACATAGGCTTAACGCTGGGTCTGACTTTCATATGAACCTCCTAAAAAGTCTATTTGTTTCTGTAGATAATTCTGCCCTTGGTAAGGTCGTAGGGTGACATCTCGATTTTGACTCTGTCGCCTTCGAGAATTCTTATGTTGTTGATACGGAGTTTGCCTCCGAGATAAGCCAGAATGATATGGCCGTTGGTGAGCTGCACCTTGAACTGGGTCTTGGGCAGAACTTCGATGACTTGACCTTCGGTTTCGATGACGTCGATTTTTGACATAAAACTCCTTACTCTCTGTTTTTGTCGTAGAGCCTGAGCGCGCTGAACAGTTCGGAATCGAACACCTGAACGCCTGACTCCAATTTATCCGCGATGCGTTCCAGCCTGTCGCCGGTAGCCCGCAGGTGTTTGACGTTTTTGAGTTTCGCGTTTTTGATGCGTCTGAGGTCGCCGTCCGCTATACGGACGAAACCCTCGTCGATGATTTCCACGACCGCGAAGTATCTTCCTTCGTCGCGACCGGATTTGGAATAAACTATATCACCTTTCTTCATCAAAGCGTCAATATTTCCGCACCGTTTTCGGTGAGTGCCACCGTATTTTCGTAGTGAGCCGACGGTTTCCCGTCTATTGTTACGCAGGTCCAGCCGTCGTCCAGCGTTTCGACCTGCCACGTACCGAGGTTAATCATCGGTTCGATTGCCAGCACAAGCCCTTTTTCAAGACGCACACCGTGTCCCGCTCTGCCGAAGTTCGGCACCTGCGGGTCTTCGTGCATTTTTTTGCCTATGCCGTGTCCCACCATTGCACGAACAACCGAATATCCGCGCTGTTCGTTGTATTCCTGAATGGCGTGAGATATATCGCCCAGTCGTCCGCCTTCCTTGAACTGCTCCACACCGACGAAGAAACTTTCTCTCGTGGTTTCGACCAGTTTTTTCTTTTCTTCGGACACTTCGCCGACGAGGAACGTCCTCGCCGCGTCGGACTGCCAGCCGTTGAATATCGCGCCGACGTCCACGCCGATTATCATTCCTTCTTCCAGTCTGCGGTGACTCGGTATCCCGTGTACGACCACTTCGTCAATCGACGCGCATATGGACGCCGGGAATCCGCCATATCCGAGGAAAGAAGGCTCGGCGTTGTGCCTCTTGATGAAATCGTAGGCAAACTCGTCCAGTTTCTTGGTGCTTACACCGGGTTTGACCTTTTCTTCCAGTGCGAGCAGCAAGTCGCGGAGAATTGCTCCCGATTTTCTCATCAGTTCAATTTCCGCAGGACTTTTGAGATATATCATTCAAGCACCTTCTTGATTTTGGCAAAATCTTCTTCGATTGTGCCCACGGCGTCGATGTCCACCAGAATGCCTTTCTTTTCGTAGTAGTCGATGAGCGGAGCCGTCTGTTCGCGGTAGACGTTGAGTCGTGCCGCAATGGTTTCGGGCTTGTCGTCGTCACGGACGAAGAGAGGTTTGCCGCATCTGGGACAGACTTCCGAACCGCCGAGCGTGGATACGTGGCAAGTTGCGCCGCATACGCACACACGTCTGCCCGACAATCTGTTGATGATGACGTCGAAACCGACAACGATATTGAGTGCAATATCGATTTTCGCCACTTTGTCGAGGGCTTCCGCCTGCGCTATCGTGCGGGGGAAACCGTCGAGTACGTAGCCGTTCGAGGCGTCGGGCTGAGCCAGTCTGTCTGCGACGATTTCGATTACGACTTCGTCGGGGACGAGCGCGCCTTTGTCGATGTAGGACTTGGCGAGCTTGCCCAGCTCCGTGCCTTCTTTGATGTTCATACGAAGAATGTCGCCCGTGGAAATGTGCGGTATGCCGTATTCCTTGGCAATGAGTGCAGAGTGAGTACCTTTGCCTGCTCCGGGCGCGCCCAGCATAACGATATTCTTCATATTATCCTCATTTCAGGAATCCCTTGTAATGTTTCATCATTATCTGGGATTCGAGCTGTTTGTTGAATTCGAGTGCCACCGACACGACGATGAGCAGTCCCGTTGCGGAGAACGCCGAGTTGAAAGGAAGTACGCCGCCGTCGGAGAGAGCCTGGAAGATGAAGGTAGGCACAAGCGCGATTATCATAAGGAAGAAAGCTCCGAACAACGTCACGCGATTGCTGATCTTTTTGAGGAAGTCGCTGGTGGGCTTGCCTGCTCTGATACCGGGGATAAATCCGCCGTACTGCTGAATGTTCTTGCTGACGTCCTCGGGATTGAACTGTATCTGCGCGTAGAAGTACGAGAAGAACAGAATGAAGAGGGCGAGAAGAACGTAGTAGACCCAAGTGCCCGTACCCATATTGACGCTGTACCACGCATACGCTTCGCTCTGGGGAGCGAACAGTGCCATAATCATCTGCGGGAACATAAGGAGCGACGAGGCGAAGATTATGGGCATAACGCCGCTGCCGTTGATTCTGATGGGAATGTAGGTCGTCTGACCGCCGTACATCTTGTTGCCTTTGATTTGCTTGCTGTACTGAACGGTGACGCGTCTTTCAGCGAGGTCCATAAAGACGATGAAGGCGAAAATGGCAAAGACGATGATGATGAAACCGAGGATATTCCAGATGTAGGTCCATTCTTCGCCGACCATTTTGAAAGCGTTTGCCATAGTAGTGCCCGCGGTCGAGAGGATACCGATGAAGATGATGAGCGACGTACCGTTGCCAACACCGTATTCGGTAATTCTTTCACCGAGCCACATAACCATGACGCTGCCCGCCATCAATATGATTATGACGCTTGCCATCGTGAGGTAAGGAGCGTCCCAACCGGATTCGAAGGGGAAAACGGGGGTGATTGCGCTCTGCCAGCCTACGACGACGCCGATGCCTTGGATAGCGGCGAGGACAAGAGCGAAATATCTCGTAATCTGAGTTATTTTGCGTCTGCCCGCGTCTCCTTCCTTGGACAGCTTCTCGAGTTTGGGGATAACCAGCGTGAGAAGCTGCATAATGATAAACGCATTAATGAACGGCAGTATGCCGAGTGAGAAGAGCGTGGCGTTCTGCAAGGAACCGCCCGTTATCGTGGACAGAATGCTGAGGAAGTCGTCCGCAAGCAAGGAGTCCAATACACTGCTGTTCAGTCCCGGAACGGGTATATAGCACCCGATACGGTAAACCAGAATCATAAGAAGGGTAAGAAAAATCTTATTTCTTATGTCCTTGGTCATCAACGCGTTTTTGAGAGTCTCAAACATTATTTCAGTACCTCTGCTTTGCCGCCTGCCTTTTCGATTTTCTCAATGGCGGAACCGGTGAATTTATCAGCCTGAACGGTGACTTTCTTTTCGATGTTACCGTTGCCCAGAACTTTGAGTCCGTAAGGCTCGACGACTTTGATGATACCGGCTGCAACGAGTTGGTCTATGCCGACAACCGCTCCGTCTTCGAATCTGTTGAAAACGTCGACGTTGACGATGTTGTAGACGTGTGCGAATCTCTTGTTGTTGAATCCTTTCTTCGGGATTCTTCTGGTGAGAGGCATTTGGCCGCCTTCGAAGTTGGGACGGACGCCGCCGCCGCTTCTCGCCCACTGACCTTTATGACCGCGGGTGGAGGTTTTGCCGGTGCCGCTGCCGATGCCGCGACCTACTCTTTTGGAGGCTGTTTTTGCGCCTTCGGCGCCTTTAAGATCGTGAATGTTCATAATTACCTCCGTTAGATTTCCTCGACCTTGACAAGGTGAGAAACTTTCTTAATCATACCTCTGACAACCGCGTCGTCCTTGAACGTGTTGGAGCTGCCGACCTTTCTGAGACCGAGAGCCTCGACGTTCGCCTTCTGATTTTTGAGGCAGGCGATGGTGCTTTTGACGAGGGTGACTTTAATCATTTTTGCTTCTTCGGTTTTCTTAGCTGCTGCCATAATACCTCCTAGCCCTCGATATCCACGCCGCGGAGCTTGGCAATCTGGTCTGCGCTTCTGAGGCTGCAAAGACCTTCGAGGGTGGCTTTCGCACAGTTAATGGGATTGTTGGAGCCGATGGACTTGGTTCTGATGTCCTTCACGCCTGCAACTTCGAGTACCGCACGGACGGGGCCGCCCGCGATAACGCCGGTACCGGTTTCGGCAGGAAGGAGAATGACCTGACCGCGGCCGAACTTACCGATGGTTTGGTGAGGAATGGTGGTGTCCTTGAGAGCGATTGTGTACATGGAGCGTTTTGCAAGCTGGGTTGCTTTCTCGATTGCTTCGGGAACTTCCGCCGCCTTGCCCATGCCGAGACCGACTTTGCCGTTCTCGTCGCCGACGACTACGAGTGCGCTGAAACGCATGTTTCTGCCGCCCTTAACGACCTTCGTGACGCGGTTGACCGCAATCAGTTTTTTGGTGAGGCCGTCGCTCTCTTCTCTGTTTCTGTCGTTTCTTCTATTGTCGCGTTCTGCCATAATTCCTCCTAGAACTCAAGTCCGGCTTCTCTTGCGCCGGTGGCAAGTGCTTCGACTCTGCCGGTGTAGATGTAACCGCCGCGGTCGAACACGACTTGCTTGATGCCGAGTGCGAGGGCTTTCTTCGCAACTGCCTGACCGACTGCTTTTGCAGCTTCGCTCTTGCTGAGGTTTGCAACTTCTTTTGCAATTTCCTTTTCGAGAGTGGACGCGGCGCAAAGGGTGATGCCCTTGACATCGTCTATGACCTGAGCATAGATATGGTTGGTGCTTCTGTACACGCACAGTCTGGGACGTTCGGCGGTGCCGGAAACTTTCTTTCTGACTCTTGCGTGACGAATGACGCGGTCTGCGTTTTTATCTTTCTTCACTATCATAGTTTCACCTCTTATTTACCGGCGGTCTTGCCTTCCTTGCGGATGACGACCTCGTCCTTGTAGTGGATGCCGTAGCCGTGATAGGGTTCGACGGGTTTGGCTGCTTTGATGGTCGCCGCAGTCTGACCGACCTTTTGACGGTCGATACCCTTGACCACTATTTCCAGAGGGCCTGCCATTGCAAACGTAATACCTTCGGGAGCGTCGATTTCAACGGGATGGGAGAAACCGATGTTCATCGTGAGTTTGTTTGCGGTGGCGGTGACTTTGTAACCGACGCCGGAGACGACGAGGTTTTTCTCGAAGCCTTTGGTCACGCCCGTAACCATATTGTTGATGAGAGCGCGGTACAGACCGTGAAGCGCGCGATGGTCTTTGTCGTCGCTGTGACGCTTGACGAGGATGTGACCGTCTTCCACGACTACGTCGATGGAGGAATCAACTTTCTGGGTGAGGGTTCCGAGGGGACCTTTGACGGTGACGAAGTTGTCTTTGTTTTCGAACGTTACGCCTGCGGGCAACGCGATGGGTGCTCTACCTATACGAGACATAGTGACCTCCTTACCAGACGTAAGCGAGAACTTCGCCGCCGATGTGCTGTTCCCTTGCCTCTTTGTCGGTGAGGATACCCTTGGAGGTGGAAAGGATGGCGATGCCCATACCGTTCAGAACCTTGGGGAGGTTATCGACACCCGCATAAACGCGGAGACCGGGAGTGGAAACTCTTTTGAGGCCCGTCACGACTTTCTGTCCTTTGACGGGAGCGTACTTCAAGGTGATGAGGATATCGTTCTGAACAGCGTTCTCGACGACTTCGTAACCCTTGATGTAACCTTCCTTTACGAGTATGTCTGCTATTGCGACTTTGACTTTGCTGGCGGGAACGGTAACGGTCTCGTGCTTGGCAGTCAAAGCGTTTCTGATTCTTGTCAACATATCTGCAATGGGATCTGTCATATATGCCTCCTTACCAGCTTGCCTTCTTGACTCCGGGAATCTGACCTTTGTAGGCAAGATTTCTGAAGCAGACTCTGCAAATGCCGTATTTTCTCAGAACCGCGTGAGGACGACCGCAGATGCGGCAACGGGTGTACTCGCGGGTCGAGAACTTTTGTGGTCTTTGTTGTTTGTTTTTCATTGAAGTTTTGGCCATAAGTCTATCTCCTTACTTCGCAAAAGGCATACCCAGCAGTCTGAGCAGCTCGCGTGCTTCCTCGTCCGTCTTTGCGGTGGTGACGATGCAGATGTCGAATCCGCGCACTTTCTCGATTTGGTCGTAAGCGATTTCCGGGAAAATGAGCTGTTCCTTGACGCCGAGGGCGTAGTTTCCTCTGCCGTCGAAGGACTTTGCGGACACGCCGCGGAAGTCACGAACGCGGGGAAGCGCGATGGAGATGAACTTGTCGAGGAAGTCGTACATTCTCTCGCCGCGCAGAGTAACCTTTGCGCCGACGTTCATACCCTCTCTGACCTTGAAGTTCGCAACGCTCTTCTTGGCGGTGGTGATGACGGGCTTCTGACCTGCGATTTGCTTCAACTCTTCCACTGCGATGTTGAGGGATTTGCTGTTGTCTTTGCAATCACCGAGGCCCATGTTGAGCACGATTTTTTCCAGACGGGGAACTTCGTTGATGTTCTTGTAACCGAAATGCTTTACAAGAGCGGGCACAACCTCGTTCTGGTATTGTGCTCTCATTCTATATCTTTCAGCATTTTGATCGGTTGCAGTTGCTTTAGCAACCTGATTTTTCTTTTCTGCCACGATATTACCTCCGTGATATTAGTCTTTTTTCTCGGACTTTGCTGCGGATTTTTTCTTTGCCGCTTTCTTTGCAGCCTTCTTTGCAGAGGACTTCTTCTCGTCGAGAGAAGCGCCGCACTTGGCGCAGACGCGCACGGACTTGGTTTTGCCGTCGGCTTCCTCTTTGGTGTGGCGGACTCTCACGACCGCGCCGCAAGCGTCACAGATGTGCATGACGTTGCTGCTGTCGATTGCGCCTTCCTGTTTGAGGATACCGCCCTTGTCCTGAGCGTTTCTCGGCTTTTTGCTCTTGGAAATGATATTGACGCCTTCGACATAGATTCTGCCGCTGTCGGGATTGACTGCGAGAACCTTGCCGGCCTTGCCTTTATCTTTACCTGCGATAACCATGACGTTATCGCCCTTTCTAACATTCAGATTTGCCATTTTGTCCTCCTACAGCACTTCGGGGGCGAGAGAGATTATCTTCATATAATCTTTGTCGCGCAGTTCTCTTGCGATTGGCCCGAAGATACGGGTACCCTGAGGTTGTTTCTGGTTGTCGATGATGACCGCTGCATTGTCGTCGAACTTGATGTAGCTGCCGTCGGCACGCTGAATACCCATGTGAGTACGGACGATAACCGCCTTGACGACGTCGCCTTTCTTGACTTTGCCGCCGGGGATGGCACTCTTGACGGACGCGACGATTATGTCACCGATGTTTCCGCTTCTGCGGAAAGAACCGCCGAGAACTCTGATACACATAATTTCTTTTGCTCCGCTGTTGTCAGCGACTTTAAGCCTTGTTTGTGGTTGTATCATGATGCCCTCCTTATTTCGCCTTCTCGATTATCTCGACGAGGCGCCAGCATTTCTCTTTGGAAAGCGGACGGGTTTCCGCCACCAGAACTTTGTCGCCGATACCGCATTCGTTCTTTTCGTCATGCGCTTTCAGCTTCTTGGTGCGGCTGATGATTTTCTTGTACAGGGGGTGTTTGACGCGTTCGGTGATGGCAACGACGATAGTCTTGTCCATCTTATCGCTCACGACGATACCCACTCTTTCTTTTCTGAGATTTCTTTCCATAGTGTCCTCCGATTATCAGCCCTTGTTCTCGTCATCTTTTGCGCGAGCGAGCTCTCTCTGACGGATGACGGTCTTGACGCGAGCGATGTCACGTCTGGTTTCGACCAGAACCATGGGGTTGGTCAGCTGATTGGTGGCGTTCTTGAAGCGGAGGAAGAAGAGTTCCGACTTCAATTCGTTGAGCTTGTTCTGAAGCTCTTTATCGGTCATTTCCAAAACTTGTTTAGATTTCATTGTTCACCGCCTTCGGCAACCATATCCGCTTTTGCGACACACTTGCACTTTACGGGCAGTTTGTGCATAGCGAGACGGAGTGCCTCTTTTGCTATTGCTTCGTCAACGCCTGCGATTTCGAACATCACGCGGCCGGGTTTGACGACTGCAACCCAGTATTCGGGAGAACCTTTACCGCTACCCATACGGGTTTCAGCGGGTTTCTTGGTGACGGGTTTGTGGGGGAAGATGTCCACCCAGACCTGACCGCCACGACGGATATATCTGGTCATTGCGACACGGGCTGCTTCGATTTGGTTGGAGGTGATCCAGCCGGGCTCGGTTGCGACAAGGCCGTATTCGCCGTAAGCGATGACGTTGCCTTTGTTTGCCTTGCCCTTCATTCTTCCACGGAATTGACGGCGTCTTTTAACGCGTTTAGGCATCAACATTATTGATTTCCTCCTTCCAAGGGATTTTTGCCAAGGACTTCGCCCTTGTAGATCCAGCATTTGACGCCGATTGCGCCGAACGTGGTGTGTGCCGTGGCTACGCCGTATTCGATGTCGGCACGGAGAGTCTGAAGAGGAATGGAACCTTCGTGATAGCTTTCGCTTCTCGCGATTTCCGCTCCGTCAAGTCTACCGGAGACCATCGTCTTGACGCCTTTGGCACCCGCTTTGAGGGCTCTTGCCATGGCCTGTTTCATGCTGCGGCGGAAAGAAGCTCTGTTTTCGAGTTGTTTCGCGATGGATTCGGCAACGAGTTGCGCGTCTGCATCGGGGTGTTTCACTTCCATGATGTTGATGCTGACTTTTTTGCCTGCCGTCGTGAGTTTCTGGACTTCTTTCATGATTTCTTCAACGCCTGCTCCGCCCTTTCCGATGAGGACTGCGGGACGTGCGGTGTAGATGCCCACAACAACTTTGTCTGCCGCTCTCTCGATGGTGATTTTGGAGATTGCGGTGTCGTAGTATTTCTTTTTGATGAATTTGCGGATTTTGTCATCCTCGACGAGGTTATCGGCAAAATGTTTCTTGTCGGCATACCACTTGGCTTCCCAGGGTTTGATGACGCCGATTCTGAGTCCGTTCGGATCTACTTTCTGTCCCATTTTAACCTCCTTTATGCGTTTGCACTGTCAAGAATGACCGTGATGTGACTGGTGCGTTTGTTGATGCGGAATGCTCTGCCTTGCGCTCTGGGCATAATGCGTTTGAGCGTGGGTCCCTCGTTCGCGTAGCACTCTGCGATGACCAGATCGTTTCTGGAAAGATTCTGGTTGTTTTCCGCGTTTGCGGCTGCGCTGTTGACGAGTTTGTAGAGGATTTCGCTTGCAGCTTTGGGGGTGTTTTCCAAAATCGCGAGAGCTTCGACGACGGATTTACCCTTGATGATGTCCAGCACTATTCTGACCTTGAAGGGAGAAATTCTGACAAACTTTGCCGTTGCTCTCGGTCTGTTGTCCGCCTTTGCCTGACGGTCGAGAGCCTTTTGTTTACTTCTTGTAGCCATACTTCCTCCTATTACTTCTTACCGGTGGTCTTGTCGCCCGCGTGACCTCTGAAAGTACGCGTGGGAGAGAACTCGCCGAGTTTGCATCCGACCATATCTTCCGTAATATAGACGGGCACGTGTTGACGTCCGTTGTGGACGGCGATGGTGTGACCGACCATTTCGGGGAAGATTGTCGAGGAACGGGACCATGTCTTTACAGGACGAATGTCGCCGCTCTCGTTCATAGCAATGATTCTTTTCATAAGCCTTTCTTCAACATAAGGCCCTTTCTTAACGCTTCTACTCATTTAATCCTCCCTAGTTCACACGCTTGATGATGAACTTGCTGGAAATGTTCTTCTTCTTTCTGGTCTTGTAACCCAGAGTCGGTTTACCCCAAGGAGTAACAGGGGTGGGCATACCGATAGGAGATTTGCCTTCGCCGCCGCCGTGGGGGTGATCGCAGGGGTTCATGACGACGCCGCGGACGGTGGGACGAATGCCCATGTGACGGGTTTTACCCGCTTTACCGACGCGGACGATTTCGTGATCGAGGTTACCGACCTGACCGACCGTCGCTCTGCAACGTGCGAGAACGTATCTCATTTCGCCGCTGGGCATACGCAGGGTTGCGTATCTGCCTTCTTTTGCCATGAGCTGTGCGGAGTTGCCCGCCGCTCTTGCAATCTGACCGCCCTTACCGGGTTGCAACTCGATGTTGTGAACCATCGTACCGACGGGGATAGCCGAAAGAGGAAGCGCGTTGCCGACTTTGATATCGACTTCGTCGCCGCTCACGACGGTGTCGCCGACGCTGAGACCGAGAGGTGCGAGAATGTATCTCTTTTCGCCGTCCGCATAATAAAGCAGTGCGATGTTAGCGGAACGGTTGGGGTCATACTGAATGGATGCGACTTTCGCGGGGATGTTGTCCTTGTTGCGTTTGAAGTCGATGACTCTGTATTTGGTTCTGTTGCCGCCGCCGATATGACGAACGGTGATTCTGCCCATGGAGTTTCTTCCGCCGGTCTTGTTCTTGGAAACGAGCAAAGAACGTTCGGGAGTGGTGGAAGTGATTTCCTCAAAGGCGGACACCGTCATGAAACGACGTGCGGGAGATGTAGGTTTATATTTCTTAATAGCCATAATCCGATTCTCCTTATGCCAAGCTCTCGAAGAACTCGATTGCCTTGCTGTCGGCGGTCAGAGTGACGATAGCCTTTTTGAAGGAAGAAGTTCTGCCCTCGTGGCGTCCCATTCTCTTGACTTTGCCGTCATAGTTGGAAGTGTTGACTTTTGCGACCTTCACGCCGAAGATTTCCTCTACCGCAGCCTTGATTTGGGTTTTGTTTGCGGATTTGAGAACTTTGAAGGTGTATCTCTTTTCGGGGATACCGTCATAGCTCTTTTCGGAAAGGACGGGCGAAATGATGATATCGTATGCTGTCATTGTGCTGCCTCCTCGAGTTTCTTGATTGCACCCTTGGTGATAACGAGGTTGCGGGTGGCAACGATGTCGTACACGTTGAGCAGTCTGACTTCTTCGAGAGAAACGGTGGGAATGTTCTTGCTCGCGCGGAGCGCCATTTCATCGTACTCTTCGACGACGAACAGAGTCTTGCCGTTGAGTTTGAGTGCTTCGACCGCTTCGGCAACGAGTTTGGTTTTGGGTTCGGCAAGCGCGAACTTGTCGAGCACGACCACTTGTTCCTGACGGATTTTCTCGGAAAGTGCGGAATAGAACGCCGCCTTTCTCATGCTCTTGTTGACTTTCTGGGAGAAGTCGCGGGGTTTCTTTGCGAAAACAACGCCGCCGCCCACATAGTGAGGAGCAACGATGCTGCCCTGACGAGCGCGACCGGTACCCTTCTGACGATAGGGTTTTGCGCCGCCGCCGCGGACTTCGCTTCTGGTGAGTGCGCTCATGGTACCCTGACGTTTGTTGGCAAGCTGCGCAACTACGACCTGATGAATGAGAGCCTCGTTATATTCGCATCCGAAGACGGAATCGCTGACTTCGATGGTTCCGGCGGATTTGCCGGTCATATTAAAAACTTTCAGTTTCATATCTACCTCCGACTAACCCTTGATGGAATCTTTGACGACTACCACTCCACCCTTCGGGCCGGGGATTGCGCCTTTGATGAGCAACAGGTTTCTCGCCTTGTCGACTCTTGCGACGGTGAGATTCTGTACCGTAACCTTCTCATGTCCCCACTGGCCGGGCATATGCTTGTTTTTGAAGACTCTGGAAGGAGAAGAGCACGCGCCCATGGAGCCTACGCCTCTGTGATAACCGGAGCCGTGAGCCATAGGTCCTCTGTGCTGGTTCCATCTCTGGATGACGCCCGAAAAACCGTGACCTTTGGAAGTACCGGTGACGTCGACTTTGTCGCCTTCGTTGAACATGTCGCAGGTCAGTTCCTGTCCGAGCGCGTAGGCTGCACAGTTTGCGAAACGGAGTTCACGGAGATAACGTTTGACTTCGACGCCGGCTTTCTTGAAGTGACCGGCAACGGGTTTGTTTACTCTTGTTTCTTTGATAGAGCCGAATCCGACTTGTACGGCTTCGTATCCGTCGTTTTCTTTGGTCTTGATTTGCACAACGGTGCAGGGACCCGCTTCGACGACGGTGACGGGGATAACCTTGCCGTCAGCCGTGAAAATCTGGCTCATTCCGAGTTTTTTTCCGATGATTGCTTTATCCATGTAAAGTTCATCCTCCTTTTATTTTCCGTCAGAGCTTGATGGAAATATCAACGCCGGCAGGAAGGTCGAGCTTCATGAGAGAGTCGACGGTCTTGGAAGTGGGGTTGAATATGTCGATCAAACGCTTGTGTGTTCTGAGTTCGAACTGCTCGCGGCTGTCTTTGTACTTGTGGGTAGCACGCAAAATGGTGACTATTTCCTTCTCGGTGGGAAGGGGGATAGGACCGGAAACCTTGGTACCCGTCTTCTTCACAGTCTCAACGATTTTCTCTGCGGAGAGGTCGATGAGGTTGTGGTCGTAAGCCTTGAGCTTGATTCTGATTTTTTGTCCAGCCATTATATTAGCCTCCTGATATAACACTTGTCCGTGTGTGTCTTATATTTTCAACCCGCCGAAAACGGCGGCAAAAAGCGCGTGTCGCATGGACACAGCGTGACTATGATATAATTTTGGAAAATCTTTGTCAAGCAAAATTACGCTGAAATTTCGCGGAATTTATAATATGTATTAGAAATATACGTTCCTACAATATATAGTATAAATATAATAGGCAAAACCGCCTTTACGCTCCCCTCACCGCCCTTGCGAAAATACTGTTCCTAGCAATACGCAAAGCCGATATCGGAGCAACAAAAAATTATGAGCAACACCGACTTATGCCCTTATACCCTCTTGCTTTAACACTCACGCGTACACGTACCTAAATTTATACATATTCCGCCAACGCAGTGCAATAGCCGTCGTAAACCAGTTTGAACCTGTAAGGCGTTCCGTCGATTTCTTCTTCGAAATAAACATAAATCTGTACATTGTTTTGCAGCGGGTGCATTTGTGTCGGGTTATGATACTGCATGTACAAAGGAGTATCGAAAGTTATATTTGCTTTTTGCGTTTCATCAGGATTAAGTTTCAAATAAGAAATAAACGAATAATAAGGTATTAACTCCGACGGCATCTTCCCGAGCGTACCCGTAAAGTTCGTTTCATTCAAAGAAACAACGATTTTGTCGCCAAGAAGTTCTACAAATTTCTGAACTGCATAAATTTTTTGGTTCTCCCCTGTATAATGCTTTAATTCATACAGGTCTTCAAGCACAGGATGTGTTTCTTGGTCTTGCCAATATGTATCACTCCAAATATCCGTTTCCGTTCGCAGATAAGTATAGGTTTCAATAAACTTGTCAGTACGGTAACGCTCGAAATCGCTAATTTCTTCCTCGCCTTCTTTCCCGCACGCAACGAACGATATCACGCACGCACAAAGCATCAAAGCCGTCAACATTGCTACAAAAATTTTCTTCTTCATACTCTTCCCCGGACACAATGTTTATCTTCTTAAACTATAAACACATTTGAATGCCTGTTTGTCCAACCTTAGCAATAAACAAATCATTTTTTTATGCAATCAGGGACGGAGCTAACATTTATTTTTTTATGCATATAAAGCACAATACCTTTTTACGTTTTCACCATAAATATCCACTAAACACTAGCTTTTCAACACAATCCACTCCATAATTTTCTGCAATGGGGACGGAGCAATTTTGCATAATTTAATCATTTTTGCTCCGTCCCCAGTGCAGAAAAACTTTTTTATATCCGAACAAAAAAACTCCGCCGACTGGCGGAGTTCTCATTTCAAGTGGCACGCTCACTTTTGCAGTGACGGTTACTTCATTTTTTCCTGCTTTATCTTTTTGTCGACTACGTGGCGCTTTTCGAGTTCGCCCGTGACGTCCCTCAAAGATATGCCCATTTCAACCATGAGCACCATTACGTGATAAGCAAGGTCGGCGATCTCGAATACCGTTTCTTCCTTGCTGCCGCCTTTACCCGCGACGATGACTTCCGTACTCTCTTCTCCTACCTTCTTCAAAATTTTGTCTATTCCTTTGTCGAAAAGGTAAGTCGTGTACGACCCTTCTTTGGGATTGGTCTTTCTTCCCTTGATAAGCTCGTAAAGAGCGTCGTAAGAAAACTGCTTGTAATCTTCCGACACCCATACGGCGTTGTGGAAACAACTCTCCTCACCCGTGTGGCATGCGGGACCGTCTTTGACGACTTCCACCGTCAACGCGTCCAGGTCGCAGTCCGCAATGATTGCCACGATATGCTGATAGTTGCCGCTCGTTTCGCCTTTGAGCCAAAGCTGTTTGCGCGAACGGCTGTAAAAACAAGTCAGTCCTTTCTGCATGCTGATTGCAAGGCTTTCGCGGTTCATATACGCAAGTGTCAGCACCTCTTTGGTGAAATGGTCCACTACCACCGCGGGTATCAGTCCGTTGCTGTCAAATTTGAGTTCGTCGACGCTAATCATAGTTTATCTCCGTATTTTGTTGTATTAAATCCTGTTTTCGATATTTTTCTTTATGAGCGCAAGCACATTGCGCGCAATCGGAATAAGTCCGATTTTCAGTTTATGCGCATCGGCACGCACTGGTCAGCAAGATATTTTTTCAGTTGTTTGATGTCCACTATTCCCTTATGGAAAATGCCTGCGGCGAGTCCTGCGTCCACGCCTTCTACCTTGCGGAAAAGTTCCGCAAAATGCTCGGCGCACCCCGCGCCGCCGGACGCTATAACGGGTATGTGCACCTTATCGCAAACAGCGGAAAGCATTTCAAGGTCGAATCCGCCGCGCACGCCGTCGGTGTCTATGCTGTTGAGCACAATCTCACCCGCGCCTTCTTCCTGTCCGCGGTACGCCCATTCTACGGCGTCAATCCCGGTAGGCACACGTCCGCCTTTTGAGAACACCTCGAACCGTCCGTCCACGCGCTTTGCGTCGATGGACAGCACTACGCACTGGTTTCCGTATTTCTTTGCGGCTTGCCCCACAATATCGGGGTTTGCGATTGCGCCCGAGTTGACGCTAACCTTGTCCGCGCCGCATTTCAGCACTCTGTCAAAGTCCTCTATGCCGTTTATGCCGCCGCCCACGGTCAGCGGAATGAAAACTTCCGACGCAACCGCCGTCAACGTATCGGCAAACAGTTTTCTGCCCGCGAACGACGCCGTAATGTCGTAAAACACGAGTTCGTCCGCACCCGACTTGTTGTAAAACCGCGCAAGGTCGACGGGGTCGGCTATATCCTGCAACCCTTGAAAGTTGGTGCCTTTCACCACTCTGCCGTCCTTGACGTCAAGGCACGGAATAATTCTTTTGGCTAACATTTTCCCTCCCCGACCGCGGCAAGCGCAACTTCGAGCGGCAGCGCGCCCGAATACATCGCCTTTCCGAGTATTGCTCCGTATATTCCCATTTCTTTCAGCGCTTTGAGTTCGTCCGCACGGGTTATACCGCCCGACGCCACGATTTTCAACCCTTTCAGACCGCTCAACCTATCGTAAGCCTGCAAGTTGGTGCCTGCAAGCATACCGTCACGCGATATGTCCGTATAAATCACACAATCAACGCCCGAGTCACGCAGATATTCGCAGAACTCGAACGAGTTTATGTCAGTTACCGTTTTCCAGCCGTGAATTGCAACTTTGCCGTCCTTGGCGTCTACGCCGACCGCGATTTTGTCCCCGAACTTTTTAACTGCCCTCAACACGAAATCGGGTTGTTCGACAGCCACTGTTCCGAGAATAACTCTGCCCGCGCCCGCTTCGATATACTGTTCTATTCTCTTTTCGTCGCGTATTCCGCCGCCGACTTCGAGAAACATTCCGAGCCTGGACGCAACTTCCGATATGACGCCCGCGTTCACGGGTACGCCCTCCAACGCTCCGTCAAGGTCGACCATATGAATGTTTTTTGCACCGAGTCTGACAAAACTTTCCGCTGTGGCAAAAGGGTTGTCACCGTATACCGTCATTCTGTCGTAGTCGCCTTCGGTAAGTCTTACGACTTTGGCACCGCGCAAATCTATTGCGGGAAACAGCTCCATATTTACCTCCCTTCGGCCGCGCACGTGCCGCACACGCTATCTTTGCAAGCCTTTCTTTCGTCCAAGCCTGTGCTCGTTCCGTTTGCTCCCTTGCCTGCGGCTACGCTGTATTCGTCGCAAAGCTCCCCGAACGCTCTCAGAATGTTAAGCCCCGTGTCCCCGCTTTTTTCGGGGTGGAACTGCGTTCCGAACACGTTTCCCTTTGCCACTACTCCCGTAACGGAAACGCCGTATTCGCTTGTCGCCGCAACGTCATCGTCGCAATCGGTCGCATAATAGGAATGCACGTAGTAAACGTAATCGCCGTTTTTGATATATTTGAAAAGCGGACAGTCTTTCACTATGTCAAGCGAATTCCAGCCCATATGCGGAACTTTCATTCCCGCTGGCAAATCGAAAGGAACGACGTTACCTTTGATAAAACCGAGCCCCTCGTGTTCTCCGTATTCAAAACTTTTGTCAAAGAGCATCTGCATACCGAGACAAATGCCGAGAAAAGGCTTGCCCTTTTGCGCTTCTTCGCGCAAAACTGGTTCAAGTCCCGTTGCGCGCAACTTTTCGCGCGCGTCGCCGAACGCGCCGACACCGGGGAGAATAATCCCGTCCGCCCGTCGTAATACGTCGGCGTCGGAAGTCACCACCGCGTCGAGCCCGATGTATTTCAGCGAGCAAACCAACGAAAAAAGGTTGCCCACTCCGTAATCGACTACCGCTATCATATCACAGAATTCCTTTTGTGGTCGGAAGTTTGTCGGCATTTGCGGCGTCCACCGAGCACGCCTGCGCCACCGCTCTGCCGAAAGCCTTGAAAATGCCTTCGACAATGTGATGTATGTTTGTGCCGTAAAGTTTCTTTATGTGCAACGTGACGTTTGCCGACCTGACGAACGCCGCGAAAAACTCCTGCACGAGTTCGGTGTCAAGGTCGCCCACCTTATATTCGTCGGGGAAAACCACGTCAAAATTGAGATAACTTCTTCCGCTGAAATCGAGAGCGCAAAGAATGAGCGCTTCGTCCATAGGCAGTATCACGTCACCGTAACGGCGAATACCTTTCTTATCGCCGAGCGCCTCGGAAAACGCCTTGCCGAGGCAAATGCCGACGTCTTCCGCGGAATGGTGAAAATCCACTTCCTTGTCTCCGCGGCATACCATATCGAGGTCGAAAGAGCCGTGCCGCGTAAACTGTTCCAGCATATGGTCGAAGAAATGACTTCCCGAAGACACGTTGTACTTTCCTTCGCCGTCGACAACGAGAGTAAGATTGATGTCCGTTTCGGTTGTTTTTCTCACAATTTGCGATTTTCTCATATTCCTTTCTCCTTGATAATCTGTTTGATTGCGTCGGTCAATGCGTCGTTCTGTTCCTTGGAACCCACCGTAATTCTGACGTAGGGTTTCAGGGCTTCGTCACTGAGAAAACGCACCAGTACGCCCTTTTCTTTGAGTGCAAGATACAGTTCCTTGCCGCCGATTTTCGGGTGTGCCGCAAGCACGAAGTTCGCAAGCGACGGCGTGACGTAAAACCCGAGTTCCGCAAGCGTCTTTTTAAGTCTTTCGCGTTCCGCTTTAACCGCGGACGTCGTCATTTCGAAATACTCTTCGTCCGAAACCGCCGCCGCTCCCGCAAGTATGCTAAGTCGGTTGAGATTGTAAGGATTGAAACTGAACTTCATCTTGTTCAAATCCTCGACAATAGCCTCCGACGCTATTGCAAATCCCACTCTGCCGCCCGCAAGCTGTCGCGACTTCGACATAGTCTGAACGACAATCAGGTTGTCGAACTCGTCAAGGAGCCCGAGCGCACTCTCTCCGCCGAAATCGCAATACGCTTCGTCTATTATGACCAAACGGTCTTTATCGGCAGAAAGCAGGGTTTTTATATCGGAAACAGGCAGATAAATTCCGGTTTGCGCGTTGGGATTGGCAATCGTGATATTGTCTTTTATACCCTCGAACGCTTTTACGTCAATCGAGAAATCTTCGCGAAGCGGCACGGAATTGAACTTTATTCCGAATATTTCGCAGAATACGGGATAGAACCCGTAACCGATTTCGGGGCAAACCATCCCCTTGTCCTTTCCGCAAAACGCCTGAAAACAAAATGCCAGAACTTCGTCCGAGCCGTTGCCGACAAACACCTGCGACGGTTTTATGCCTTTGCCTCCGCCCTCGCGCGAAATTCTGTCAAAACGCGTGGCAATCGCGTCAACCAGAACTTTTGCCGTGGGGTCGGAATACAGGTTTAGTTTTGCCACCTCTTCACCGTTCAACGCGGCAAGCACAGCGGGCGACGGAGGGAAAGGCGACTCGTTTGTATTCAGTTTGACATATCTTTTGTCCTGCGGCTGTTCGCCCGGGACGTACGGTTTCATTGCCGCATATCTTTCGTCCAGAAATCTGCTCATTTTCTTCTGGCCTCCGCCGAGCGTGCGTGTGCCGTAAGCCCTTCGCTTTCGGCAAACATAACTATATCGTTTATTGCGCTGTCGATACCTTCCGCAGTATAGCAGATGTACGACGATTTTTTGACAAAATCGTCAACGGACAACGGCGATGAAAACCTTGCGCTGCCGCCCGTCGGCAACGTGTGATTGGGACCTGCATAATAGTCGCCCGCAGCTTCGGGGGTGTTGTGTCCCATAAATATCGACCCCGCGTTTTTCACCATCGGCAAAAGCGCAAACGGGTTTTCGACGCAGAGTTCGAGGTGTTCGGGCGCAATTTCGTTGCTGATTTCGACAACCTTTTCGATACTGTCCGCAACTATGATTTTTCCGCAGTTGTCGATTGACGCGCGGGCTATTTCGCGTCGGGGAAGTTTTTCGAGTTGTATCTCTATCTGCTCTGCCACGTCATTTGCAAGCATTTTGTCGTCTGTTACCAGAACCGCGCTTGCAAGTTTGTCGTGTTCAGCCTGCGAAAGCATATCCGCGGCAACGGTTTCCGCCTTTGCGGAACTGTCGGCAATGACGAGTATTTCGCTGGGACCCGCCACCATATCGATGCCCACAGTGCCGAAAACTTCCTTTTTTGCAAGCGCCACGAAGATGTTGCCGGGACCAGTGATTTTATCCACTCTCGGCACGCTTTCCGTTCCGTACGCAAGAGCCGCAACCGCTCCCGCTCCGCCGATTTTGAATATTCTGTCAACCCCCGCAAGTTTTGCCGCGGCAAGAATTTCGTCGCGGATTTTGCCTTGCTTGTCGGGAGGAGTCGTCATTACGATTTCACCGACTCCCGCGACCTTGGCGGGGATTGCGTTCATAAGCACAGTACTAGGATAACTCGCCGTTCCGCCCGGGACGTAAATTCCGACTTTGGCAATGGGTGTATATTTCTGTCCTAGAATTGTTCCGTCGGGACGTTTCATCTCGAAACCGTCTTTCAACTGCATTGTATGGAACTCGCGAATGTTGTTCGCCGCGCGTTCAAGCATTGCTTTGTACTCGTCCGATACGCGCGCCCACGCGCTTTCCATTTCTTCCTTGGAAACTTCGAGTTCCGCAAGCGCGACTTTGTCGAACTTTTCTGCGTAAAACCTCAGCGCCGCGTCACCCTCTGCACGGACTTTGGCAATAATCTCGCGCACCGCGCCTTCGTATTCACCGTAGTCCTCTATCCTTCTGCTCAAAAAGTCGGAGGCTTGGAGATTTTTTATATCCAATATCTTAATCATAATTTTACCTCACCGAGCCTTTTCACAATCTCGTTGATTTCCTTTTCCTTGAACTTGTACGCAGCCTTGCCTGCAATCAGCCTTGCGCTGACGGGAAAAATTCTCTCGAAAACCTTCAAATGGTTTTCTTTGAGCGTGGTTCCCGTTTCGACTATGTCGACGATTACGTCGGACATACCGAGCAACGGTGCAAGCTCGATTGAGCCGTAAAGTTTGATGACCTCGATTTCGCGGTTGGTGTCCATATAGTACTTGCGCGCGATGTTGGGGAACTTAGTCGCCACAACAACGGGACGGCTGTTGTCTTCTGCATAATCCTCTTTTGCCGCAACGCACATTGTACATTTGCCTATACCAAGGTCGAGAAGTTCGTAAACGTCCGCGCCGCTTTCGAGCAGTATGTCTTTGCCCACAACGCCTATATCCGCCGCGCCGTATTCGACGTAAATGGGGACGTCGGACGGTTTGACGAGAAAATATCTTACGCCGCTTTCGGGATTTTCGAAGACGAGTTTTCTGCTCTCGTCCATAAGTTCGCTTACGGTGTAGCCGCTCCGTTCGAGAAGTTTGTAGGCTTTGTTTCCGAGCCTGCCTTTGGGAAGTGCGATACTTATCATATCATTTCCTCCTTTCTGCCCGAACGAGGGTAATAGGTGTTGAGGTCGCCGAGCGACAGCGCAAAGCCCATGGCACCGATATCTTTACCGATTTTTGCAAGCAATCCGTCGTACCGTCCGCCAGACAGTATGGCTTTCGGCACGCGTTCGACATACCCCTGAAAAATTATACCGTTGTAGTAGTCGATGTCGTTCAACACGCTGAAATCCAATCTGACTTTGTCCTTGAACGGAGTGTCTGCAAACGTGTCGTAAATCTCTCCGAGTTCGCCGACTGCCTTTTCGGTTTCGGCGTTGCCGACAAGGGAGCGCGCAAGTTCGAGTGCGGAAGCAAAATCCGTGTTCCCGCCCGCTAACGCCGCAAGTTTGTTTGCCGACTCGTCGTCTATACCGCCCGCCGCGGACTTTATATCGTGAGCGTTTTTGGAACGCAGACATTCGAGAACGGCTTTCTTTTCCGTCGGGTTCTGAACGCCGCACAGTTCGAGCATTCCCGTAATGAACCCCATATGCGAAACCGCAAATACGAAGTTTTCGTCAATAGCACTCAGTGACTTCACGGCAAGACGGCATATGTCGACCGAAGTCGCGGTGTCCGAACTTCCTATGCATTCCAGCCCCATCTGGTTGATTTCCTTGAACTCCTGCCCGCCTCGTTCCGTGCGATAGACGCTTTCGCGATAATACAGTTTTTCGCATTTGCCGTCGGCAATTCGCGCATTTTTGACAATGCTGAGCGTCACGTCGGGTTTTAATGCCATAAGCTTGCCGCCGAACCCCTGGAAAGTCAAAACGGACTCGCTGCCGAGAAAATTTTTGTTGTCGATATAAAGCGAATACTCCTCGAACTTGCGCATCTTGTAAAGACTGTAGCCGTTGTCTTCATAGAGTTTTCCGAGTTCGAGAAAAGTCCGCTCGTCTTTCGGCAAAGTGCAAGTGTCAATCAACATCTTTGTTTTCCTCCGCTTTCTCTTCGTCCATAAGGGATTTGAGCACCTTGCTGTATCCGCCGCTGCCGTGCTGAATGCACCTTGATACGCGGCTTAACGTCGCGGACGATATATCCGTTTTTTCGATAATGCGGTTGTAGGTATCTCCACCGAGCAAAAGTTGCGCGCATTCGACGCGCTGTTCCATCTTCTCTATCTCCGCGTATGTGCAGAGGTCTTCGAAAAATGCGCGGAACTCGTCTTCCGTTCTGAGCTTGGAGAGTACTTCGAACAATTTCATAGTCATAAAAAACTCCTTGGCAAAATCCGTAAGGATATTTACCTGCATATTATACATTCACGCTTTAAAGTTGTAAAGTGTTTGAATAAAAATTTCTTTAACAATTTAATTCGGTAAAGCAAAAATGAACAAAGTCTAAATTCTGCGCGCGCGACATAATGTAATATGCGAGATATAATGCGAGGTGTAAAATGGCATTTCAGAAAGTTATAATTGTTATGAGCGGGGGCGGAAACACGGGACTTGTAAAACTGTCGGGAAGTTTCGACGGGCTGAACAAGGTCAAATGCGAATGCAGATGCCCGCTCACGGGAACGGAATCCAAACTGTACATAATCGCAGACGAAGTTACAGAAATCACGGTTGACAGTTCGGATAAGACGTTTGAAGTGCCGATTGCGGCAAAATCCGATATTGCGTGTCTGTTGTCGACAGGCGGCAGAACGCTTACGGGAAGTTCGGGCGGACGCGCCGACAGGCGGCAACTCGAAGGCAGAATAGACTTGTATAAACGCGAAAGAAACAAGCAGCTCAAAGAAAAGAAGGACGCCGAACTCCGAGCCCGCGAAAAGGAAAGAAAGGAACGCGAAGCCGCAAAAGAGGCGGCGTATGCAGAAGAAAAAGCGGCAAGGCATGACGACGATATATCGGGAAAAGAACAAATCTCACAAGCCGCAAGCGACCGTTGCAACTCGGAAACAGCGCCTCAAAGGGATATGCGATACGATGTAAACAACGGTTATTCGCGCAGAGCAAACGCATTCGCCGATGCGGATACGGCAAGGACCGCCGACAACTCGTATGTCGGAAGCGTGTTGCAGGACGGCATAAGCTACGACGGCACAAACTTCTATCAGGCAGTCAAACCGCAACTCGATGAAATGTTTGTGCGCTACCCTGCCGAACAAAGGCTGAACTCAATCGTTCCTAACAGCAAATGGGTGCGTATCGACGTCGACGGCGACGATTACTACGTGGTCGGGATACTTTACGATTTGTCGCAACCGACGTTTATTTGTTACGGCATACCGGGTGTCAGAAATGTCGCACCGCCCTCGGAAATCGCGGACGTCAGCGTGTGGCTGCCGCTTGACAACGCGCACCCCGACGGCGCAGGTTTTTGGGTGATATATCAATCCGCGCACAACGGCAAATGCATAAAGTAGTTCAATTTGTAAAAAGGCACGATACCCATAACCGCATTCTGAAATACGGCACTAGGTAACGGCGAACAAAAAAACCGCAATAAACACGACATCTGATTGGAATCGGTCAAAAGACTGGGGCGTAGTATAAAACAATGATATAAAAAATTGTAAAAGACAAACTAAAAAAGCCGCTCAGCGGCTTTTTTCTATTTCGTGGGAAAGTCTC
>URAF01000013.1 GCA_900545885.1 uncultured Eubacteriales bacterium
TTCTTGTCCGAATAATCGTGCATTTTCTCGGGAACAAAACGGAATTCTCCCGCAAGTTCACGGTCGGCGACAAACTTTTTGATTTCGTCGATTGCTATGGGCTGGTCTATATCGCCGCGCGTGCATTCGCTTTCACAGCCGTGGGGGCAAATTCTGCCGCAGACCGCGGGAAAAGGATTTTCCTTTTTGATGAGCGCAAGCGCGTCTTTATATCTGCCCTGCGAGGCAAGTTTGATGTATCCCTGCACCGCAATATGAGCGGGACATTTCGTTTTGCAGGGTGCTGTGCCCGTATCCACAACGTCTTTGCGGTTGGTGCGGTACTCGACGTTCCATTTGTCTTTGCCCCACACGTGGTCGCGTGCCGTAATCTGCTCTTTCGGCGCCTGTACGGGTTTTACCGTGCAGAGTTTCTGACCGAGTTGCAACGCGTTCATGGGACAGTTTTCCACGCATTGACCGCACGCCACACATTTGTCGGGAGAACTTTGCGCCACAAAGTTGCTTCTTATCATATCGGGCGCGTTGAACATCGCCGCATTTCTTATGGAATAGCACGAGCACGCACAGCAGTTGCATATGGCGTGCGTATTGCCGTCGCCGTCGATGTTGGGTATCTGGTGCATAAGTCCGTTAGCTTCGGCTTTGCGCAGGATTTCGAAGGCTTCTTCTTTCGTAATCCGACGCGCTTTGCCCGTACGTATGTAATACTCCGCGCCCTTACCGAGCTGAATGCACATATCCTTTTCCAGGTGTCCGCAACCTTCGCCCATAAGTCTTCTGGAACGGCGGCAGGAACAGTCCGCAACGGCTATAAGGTCGTTTTTGTTGATGAGTTCGGCAAGTTCTTCAAAAGGCGCAACGCGGCTTGTACCGTCCACTGCGGACTGAATGGGAATAACTCTCATCGGTCCCGTGCCGACAGGCAGTTTTGTTGCCATAAGACCGCCTCTTTCTCTGGCATAGTGCTCGAATGCGCGCGGTATCTGCGGATACTTTTCGCAAAGTTCCTTGTTGCCGACGACTTTTTCCATAACGCCGGGAACGAAAACCGTGAGTTCGTAGTAGTCAACTCCGTTTTCCGAATAGAACACGCACGCGCCCGCAACTGCAAGCTGCATTGCAAGTTCGCGGGTTTTCTCCACGCTCTTTCCGCATTTTTTGGCAATCTGCTCTATGGTCTGCGGTTTGCGCAGTTCCATAGCCAGCCCGACGTCGGCCATTTCGTCGGTGACGATGCAGTCCAGAACATAGTATTCGGGTGCGTTCTCGTCGATTTTGACGAACATTGCGGTCGCGCCGCATATCTTCTTCGCCAGTTTGATTATCTTCGGTCTTGCTGCCATATTTCCTCCTGAACGGGGGCTTCGTGCGCCCGCGTACTAAACCGTATAAACAATGTCAAACATATTTATTTGACTAACTTATGTAATGAAATTATATAGTAATATACCGCGCTTTGCAATAGACAATCTCCCCCGCCTGTCGCGTCCAACGGCAACAAGATCGCACAAAACACAAAACCCGACACAAAAAAACACCCTTGAATCAAGGGTGTTTCTCTTTGCCGATACAGTTCGGTGTGAATTACGCTTTTTGAAGGACTTCTTTGAGTCTGAGGTCGACGCGGTGTTTCTCGTCGATTTTGATAACCTTGACGAGAACGATGTCACCGACGTTGACGACGTCCGTCACTTTGTCAACTCTTTCTTTGGAGAGTTTGGAAATGTGAATCATACCGTCTTTGCCGGGAGCAAAGTTTACGCTTGCGCCGAACTGACCTTTGTCGTTTTCCATAATCTTGACGACTTTGCCTTCATACACGTCGCCGACTTCCACGTCGCGGACGATGTTCTCGACGATGGTGCGCGCCTTGCGGATTGCTTCCATATCGTTGGACGCGATGAAGATGGTTCCTTCGTCGTTGATGTCGATTTTGACGCCGGTTTCTTCGATAATCTTGTTGATGGTCTTGCCGCCGCTGCCGATTACGTCGCGAATCTTATCGGGGTCGATGGAGAAGGACACAATCTTGGGAGCCCATTTGCTGAGTTCCGCGCGAGGTGCGGGAAGAACTGCGAGCATCTTGTCCAGAATGTTGAGTCTGCCCTGTCTTGCCTGTTCGAGAGCTTTGGTGAGGATTTCTTCGTCGATACCCTTGATTTTGATGTCCATCTGAATGGCGGTGATGCCTTCGGAAGTACCCGCAACCTTGAAGTCCATATCGCCGAGGAAGTCTTCAAGACCCTGAATGTCGCTGAGGACGGCTACTCTGTGGTGTTCCGCGTCTTTGATAAGTCCCATTGCGATACCTGCGACGGGTGCTTTGATGGGAACGCCTGCGTCCATAAGTGCGAGCGTGCTGCCGCAAACGGACGCCTGAGAGGTCGAACCGTTGGAGCTCAGGATTTCGCTGACGGTACGGATTGCGTAAGGGAACTCTTCTTCGCTGGGAAGGACGGGTTCGAGAGAACGTTCTGCAAGTGCGCCGTGACCGATTTCACGTCTGCCGGGGCTGCGGAGAGGTTTCGCCTCACCCGTGGAGTAACCGGGCATGTTGTACTGGTGCATATATCTCTTGTAGTACTCGTCGTCGAGACCTTCGAGTTTCTGAACTTCGGAGATGGTGCCGAGAGTTGCAAGAGTCATTGCCTGAGTCTGACCTCTGGTGAACACGGCGGAACCGTGAACTCTGGGAAGCATGCCTACTTCGCACCAGATAGGACGGATTTCCGTAAGCGCTCTGCCGTCGGGACGTACGCTGTTGTCGAGTATCTTTGCACGGACTTTCTCTTTTTTGAGATAATACAGGCTGTCAAGGATGAATTTGGTCTTCTTCGCGACGTCTTCGAAATCGTTTGCGAAATGTGCAAGAACGTCTTCGTTGAGGGCGTCTTCACGCGCTTCTCTTTCCGTGCGGTCGAAACTTTCGAGCACGTAATCCATCTTCTTGTCTGCGTAAGCACGGACTGCCGCGTCGATGTCTTCGGGGATTTTTTCGAGTTCGATTTCCATCTTGGGTTTGCCGACTTCGGCAACGATACCTTCGATGAAAGACACGATTTTCTTGATTTCTTCGTGACCGAACAGAATTGCGCCGAGCATTTCTTTTTCGGTGATGATGTCCGCACCCGCTTCAACCATCATGATTGCGTCCTTGGTACCGGACAGGCTGAGGTGAAGTCTGGATTTGGCGCGCTGTGCGCTGTCGGGGTTGATGACGTATTCGCCGTCCACCATACCGACCACGACGGAGCCCGTAGGACCCGCAAAAGGTATATCGGAGATAGAAAGCGCGACGGACGAACCGATCATTCCGAACACTTCGGGAGGAATGTTGGTGTCAACGGACAGAACCGTTGCGATAACGGAAACGTCGTTGTACATTCCCTTGGGGAACAAAGGACGAATGGGACGGTCGATAAGGCGGGAAGTAAGGATTGCCTTGTCGGACGCGCGGCCTTCTCTCTTTTTGAAACCGCCGGGGATTTTGCCGACGGCGTACATTTTTTCTTCGTAGTCCACGCTCAGGGGGAAGTAATCCATACCTTCGCGGGGTTCTTTTGCCATAGTTGCGTTGACCATAACCACGGTGTCGCCGCAACGGACGATACAGCTTCCGTTAGCCTGACCGCAGTAAGCGCCGGTTTCGACGGTGACTTCTCTGCCGCCGATAGTTGTTTTGAAGATTTTTCTTTCCATTTTAACTCCTTCTGGATATTCCGTCATATCCGTTTTTATAAAAAATCGGGTGCGAAAACAACGCACCCGACCGATTTTACTTTCTCAGTCCCAAAGAAGCGACGATAGCACGATAACGTTCGATATCGGTTTTCTTGAGATAGTCGAGAAGACTTCTTCTCTGACCGACCATCATAAGCAGACCGCGTCTGGAGTGGTGGTCTTTGTTGTGAACTTTAAGGTGTTCGGTGAGTTCCTGAATTCTGCCGGTGAGGAGTGCGATCTGCACTTCGGGGGAACCGGTGTCGCCTTCTTTGCGACCGTACTTTGCGATGATTTCCTGTTTTTGAAGTTTATCCATTGTTTAGCCTCCTTCGTTGGATAAATGATTCGCTTCCAACCAAGTCCGACCACGGAGTTTCGGACGGACCTCGTAAGAAGTACATTGCATATATTATCACACAAAAAAAATAAAGTAAACAAAATAAGCGCCCGAAAAACACAAATTTTTACCGTTGCGGCAAAAAGTCTGAAATCAATCCGACAAAGTTCGCAAAACTGTATTCTAACGCGCGGTTTCCTTGTCGAAATAAGGGAAAGTCGCGCGGAAATCCCCGCTTTTTTTCAGAACTTCGTCAAAGTGTTTGACGTATTCTAGCGGTTCTTTGAAATTGGCGCAACGCTCTATGAGGTTTATCGACCGCGTGACCTTTTTGGAAATCGCCGCCGCACCCGCCGCGAGTATGGACGTATCCTCTTCCATGATGTCGATGTTGTAGATACACTCCTCTCCCGCCTTTGCGTAACCCACGTTTTCGAGATTGCCGCTCGTGTACTTCTGTCTATACATGTAGTAAGGGTTGTATCCCGCCTCGGTCAGTTTGCGGTAAGCGTAATCAACCATCTGTTCGGCTACGGTGTTTTCCGTATTTCTGTAACCTTCGTTGCGAAGCAACGACCCACGTTTGAGATACAGCGTGTGAACGGTTATGTTTTCGGGAGAAAGTTCGACGGCTTTATCGACGGAATACTTGAAATCGTCAAGCGTTTCTTCGGGCAGCATGGCAATGAGATCCATGTTGACCTTGAACATCTTTTTCGCGCGTTTGAAGGCTTTGACGACCTGTTCGGATTTGTGCTTTCGACCGATGAGTTCCAGCGTTTTGTCGTTGAACGTCTGCGGATTGACGGATATTCTTGTAACTCCGTGCTTTTTCAGAAGATTGAGAACGGACGGCGTAATGGTATCCGGTCTGCCCGCCTCCACAGTGAACTCGTCGACGTCGTAATGACACTCGGCAAGGACTTCGTCGAGCATGGCAAGCGGAAGCGCGGTCGGAGTTCCGCCGCCGATATAAACGGAACGCACGTTAATACCGTGTTCTTCCACGTCGCGGCGAACCGCGCGGAGTTCTTCGACAAGACAATCCGTATAAGGACGAAGCAGTTTTTTCTGTCTGTCAATAGGCAAAGAAACGAAAGAACAATACGCGCATTTAGTGGGACAGAAAGGAATGAACACGAAAACGTCGCAGTTGCGCTCCGACCCGTTGCGCAGGTTTTTCTGCGTGTTGACGGTGCGCTCTATGAGCTCCACCTTCGAAGGCGACACAGAAAAATCTTTTAGGAACGTATCGTGCGCGGCGTCGCCGAGCTCCATATAAAGTTTGGTTGGGCGTATTCCAGTAAGACAACCGTAAGGCAAAGTCACTCCCGTCAAAAAAACGAGCGTACCGTAAATTGCCATTTTGAGATAGCGTTTTTCCAGTCTTTTCTTTTCGGTTGCGTCGGCATACTCCAACGGATAGCGGTAATATTTGCAGAAATTGTCGAACTTGTCGGAAGTAAGTTTTATGCAGATTTCCCCTTCGCGCACAACAAAACTCACGTCAAGCGAAAGACACTCGTCGGTGCGCTGTTCGAAAGCGCGGACGAGCTCCATCAGGTCGTTTGTGTAATTTTCGTTTGTGCAGGAAAACTTTATCATAAGCTGTTGTGAGATTGCGTGCTTGAAAAACCGCTCTCTCAGGACTTTATGGGATTGTTGTTGCGTTCGAAATCCAATGTCGAAGGATTGCCGTGACCGGGATAAACTGTATAGTTTTCTTTGAGGGTAAACAGCTTGTTGACTATGCTGTTTTTGAGTTTTGCAAAATCTCCCGTAGGGAAATCCGTTCTGCCGTAGGACAACTCGAATAGCGTATCGCCCGAAAAAATCGCGTCGCCGACTATATAGCATACTCCGCCCTCGGTGTGTCCGGGAGTGTGTATAACACGCACGTCGAGCCCCGCAACGTTCAGTGTTTCGCCGCCGCTTACGGTGACGTCGGGCAAAAACTTGTCCACCGTTTTACCCGAATAGAATGCCAGATTTTTGAAAGAAGAAATGAGATGAACGTCGTCGCGATGCATTATGACGAGCGCGCCTTTTCGTTGCAATTCGGCAACCGCTCCGATGTGGTCGTAATGTCCGTGTGTCAGCAAAACTTCCGTTATCGTCGCGCCCTCTTGCGCCGCCGCGGCGAGTATGGCGTCAGCGTTGTCGCCGGGGTCGACGACAAACGCTTCCTTGCCGTTTACCATGATATAAGTGTTTGTGGCAAGTTCGGTTGTTGTAAGTGTCAATATTTTCATAGTTCACCAAAACAATGTTTACGTCGCAATTTAGATATGTAAACTCCGTTTTCCGTCAAATTGCTTCGTTCGCTGTTAGTCTGTGTTTGTCACCGTCTGACGTCGATAACACCGTGAATACTCTTGATTTTTCTGACGAGTTCTTCGAGGTCGTCGGCATTTTTTATCATAACGCTGATTGTAATGTCCGCTATATGTTCTTTGGTGTCGACTTTGACGTTTGCACCCGTGATCGGCATTTTCGCCGCTGCGATGTAAGCGGTTATTCCTGCGAGCATACCGCCCGTATTCTCCGCCGTGATGTTGAGCGTGACGTTGAAGTTCTCGTCGCCGCCCGTGTCCCAGACCGCCTCGATAAGACGTTCGGGTTCCATGGACTTGACGTTGGGACAATCCTTGCGGTGAACGGAAACGCCTCTGCCTCTCGAAATGTACCCCACTATTTCGTCACCGGGAACGGGTGTACAGCAATGCGCCATTCTGACCGTGAAGTTTGCGTTGCCGTTGATGAGAACGCCGCTCTTGGAACGCGGTCTTTGTGCCGCCGCACCGTCCGCCGTCGAAATCTCGTTATGTTCGTCGGGGTGCTGTTTTCTGAACGCGTCGATGAGTTTCGTAAGCACCTGATTTGTGCTTATACCGCCGAAACCTACGTTTGCGTACAAGTCCTCTTCGTTGGACACCGAAAGCCTTTGCATAATTCCGTCCAGCGAACTGACCTGCATAAGGTCGGCAAGGCTGTATCCGCGACGTCTGGACTCTTTTTCCAGCATTTCTTTGCCGCGGTGCACGTTCTCTTCGCGTTGTTCCTTTTTGAAATATTGACGAATTCGCGAGCGCGCGGACGAGGTCTTTACGAATTTAAGCCAGTCAAGACTTGGTCCTTTGCCGTTCATCATCAGAATTTCGACGATGTCGCCCGTTTGCAGTTTTGTGGACAACGGAACGATTTTGCGGTTTATTTTCGCACCCGTACACTTGTTGCCGATTGCGGAGTGAATTTTGTAGGCAAGGTCGACGGGAGTGGAACCCACGGGCAAATCGTACACGTCGCCTTTGGGTGTGAACACGAACACCTCGTCGTCGAAAACGTTGATTTTGATGGCGTCCATGAACTCTTTGGCTCCGCCTACGTCCTTTTCGGCGTCCATGACTTCACGCAACCATCTGACCTTGTTGTCGAGGTCAGTGTCGACCCCCGTTGTGCCCTCTTTGTATTTCCAATGCGCGGCGATACCGTATTCGGCTATCCTGTGCATTTCGTAGGTTCGTATCTGGATTTCAAAGGTTTCGCCGTCTGCAACCACCGTCGTGTGCAAGGACTGATAGTTGTTGGCTTTGGGCATTGCGATATAGTCCTTGAACCTGCCGGGAATAGGTTTCCACATCGTGTGAACTTCACCGAGCATGGTATAGCAGTCCTTTATGCTGTCCACTATGATACGCACGGCAAGCAGGTCGTAAATCTGGTCTACGTCGATATGCAACTGGTGCATTTTCTTGTAAACGGAATAAAAGTGTTTCGGTCTGCCGTTCACTTCGCCTTTAATGCCGAGTTCGGACATCTTGCCGCGTATCTGCGTCATTATGCCGTCAAGCAATTCCTGACGTTCGCCGCGTTTCTTGCTTATGCACTCAGTAATGTACTTGTATTCGTCGGGATACAGATACATCATAGCTAGGTCTTCGAGTTCGCACTTGAAGAAAGAAATTCCCAGTCGTCCCGCAAGAGGCGCGTATATGTCCAGCGTTTCGCGCGAAATGTACTGCTGTTTTTCGGGCGGCAGATATTTCAGCGAACGCATATTGTGCAGTCTGTCGGCGAGTTTTACGATGATTACGCGCAGGTCCTTCGCCATAGCCATAAAGAACTTGCGGAAGTTCTCCGCCTGCGCTTCTTCGCGGTTTGTGAACTGCAATTTGTCGAGTTTTGTAACTCCCTCGACAAGTTCGAGTATCTCCTGTCCGAACTCCTCCGCAAGCTGTTCGGGAGTTACGGGAGTGTCTTCCAGAACATCGTGCAGAAACGCGGCTATGACAGTCGAACTGTCAAAACCGAAATCGGCGAGAATTTCCACAACGGCACAAGGGTGAATGAAATAATCTTCACCCGAGCTGCGCTTTTGTCCCTCGTGCGCGGCTTTGGCAAATTCGTAGGCTTTTTTTATCTCGGCATAGCGGTCGGGATAAGCCTTTCTGAGTTTGACGAGCAAATCGTTCATTTCTGCCTCACGTTTCTGTAAACTGCGGACTGCGTAAGGTCCGTTTTGTTTCTGGATACAGTAATAATACCCCTATCCGACACGGAAATCAATCCCAATTCTTCGAGAATAAGACGCGATATTCCGTACTCTTCCGTCGAAATTCTGGCGCGTTGCTTTACGGTGTTGGCAAGCGCGGACGGCGAAACCGCTCTTTCCTTTTTGCGTGCCATTCCGTCGAACGCAACGAACGCGGCACGGATTTTGTCGTCCGAAACGCGCGGCGGTTCGGGCTGTTCGCAGTACAGGTCGAAACACTCCGCAACACTTGCGGCAACGTGCGCAATATAACCGTCCGTAAGGGCGCGTCCCGCGAACACAACTCTTCCGAAATATCCGAAATCGAACTGTTCAGAAGGTGCAAACACAACGCACGTCTGCGGGTTGAGCCACTTTTGCGCACCTACGTAAACGGGCAAATCCCCTGCGCCTTTGACGTCAAGGCACAATCTTTCGTATTCTTTCTGTCCGAACACGACAAACGCCGTTCCGAAAGGACAAGCGGCAAATTCTTCCGCCTTTTCTTTGTCGATACGTACAACATCCGCACGTCCTTCGAAATTCAGCTGATGCAAACACATTCTGCGCGCGTCTTCGTCCGATATATCAAGCGACAGCACCTTTGTCCCGCGAAGTATTCCCTGCGCGTAAACTCTGTTCTGAAAACACCCGACGCCCAGAGAAAATTCGACGGCGGTTTTGCCGCGCGTAGTGCCGATGAGCGACGAATAACGTGAAAATCCCATGAGTTCGAGATCACCGCGCACGCACTTCACGTGAGGACCGAACCCCACGCGGTCGAATCGCAATCCGCTTTCTTCGAGCAGAAATTCGGGTTTCGGGTTGCCGTATCCCGTGGGTTCGAGAAGGTCGAGTTCCTTTGCGAGAGCAAGGAAATCTTCGTCGGCGGAAAGTTTCATATCGTAGGTTTCCGCGGGAAGGAAATCCGTTGCGGGATAATTCGCCGCGACGTCCTCTTCAAGCGCCTTTCTGAACGCTTCGAAGTTCTCTGCGAGAATTCCGACGCCTGCCGCCTGCGCGTGTCCGCCGAACGTGGTGAACATTTCGGAGTGCCGCGACAGCAACATAAAGATATTTACGTTCTTGACCGAGCGCGCAGAACCTTTATATTCCGCGCCGTCCCCCGAAAACAATATTGCGGGACACTTAAATTCCTCTACAAGCCTTGCGGCGGCTATTCCGAGTACGCCCGCTTCCCACGACTGATTGTGCAGAACGATTATGCGTGTTTTGAGAAAATCAATGCCGCGCAACGCTTTTTTTGCCTCGGCAACAACCTGTTCGCAAATCTGTTGCCTGCGCGTGTTGTCGCGTTCAAGCTCTTCGGCAAGCGATTTCAAAAGGAAATAGTCCTCGTCAAGGAAAAGGTCGACGGCTTTCATCGCCGAACCCAGTCTGCCCGCGGCATTGATACGCGGAGCAAGCCTGAACATAACGTCCTGCGAAGTGAGTTTTTCCGCCCCTGCAAGCAGTTTTATTCCTCGGCGCGGAGTTTCGATACACCTGCGCAGTCCGTAATAAGCAATTATGCGGTTGTCTTTGACAAGCGGCACGACGTCGGCGATTGTAGCGATTGCGCAAATGTCCAGATAGTTTTCGTATTCCTTTCCGAAAAGCGCCTGTACGAGTTTGAGCGCAACGCCCGCGCCGCACATATCGTAAAAGCCTTTCTTGTCGATTTTGGCGTCAACCACTATGCAGTCGGGAATTGTGTCCTGCGGTTCGTGGTGGTCCGTCACGACAACGTCGATACCCTGACTTTTCAGAAATTCGACTTCTTCCGCCGCCGTAATACCGCAGTCGACGGTGACCACAAGGTCGGGTTTGCGGTGAGAAATGATGTCTTTCAGCAAATCGACGCTCATTCCGTAACCGTCCGTTATGCGGTTGGGAATAAAATAACTGACGTCCGCGCGCCCGCGCAAAGCGAGCATCAGAATGGAAATCGCGCAGATACCGTCGCAGTCGTAATCGCCGAATATGAGGATTTTTTCCTTTTTGTCTACGGCGCGGCGTATGCGTTCTACGGCGCGTTCCATTCCGTAGACTTCGTACGGAGATGCAAGTCCGTCAAGCGAAGGGTGCAGAAAAGCGGGCATTTCCTCTTCGGAAATACCTCTTCCCAAAAGCAAACGGCGGAAAACGGGAGATATATTGTCCCCTGTTTTTTTGGTTCCGCCTGTTCTTTGCGCCTTTTCTCCGATGTGCATTGTCCCTCTCCGTCCGATAAAACGGAATGTTCGGTTGAAATGTTTGCAAAAACGCAAGCTCTACACCTGCGTTTTGCAAAAAACGCCTCCGTTCGGGAGGCGTTATTAAGCTATTTTTTCTTGAAGGTCGTATTCTTCTTGGAATATTTGTAAATGGGTTTGCCCTTCGGTTTGTCGTTCTTCTGCTTGGGTTTGGACTGTTTGGGAGCAAATCCTTCGTCGTCGTCTTCCCTGCCCGAAGAAATCGTAGGCATAACTTGCTCTTCATCTTCGTCGTCGGAAGAAGAACCCGCGCCGGGACCGTAAGTGACGGTTGCCATACGTTTTGCCTTGATTTTGTCCTGCACGCGGCTGAACGAAGCCCACATGGGAGTTGCAAGGAAAATGGACGAGAACGCACCTGCGATCAGACCGAGAATGATAGGCACGCAGAATTCGCGTATGGAGTCGCTGCCCAGAATTGCAAGGAATATGACCGTAATCATTGTGGTCGCGGTGGTGAAAATGCTTCTGCGCATATTCTCACGCACGGACATATCGCCGATTGCGTCGTAGTCGATGTTCTTCTGACCTTTGAGCGGCTTCATATATTCACGGCAGCGGTCGAAGATAATAATCGTGTTGTTGATGGAGTACGCGATTATCGTAATGATTGCCGCAACGAAGGAAGTGTTGATCTGAACGCGGCAGATGACCGTCAATGCGAACATCAGAATGACGTCGTGAATGAGTGCGAGGACAGCGGCGAACGCACTTACGGGCGTGAAACGGAAGATGATGTAAATCAGAATGAGGACGGTGGAAACCGCAACCGCAATGCCCGCTTTGGACAGGAGGTCCTGTGCCGCAGTCGCGCCGATTGATTCGTAAGTGATGAAGTTGACTTCGTCGTTTACGATATCGGGATACAGCGCGTCGACAGCCGCTATAATCTTTTCGTTGAGTTCGTTAATCTGGACGTCGTCCTTGGACACGTTCTTGTAACGGAACGTAACCGCCGCGTCGGGGTCGCTGGTCGCTCCCGACTCGAACAGTTTCTGAATGTAGGTTACGGTGACGTGGTTGCCGTTGGCGTCCTTGCAGCCTTCGATTGCCTCGACTATTCTGTCGACGTGATAATCGTAGTTGTTGATGAGTTCGTCGCCGAGCGTAACGGTGAGCATGGTACCGCCCTGAAAGTCGATACCGATGTTGACTCCTTCCGCATAATCACCCGTGGTTGCGCCTATACCGATGATGACGCAAAGCGCGATGACAACGATGACCATCGGCAATGCAAACGAGAACTTTTTGAGTTTGCTGACCTTGAAATTCTGATATCTGTTGAGGAAGTTGCCGGAATTTTTCATATTACTTTGCCTCCTCCACAGTTTTGTCTTTCAATTTGAAATCGGGCACCTCGGCCGCCGCAGAGTCTTCCGCGCGTTTGAGTCCGTAGAACTTCGCGCTGGTACTGTTGAGCGGCAGGAAGCACTTGATTACTATTCTGGTGATTACGAGCGACGTGAACATCGAAAGAATGATACCGATGAACAGCGTTACCGCGAAACCGACGATGGACGCGGAACCGATAATCCACAGAACGATTGCACCGATAAGGGTGGTGACGTTACCGTCGATGATAGCCGCCGCAGAACGTTTGAAACCGATCTTGACAACGGACGGAATGGGTTTGGAGCTGTATCTGTACTCGTCGCGTATTCTTTCGAAAATAACGATGTTCGCGTCGACAGCCATACCGATTGAAAGCAGAATACCCGCAATACCGGGAAGAGTGAGCTGAACCCAAGGCAGAACGGCGCAGAACCAAAGCAGCAGAACGATGTAAACGCAAAGTGCGATATCGGCGGCAAGACCGAGCCCTCTGTACATCACAGCCATGAAAATGAAGATGAGACCGACGCCGATTGCACCTGCGATGAGTGCCCATTTGATTGCGTCTTCACCGAGCGTAGGAGAAATGTTGCGGACTTCGGCGACCTGCAACTGAACGCCGAACGCACCGGACTGCAAACGGGTTGCGAAGTCTTTTGCTTCGTCGTAGGAGTATCCGTCCGTACCGCTGGTGATGATTGCGTTGCCGTCGCTTATCGTGGAGTTGACGTTGACGGTCGTGTATTTCTCACCGTTGATGTAGATGTATATCTGCTTGTTGAGATAATCGGTGGTAAGTTGTCTGAACGCTTCGGTACCGGCTTCGTTGAATTTCAATCCGACGGCATATTTACCGTTCTGGTCTGTTGTGACAAACGCCGATTCGAGGTGTTTGCTGCCTTCGATGAGCGCTTCGGCTTCGGCAGAATCCTCGCCCTTGAATTCAAGTTTAGCGGGACGTCCGATGAGGTCGAGAACCGCTTCGGGGTCGTCGACGTCGGGAACTTCGACACGAATGGACAATTCACCGCCGCTGGTGGTCTTGGTGACCGTGGCTTCGGTATAGCCCTTGGAAACAAGCAGTTCCTGCAACGAAGCGACCGTACCGTCTACTCTGGTTTCGAGGTTGCCCAGTCCGTCGTCCTGAACTTTGAACACGGCGGAAACGCCGCCGGACATATCGAGTCCGAGTTTGATTGTCTTGACGTAGCCGGTGTAATCGTAGACGGTGTTTGCGATGGGGAAAGACACCACGGCAAAAACAGCCATCAGAATGATGAACACGGCAACCAGCGACAAAATCACGATAGATTTTTTGATGTTCACGATGCTTACTCCTGCGCTTTGGCGCAATATTGATTAACTACGGCGGCGCAACGCGCGCGACGCGCAATAATAGCTTTGTCCATTATAGCTATATAAAAGCTAATAGTCAACTTTATAGATTAATTTTGCCTTGTTTTTCAGCAAAATATCATATCCGTCCGCACAAAGTCATAATTTTTACTATGAAAAATTCCGAAGCGTTGAAAAAAGGTGCCGCGGACGTATTGCGCGCCGCGCTTATATCGCTGCTTGTATCGTTGGTGGGAGTGCTGTTGTTCGCGCTCATAGTGCGTTGGGCTTCCCTCGACGGAACGGCAATCACAATAGGCAACTATGTCATAAAAGTCGCGGCGTTGCTGACAGGCGTTTTGGTCGGTTTCAGAACGCCGTCGTCGGGTGTTGTAAAAGGCGCGCTGACGGGACTCCTCTATATGCTGCTCTGCATATTCGTGTTTGCGCTCGCCGACGGTTTCAAAAGCGCGAATTTCAATTACGTCGACCTCATTACGACAGTCATTACGGGCACAATCGCGGGGATTATCGCAGTAAATGTGCGTTCAAAAGTGCGGAAAGTAAGCTGAAAACGTTTTCATATTTCCGCTCGAAAAACATGGTCGGAAAATAATAGAGTACAAATCCCAAATAAAGAAATTCTTTAATAAATTCCTCTAAAATTTTTGACAAAAAATAAAAACAACCGCCCTGCTCGGACGGTTGTTTCCGTATCTTTACGGTTTACTTTCTGTTTTTCTTTTTGCCTTCGTTTTTGACGGGTGCTTCTGCAGCAACTTCTGCTGCGGGCGCTTCGATTGCGGGTGCGCTCTCTTCTGCCTTGGGTTCTTCCGCGGGTGCGGGTGCAGGTGCGGGAGCGGCTACGTTTTCGAGAACGAGACCGACTGCGTTTCTGTCAATCACGATAAGCGTAGGGCTGTTTTCGGTACCGACGTTGACGATGAGCGTATTGTCGGCGTTGATTTGCGTGATTTTGCCGACCATTCTGCCGATGGTCATAATCTTGGTGCCGACTGCAAGGCTGTTCATCATTTCCTGTTGCTGTTTCTGACGTTTCTTCTGAGGAATGATGGTGAGTACAATCATCAAAACGAGTACGACGCCGATGATGATGTACATCGCGTAAGAAGGCAGTGCTGCCAAAAGGGAAGTAAACATATTGTCTCCTTGTATCGCGTCACGGTCAAGTCAGCCGAGAAACGCGTATTTTGTGTTATTATACAAGCACATTATACATTATTTGTTCATAAAATCAACTAAATTGAACAACATTGTGCAATTCAACCTTTATATTGTTTTATGAAATCTTCCTTAAAATCGAGGTATCTGTCTTCCATAATTGCCTGACGAATTTCGGCTGACAGTCTTTCGAGGAAACGTATATTGTGAATGGACAACAACCTTCCGCCCAGAATTTCGTCCGCTTTGATAAGGTGACGGATATATGCGCGGGTGTAGTTGCGGCAGGCATAACAGTCGCATTCGGGGTCTACGGGCGTGAAATCCTCAGCATATGGCGCGTTGCGGATTGTGAGGAAACCTTCCTTGACCATAGCCGTACCGTTGCGGGCAATTCTGGTCGGCAACACACAGTCGAACATATCCACTCCCCTTGCCACGCTTTCCACGATATAATCGGCAGTGCCGACGCCCATAAGGTAATGAGGCATTTCGGGCGGCAGATGAGGTGCAAGCGCGTCGAGAACTTCGTACATCTTTTCCGCGGTTTCGCCGACGGACAGTCCGCCAATGGCAATACCGCAGGTCGCATACGGCATCGACATTTTCAGACTTTCCAGTCGCAGGTCGGTGAACATATTTCCCTGAATGATGGGGAACAGAGTCTGATGCGGTTTGAGTTTGACTTTGGAACATCTGTCCAGCCACATAATGGTGCGTTCCATAGCCTCTTTCGCTTTTTCGTGCGAGATGTCGGGCGCGGTGAGTTCGTCAAACGCCATAACGATGTCGGAACCCAAAGCACGTTGGATTTCCATGGACTTTTCGGGAGAAAAGAAATGTTTGGAGCCGTCGATAAAACTGTTGAACTCCATTCCCTCGTCGGAAATTTTGCGCAACGACGACAGCGAAAACACCTGAAAACCGCCGCTGTCGGTAAGTATCGCGCCGTCCCAGTTCATGAACTTGTGCAGACCGCCCGCCTTCTCGATGAGCTCGTGACCGGGACGCAGATAGAGATGATATGTGTTGGACAACAATATCTGTGCACCCGTGTCGCGCACTTCTTCGGGAGAAAGTCCCTTGACGGTGGCTTTGGTTCCGACGGGCATAAAACACGGAGTGTCGATGACTCCGTGGTCGGTGTAAATTCTGCCGACGCGCGCGCCGGACTGTTTGCAGGTGTGAATGACTTCGAATCTCATAGTTGTTTCCGTTTGGAACGGTGCTTCGGCACTTCGCATTACTCTGGCATTTCGCCTTATGCCTACATCACGCATTGTGCCTGCGTTGCGCACCCTGCTTGCGTTCCGTTTTTTGAACTGCAAATAAGACTGCGTTTCACCTTATGCACTCGTTTTTCGTTAGCTCCGATATGCAGCTTTCGCTATATGCGAGGCTCTTGCTCCGTTCTTTTTATTTATGCTAGTTTTGTTGCTTACGCTCCGCATTCACGCGGGGTTTTTCTATTCGGTAAAGAAACAGCTGTCTCCGAAGGAAAAGAACCGATAGCGCTCTTTAACTGCCGTTTCGTATACTTTAAGTGTCTGTTCTTGTCCGATAAACGCCGACACCAACATAATGAGCGTGGACTCGGGAAGATGGAAATTGGTTATCAGCCCTTCCACGCACTTGAACCTGTAAGACGGATAAATGAATATCTTGGTATCGCCTTTGCAAGGTTTTACGAAACCGTTTTCGTCGGCTACGGTTTCAAGCACTCTGACCGACGTGGTACCTACGGCGATTACCCGTCTGCCCTCTCGTTTGGCGCAGTTGATTTTCTCCGCCGTAGATTCGTCGATTTCGTAGTATTCCGAATGCATTTCGTGTTCGAGAATGTTCTCCGCCTTTACGGGACGGAATGTGCCGAGTCCGATATGCAACAGAACTTCCGCAAAGTCCACGCCCATATCCTTGACCTTTTGCATAAGTTCGGGCGTGAAATGCAGTCCCGCGGTGGGCGCGGCGGCAGAACCGTCTACCTTGCTGTACACGGTCTGATAACGTTCCTTATCCTGCAACTTCTCGTGTATGTACGGCGGAAGAGGCATATTGCCCACTCTGTCCAGAATGTCCTCGAAAACACCGTCAAACTCAAATCGAATAGTTCTTGCGCCGTAATCGTCGATGTGTTCGACAACCGCGGAGAGTTCGTCGGATATGCGTATCACGCTTCCGAGTTTTGCTTTGCGCGCGGGGCGCATAATGGTTTCCCAGTGCGTGTAGTCAATGCGTTTGAGCAACAGAATTTCGAATACCGTTTCCTTGCCGTCGATTTTGCCGAATATACGCGCGGGAATAACGCGCGTGTTGTTGATAACCAACAAATCGCCTTTGCGCAGAAACTTCGGCAAATCGTAAAAATGCGCGTGAGTTATGCTGTCCGCGCTCTTGGAGTACACCAACAGTCTGCTGCTGTCGCGCGGCTCAACGGGGGTCTGCGCTATCAGTTCTTCGGGTAAATCGTAATAAAAATCGTGTGTTTTAAGTTCCTGCATAATTATATCTGTCGCATATCGTACAGCTGCACTTCGTCGGCAGCTTATTTGTCGTCGCCGTTCACGTCGGAGTCGAATATGCTCATCTGCAACGACATTTTGGACGCAGGACATACTTTTCCGAGATGTTTGTACGCATTTTCCGTGCATACTCTGCCCCTGGGCGTTCTGCCTATGAAACCGAGCTGAATGAGGAAAGGTTCGACGACGTCTTCGATAGTGCTTGCTTCCTCGCCCGTTGCCGCGGCAAGGGTGTCCAGTCCTACGGGACCGCCGCCGAATTTGTCTATTATGGCTTCGAGAACGGTTCTGTCCACGATGTCGAGTCCGAGTTCGTCGACGTCCATAAGCTGCAATGCTTTGCGCGTGACTTCCATATCGATTGCTTCGAGGTCTTCAACCTGCGCAAAATCGCGCACGCGACGGAGCAAACGGTTTGCAATACGCGGAGTTCCGCGACTGCGTCTTGCGATTTCTTCCGCCGCGTCGGGATTGATTTCTATGCCCAGAATATTGGACGAACGGCGGACGATTTTGGCGATTTCCGCGGGCGTGTACATTTCGAGACGCATAAGCATTCCGAAACGGTCGCGCAAAGGGCTTGACAGCATTCCCGCACGCGTCGTCGCGCCTATGAGCGTAAACTTTTTGAGCGGCAGACGGATACTGCGCGCCATTGGCCCTTTACCCGAAACGAAGTCCAACGAAAAGTCTTCCATTGCGGGATAAAGCACTTCTTCTATGTTGCGGTTCAGACGGTGGATTTCGTCGATGAACAGAATGTCGCCTTTTTCGAGGTTTGTGAGAATTGCGGCAAGGTCGGCTGCTCGTTCGATTGCAGGTCCCGAAGTCACGCGTATCTGCGCGCCGAGTTCGTTGGCAATGACGTGCGCAAGCGTGGTTTTGCCGAGCCCCGGAGGTCCGTACAGCAAAACGTGGTCGAGTGCTTCTCCGCGCGCCTTTGCCGCGGAAATGTACACGCCCAGATTTTTCTTGATTTTGTCCTGCCCGACATAGTCCGCCATACAACGCGGACGCAACGTACTTTCGGTATCGTCGTCTTCGAGAGTCAGACTGCTTACAATTCTTTCGTCTTCCATATTGTTCCTTTGATGCGGGAGTTCAACCGACCGAAACCAGCCGATTGCGGCTTATATATTCGGCGGTTACTTATAGGTATTCGGCGAATTCAGCCGATTGCCTTTGTCAGCCTATGAGTTTGAGTGCGGCGGCAATGAGGTTTTCCACTCCGCTTGCCGTCTTTGCCGCGGTCTGCACCGCTTTGACCGCTTCGGTGTTGGAAACGCCGAGTGACACAAGCGCGAATATCGCGTCCGAAAGGTCGGCGTCCATAGACCCGCCGATTTCCGTCGTCGCGTCCGACATATCGACCGCAACCTGTTCGCGCAGATTGAGCACGATAAGCTCTGCCGTCTTTTTGCCGAGTCCTTTGATTTTGGACAGCGTTTTGATGTCACCCGTCGCAATGGCAACGGTAAGCGTCCCTAGGTCGTAACCGCTCAGAATCTGCATTGCGAGTTTTGGACCTATACCGCTTATCTCGATAAGGCGCATAAACAGCGTTTTTTCTTCAAGACGCGAAAAACCGTAAAGCGCGAAAGTGTCCTCTCTCACGTACAAGTAGGTGTAGAGTTTCATTTCGCTGCCTATTCGCGCGTCGGCAAGAGTGTTTCCGCTAACGCCGAGTTCGTAACCTATTCCGTTGTTCTCGACGACTACGGAATTGAGCCCCGCCTCGACGAGAACGCCTTTGATGTAACTGTACATATTATCTCCACGAGTGCCGTTTTCGGCACTGCTCCGACTTTTATTTAGCCTTTATCCACGGTTTGAGAATTTGATTAACGTATTCTGAACTCCGTGCTCAGTCTGCTTGTCTGACCGTGACACAACGCAACCGCAAGCGCGTCCGCGGCGTCGTCGGGTCGCGGAACTTTTTTCAGTCGCAGGAGCGCCTGCACCATAAGCTGCATTTGAATTTTGTCCGCACCGCCGTACCCAGTGATTGCCTGTTTAATCTGGTTGGGCGTATATTCGAACACTTCGTCGCCCACGAGTTTGTTTGCGGTGAGCAAAATAACTCCGCGCGCTTCTGCAACCATAATTCCGTTGGTTATATTCTTTGAAAAGAACAGTTCCTCGACTGCGATATTGTCGGGGCGGAACTTTTCTATGAGTTCCCTTACGCCGTTTTCGAGCTTGGCAAGGCGTTGCGGCAAAGTGTAATCCTTGGGCGTGGTGACAACGCCGTAATCGACGACGGCGAAGTTCCCTCTTTCGGCGGTTATAACGCCGTAACCCATAGTCGCAAGACCGGGGTCGATACCGAGAATTACCATACTTGCTCCTGTTCTTTTGTCCGTCTGTGCCGCATAACCAATCGCATAGCAACGGCACACGCAGTCGCGCATTTGCCATTACTTATCTGCCGCCGCCCATAATATGCAGGCGCTATACGCGTCACACATATTATGTCGTCACACATACGCCGTCACGCGTTTGCAGCCAATCATTTGCAGTCACGCAGGCAATCAGTCCAACGAACAATCTGCTGAAATTATTTTACAATGCTGTTTTCGTTTGCGCTGTCGAAAAGTACGAATTCGCCTTCTTCGGGATACGCGTCGACTTCCGAAAGACGTTCGGAACTTCTTGCGTAAAGTCCGCTTTGCGTCGTAAGTTCAAACCCGTACTTGTCCGCCGAAACGAAGGTGACCTTTTCCGTGAACGCGTCGCAGTGAGAACAATTTTCCGCGCTTCCAACGTTCTTCGGAAACCACCCGCACAGCACTTCTTTGTCCTTGTATCCGTCTGCAATCCTTCCGCGCAGACCTTCTGCATCGATTGTGCGGTTTTCACCGAATAAAAGCGTTAATCTTCCGTTTCGCTCGGTTAAAACGCATTTTGCGACGTTATAATGTCCGTCGACGGCTTGCGCTGCCCATACGTTTTCGGGATTTTTGCGAATTTCGTCGTAGGCCGCAACCTGTTTGACTTCGCCGTCCTGCAAAACGATTATCCTGTCGCTTATGCTTGCCGCTTCTTCTCTCGACGAAGTGGAATAAAGCACGATTGCGCCCTCTTTGGCTTTCTCTTTGAGAAGGGGTGCAAGTTCCGCCCACAGCGCTTCCGCGTCTGCTCTTTCCAGACCGAAAGTCACGTCGTCTATGACAAGCAGTTTAGCGTCGCGCACAAACAGTCTTGCAAGAGCCATTCTGCATTTCTCGACGTCGTTAAGCGACCGTGCGCGCAATCGCAGACACACTCCGCCTATACCCATTTTCTCCGCCGCCGAAAGCACGCGGGAAGCTATGTCGACTTTGTCGTATTTGCGCAGTTTGAGCGGAAAAGCAAGGTTGTCAAAGACCGTCTTCCATTTGAAAACGGCTCCGTCGTCGAAAACCATTATGACTTTGTCCGTTCTGACAAACACCGTTTCGCCGTCGAGCAGGACTTTGCCTTCGCATTCTTCCACACCCGCAGCAGTTTTCAGAAAAGACGTTTTGCCGCTGCCCTCTCCGCCGTACACGGCTACGATTTCGCCGTCCGCGATTTTGAGGTCGAGCGCGCCGAAAAGCCGCGCGCCGTAAAGATACTGTTTTGTAACGCCTACGAATTCGAGCATACTACCTCACAGAATATCCAGCTGCTGACCGTAGCCTTCGCCGAAATTGTCAAGAAAATATTTCAGTTCGGGGTGTTCGTCCATAAGTCCGTCCAGCATTTTCTGCAAACGGTTGAAAGCGGTGTCGAATTCCTTGTTGCCCGAAAGCCGTTCGTCAATGCACTTTATGTACGCCGAAAGTTTGTCCGCAACTTTCATAATCTTGTACTCCATGGTACTTTCGTCGGGTTGCAGATACTCGGAATATTTCGCCGCCATTTCGGGGGGCAACGAACTCAAAAGTTTCTTGTTGATGACGTTCTCGATTTCGCTGTACGCGCTTTTGATTTTGGGACTGTAATACTTTATGGGCGTGGGAAGGTCGCCGCTCACAACTTCCGCCGTGTCGTGGTACAGCGCAAGCGCCGCGATTTTGTCGGTGTCGACATTGCCGCCGAAATACTCGTTGCGTATAATGCCGAGTGCCTGACCTATAATCGCAACGTGCGCGGCGTGTTGCATAAGGTCCTCTTTGGTGGTGGAACGCATAAGACTCCACCGCTCTATGAGTTTCATTCTGTTGAGCAAAGCGTAAAACGTGTACATAAAGCCGTCCTTTTATACGGATTGCCTTTGCAATCGGTTGTGCCGCCGTCATACGGACGGCGGCGCATTATCGAAATTTCATGCTGCCATTTCAACGTCGCAGGCACTACCTTGTGCTTTCTAACGGTCGGCGTCGAATGGGAGTTGCGTTATCCTGCCGTCCTTTTGCGGACGGTCGGATAATTGTCTGGTGTCCGACAATTCAGATGATGTATTTTGCGTCCTTCTTGGGAGCGGCTTCGAGTTCGGCTTTCTTGGCTTCGTAGCCTTTGCGTTCAAAGAGCGCGTAGGTCGCGTTCTTGCCTTCTTCGACGCCGGGCTGGTTGAAAGTGTCGATGTTGAGCAGCGCTCCGCAGTACGCAGTCTGCAACTGGAAGAACATGAGCAACTGTCCCACCGTTTCCGCGTTGACTTCGGGAAGCAGAATGGTGTTGTTCATATGTTTGGAACGAGTGAGCGCGTATTCCGTCGCAACTCTTTCGGTGTTGATGAGTTCGCCCATCGTGTGTCCGCAAAGGAAGTTGACGTCGGGGAATTCTTCCGCACCGTCTGCGATTTTGACGTCGCCGCGGAACTTCTCCACTCCGATGATGGTGATGACTTTGTCAAACGGACCTTCGGTGTAAAGCTGAACCTGCGAATGCTGGTCGGTTACGCCGAGCGCCTTGACGGGGGTCTGACCTTCGTTGACGGTTTTGCCGTCGAGGTCAACCGCCTTGCCGAGGCTTTCGCCCCAGAGCTGGCAGTACCAGTCGGCCATAAATTTGAGAGAATCCGCATAAGGCATCATAACGGAAATGTTCTTGCCCTTGCGCATTGCGATGAACTGCAAAGCTGCCGCCATAAGTGCGGAGTTTGCAAACATATTGCCGTCGGAACAGGCTTTGTCCATATCGGCGGCACCTTTGAGCAGACCTTTGATGTCTATGCCGAGTACAGCCGCAGGAAGCAGACCGACGGGGCAAAGTTCGGAGAAACGTCCGCCGACGCCGTCGGGAATGTAGAACGTCTTGAACCCTTCTTTCTTTGCAAGTTTGATGAGATTGCCTTTCGCCGCGGAAGTGGTTGCGATGATGTGTTTGCTCCAATCGTCCCCGACTGCCTTTTTGAGTATGTCGGTTATGATGAGATACTGGCTCATCGTTTCGGAGGTCGCGCCGCTCTTGGTGACGACGTTGAACATCGTACGTTTGACGTCGATTACGTCAAGGAGCGCAAGCATTCGTTCGGGGTCGACGTTGTCTTCGACGAAGAATTTGACTCCTCTCTTCTCCTTGGGCAAGTCGTTGTAACGGAAATGGCACAGCGCGGTGAACACTGCAATGGGACCGAGCGCGCTTCCGCCGATACCGAGAACGACGAAGTTGTCGAAATCCGCTCTTACTTTCGCGGCGGTAGCGATGATGTCGTCTACTATTTCGTCCTGATTGTAAGGCAGGTCAGCCCACGCGGTCATACCCGTTCCGCGCATTTTTCCGAACTTGTCGAACGCCTCGCGCGCTTTGGGTGCTACGGCGGCGAGTTCGGCGTCGGTGATACCCTGGTCGCCGATGAACTTGTCGGTCATATTGTTGAAATCGAATTTAATGAGCATAAGAGCCTCCGATAATGTTTTTCACATATTTGACGCCGTCGGCGACTTCTTCGAACGAAGAATAATCGCCCGCGTATTGTTCGATGATAAGGGGTCCTTCGTACCCTGCGGCGGTGAGTTCGTTCACGAGTTCTCCGAAAGGAAAAACGCCTTTGCCGACCATAGCTATTTTGCCGTCCTCGGTACAGTCGGAAATGTGAACGTTGTGCAGTCTGTCGCCCATAACGGCAATGTATTCGCGCCAGTCGCGTTCGCTTTGACGCGCTTGTTTGATGTCAAGTACCGCCCCTACATTCGGGCAATACTCTTTGGCTTCCGCGAAAAATTCGGGAGAATTGAAAGCCGCCCAGTGTACGTTCTCGAAACAAAGCGTAACGCCGTAGTCAAGCGCGATGTCGCCGAGTTCCTTCATACGTCTGCCCACTTTTTCTGGCGACACGAAAGAGGTCTTTTTAAGACGTGTAGTTCCGTGGAAAGTGTAGTACTTTGCGCCGAGTTTGCGCGCCGTGTCCAGAACCTTGCGGTAAAAAACTTCGGCGTCGTTGCGTGTGCGCGGTGCGGCGTTGAAAAGCTGGGGTTCGAACTGCGTATTGAGCGAGTGAACGGAATATATTTCAAGCCCGTCGCGGCGAGCCTGTAAAAGGTCGCCGAAAGCGGGCTCGTATTCGGTGTAAGTGGTGAGGAACACTTCGGCGCATTCCCCGCCACATTGTTGAATGACCGAGAACGAGTCCTCGGTCAATACTTTCGAAAAGAATGTTGCTGTCGATATTCCGACTTTCATCAGACTTCTTCTTCCTCGTAGACGTTTTCTGCGCCTCTCTTGGTTTTGCCCCAGATGTCCTTCTGTTTGCGGATTTGTCCGAGCAGTCTCGGAATGACCTCGTCGATGTTGTCGAAGGGCGAGGGGGACGACGCTTCCGCACGGTAGGACTGACTGCGATAGACGACGGTCATATCCGTGGTGTAGGTGCCGCCTTCCAGCGTAACGACGAATTTCGCGACAGCGTCATCGTCGTCATTGAAATACTTGTCGAGTTTGGCGCACTTTTTTTCGGTGATTGCTTTGAGCGAATCGCTGACGTTGTAGTCTTTTCCGAAGATTTCGATTTTCATAGCTGTGCCTCCGAATTTTGGTAATAACATTATATCAAATTTCTTCGGCGTATTCAATAGCGATATGAAAAATACTTGACCGAGTAATATATTACCACACGCGCGCGGACAAGGCAAACGAATGGGGCGGCAAAATCCGCCGCCCCGAAAAATAATCATATTGTGCCGAAAAACCTATATACGGCTGTTTACTTTTTGAAGGTGAGCGCGCCGCCGTCGACGTCTATCGTTACTTTGTCGCCGCCGCCGATTTCACCGGACAACAGCATTTCGCTGAGTTTGTCTTCGACAAGTCGCTGTATCGTACGGCGAAGCGGTCTTGCTCCGTACTCTTCGTTGTAGCCTTGTCCCACGATGAAGTCTTTTGCCGCGTCCGTGATGGTAATTGTGATGTCGCGCTCGTAGAGCCGTTTCGACAACGCCGAGAACATAATCGCCGAGATTTTCTCGATGTCCTCTTTTGTAAGTCGGTGGAAGAAGATGATTTCGTCGATACGGTTGATAAGTTCGGGTTTCATCGCCTCTTTCAACGCCTGCATCTGACGTTCGCGCATATTCTCGTACTCTGCCGCCGCTTTGTCCGAACCCGTGCCGAAACCGAGTGGTGCTTTTGTTTTCGCGATTTCCGCCGCGCCGATGTTTGATGTCATAATGACGATTGTATTCTTGAAACTTACCACTCTGCCGTGGCTGTCCGTAAGTCTGCCGTCTTCGAGTATCTGCAACAGAATGTTGAACACTTCGGGGTGTGCCTTTTCGATTTCGTCGAACAGAACGACGGAATAGGGTTTTCTGCGCACCTTTTCGGTGAGCTGACCGCCCTCGTCGTAACCCACGTAACCAGGCGCGGAGCCGATGAGTTTGGAGACGTTGTGTTTCTCCATATACTCCGACATATCCACGCGGATAAGCAGATTTTCGTCGCCGAACATGGCTTCGGCAAGCGCTTTTGCGAGTTCGGTTTTGCCGACGCCAGTAGGTCCGAGGAATATAAACGAACCGATGGGACGTTTGGGGTCTTTGAGTCCCGCTCTCGCACGTTTGATTGCCTTTGCGACGGCGACCACCGCTTCGTCCTGTCCGATGACTCTCTTGTGCAGAATTTCTTCGAGATGTTGCAGTTTTTCGCTTTCGCCTTCCGTAATCTTGCGTACGGGAATTCCCGTCCAGTCAGCGACTATGTCCGCGATTTCCTCTTCGCCGATACTGAGTTTGACGTCTTTGCTCTTATTCTTCCATTCCGCTTCGAGTTTCTCTTTCTGCTCGACCAGATTGTCGCGTTCCTGTTTGAGTTTGTCGGCTCGCTCGTACTGCTCGTGGCGTGCGGCTTCGGATTTTTCGAGTTCGACTTCCTTTATGCGTTCCTCGACCTTTCTGATTTCGGGAGGCGTGGTGAAATTGAGTATCTTCTTTCTGCTCGCCGCCTCGTCGATAAGGTCGATTGCCTTGTCGGGAAGGAACCTGTCGGTGATGTATCTGTCGGAAAGTATCGCGGCGGACGAAATCGCCTCGTCCGTGATTTCAACCTTATGGTGCTGTTCGTACTTTTCTTTGAGTCCTTGCAGAATTTCGATTGTATCGGACACCGACGGCTGTTCCACCATAATGGGCTGGAACCTGCGTTCGAGTGCGGCGTCTTTCTCGAAATACTTTCTGTACTCTTCGATTGTTGTTGCGCCGATTGTCTGCAATTCGCCGCGGGCAAGCATAGGCTTCAACACGTTTGCGACGTCAAGACCGCCTTCGCCCGTCGAACCCGTACCGAGAATGGTGTGGATTTCGTCGATGAAAAGAATTATGTTGCCTGCGCGTTTGATTCCGTCGATTGCCTTTTTGAGTCTTTCTTCGAAGTCACCACGGTAACGGGTACCCGCAACCATGGACGTGATGTCAAGCGAGAACACGATTTTGTCGCGGAGCAGGTCGGGAACCTGTCCCTGAACTATCGCCTGCGCAAGTCCGTCGACTATCGCCGACTTACCTACGCCCGGTTCGCCTATCAGCACGGGGTTGTTTTTGGTGCGGCGGCACAGTATCTGAATTATTCTTTCGATTTCTTTGCCGCGTCCGATTACGGGGTCGAGTTTGCCCGCCCTTGCCTTCGCGGTAAGGTCGATGCCGAACTGCGCGAGTTCTTCGGAAAGTCCGCCCCTTCCCGCATTCTGCGAAGAAGGCGCCTGCTCTCTCGCGTCCGCGCCGCCGTTGTCAAAGGGATAGTAATCCGTGTTGCGCACGGGTTCTTCCCTTCTCGCGGTCTGTCTCGGAGACGGAGAGAAAAATTCGCCGAATATGCCGTCTATAAGGTCATTGAGGTCATAGACTTTTCTTTCGGCAGTCTGACCGCCGCCCGTCATTGCGTCGGCAAGTTTGTTTTGCAGAACGTCGAGGTCTACGCCCCATCTGCGCATAAGCACACCCGCCGCAACGGACGTTCTGTCCTCTGCAAGCGCGTAAAGCAGATGTTCGGTGTTAATCTGCGACGACGAAACTTTCGCCGCAAGGGCTTTCGACAAGTCGATTGCGCGCTGAGCGCGCGTCGAAACGGAGACGCTGTTTACCGCCTCTCCTATGTTGAAAAGTGCAAGCGTGGCTCTCTCGTCCACGCCGTATTGTGCAAGAATACGTGCCGCAAGACAACCTGTCTGTGCGACCAGTCCGTAAAGCAGGTGCTCGGTGCAAACGAGCCCGCCTGTCCGCGCCGCAAGCCCCACGGCTTTGTCGAGTGCGGCTTTGTAGTTTTCGGAAAATACCATATTATTTTACCTCCTTTAATATGCCCTTCACGAGCCGCGCGCGGGTTATGTCCCTTTCTGTCGGTGAACACTCGCCCGTAGTAAGTGTCAGATTTGCCGCCGAACACAAAACAAGCAGTTTATCAAGCGGTTTTGTGTCTTTAAGTGGCAGTATGTTCAATATCACGCCCAACTTGACGTCGGAAATGAGGTTCATCAGTTCCGCGGAAGAAAGCATGTATGCATTGAGAAGAATGCCGTAACTGCGACATATTTTGTCGTAGAGTTCCGCGCCTTTTTTGTGCGCCAGCTTTTCCCTCGCGCGGCTTTCGTGCAGACACATTTCCGCAGTTGCACGTTCTATTATTTCTATTATACTCTCTTCGTCAACCCCCAGAGTTCTGGTGTTGGAAAGCTGGTACATATCGCCCAGCGCTCCGCTGCCTTCGCCGTAAACTCCGCGCACCGTAAGTCCGTAGTCCATGACGAATTTTTTGAGCGCGGTTTCGATTGCGCCAGCAAGTTTGAGCGCGGGCAGAAACAGCATTGTAGACGCTCTCATTCCCGTGCCGAGATTGGTAGGACATGCAGTGAGAAATCCCAGTCTGTCGTCGTATGCTATCGGCAATTCGCGTATAAGCCTGTCGTCGTAACGGCTTATGCGTTTGTACGCCGTGCGCAGGTTAAGCCCGTCCTCGACGCACTGTTCGCGTACGTGGTCCTCCTCGTTGAGCATAATGGAAATGCCCTCTTTCTTTTCGAGTATGACCGCGCCCGTGGCGTCGTTTTTCTGCAAGGCGGGCGATATCAGGTGACGCTCGACCATTGCGAGTTTTTCAATCGGGCTCAAATCCTTCATGAAATAGAAGTTGTATTCGAACAGCCCTTTCGCCGCGGCGTCTGCGCCTTTCATAAACGCAAGACACTCTTCCCTGTCCTCGCGCGTCTGTCTGTGAGGAAAAGGAAGTCCTTCGACGTTGCGGGCAAGACGGATACGCGAAGAAATGACGTTAAAGCGTGTGAGTTCGTATGTTTCTTTAACGTCCATTTCTTACTCCTTTCGGTCGTTTGCCGACGTGCGTGGACGAGTTCTGCGTGGCTTCCGCCGCCGCAACCGCGACTTCGCGCATATTGCGGTAACATTCGGGACAGCCGAACATAAACCCCGTGCGGAAATCTTCTGCGGTCGTGCCGCAAGCGGGACACTCCTTGCCCTTTCGGGCGTGAACTTCCTGCATTACGTCGAACGCGGTTCTGCCCGCCTGCATTATTGCCTTATAACAGTCCGCGCAAAAGTGATATTCCGCTATGCCGTTGTTGACAAGCGTTCTGTCGCAAAGCGTTGCCGTTCTTTTGTGGCAAAGGTCGCAAAGCATATTATTTCTTGAACCCGTCGGGGTGCGTGCTGTGCCACTTCCACGCGGAAGCGACTATTTCTTCGAGGCTGTCGTAACGGGGTTTCCAACCGAGTTCGCGTTTGATTTTGTCGCTGGACGCAACAAGCGTCGCGGGGTCGCCGGGACGGCGCGCCTCAACCGTGCTCTTTATGTCAAGTCCCGTGACCTTGCGCGCGGTTTCGATGACTTCCTTGACGGAAAAACCGTTGCCGTTGCCGAGGTTGTAGTAAGTGGACTTGCCGCCGTTTTTGAGGTATTCGAGCGCGCGGATATGCGCGTCCACAAGGTCGGTTATGTGGATATAGTCCCTGATGCACGTACCGTCACGGGTGGGATAATCGTCGCCGAAAATACCGATGTGGTCGCGTTTGCCCAACGCAGCTTGCAGAATGATGGGGATAAGGTGACTTTCGGGGTTGTGAGCCTCGCCGATGTCGCCGTCACGGTGCGCGCCTGCCGCGTTGAAGTAACGCAGTGCAACGTACTTCATTCCGTACGCTTTGTCGTAGTCGCTCATGAACTGTTCCATCATAAGTTTGGTCTGACCGTATACGCTGGTCGGGTTCTGGGGGCTGTCTTCCGTGATGAGCCCGTCGCCCGTGTCGCCGTAAGTCGCGGCAGAGGACGAAAATACCAGATATTTGACGTTTTCGGCAAGCATTGCGTCGAGAAGAGAAAGCGTGCCTGCAACGTTGTTGCGGTAGTATTTCGCAGGGTTTGTCATGCTCTCGCCGACGAGAGAATACGCCGCAAAGTGAATTACGGAGTCAACGTTGTATTTGCGGAAAGTTTCGCGCAGCAACTCCGTGTCGAAGATGTCGCCCTTGACGAAAGGCGCGTCGCCTACCGCCTCGATGTGACCCGTAACGAGATTGTCGTAAACCACGACGTCCATATTTCTTTCGCGCAGTTCTCTCACGGTATGCGAACCGATGTAACCTGCTCCGCCTGTGACAAGAATCATGTTTTCTCCTTTGCGCCTGCACGTGAAACGCGCGCAAACACGCACGATATTTTTTTATTGATTATACTTCTTTGCAAGTTGTTTTGCAACATTATTTGTGTATAATATGCTTATGGACAGAACCATACTCCATTGCGACCTCAACAATTTCTACGCATCGGTGGAACAAAAAATGCACCCCGAATTCGACGGGTTGCCGCTTGCCGTATGCGGGAATCCCGAGGTCAGGCACGGGATAGTTCTGGCAAAGAATATGCTTGCCAAAGAAGCCGGCGTCGCAACGGGCGAAGCCATATGGATTTCGCGGCAAAAATGCCCGAATATCGTATTCGTACCGCCGCACTACGACGAGTACGTCAAATACAGCAAACAGGTTTTCGGAATATACACGGAATTCACGGACAGAGTGGAAAGTTTCGGACTGGACGAATGCTGGCTGGACGTAACGGAGTCGGTGAGGTTGCTGGGCAACGGCAAACAGATTGCCGACAATATCCGCGAAACCGTGAAAAAACGCACGGGGCTTACCATATCCGTCGGCGTGTCCTTCACTAAGGTTCTTGCAAAACTGGGCAGCGACCTCAAAAAACCCGACGCGACAGTCGTTCTCGACCGCGAAAACTATATGCGGATTATCGGCGACCGCTCCCCTTCCGAGCTCATTATGATTGGAAGAAAAACGGCGCAGAAACTTGAAAATCTCAACATTCGCACAATAAAACAGCTTGCTTGCGCGGACGTAGCGATGTTGCGCGACCATTTCGGCATTATCGCCGACAAAATGTCCGCCGCCGCACGCGGTATCGAAACCGAACCCGTAAAACTCTACTATGACACGCACGTTCCAAAAAGCGTAAGCCACGGCACCACGACGCCGCGCGATATGACGACGTTCGAGGACGCCAAAATCGTAATTTACGCGCTTGCGGAAATGGTGGCAATGCGCCTCAGACGTTTCAACCTCTGCGCGGACGGAGTGGGGCTTTCCGTGCGCGAAGCGTCACTCAGTCACAAGTCCTGTCAGGGCGTACTTCCCCGCTCCACTTCCAACGCCGCAGACATAGCCGAAGCCGCCCTCAAACTGCTTGCCAAACTTCACACTTTCCCCGCGCCGTTGCGCGCGATTTCCGTTGCGGCAATCCGCCTTTCGGACAAAAACGTCGTCCAGACTTCCCTTTTCGACTGCGAAGGCGAAAAAGAAGAAAAACTCGAACAAAGCATAGACAAAATCCGCGGCAAATACGGTTACAAGTCCGTAAAACGCGGGCTTATGCTCAAAAACGACCTTGCAACCAATCTGCACGAGGACGACGGTTTTTTGCCCTTCAAACGCTGAAATCCGACAACCGTTTTAGGTTTTTCGGCATTTCCTTTTTACAATTTTTTGACAACTTTCCGCAAAACCTTTCAAATTGTTTACAACTCTGTGACAAATCTTTATAATAATCCGTAGCGCACTTAACGAATTCAGCCTCACGGAGGCACTACTCGGGGTCGCGCGAAAAGCGTTAGCCCCTCATTGACTTATGGCTGCAATAATCATCTCCGCTATACTTTCTCTGCTCGCCGGTATCGGCGTTTTCCTCATTGCCACCAAAGTTCTGAGCTCCAATCTGGAATCGGTCAGCGGCAACAAACTCAAAAACCTCTTTTCCAAAACGTCCAAAAGCAAACTCCTCGGAGTCGGAATAGGCACCGTCGCAACGGCTGCAATTCAGAGTTCGGGCGCCGTCAGCGTTATGGTAATCGGTTTTGTCAACGCGTCGCTTATGTCCCTCACCCAGGCCGCAACGATAATATTCGGCGCGAACATCGGCACCACAATCACAGGTCAGATTGTCGCACTCGGCACGCTCGGCGAATCCGTTTCGACCACTGTAATATTTGCGGCGTTTACCTTCATCGGCGCGTGTATGATTATGTTCTCCAAAAAGGACATAGTCAAAAAGGTAGGCGGCATACTCCTCGGTTTCGGACTCATTTTCGTGGCGCTCGACATAATGAGCTCTTCGATGTCTATATTCACCGAAGAAGAAAGTCTCGGCGTTCAGGCTTTCCTCGCCACAATCAAAAATCCCATACTTCTCGTAATAATAGGTGCGGTTCTCACCGCCGTAATTCAAAGTTCGTCCGTTATGACGGGTATTGCCATCACAATGGTTTTCTCGGGGCTTATCTCTCTCGACCAGGGCATCTACCTCACAATGGGCAGCAATATCGGCTCTTGCGTGGTCGCGGTAATCGCGGGTATAGGAAGTTCCACCAACGCAAAACGCACCGCGCTCATTCACCTGATTTTCAACATTTCCGGCGTTATCCTCTTTATGCTCGTCGGGCTCATTATGCGCGAAGCGTCGCACGGCGCAGTGACTTTCGGCGTACTGTTCGAAAAGATGTTCCCGCAGGTTCCGTCCACGCAACTGGCTATGTTCCATACGTTCTTCAACGTCATAACGGTTGCGATAATTCTTCCTTTCACCAACCTGCTCGTCAAACTCGTATCGAAGATATTGCCCGAAAGAAAACGCAAACCCGACCCCAACGCTCCGCATCTCGTTTATCTCGAAGAACACTTCCTGTCCACTCCCCCTATCGCGGTGGCACAGCTTCGCAAAGAAGTGCTCAACATGGCGGAAATCGCGCTTTACAACTTCGACAGCGCGGTTAATATGCTCTGCACGCTCGATTTCGCAGACAAGGATACCTTCGTCAAAAACGAAGAACAGCTCAACTTCCTCAACCGCGAAATCGTCCGTTTCAACGTCAAACTCTCCAAAACCGACATCAGCGCCGTCGACAACGTGTTCCTGTCCACGGTGTACCATTCGGTGAGCGACCTCGAAAGAATAGGCGACTACTCCGAAAACATAGTCGAATACGCCCAGAAACTGCAAATGTCGGGGCAAACTTTCTCCGAAGAAGCAGTCGACGAAATCCGCGAAATGAAATCGCGCATAGATTCCCTTGCGGAAAACGTAATGGCGGAATATAATGACAACGACCTGTCCCTGCTCGGGGCTATATACAAACAGGAAGACGGAATAGACGACTACTCCGAAGTTATGACGTCCAACCATGTCAACCGACTGGACGAAGGACTTTGCACTCCCGACAGCGGACTGCTCTTCTCGTCGTTCGTATCCGACAGCGAAAGAATAGCCGACCACTTCGTCAATGTTGCCAAATCCGTACGCAGCTTCTCGAAGAAGTCAAAAGAAAACGAAAAAAGCCTTTTGGAGGCATAAATGAAAATCGCCATTGCGACCAACAACAAGAACAAAGTCAAAGAAATCCGCGCGGTACTCGGCGGCCACTTCGATGCGATGTATTCCCTCGAAGACCTCGGAATAAACGTAGAAATAGAAGAAACGGGCGATACGCTCACGGAAAACGCGCTGATAAAAGCGCGTACCATACGCGACCTCAGCGGACTGGCCGCACTTGCGGACGACAGCGGACTTATGGTTGACGCGCTCGACGGCGCACCGGGCGTCTATTCGGCACGCTACGCAGGTGAAGAACACGACGACAAAAAGAACAACGCACTCCTGCTCAAAAACCTTGAAGGCAAACCCAGAACGGCGCACTTCTGCTCCGTAATCGCGCTCGTATATCCCGACGGAAAAGAACTTACCGCGGAAGGACGCGTCGAAGGACACATTCTGGACCATGAACGCGGCAACAACGGTTTCGGTTACGATCCCCTGTTTTTCAGCGACGAACTCGGCAAGACTTTCGCGGAAGCGTCACAGGAGGAAAAGAACTCCGTAAGCCACAGAGGACGCGCCTTGCGCAATATGTTGCAAATTCTCGAAAACGACAAAACCGACGCTTAATGCGTCGGTTTTTAACACTTAAACCCGCTATGAAAACAATTTTCGCATTTTCCGACATACACGAACGCACCCTGCCGCCCAACCTCGAAGAAGTCGCAAACGAGAGCGATTACGTATTCTTTCTGGGCGACGGTGCGGCGCGGCTCGCTTGTCTTTCGGGGCACAAAAACTTTTATGCCGTGCGCGGAAACTGCGACTTTATGCCCCTTCCCGCCGAACAGGTCGTTGAGGTCGAGGGAGTGCGTATTCTGCTTACCCACGGCGACGCTTACCGCGTAAAAAGCGACTTGCTTTCCCTTTCTTTACGCGCCGCCGAACTCGGCTGTTCCCTTGCCGTTTACGGTCACACGCATTTTGCCGAAAGAACGGAATACAACGGCGTAACGCTTATAAACCCCGGCGCACTCTCACACCCGATGTCCCAGACTCCGACCTATGCCTATATCGTCATCGAAAAAGGCAAAATTCTCTCGTCATTCGTTCCCGTGTTTTTCTGAAACCGCCGAAATTCGCCGCAACACCTACTATGCAATCTTTGAAATTGCTTTAAGAAAATTCAACGGATGCATTTTTTTGTTTTCACCTTTTAATTGAAACGCCGATACGCGACAATAAATGAAAAGGAGAAGTACGTTGCGGATTGTACGGTAATGCGCTGTAAAACTGACTTTTGGATTTGCGTAGTCTTTCAAATAAAAAAAGCGCATTCAACCCGACCGTTCTTCTCCAAATTTGATTTTCAATCATTTGAAATATATGCGGTACGCATTGTACACGTCTGACGGCCACCCTGCCCCGAATACTTAACCGCGACCGACGCAAATTCCCGACAAACGCGATTTCATAATATTCTTACATTTGTGAGATGTCAAGCATAAATCATACATTTGTGAGAAAAATATAGTATCAATATGCCAAGGAATGTGTGCGTCTTATGAAAAATACGGAAGCGTTGCCGATATTCTCGCAAAGGTTGAAAGAGTTGCGCATGGAAAGGTCTCTGGGTCAGGTTGCGCTTGCCGAAAGCATAGGCGTCAGCAAAGCCGTCGTCAGCATGTGGGAAACGGGCAAACGCGAACCGTCCATGACGTCGCTTATCGCTCTTGCAAACTTTTACGGCGTCAGCATCGACTACATCGTCGGTCTGACCGACTGAACCGAAATAATAGTTTTCCATTTTTGATTTTAAATTCTACTCGCAACAGTTTATGAAAAAAGGGGCGCCAATCGGCGCCCCTTTTTCCGATAAGGATGAATTAGAATTGATTATCAGCCCATTACGTATGCGAACGAAGATGCGGTGTTCGCACAGGTGATAATCGTGAACAGCATTGTGTTGATGAATGCGCCGAGCCACATATTGCCCGTCTTCGCAGTCATTCTTCTGGAAATGACGGTTGCAATCGCAAGAATGGGTATCATAGGAATGAGTACGATATAGCCGAGTGCCATTTCGGGTTGCCACAGTACGCCCGTCGAATTGAATTCGCCGTACTGAATTGCGACAACGAGGAGAACGCCGAACACGTTGAAGAATATGTTGATGAGAATGCTTGCCCATTCGGGAAGGTTCTTTGCACGGTAGTTTTCGTTGAAAAGCGCGCTGACCGTGAAGAAGATTCCGAAGAATACTGCGTATCTTACCATTGTGGGAAGCATTACGCCGACGTCAAACACCTTGACCGCCAGTGTCCAGATGCGGAAGTCCACAGTCCAGCAAGACCAGTTGACAAACGCAATGAGGAACATTATAAATACGGTTACCATTGCAAGCAGGAAAGTTTTTGCCAAACCTTTGAGTCCCGTGGGAATTCTTCCCGCCGCAAAAGGATTTTCGTCGTAAAGTGCGCCTTGTTCGCCGTATTTAACGCGGTTTGCAATGCGGTTGAACACCCAGAAGAACAGGATTACCGCAAGCGAGAACAGCGCTACCACAACCGCCCACATGGCAACCCAGTTGGTCGTATCCTGAGGATAAAGTTGTGTGTTGGGGAACCATTTGTCGCCGTATTCCGTGCAGATATCTTTGATAACAAATCCGCTGAACAGCATTATGCCGATTGCACCGAGCCAGTAAGTGAGGTTCTTGCGAACGCCTTTCAGAGGCTTGGGCTCGACGGGAGCGTTTCCGACCCAGACGAGTTCGCCGTTTTCCGCGACTTCCTGTTTGCCGACCGCAAGAGAACGGAAGAACGGAGTCGTGAGCAACAGACTGACAAGCGGGAACAGCAAGGCGAAGAATGCAATCAGTCCGATGAAGGAGAACATTTCCTTGACCCACCAGGTCTGGCTGGTTTCCGCAAGGTATTCATAGCCGCTGGGAGTTCCGAAAGAGGTATAGAAGAAGTTTACAACGGCTTCCGCACCGTCAACCGAGCAATGGTTTTGCGGGTGTACACCGGGGATTTCGTAGATGACTCTGAACGCACCGTCGGCTGCCTGACCGCCTGCGGGTTCGACAATCTGACCGCCAACGTAAATCGCACCGTTCTGCACCGCACCTTCGGTGCCACCGATACCCACGAACTTCTTGGCTTGTTCGGTTCCCAGCCATTCTCTGGAAATCGTGCCACCGTTTTCATTCGTCGTAAAGAAGAATTCATCGTCGTGCGCTTTGAGGAAACCGACGTCAACGTTTGCGCCGGCGCCCATAAAGCTGCTCCACGCCTGCATAAGACCTGCGGCAACAAGGTTGTAACCGCTGGTATAATCCTGCAACAGAGTCGCGGCTGTCGTCATGCCGCCCATGGAGTGACCGGAAATACCGATTTTCGTTTTGTCGACATAATCGAGATTGTAGAGGTATTTGACGGAATCGTACATACCGCTCGTCGCCATCATTGCATTGGTATCACCCGTATTCTCGTAGTTGCCGTGGCCTTCGCGGTCAACGGTTATTACGACAAAACCGCGACGTGCAAGCTCGATTGCATTCTGAAGCTGCATTTCGCGGTTGTTGAGGTATCCGTGAGTAAGCACAATCGCGGGAAGAGGGTTCTTCGCGCTTGCCTTTTCGGGCTTGAAAAGTATACCGCTGACGACTTTGCCGTCAATAACAACTTCTTCTTCGCCGTCGGGGGTGGTGATGACTTTGGTTCCCGTGTTTTCCGCGTCGCGCAAATCGGTGACTTCAACCGACCAGCCGTCCGTCTGAACGGCGGACGCCGCAAAACTTGACAGGAAAATCACAACAAGACAGACAATAAGAAATATCACCGCGACTTTGTTTTTTGCGATGTATTCCGTAAAACCTTTTTTGATGTAATCCATAGCTGATTTTCTCCCTGATTTAATTATCAAACGGCTTACTCAAAACCTCCTTTTCGTGCCGTTCGTCCCCGTTTTGGCCGTGTATTTTGCAACCCGACCGACTGTATGCCCTGCGTTTATCATAGCCGAACCGTCAAACATATTCAATTGACAAAACCGACACAAAATAGTATTATTATGTTGCACTATTTTGTCATGGCGCGAATTTTAGCAATACAAATCAAGAAATATGTGGATTAATTCTTATGTCGGTACACAAAATCGAAGACCTCATTTCGCTTGACAAATTCAAGCTGACGCTGGACTCCGTAGCCAAAGCAACAGGCATGAATTTGTGTGTTCTTGACGTTCTAGGCAACGTCGTTATTTTCCCGTGCAATGACGCCATTTTCTGCAAATGCGCGCGCCAGAATCCCGAACTGCGTCAAAGATGTCTTGCTGCCGCAAGTCATGCCGCATTCGAGTCGGCAAGAAACAAAAAAACGCATTTCTACAAATGCTTTTTCGGTCTTATGGACTTTGCCGTTCCGCTTTTCTACAAAGGAGAATATCTGGGCGCAATTTGTGGAGGGTCTACACGCGCCGACGTTCCCACGGATACTCTTGACTATCTTTACAGCGAGCTTTCCTTGGATGACTACCCCGAACTAAAAAAAATCTACGATAATATGCCGTGCATAGAAGCGGAACGTTACGTCGAAATGGCACACCTTATCGAAAAACTGGCGGATTATATCAATCAGTTCGGCATACTTATGGAACTTGAAGAACACTCTTCCGAGAAAGGAACCAACCTAAACAAACTACAACCCGCCCTCAAATATATCGACAAGCATTACAAAGACGAAATATCCGTCAACGAGCTTGCGTCGCTCTGCTATGTCAGCACAACGTATTTTTCGCGACTGTTCAGCCGAACGGTAGGCACTCCTCTTTCGACCTACATACTCAATCTACGCATTAAAAAGGCAAAAGAACTGCTCCAAAATCAAGGTATAAAAATCCAATCCGTCGCGGCAGAAGTAGGCTACGAAGACCCGTCCTATTTTATAAGAAAATTCAAACAAGTTACAGGTCTGACCCCCACGGAATACCAAACAATGATAGCTTCTGACCGCCACACCGAAACTAAATTAAAATTGTAACAAATTCAAGTATTACTAAATGATTAGCTAATTTAAGCCTATCGAATACAATTCATCAGAAATTGAATTAAACCAAAGGCATGCAAAACAATTAACCAAACATGTGTTATTTTATTAATTTAAAATTATAATTTTGTTCATAGTAACTATTGACGTAATTTATTAACCATTGTGTCTTTATTTTTATACTTTCGCTCCCCATACGTTCAGCTTCAAATATTTGACTAATAACGTGTCCTTTTAAATTGTTTCTAAACACGGACTCGTATTTTTGTAAAAATTTTTGCTCTGTCACAACAAATGGTTGATTTTTGACGAGAAATAGCGTATAATAATAGTAAGAAACAGTACCACCGAAGGAGGTAATTGGATATGCCTACTATCAAAGACGCATTAGATATTATCGGTAAGTTGACTGTCGCAGAGCAGGAAAGCCTTAAAACAATGCTTTTAAGTCCTGCCTTTGTAAAGTCTTTGAATATTGAAGATTTCGTAGCAAAGGAACGCTTTGCAAATGGTCGTGTATGCCCTCTTTGTGGCTGTATCCATGTGGTTCGCAATGGTCATCGTAAAGATGGCACACAGCGATATGTATGTAAGGATTGTGGCAAGTCCTTCGTGATTGCTACGAACTCCATTGTGTCTGGTACAAGAAAAGACTTGTCCGTGTGGGAGCAGTACATTGATTGTATGATGAATGGCTTATCCATTCGTAAGACTGCTGTTGCTTGTGGGATTCACAGAAACACCGCATTCCTTTGGAGACACAAGATTTTGGATGCACTTCAGAATATGGCAGACGATGTTACCCTTGACGGCATTATTGAGGCTGACGAAACTTTTTTCGCCATCTCGTACAAGGGCAATCATAGCAAGAGTAAGACATTTGCTATGCCACGCAAGGCTCATAAGCGTGGTCATTCTACACATATCAGAGGCTTGTCCCAAGAAAAGGTATGTGTTCCTTGTGCGGTTAATAGGAATGGCTTGTCTATCTCCAAGATTACGAATACTGGTAGAGTTTCTACAAGAGATTTACATCATATTTATGATGGTAGGATTAAGACCAATTCCACTCTTGTTACGGACAAGATGAACTCCTATGTGAGATTTACAAATGCCAATGGCATTGACCTTGTGCAGTTAAAGACTGGCAAAGCCAAGAAAGGCATTTATAATATCCAACATATCAATAGCTACCATAGCCAGCTAAAGAGGTTTATGCGTGGCTTTAACGGTGTTTCTACCAAGTATCTGAACAACTATCTTGTGTGGAATAACCTTGTAAATTACGCCAAAGAAAGCGACATGGAGAAAAGGAACATCTTCTTAACTTTCGTTTTGGCAACATTGAAAACTGCTAAATGCAGAGATTTATCAAACAGACCAGCAGTTCCTCTGGTCGCCTAATTAGAATTTGTGGAGATGATAAGATGGTCAATATAACAGATGTAAAACAGATTCTTCAATTTGCAATAGATGCGGAGATTAAAGTCTTTCTTGATGGTGGCTGGGGTGTAGATGCTCTTCTTGGATATCAGTCAAGAGCCCATAATGATATTGACATTTTTGTAGAAAAGAACGATTATCAGAACTTTATAGAAATAATGAAAGCTAATGGCTTTTATGAGATTAAGATGGAATATACAACATTGAACCATACTGTATGGGAAGATTTGAAAAACAGAATTATTGATTTGCATTGTTTTGAATATACGGACGAAGGTGAAATTCTTTATGATGGGGATTGTTTTCCGGTAGAAACTTTTTCGGGTAAAGGAAGAATTGAGGAAATAGAGGTTTCCTGTATTGAACCATATAGTCAAGTAATGTTCCATCTGGGATACGAGTTTGATGAAAATGATGCACATGATGTGAAGTTATTGTGTGAGACACTTCATATCGAAATTCCAAATGAGTATAGATAACTGCAAATAACAGGAGACCGTTTCAAGTTTTGTGTAAACCAGAAAAACTGACATAAGATATATTATTAGTTACTCTGGGCAGAGTCGAATCTTTGAGGCTCTGCCCTTTCCTGTATTATAATGCAGTTCCTGGACATGTCAAGCAGAGCTGGCTAAGCCAGCCCTCTCAGACAGGAAGCTGCTTATAATCCGGATAGTCTTTCTTCAAAGAAAATCTCCAGCTGCGAATGGATCTGCCCCCAATCCTGTCGGTGACCTGTCCATTTTTTCGTGATATCCATCATGGCCAGATACAGCATTTTCAGGAGACTCTCATCGGAAGGAAACACTGTCTTGGCTTTTGTGACCTTCCGGAGCTGGCGGTTAAATCCCTCGATGGCATTGGTAGTATAGATTAAACGGCGGACTGCTTCCGGATACTTGAAATAGGTCGAAAGATTGGTCCAGTTGTCTTTCCAAGATTTCGCTATTTTGGGGTATTTTCCGCTCCATTTGTCATCAAAGCTGTCCAGTTCTGCTAATGCGATTTCTTCCGTTGGAGCCGCATATACACGTTTTAGATCGGCCATCAGCGGCTTGAGCTCCTTGTAGGAAACAAACTTCGTTGTATTACGGATCTGATGGATGATGCACTGCTGAATCTCTGTCTGGGGAAAGACAGCCTCGATTGCCTGGGGAAATCCTGTCAGCCCATCTACACATGCGATCAGGATATCTTCCACGCCACGATTTTTCAGACCATTCAGGATGGAGAGCCAAAATTTTGCGCTTTCGTTTTGCCCGACATACATACCGAGCACGTCTTTATATCCCTCCATATCAATCCCGATGGCAATATAAACCGCACGTTTTACAATCCGTCCTTCGTTACGTACATGATAGTGAATCGCATCCATAAAAACAACTGCATAGATCTCTTCTAAAGGTCTTTCCTGCCATTCTTTCACAATGGGAAGGATCTTGTCTGTGATCCTGCTGATGGTACTGTCAGAAATTTCGATATCGTATAGTTCCCGCATATGACTTTCGATATCATTCGTAGTCATTCCTTTGGCATACATGGAAATGATTTTTTCTTCCATATCCTGGGTGACCGTATTCTGGTATTTCTTTACAATCTGTGGTTCAAACTCACCCTTCCGATCACGGGGGATATCGATTTCCATATCGCCATAACTGGTATGCATTATCTTTTGAGAATGTCCATTTCTGGAATTATCCGTTTCCTTGTTACGATAGTCATACTTAGAATAACCTAATTCCTCGTCCATCTCCTGATCCAGGGCACTTTCCAGAATGATGGACATCATATCCCTCATGATGGAATTTACATCTGTTCCGTCTTTTACCTTAACATTGTTTTCTTTCATGTAGTTGCTCATTATTTTCCGAAGAGCTGCTTTTTGTGGGGTATCCTTTTTTCTTGCCATAAAATAAACCTCCAAACTGGTAAGTCTATCTTACATCAGTTTGAAGGTTTACACAAACTTTGGGATACTCCCAATAACAGTTTGTAGGGGAGTTCTGATACTCCCCTATAAAAATGGCTATTTATCAACTGTTTGTTGTGACATAGCCAAAATTTTAAACAATTTAAGCACCACTTTGAATCATAATCTTGAAAAATATAATCTGTATAGTCATTATGTCTGTCTGATGCTTCTGTAATTTTTTTTGATAACAATCCTTTCTCGATAATTATTCTAGGATAAGTTGCTACTTCACTTTCAAGTTGATAGGCACTCACTAAAGCGGGACCTAACACAATTTGATCATCAATATGCAATTCACCAAATGTTATTGCTCCGCGCAACAAACAGTTATATAAATATAATCCTCTGCTTACCAAATTACCTACAACATTAAATATCAACGAAAGCTTTTCAGGAAAATCATTATCATTAACCTTTAAAGCAATAATATAGTTATCGGAAAAAGATCTTACTACCAATTCTTTATTGTCATTTTGTGAGGATAATAAAAAATTATTTATAAGCCATAACAATTCTAATGTCTCTTTTAAATTGTTTCTAATTCTATTTTTAATACCCAATACATCTATAAAAGCAATGAGATAATTACCAGTCGAAGTATATTTTGAATCAAGGTTTTCTATCATACAATTCTAAAACTCTTAAATATAAAGGCGAATCTGTAAAAATCAAACAGCTTCGCCTTTATATTTTCTGGTGACCCACCGGAGATTCGAACTCCGGACCATCGCATTAAAAGTGCGGTGCTCTACCGGCTGAGCTAGTGAGTCATAATCTGGCAGGGGTAGCTGGATTCGAACCAACGAATGCCAGAATCAAAATCTGGTGCCTTACCGCTTGGCGATACCCCTACGACTCGGTAGGTACCGAGATTGAGTCAAAGTGGGGTGAGTAGTGGGATTCGAACCCACGGCCTTCAGGGCCACAACCTGACGCGCTAACCAACTGCGCTATACCCACCGTAATGGCGAGCCTGAAGAGATTCGAACTCCCGACACACGGCTTAGAAGGCCGTTGCTCTATCCTGCTGAGCTACAGGCTCAAAAGTTGGAGCGGGTGATGGGAATCGGACCCACGCGACCAGCTTGGAAGGCTGGTATTCTACCATTGAACTACACCCGCACGAGGTCTTGGTCACCACACGGCACCTCTTTTGATGCTCAAAAATCTTACCATAAACGAAAACGCTTGTCAACGATTTTGCGACACATATCGCAAAAGAAAAACAAATGTCGCATCGCCCACCATCGCGCGCGCAAACCGATATATAAATCTACGCAATTTCACCGCTTGCATTCCATCTTCAATCCATTTCCAATCAAGCAGAAATGCCCGTCATTTTGTACACTTATCGTGTATAAAATTACGTTATATTGAATTTATTACAACACGATACGTGCATTAATTAATTGCAGATGCAACATTTATGACACTATTGACAGCAGATTTTGTATAAATTGTAAATTTTGATACACGATTTGTATTTTTGTATTTACATCGAAAAACATGCACATTTCTCTTCTATCTCGAAACGTTACTAAAATAAGGAAGTTAAATTTCACCAATTAACTCATTATCAAAGACTAATTCAATAGCATTGATTCATGGGTGGCAATGCCTACTACACACTCTTCATAATTAATCCTTGCAGGCAAATAAACAACAAGCAAAATAAAAACACCGCTTTTGCGGTGTTTTGGTGCGCCCTCAGGGATTCGTAGGAAGCGCCCAGCGGCTTCCGTAATAGCGTATTTGCAATCATCTGTTGGCGCAACTCGCTTTGCGCCGAACCTTTATATCATCGGTGTACCGGAAAAAGACCGTCGGGAGTATATGGGACACGTTTCCGGTAGCCCAATGACGAATGACGTTTATACGACGTTTACGCCCGACGTGAAGGCGAAAAATATCTATGATATTTACGGTGATTTTTTACCGAAATTTTGACATCAAATTTGACATCAAATTTTTATGATTTTGATGTCAGGTAAACAAAGTATACTATTTGTGGGCAATGAAAAAACCCACTGTTTAGTGGGTTTAGTGGTGCGCCCTCAGGGATTCGAACCCGGGACCCACTGATTAAGAGTCAGTTGCTCTACCAGCTGAGCTAAGGGCGCATTTTTCGCGACGAGTACGCAAGTCTGCGGTCATCGTCGCTAACTTTGGAATGGAGCGGGAGACGGGATTCGGACCCGCGACTTTCACCTTGGCAAGGTGACACTCTACCACTGAGTCACTCCCGCATTTCGGTTGCGCTTTAATAATATATCAAACATCATTGCTTTTGGCAACCGATTTTACTAAATTTTAGCCGTCGGCTTTATTTTTTGCGTGCCTGCAAATCTTCGGCAAATTTTACGAGGATTTCGCCATTGGGCAAAGTTCTCGCGCTTTCTCTTGCACGCGCCGTGCATTCCGCTATCAGTTTGCGCGCGCCGTCGACTCCTATTACGGAAACTATCGAGTTTTTGTCCTTGTCGCCGTCCAGTATATCGTCCACAAGTTGGAACGCGAGTCCGACGTTGGAGGCATATTCCACAACCGCGCTTATCTGTTCGGGGTCGCCGCCCGCGACAATGGCGCCTGCCTGAAACGCCGCCGTAATAAGCGCGCCCGTTTTCAGAGAATACATGGTCTTGAACTGTTCCGCGGTTTTCATTCCCGCTATGTCCATGACCTGCCCTCTCACCATATTTTCGGAAGCTCTGGTCACAACCGAAGCTGCGGAAAGGAAATCGTCGCCGAAGACACGCGCCGCGTTAATCAACACCGTTGCCGAACTGCTGAGAAGTGCGTCGCCGACCAAAATGGCGGTGGCTTCGCCGAACTTCTTGTGCACCGTGGGCTGACCTCTGCGCAAATCGTCGTTGTCCATTGCGGGCAAATCGTCGTGCACCAGCGAATAGCTGTGTATAAGTTCGAGTGCTGCGGCAAGGCTCATAACAGCCCCTTCGGGGAAACGGTCGCTTATCGCGCTCGCTCCCAGAAATACCGCCGTCGGACGCACGCGTTTGCCGCCCCCGAAACAAGCATAATGCATTGCTTCGTCAAATTTTTCCCCCTTGCTTTCGAACATTCCGGAGAAATAGACTTCAAAGGATTCCAGAAATTCTTTAACCGTCATTTTTCCAAATCAAACTCCTCGGTAAGATTATTCAGTTCGTCAACCAGCAAAGCAAGTTTCCCTTTCTCTTTTTTGAGTTCGGACATACAGGTTTTGCTGAGTTCGATACCTTTCTGAAAAGCCGCCACGGCTTCGTCTAGAGGAACGTCGCCTTCGAGTTTCTTGACGAGGGCTTCGAGTTCCTGCAAACTTTCTTCGAACTTTTTCATTTTTCCGTCTGCCATAATTGCCTCCGATTGGCTCCTTGTTACAATATGCGGGAGCAAACACCGTATCAGTTTTTGTCTGTCGGGTTGTTGTCCTTGATTAAGATTTCTTTGATTTCCGCTTTGAGCGTTCCGTCGCCGCCCTGCGCGGTTATGGTTTCGCCGACTTTGAGTTTGCGAACGGAAGTCACGCTTTTTCCTGCCGCCTGCACGTAAAAGTATCCGCGCGACAAGATTTTGAGCGGGCTCAGACTGTCAAGCATTCCGACCGCGTACTGTGCGCGGTTTTCCGCTTTCTGTACGTTTCTTGTGGCAAGTACGGACAGATTTTCAATCAGTCTGCGAACTTTGTTGCCGCGCTCCGTGTAGAAAGTCTGCGCCTTGTGACTGACCGTTGTACACGCAACACGCGCACGCGCGCTTTTGCGCTCGAAATTGTGTTTGACAAGTCGCACCAGCCTGTCGTCTGTGACTTTCAGGGAGTCGACAAGCGCGTAATAGTCGTACGCCACCATTTCCGCCGCCGCAGTGGGTGTTGCCGCGCGTTTGTCGGCAACGAAGTCGACCAACGAAAAATCCGTTTCGTGACCGACAGCGGAAATTACAGGTGTTTTCATAGCAAATACCGCTCGCACAAGTTCCTCGTCGTAAAACGGCGCAAGGTCTTCCAAAGAACCGCCGCCGCGCGCGATTATTATGACGTCGTAACCGAGTTTGTCTACTCGTGCAAGCACTCCGCTGATTTCGTGCGCCGCACCTTCGCCCTGCACTCTTACGTCGCGGACGATTATGTCGATTACGGGATTTTTCTTGCGTATGGTGGTGTTGATGTCGCGTATAACCGCTCCCGTTTTGGAAGTCACCACAAGCACGTTGGACACGTACTGCGGAATGGGAACTTTGTATTTGTCGTCGAAAAGTCCTTCTTCGGTGAGTTTTGCGCGCAAGCGCTCGAACTGCAAAAACAACAACCCTTGTCCCACGGGGGTTATGGACGTTGCCTGCAAAGACAGTCTGCCGCCTTTGACGTAATAGTCGATTTTACCGCGAAGGATTACGCTTTCGCCGTCTTTGGGTTTGTACGTTCTGGAATAGTTGAAACACACGCAGGAAATCTGCGAATTTTCGTCTTTGAGCGTGAAATACGCGTGTGCGCCGCTCGTTTTGAACCCCGACACTTCGCCGAACACTTCGAGATACTGAAAAATCGGCGAGTCGAAACACGCTTTGATTGTAGCGTTGACTTCCGATACGGTTATTGTCTTGTCGGTGAACGGTGTGGCTGTGTTCATATTATAAAAAAGGCGACAAAATCGCCTTAGTCCACAAATTTGGCAAGTACGCCGTTGACGAACCCGCCCGACTTTTCCGTGCCGTACTTTTTGGCAAGCGTAACGGCTTCGTTAATGACTACCTTTGCGGGAGTGATTTTCTGCGAAAGCTCGTAAACCGCTATCAGCAATACGACAAGGTCGGGACGGTAAAGCCTGTCCACGGTGTAACGTTCGAGTTTCGACGCAATCTGCGCTTTGAGTGCGTCGAGGTTTTCCGTCACGCCGAAATAGCAAGCCTTGACGTAGTCCTTGTCCTCGTCCGTAAGGTCGGCGTCGGAGAGAAACAAATCCATCGTTTCGTCGTGGGTTTCTCCGTAGAAGGTGTACTCGAACACCAGTTTGAAAACATATTCCCTGCTTATTCTTCTCATAGGTCGGTCTGGTTGGGGAAAATAACGCTCACTACCTGAACGTTGACGTTATGAACGCGGAACTTGGTTGCGTTTTCGATTTCCGCTTTGACTTTCTGCTGAACTTCGGCGACGACTACGGGCACGCGGTGACCGTAAACTATGTTGACAAACACGTCCACCGTAACTTTCTCGTTGGGGAGAAAATAAACGGAAACGCCGCCCCCTCTGATTGAACGCTTGGAGTGGTCGCGCGAGCGCAAAACTTCGACGCCTTCCACTTCGGATGCGGCGTCGGAAGCCAGCGACATTATTACGTCGGAAAACACCGACAGGTTTTTGGCATTCATTTCTTTTGGCATAATTGCTCCGTCAAACGATTATATCACAAACACTCGGCATACGCAAGGCGTTGAACGCACCGCACATTTGCAAATTTTGCCGCATTGTGAAATAACCACCGCCAAACGCAGAACGCAATTCCTCACGGCAAAAAACCTTTAATATTGCGCTTATGACGTATTTATTACTTTTTGTCGGCTCCGTCCGACGTTGCGGACAAAGCGTTTTCCGCAAACTCGTCAAGCACGACCTTTTCGCCGCCCTTCACTCTCGACTGCTCCGCAGCGTAAGCGATTACGTGACTCTGTATGCTCTGGAAAATATCCGTGCGGATATTGCCGTTGACCAGCGCGGCAATCAACCCTATATCTCCGCCGCCGTGTCCTATGAAACTGCGCGCGGCACGGATTGTGCGCGGTTTTTTCCCGAACAGCGAAAGCGTGAGTTTTTTGTCTTCGAACTTGCCTTCCAGTATACCTTCCGACCCGCGCACGGTAATCGTGCGGTAAATGGCGGGAGAAAATGCCGTCATGGTGAGCGTCGCCTGCACTCCGTCGTCGAAATCGAGGGACACGGTCTGGTAGTCGACAACGTTGTTGTCGCACCTGAACACGCATTTGCCGAAATCGCCCTTGCATAGCGCTTCGTGCACCTTTTCGACAGTGGGCACGCCGTCCTCTACAACGCGCGTCATAGGCCACGCAAACTGTCTTGCAAAACGCGGGAACTTTTTGAGTTTGTCCTCATACAGTTTCACCGCGTTATACGGGCATTTGTCGTTTTTGCAGTTTACGCATCTGTCGGCGCATACGGCGGGTTCGTTTTCGCGTTTGAAATAGTTGAGTCTGCCCTGCGACTGAACGGAAAGGCACTTTGCACCGAGCATATAAACCATAAGGTCGAGGTCGTGACAGCACTTTGCGAAAATCATAGGCGTCGACGTTTCGGAGTTGCGCCAGTCGCCGCGCGTGTAGCTGTGCGCGTAGTGCCAGTAACCTACGTTTTCGTGCATTTCGAGCGCAACGAGTTTGCCGAGCACTCCGCTTTCTATGACTTCTTTGACTTTATCGTAGAATTTGGAATATCTGAGCACGTGGCAGACAGCCACTTTTCTGCCCAACTCCTGCGACTTTCGCGCGATTTCGGCGCATTCGGCAAGGTCTGCGGAAACGGGCTTTTCGAGAAGCACATCATAGCCTTTTTCGAGTGCCGCCATAGTGTGCCCGAAATGGTAACTGTCCTGAGTACACACAAACAGCCAGTCGGCGCACTTGTCCTTTTCAGAAACTCCGCATAGTCGGAATAAAGACAAGCGTCGTCAAGCGTTTTGGTGTCGCGTTTTGCGAGCGCGAGTTTGTCGGGATTGTTGTCGATGACGGCAACGAGTTTTGCCCTGCGTTTTTGCAGAAAACGCAGTATCATTGCGTAAATGCGACCGCGACCGCCGTATCCTAAAATTGCCACCCTTACCATAAAAGTACACCTCCGTACACCGAAAGTATAAACTTTGTTTATACCCCTGTCAATGGTGAAACCGAAACGCGCCATTGCCTACCCGTAACTACTCGTCGGTTTTCCGAAAAGCGCGGAGATTGAATCATACGCGTTACTACTGGTATTCCATACGCGTCACGATTATATGGAAGATTAAAAATCTTTCGGCAACAAAAAACAGAGCCGATTGTTTCGGCTCTGTCATTCACGGCGTGTTGTGAGCGTTCCGCCATCAGCTGTAAGGTATGATTTTGACGTCTGCGGCTTTGAACGTCGTTTCCGTCTGCACGATGTCGAGTATCTGTGCCGCCTGCTCCGCGGTAACTTCGGGCGCGCCGACGACGACGTTCACTCCCGATTCGCTCATGGTGACGATTGCGTCTTCAAAGCCTTTGGATTTGATGAGCGTTTCGAGTTGGAGTTCCTTTTCCATTCTCTCGACAAGTCCGAGTTTCTGTTCTTCGGCTGCCTTTTTGGCTTCCGCAGAACTGGTTTCGGAAGTGATTATCGCGTCGAGATACAGGAATTCGGATTCGCGCGTGGCTTCTCTGTCGCTGCGGTAGGCTGCGAAGAAGGTTTCCGTCACGGCGTTGGCGTCCGCGGGGGTGTTGTCGATCAGACGGTCATTGAGCGCCCAGTTGAGCACGCCCGTAGCAACGAGCAGGACCACCATAACGGACAAAACTAAAATCTTTTTGGTTCTGGTTTTTATTTTCATACTGTCCTCCCTGAAAATCATTTCATTGTATAAACGTCGACGATGCTCTTGTCCACGCCCATAGCCGTTGTAGTAGCTTCGAGGAGCTTCAACATAACCTTGATGTCGTCCGCACCCTCTGCAATGACCAGCACGCCCACCACTTCGTCGTCGCGGCGGGTAATCATTGTTTCCACCCTGCCTGCGCCTTCGATACCGCCGAGAATGGCGGCGAGCCTGCGTTCCTCGTCGTCCATAACAGACGACGACCCGCTTTCCGTTCCCGAAACCGACGAAGCGGCTTTTCCGGTTGCCACGGTAGAATATATGAGCAGTGCCACGGCGATTATGAATATTGCGACGATAAGTTGAATGTTTTTTATTCCTTTGAGCTTTTTGAAAAAGCCGCTAGATTTGACTTTTTCGAGAGCGCCTTCCTTTCTTTCGTCAAGCACTTCCATCGCCGTCCCCTCCCGTGTAACGCACCTGAACGGTTACGGACGACTCCGCGACCGACAACCTTTCGGCCGCCGCGCTCCGAACCTTCGATATATGTTTATTCTCCTCGTCCTTTTCGAGAACCGACAGATATAAAATCAGGTCGATTCTTTCAATTTTCGACAAAGAACCCTCTTTTATGATCACTTTAACCTCCGTTTCGTACCCTGACAGGGCAAGATAGGCTTTGAGGTCGTCGGCTTTTCCGTCCGCGAAAACGTCGGACGACTCCTGCAAAAATCCCTCGTCTGGTGATACCGTGGACAGTGTGGGTTCCCAGTTTTTGAGCGCGCCTATGATGTTTGGAAGCGGCGCGGCGATGACGAACACCACAAGCAAAGAAAACGCGCCTTTGACGTACTTCGAAGTCTGCCCTTCCGGCAAAACTATTTCTAGAAGTACGCCAAGACAAATGACGCCTACAATCCCCGTAATCCACGCACTCAGCATTTCACACCCCCAGATTGCAACTGCCGATAATCAGCATAAGCAGAACGAAAAACATAAACCCCACTCCCGTAAGCGCGGTTATGAGCAGCGACATATTGTCGGCAAGCGAACCGAGCACGGAGGAAGTCCGCGCGTCGCCCACGGGTTCGGCGATTGCGGCGGTAAGACGAAGTCCCAGCATAAACACCACAAGTTGCAGAAGCGGGAAAAGCACCACCGCAAGCAGCACGGCAACGCCCGTAAGCCCGACTGCGTTTTTGACAAGCACCATTGACGCGGACAGCAGGTCAAACCCGTCGGACAGATAACCGCCGAGAATGGGAACGTAACTCGACATTGCAAATTTCGCCGCATTGAAACTGAGTCTGTCTATCACGCCGCCCGTTATGCCCTGCGCAGTGAGAAAAGTAGCGAACAATCCGAATACTATGCCGATGAGCCACCCCGCCGCGGATTTGAAAAGTTTGGTGAGTTTGTCGAGTTTCACGTTTTTGGAAATGTTGCCCACCACCGAAAATACGATTGTCGCAATGAACGCGGGCACTATAATCGTCTGTACCAGCTTGATAATCGACCCCGAAAGCACCGCCATAAACGGCTGATAAACGGCAACGCCGCTTGCTCCGCCGACCGCGGCAAGCAAGGTCAAAAGAACAGGAAAAACGGCTTCCGAAAACGCCGATAGAACGTCAATCGTATGCGTTACGGTTTTGATGACTTTCACCGCACCCGTCATAAGTATCACGATGATTGCGGAATAACACACAACATGCACGACTTCGTTTGTCGATTTGCCGCCGAGTTCCGACGTCATGCCCGTCAACAGATTTTTGAGCAGGCAAATAACGATTATCGTGATAAACCCCGGCAGAAATCCGAGAAAATAGTTGCCCAGCACGCCGCCGAGCGCGCTCATGAAGTTGCCGAAAAAGTCGTGTGCTCCGCCCTTTGTTATGCTTTTCAATACGGCTTTGAGGTCGTCTATGCCGAGCGCTGACAAAGTGTCTTCGTCCAACGATTTCAAAAACTTCTCAAACAAGTCGGTATCCAGTCGGTCGATTGTTCCGTCCACGTTGTCGCTCAGGTCCTCTTCTATGTTTTCCTGCGCGTCGCTTGCGGCGTACGCCACGCCGTCCGCTTCCGAGATAAAACACAACGCAAGCATAGCCGAAACCGCGACAAGCAAAAGCACCGCCGCCGCCAAAAAACGTTTGTATTCCGATTTTCCGAAACGGGCAAACATTTTCATAGCCTTCACATTACGTCCATAAGACCGCTGACAACGTCGACAAGCGCGGTGACGACGGATATGCTCATAAGGAAAATCACGATTTTCCCGCCGAACTGCAACTTTTGCGCAATTGAACCGCACCCCGCGTCCGTGGCTATGGACGCCGCGTATTCGGTTATGTATCCGATACCTATGATTTTGAGCACTGCGCTGAACACGGCGTCGTCTATACCGCTCTTTTCCACAAGATTGTCGAAAGCGAGTATCACGTCCTGCAACGAACTTATCATCGTAATCACCATAATCACCCCCGTGGCGATTACGGCGAATACGGCAAATTCGGGTTTCGCCGTACGCAAAAGGCTTACGACGACAACCCCGATAAGTGCGATTGACACGAGTTTTATCAGTATCATTGCAAGGACAGAATATTTTTGATAGTGTCGAAAAGACCGCCCACCATGTCGATTACGAGCACGATGACGAGAATAAGCCCCGCGAGCGTCGCAAACGTCGCTATATCGTCGCGGTCGCTGCGCTTCAATATCACGCATACTATTGCGGTAAGCAGCCCTATTCCTGCGATTTTCAGTATTATTTCCGCGCCCATACTCCTCCTATGCCAGAATGACAATCAACGCAATGCCGACCAAAACCGCAAGTTTGAAATACATTCCGCCCAGTCTTTTGGTTTCTTCCGCGCACTTGTCGCGTTTTGCGGCGAACTCTTCCCGCGCGCGTTTCAAAACGTTCATCTGGTCGCCGAGCGACGTTTTGCCCAACCCTTCCAGAAACTCTTTCAACCTCTTTTTCTCGTCTTTTCTGAGGTGTACGCTCTCGGCTTCTTCCGCCGCCGCCTTGTCTTGCGGAACTCCCGCGCCAAGTTTGTTCCCGAACGCCGAAAGCGTCTTGCAGAACTTTCCGCTTTTTCCCTCCGCAAACTGCGCAATGACGACAGGCAGCGGCGTTTTCTTGAAACCTATTTCGCTTATAAGCTCCGCCGTGAACTGCTCCGCGTCGCGATAGAACTTTTCGCGGTCGGCGTAGTAGCGTTTTATGAGCACTCCGCCGTAACAGCATAAAAGCCCCAGAAGTCCTCCCGCTATAAGTCGCAATATGTCAGCCACCTTCGGCAATCCTCCCCGCTTCTTCGGCGTCAAGCACCGCAACCAACGTACCCGCACGCGGACGCGCGGACAAAATTATATACAGTTCGATTACTTCGGCAAGTCTGGAAAACGCAGACGAACGGAACACGCTTTCCACTCCTTTTCCGTGCAACGACGCAATGACTTTTACGCCGCTGCGCACAACGTCGCAGACGGACTCCGCGTCCTTTACGCCGAACAGTTCGTCCGTCACGATAACCTGCGGGTTCATTGCGCGGATTGTATTTTCGTATGCCGCACTTTTCCCTATTCCGCTCACGACGTCGCAATCCCCCACGTCCATTGTCGGAACGCCTTTTTCGGCAGCCGCGATTTCAAACCGCTCGTCAATAATCAGCGTATTGAACCGCTCCGACGAAATGCGTGCAAGTTCACGAAGCATTGTCGTTTTGCCGCCCGACGGCGGCGAAATCACAAGCGTGTTTTTGACTTCTCCGTCCGCGAAAACCTTACTTCTAACTCCGTCTGCAACACCTTTCACGCTGTGCGGTATGCGTACGGTGAGAAAAGATATGTGTTTCATCGTGAGAAGGCTGTCGCCGTCAAGCACACCTTCGCCCGCAACGCCTATCCTTATACCCTTGCGCGCCATATAACCTTTTACAAGCTGGTCGTTGACCGCATACACGGAGAAATCGGAAGCAAGTCCCAACAGTCTTTCAATGTCCGTCTGCGTGACCGTGTAAGGCAACCCCGACGGCATACGGGCTATTTTTCTGTCCGAGGCAGTACACACTACAAGCGGTCTTCCCGTACGCAACCGCAATTCCGTGACGGCGTTTTCGGGAGCGGCGGAAGCCACCGCGCCTGCCATAATACCCGTGACCAATCCGTCGAACATACTAAAAGATATGAGGTGCGAAAATCTAAAATACAGAACCGCAAAAAGCGACAAAATATCCTCAGCTTTGCCGCGCATTCATTGACTGTTTCAAAACATCGGACAATAAAAAACGCACGGCGTATACGTGCGTTCAATGTTTTTGTCCGACCTGTTTCAATCAACCTGTTCTTTGTTGATTGACCAATTCATTAATTTGTCCATACTTTGATTAATTTGTTAGCTATTAAGCCAATTCGATGATTAATTACCTAATCCGAAAAATGCCGATAAAAACAAAACCCTGCCAAACGGCAGGGTTTTCGATTTGCGAAATTGAATTTTAACTTTCCGACGATCAGACGCGGGACATATATTCGCCGGTACGGGTGTCGACTCTGATGGTGTCGCCTTCGTTGACGAACATAGGAACTTGCAGGGTGTAACCCGTTTCGAGAGTTGCGGGTTTGGTTGCGTTGGTTGCGGTGTTGCCGATGACGGCAGGTTCGCAAACGGTGATGAGCAACTCGACGAAGTTAGGCGGTTCGACAGAGAACGGTGCGCCCTGGAAGAATTTCATCGTGACGTTCATGTTCTCTTTGACGAAGTTGAGCGCGTCCTCGACCTGACTGTGGTTGAGGGGGATTTGCTCGTAAGTTTCGCTGTCCATGAAGTAATAGAACTCGCCGTCGTTGTAGAGATATTCCATATTCTTGGTCTCGATGTGCGCGAGGTCGAATTTTTCGGTGGGGTTGAAAGTTTTTTCGAGTACGCTGCCGGTGACGACGTTTTTCATCTTGGTACGGACGAACGCCGCGCCTTTGCCGGGTTTGACGTGCTGGAAGTCTACAACCGTCATAATGTTGTTCTCATAGAGGAACGTAACGCCCTTTCTGAGGTCTCCTGCCATAATTTGTGCCATAATATTATCTCCTGTAGTATGGATTTTGGTATTTATAGAACTATAAGTTCCGTGCTGTGTCTGCTGAAAGGTTTATCCTGTCCGACTTCGATCATATCTTCGATGCGAACGCCGCCTTTGGACGGAAGATAGATACCGGGTTCGACGGTAACGACCTGACCGCGCATGAGGATTTCGTCGCTCCTTGCGTTGAGCGTGGGCGACTCGTGAATGAGCGTACCGACGCCGTGTCCCGTTCCGTGAACGTAATATTCGCCGAAACCGCATTCCGCGATATAATCGCGCGCAGCTGCGTCCACCGCTTTGCAGGCAACGCCGTCCGCCACGGCTTTGAGTGCGTCTTTCTGCGCCTTGTACACTACGTCATAGACGTGACGCATTTCTTCGCCGACCTCGCCGAAAGCAACCGTGCGGGTAAAGTCGGAACAATATCCGCCGACGACCGCACCCATATCTATGGTGACGAACATACCCTTTTCAAGCGGAGTGTCTGTCGGTACGTGATGAGGTTCGGCACCGCCCGCTCCGAATGCCACGATTGTGTCAAACGACACGCCGCTGGCGCCGAGTTCGACGGCTTTTGCGAAAATCGCGTCTGCGATTTGCTTTTCGGTCACGCCTTCACGCAGTTCGCCGAGAACATAATCGAAAACGTCGTCGATGATGTCCGCGGCTCGCCGCATAAGAGCTGTTTCTTCTTCGGATTTGACAAAATTATTTTGCATAATCCACGCTTCTCACTTCGCGAATGACGTTGACTTTGATTTGTCCGGGATATTCGAGCTCGTTTTCGAGTTTGTCGGCAATTTCCCTTGCAAGGAAAACCGTCGCCGCGTCGTCAACCTGTTCGGGTTTGACGAGAACTCTGATTTCTCTGCCCGCCTGAACTGCGTAAGTCTGGTCGACTCCGTCGAAAGATTTTGCGATGTCTTCGAGTTTCTCGATACGCTTGACGTAGTTTTCCAACGATTCGCGACGCGCTCCCGGACGAGCCGAAGAGATTGCGTCCGCCGCTTGTACCAACACCGCCGCAACCGTTTCGGGTTCGATGTCGTTGTGGTGAGCGGCAATCGCGTGAATGACGTCTGCGTGTTCCTTGTACTTCTTGGCGAGCTCGACGCCGATTTGAATGTGCGTGCCTTCGACTTCGTGGTCGACGGCTTTGCCTATGTCGTGCAGAAGACCCGCGCGCTTTGCAACCTTGGGGTCAAGCCCGAGTTCCTGCGCCATAAGCGAGGCAAGGAAGGAAACTTCGAGCGAATGTTTGAGAACGTTCTGTCCGTAACTGGTACGGTATTTGAGTCTGCCGAGAATTTTGACGAGTTCGGGGTGCAGTCCGTGCACGCCTGCCTCGAACACCGCTTCTTCACCCGCTTCCTTAATGGACGCGTTGACTTCGCGGCGCACCTTGTCGACTATTTCTTCGATACGTGCGGGGTGAATACGTCCGTCGGCGATGAGCTTTTCGAGCGTAAGTCTTGCCACTTCGCGGCGCACGGGGTCGAAACTCGAAAGAGTGATTACGTCGGGAGTGTCGTCGATAATCAGGTCAACGCCCGTCGCGGACTCCAACGCACGAATGTTTCTGCCCATTCTGCCGATGATTCTGCCCTTCATTTCGTCGTTGGGCAGGGCGACAACGCTGACCGTGTTTTCGGTGGCGTGGTCTGCCGCGCATCTCTGTATTGCTGTCGCTATAATGTTCTGTGCCTCTTTTACGGCATTCTCTTTGGCTTCGGCTTCGATTGCTTTCGCTTCTGCCGCCGCTCCGCGTTTGACTTCGTCAAGCAAAGCGTCTTTAAGTTCCTGACTGGCTTCCTCTTTCGTCATACCTGCGACTCTTTCGAGTTCCTTCTGCATGACTTCCTGCGAACGGTTGAGTTCCTCTTCAATGGATTTCAGTCTTTCTCTGCTCTCTTCTACTGATTTCTGCGCCTTTTCGAGTTCGGCGATTTTCTTATCGAGAGCGTCCTCTTTCTTGTTGAGAGATTCGTCTTTTTTGTCGAGCGCGTTTTCTTTTTGCAGGAGACGGTTTTCCGCTCTCTGCCATTCGGCTCTGCGTTCTTTGGTTTCCTTTTCGAACTCGGAACGCATTCTGTTTTGTTGTTCTTTGGCTTCGAGCATACCGTCCTTGCGGATGGCTTTTGCTTCCAAGCCCGCTTCTTCCAGAATTCTTGCCGCTTCCCTTTTAGCCAGGCCGATTTTGTTTTGCGAATACAGTCTATATCCAAACAGTCCGACGAGCGCACCGACAACGAGTGCGGCGACGGCTATTCCAACAATAGGACCGACTTCGAGTGCGGCAAGCAATAAATTCATACTGCTTGTCATCGAATGACCTCTCCATATATATAATCAATACGCGACGCGTGTACGCATAACGAATTGTCGTTATAATTATATACTATAATTCCGTTATAAGTCAAGTTTGAATAGAGAAAACGCAATCGGAAAAAAATCGCGCCCGACGGGGCGCGATTGATACGTTCAGAATACCGAAAACGGCGTTTAAAGTGCCGATTTTGCAAAACCGCTCGGAAGATACGGAAATTACATACCGTACTTTTCGCGGACTTTTGCGTCGATTTCCTGCGAAATTTCGGGGTGCTGACGGAGGAACTCGATTGCCTTATCCCTGCCCTGACCGATTTTCTCGTCGTTGTAGCTGAACCAGCTGCCGCTCTTCTGAATAAATCCGTTCTGGACGGCAAGGTCGATAAGGCAACCCAACGAAGATATACCCGTGCCGTACATAATGTCGAATTCCGCAACCTTGAAAGGAGGCGCGACCTTGTTTTTGACGATTTTGGCTTTGACGCGGTTGCCGATAATGTCGCTGCCGTCTTTTATGGACTCCGTCTTTCTGATGTCGATACGGACGGACGCATAGAATTTGAGCGCCTTGCCGCCCGTGGTGGTTTCCGCACTGCCGTACACGACGCCGACTTTTTCGCGAAGCTGGTTGATGAATATGATGGAGCACTTGCTCTTTGATGTAACCGCGGTGAGTTTTCTCAACGCCTGCGACATAAGTCTTGCTTGCAGACCGACGTGGCTGTCACCCATTTCGCCGTCGATTTCGGCTTGCGGAGTGAGCGCGGCAACGGAGTCGACGACGACTACGTCGATTGCACCGCTGCGTACGAGCGTTTCGACTATGTCAAGCGCCTGTTCGCCGTTGTCGGGCTGGGAGATATACAGGTTTTCGAGTTGAACGCCCAGTCTCGACGCATAGGACGGATCGAGCGCGTGTTCCGCGTCGATGAACGCCGCAGTGCCGCCCGCTTTCTGCGCTTCCGCCACGATATGCAATGCAACGGTGGTTTTACCCGAAGACTCGGGTCCGTATATTTCGACAATTCTTCCCTTGGGGATACCGCCGATACCGAGCGCGATGTCGAGCGTCAGACAACCCGTGGAAACTGCTTCCACTTTCTGAACGTCGTTGTCACCGAGACGCATGATTGCGCCTTTGCCGAACTGCTTTTCAATCTGCGCAAGCGCGAGTTCCAACGGATTTCCTCTGTCCTTATCTGCCATAATTCAATCTCCTTGTCCTCAAAGCGGATTGCCCGCAATAAGTATTTCTGATGTTTATATGTCCGAAACGTTCGGTTAAACCGTCGTTTCGGTGATTTTCGTTCCGATATCGTCTTATCTCTGTCCGTACAACCTTTTTACAGCTTTGCAGTTACAGTACAGCGTTACAGTTGCAGTATATCTCCGCGCAGATAGCGCACGAGGTAGAAAAGCGCAAGGTTTGCCGTAGCCTTTCTTATGCGGTTGCGGTCGCCCGAAAGGTGTTTCTCGAACACGGTTATGAACTCTCCCGCACCGACGCCGATGTAGACAAGTCCGACGGGTTTTCCTTCGTCGCCCTGCGGTCCCGCAAGTCCCGTCGTCGCAAGTCCTATGTTCACGGGAGGAACAAGCAACCCCTTGACCATTGCGTACGCCGTTTCGCGGCTGACTGCACCGTATGCGCCTATCAACGCTTTCGGGATACAGAGTCTGTGCATTTTCGCGGCGCGGTTATAACACACGACGCCTTCGAAAAAGTTTTCGCTTATGCCTGCAACCGACGTAAGCCGCGAACAGATTTCACCGCCAGTCAGGCTTTCGGCAACGGCAAGCATCTTGTTGTTGAGTTTGAGAAGTTGCGCCGCAAGGTCGTGCAACTCCTTGTCTTCGGCACAGTAAACCTGTTCGTCGAAGATGTTGTATGCAAGACTTTTGACCGCGTCGAAAGATTTTTTGTCCAACGAAGAAGTCATGGTTATCTTCGCGTCAAGACAACATTCCTCAACGGAAAAATCCACGCCTTTGTCGGCTATCTCCGACAGCTTGTCGCATATCTCGTCGCAGTCGAGACCGCAGACTTTCATCACTTCGCAAATCATTTTCTTTTTTCCAGTCTTACGTACATTCCGTCGTAGTCGGAGTGCGTAACCGTCATAAGTTTACGACCGGGATTTATAGGGTCGTCACCGTCGTAAAACCCGCAAATCCCGAGCAGGTCGTATATCTCGTGCGCGCGCTCGTTGACGACGGACATTTTGCGTTGCAGGAATATTACGCTCAGGCTTCCGAACGTCAGTCCTAGTTTGAGTGCGGGAACCAGCGTTCCGAACAAATATCCCGTATAACCTACCTTTTCGAAATCCTTGTCGCGTTCGACCAACGGCAAATAGGTTTGTCCGAGGCTGTCGCGTCTTGTTTTCAGCGCGGCAACGTCGTCCGCGTTGCCCTGCCAGACGAACCCTTTTTTCTTGTCTTCGTCGCCGAGCAATCCCGCCATATCGAAAGCGCAAAGCAGTTTGACGGCGGTCGGAGCGTGTATGCCGAGATGTCTGCACAGCGATTTTTCGGACAGATGTCCCTCTTTCGAGCCCAGTTCAGCCGCAAGTACGGCATATTCGGCAAACGTGTTTTTCTCCTGTCTTACGGCCTCTTTCATTCCGCGCTTTCCTGCTCCGCGAACGCTTGTACTCGGCTTTACCGCCTCTTTCGAGTTTTGTGCGTTCGGTTTTTATTGTTGTATTTTAGTGATTGATGCAACGAGGTTCGACATTCACCCAATCGTCAATTCAAGTTGGATTAAGTCGAACTTGTTTTCTTACTTGTTTGATTACTTGTTATCGTTCTCGTTTTCGGCCTTGTCCGCCGCGGCTTCTTTAACGTCAGCCGCCGCAGGAGCCTGCTCTTTCTTTTCGGGGTCGGCAAGTACGTGTTTGTTCTTGATAAGATAATTGACGCCCGAAACAACAGTCATAACCGCGCCGAGATAGAAAATCGCTTCCGCTATTGCGGCAAGCACGATGTGGAAACCGCCGAGAATGAGCAGCGCCACGCCGACGTCCAGCAGTACGGTTTTGATTTTGCCGTAGATGTCGGCTGCAAGCACAAGACCTTTGCTTGCGGCAACCGCTCTGAATACGCTGACGGTAAGTTCACGCGTGAGGATAAGTCCGCCGAGCAAAGCTATGACCAGCGAATCGTACGGGAAAAGGCGTATATCGTCGAAGCACACGATGAGGAACAGCATAACGACGATGACGATTTTGTCCGCGAGCGGGTCGAGGAATTTGCCGAGCGCGGAAACAGTGTTCGTCTTTCTAGCGATGTGTCCGTCAACGAAGTCGGTGGCGCACAGCACGCTGAAAAGTATGCAGGACACGATTATAAACGGCATGTACAGATTGTCGAAAAACATCGCCAAAACGTAAAACACCACCGTGGGTACTATGAGAACTATTCTTGCAAGTGTGATTTTTGTAGCCAGTGTCATACTGTTCTCCCAATGAGGTCTATTCCGTCCGTGCGGACAATTTCCACGTCGTAGATTTCGCCGATTGACACTTCTTCGTCGGAGGTGAAATACACCACGTTGTCGACGTCGGGAGTCTGTCTTTCGGTGTGTCCGTAGAAAGACTGTCTGTCATAATCGATACCGTCGTAAAGCACTTTGACGACTTTTCCGACGGTTACGGCACAGTTCTTTTCTATGACCGCGTTTTCGACTTCGCGCAGTTCGTCTGCTCTGCGCTTTTTGGTTTCTTCGTCAAGATGACCGCGCATTCTGTCGGCGGGCGTTCCTTCTTCACGCGAATACGCAAACACCCCGGCAAAATCGATTTTGGCTTCTTTCAGGAACTCTTTGAGTTTGAGGTGCGCCTCTTCCGTTTCTCCGGGGAACCCCGAAATGAACGACGTGCGCATGGTAATTCCCGCCTTCTTGATTTTGGCGACAAGTTCGCGGGTGTACTTTTCGGTCGTATGGCGGTTCATACGCTTCAGCACTTCGTCGTCGACGTGTTGAAGCGGAACGTCCATATACTTGCAAACCTTCGGCGTGTTCTTAACAAACTCGATGAGTTCGTCCGTCACCATTTCGGGTTCGAGATACAAAAGCCTTATGCGTTCGAAAGAAAGTTCCGCAAGTTTGCCGACAAGTTCGGTAAGGTGCGGTTTCCCGTCGAAATCTATACCGTATCTTGTGACGTCCTGCGCTACGAGTATGATTTCCTTGACTCCGTCTTCGGCAAGTTCCTTTGCTTCCGCAAGCAGATTTTCCATGCTTTCGGAACGGTACTTTCCGCGTATGGACGGAATTGCGCAGTATGTGCAATGATTGTCGCACCCTTCCGCGATTTTGAGGTACGCATAATGATAGGGTGTGGTGAGAACTCTGCCGCCGTAATACGCGTCGCCGCCCCCGCAACAATAGATTTTGTCGCCGTTTGCGATTTTTTCGACGGTGGGTACGATTTCGTCGTAGTCCGCAACGCCGAGAAACGCGTCTACTTCGGGAAACTCCTCTTCCAGCGTGTCTATGTATCTCTGCGGCAGACAACCGGTGACAATAATTTTCTTACCGTCCTTTTTGTATTCCGCAGCACCCAGTATTTCGTCTATGGCTTCGTTTTTGGCGTCTTCGGTGAAAGCGCAGGTGTTGACAATGATAACGTCCGCTTCGTTTTCGTCCGAAACGGGCGTATGTCCTGCCGCCACAAGCCTTGCTATCATTTTTTCCGAATCCACTCTGTTTTTGTCACAGCCGAGTGAAATAACACCGAATTTCATACTTTGGTTCTCCGCGGCTTCGCCCGCAACAGAGCGGGCGCAACCGTCATTATTCGTCGTCTTCTTCCGAAGAATTGGCTTGCATTAGCTCTTCGAGGTCCTCTTCCGTAATGCAGACTTTATGCTTTTTGCTCTCGGGGTCGGGTTCGATGAGGTTCATGTCTTTCATTATGTCGAAAATCTTGGCCGCTTTCGGGAAACCGAGTCCGAGTTTACGTTGCATACTGGAAATGGTGATGAGGTTTCCTTCCAGTCCCATTCTGACTGCTTCGAAAACTTCGGGCGGGATTGCGTCCTTGTCCGCCGCTTTCTTGCCGCCGCTCTTTCCGCCTTCGGCAGGCTCTTCCGTCTTTTCCTTGAAGATTGCGTCCTTTACTCTCTCGTCATAATAGCTTTCGTTGTGTTCCTTGATGAAATCAACGACGCTCTTGACTTCGGAGTTGGATATGAACGCGCCCTGCATACGTATGGGGTTGGCGATTTTTGGAGTCATATAGAACAGGTCGCCGTTGCCGAGCAGTTTTTCCGCTCCGCCCGCGTCGAGAATGGTACGGGAGTCGGGTCCCGACGTAACCTTGAACGCGACACGCGAAGGCAGGTTGTTCTTGATTGTACCGCTGACGACGTCGACGGACGGTCTTTGCGTTGCGAGAATAAGGTGAATGCCGACTGCACGCGCAAGACGGGCAATACGGTTGATTGCGTCTTCGACGGCTTTCTTACCCTGCGCCATAAGGTCGGCAAGTTCGTCGACTATGACGACGATACGCGGCATTTTTTCGTAGCCCTCTTTCTCGCAGTTCTGGTTGTACTCGTCTATATCGCGATATTTGAGGTTGGACAGATACTCGATTCTGCGTTGCATTTCCGTGATTGCCCAGTTGAGCGCACGGATTGCCTTGTCGACGTCGCAGATGATTTCGTCCAGCATAAGGTGCGGGATACCGCTGTACACGGACAACTCTACTCGTTTCGGGTCGACCATTATGAGTCGTACTTCTTCGGGCGACGCCTTGTACAGCAAACTGATAATCAACGAGTTGATACAACAGCTCTTACCTGCGCCCGTAGCACCTGCGATAAGCATATGCGGCAATTCTTTGATGTCGCAGACGTACTCTTCGCCGAACAGGTCTTTGCCCAGTCCGAACGTCGCGGGCGACTTGGACTGATTGAACTTCGCGGATTGCAGAATTTCGCTGAGTCGGACGATACGACGTTTCTTGTTAGGCACTTCGATACCGACCGCGTTTTTGCCGGGGATAGGCGCGAGAATACGCACGCTTTCCTCTTCCATCTTCATTGCGATGTCGTTTTCAAGGCTTACAAGGCTGCCGATTGTTCTGCCCTTGGGCATTTCGACGTGCAACGTATAAAGCGAGAACGTAGGTCCGACCTTGATTTCGACGACTTCCGCATTTACGTCGAAGAAATTGAGCGTCTCAACCAACACTCTCTTCTTGTATTCGTAGTCTTCGTCCTGCGAAACCGCGGGTTCTGGCGGAACGAGCAACTTCATAGGCGGCGCAATATAAGGCTTACGGGGCGTAACCTGCGAAATTGCCTGCTCCATATTGACCTGTGTTAGGCGCTCTTTTGACGTATCATTCGCCATTTTCTTGGCGAGATTTTCCGTCTTTTGCAAACTCTTGTCGCGCGGCGCGTAAATACGCTTGCTGCGCTCTTCCGCTATATGTTCATAACTTGCAAGCTGCGGCGCTTCCTTGCGCGCCTTGGCGATGTTCTCCATCTGCTGTTTAGCGAACATCGACTGCTGAATTACCTTGCCTGTCGTATCGAATGCGGGCGCGTCGTCGGTCTGTTTAACGCCTCTGGAAATAACGTCCTGAACCTTGCGTTGAGCCTCGGTATGAGGTGCGGTTTCCGCCGTTGCGGAATTTGCAAACAGATTTGCCGACGAATCGGCAGAAGCCGAACGCTGTTGTCTGTTCTGTTTGTATGCGGGAACGGAAGACTGACGCGGAGAAGGCGCGGGCTCCGCACTCTGCGGCGCTTTGGCAGTCTGCGCGGTCGTTCCGAAACCGCCCACTCTGTCTGCGGGTGCGAGATTTGCACTGAACGCGTTGGGAATGGAAGGTGTGGGCGTTTCCTGTTTTTCGGGAGTTACGGCCGTACCCTCGAATGCACGCGGAACTTTACGTTGCTGTTCTGCGGGTTGTGCGGGACGTTGAGTTTGTCCGAACGCACTGCGCGCCGCCTGCGGCTGTTGCGCGCTGACCGCTTGCTGTGCGGCAAGAACTGCGGAATTGAAAGCGTCCGCTTTCGCCGCCGTGGGCGGAACTCCCGCTTTTTCGTAAGCGGTGGCTTCGGGTATGGAGTTCGCCTGCGGTGCTTTTGCTTTTTCTTCTCCCGTTATCGCTCTCGACACACTTCCGTGCAATCCCGCCATATTGGAAGCGGACGACTGCGGCGGAGTTGCCGTTGCAGTTCTGTTGTCGACGGGCGGTTTGAGAACGGGACGCGTGGGTTTGGGTACCTCGCGTTTTACGGGTTTGTCTGCGGGAGCACTGCCCGAACCGGAATATCCGAATCCGCCCGAAGTCGCGGAAGCGGTCTGCGAATCCGCGGCTTTTTCTCCCTCTTTTCCAGAGAACATTTCGCCGAACAGTTTGGTTCTGTCGGCTTTCAACGCGTCGAAGGAACTGTATCCGAGTGCGGACGCTCCCCTTGCGTCTGGATTTATGATGTTGGACTGTCTGTCCTGCGAATTGTCCGAAACACCGGAATTCGGCGCGGTTTCGCCGAAATATCTTTCGCGAACCATATCCCGCGCCATTGCGTCGCTGTTGTCGACTCCGAGCTTTCTGCGCAGTTCGTTTCTTCTCACCGCACCGAACGACGCTCCTGGATTGGCAAGCGCTTCGTCGGGATTGGTCATGGTGTTGTACTTGGAAAGACTGTCCTCTTCGGGAGTGGGACTGAAAAGAATGTCGCGTGCAAGACTGCGCGTGTTGAATTTGTCGGGTTTTGTTTTGGTGGTGCGGGCTCTTTGTTCGTCCTCGTAGTGCGCCCCTGCATTGGGATAAAGCGGGTCGTACCCTTCGGCGCCTTTCATCTTGCGTCTGGACTTGGACAACGGGTCGCCTTCGACGTCGACGACGTAAAGAGCGTTGCCGCCCGACTCTCCGCCGAAATCGGTAATCGAGGGAGATTTCTGTCTGTCCATTCTGCTGCCGCGAACCTTTGCGCCGCTGTCGATTTTGCTGCCGTATTTACTGCGGGAAACCGTCGTATACGTGACGTCTTTCTTGATGGTGGGAATGCAGGCGATGAACCCCATAATGAAAAACGCCGCACACACTACGACCAACGCGCCGACGGTGGTGATGAGTTTCATGAGCGGATAGGAAATAATGCCGTAAAGCATACCGCCCGCGGTGTTGGTGCCGTGGTAGCACGCGAGAAGGTACTCACCGTAACCGTTGCCGGGAAGGTGTCCCGAAGAAGAGTAAATATGCAGTGCCCAGATACCGAAAACGAGCAACAGCGAAAGTTTGACGATTTTGGAAGGAATCATCTTTACGCGGACGTTGAAGATGATTGCGACGGCAACCGCTATCCCGATGAGGGAGTAAGCGTAATCGGCAAGACCGAAGAAGCCGATGAGGAAGGACGAAACCATTTTGCCCACGCCGCCGAACGCGCCGCAGTCGCAAATAAAGGCGAAAAGCGAAACCAGCAGAATGAGCACTCCGAAGGCTATTCTGTTGGCGGTATTGGCTCTCACCTGTCTGGTATCGTTCATATACACCGTCCTTTAAAATTATTTTTAACAATTATACCACACAATATATACAATTACAAGCGAAATTATATCCGAGGAAAGCGGCGGCATAAATGAAATAAACGAGATAAATCTCGTTTATGTCAAGTAATGATAGAGGTTTTTGAGCGGTAGAACCCGCAAAAAATTATTTTTGTCCGTCTTCGAAAAGGGAGTAACCCGCTTTTGACGAAGTGCCGTACTGCCGCTTGAAATTTTCTTCGTTCTTCTTTACGTAACGGCGGAAGAGTTCCTTGCTGTCCATACCCGAACGGTTGCACATTCCGACGAAGAAATGAAGAATGTCGACGAGCTCCTCTTTCACGTTGTCGGAGTTCACGGGCTTGGGGTTTTTCCACCACTTGAAATTGACCTCGGCAATGAGCTCGGCAAGTTCGCTGAGCATTGCGAGCGTCTGTTTCTGAATCCACTGTTCGGGGGTGATGTCACCGAGATTCCTGTTTTTGATGACGTCCTGGTCAAACTTCTCCTGCATATCGAAAATTATGTCCAGCTTGTCCATACCGTCGAAATCCGCACCCTCGAAAAAGGCGTTATCGATTTTCTCAGTGATTTTGTTTTCGGAACTGTCTTTTGTCTGCATATCTTCTCCCAAAACCTTGATTATCTGTTTTTCGGCAACTAACCGCATATCCGCCGACTTTTCGGGCGTACAGCGGTTAAAACTGCCGCAATAGAATTCAAAACGGCTGCTTTGCAAATCAGCCTTTTATCATCTTGTGAATGTTGACGATTTCCGAACCCACGAAACTTGCCGAAACGCGGTCGAAATCGAATATGGAACGCGCGACCGCCTCAACGTCGGCTTTGGTCAGCGAATCCACTTCGGCAATCTGCTCGTCGAGGTCGTAGAGTTTTCCCGTGATGACCGCGTATCTTCCCGCGCCTTTCATAACCGCGGAAGTGCTCTCCTGTCCGAGTATGATTGAGGTCTTAATCTGTTCTTTGCCCATATTGAGTTCGGCGTCGGTTATACCGCCCTCAACGAGAAGCAGAATTTCGTCGCGTATGGCTTTGACCGCAAGTTCGATGTTCTGCGGATTGGTGGAAGTGTAAATTATGAAACTTCCGTTGTTCTCGTAACTGGACGGATAGCCCACTATGCTGTAACAAAGCCCGAGTTTTTCGCGGACGTTCTGAAACAGTCTTGACGACATTTCCATTCCGAACACCGCGGCAAGCAACCTTACCGCAATGTTTTCGCGCGTGTCGTAAGGAACGCCGGGGAACGCGAACGCAATATGCGCCTGTTCGATTTCCATTTTCTTGTGCGCGAAATGCCCTTTCATCGGCGCGACTTCAAGCGGCGTGCGGGGATTTGCCGAGTCTTTACGCATTTTGCTTTCGAAGTGCTTACGCACGAGTTTTTCGGCATCCTCGACGGTTATGTTTCCGACAACGGAAACCACCGTGTTTGACGGGACGTAAAACTTGTTTTTGTAGCTGTGCAAATCCTCGGACGTGATTGATTTCAACGTTTTTTTCGTGCCGAGAATGCTGTTTTCGAGCGGGTGTCCCTTGAAGAACGCCGCGGACAGTTTTTCCATGCACACGTCGTCGGGGGTGTCCTCGCTTTCGCTCAACTCTTCCATTACGACTTTGCGTTCCTTGTCGAGGTCGGCGGGGTCGAACTTCGGATTGAAATACATATCCGCGAGAATCTCTGCGCACTTATCCGCGCGAACGTCCTGCGACACGGTGTAAAAACAGGTGCACGTCTTTGACGTGTACGCGTTTATCTGCGCGCCTATCGAATCGATTTCGTGGGCAATATCAAAAGCGGAACGGGTTTCCGTTCCTTTGAAAACCATATGCTCTATAAGGTGCGAAATGCCCGAAAGTTCGGGGGTTTCGCACACGGAACCCGCCCCTACGAAAACGCCTGTTGCGATGGAGCGGACAGCGTGATTCTCGTAAACCACAAGTTTGAGACCGCTGTCGAAAACGACCATTTTATTCATAGTAATATTATATCACATAACCGCCGCGCCGTAAACATAATTTATACTATGAAAGAACGCAGATTTCGCATTATCACATCAAACGTAATAATCTGTGCGGTGCTGTCTCTGGTGCTTGTGACCGCCCTTCTCGCACTCAATCCCGAAGTACCCGCCGACGTTGCGGCAAACAACGCCGTATACAGCGGAAACAGAACTGGCGCAACCGTAAGCCTTATGTTCAACGTATACGAAGGCACGGAATACGTCGAACAGATTGCCGCGCTTCTTTCCGAACGCGGCTGGTCGGCAACGTTTTTCGTGGGCGGCAAATGGGCGGAACGCAACGGCGACGCCGTGATACGTCTTGCGACGGAAGGTTTCGAACTGGGCAACCACGGTTATCTGCACCGCGACCACGCGGCGCTCGGAGCGCAACAAAACCGCGACGAAATCGTGATGACGGACAAACTTCTCCGCGCAACCCTTTCAGACCTCGGCGCGGAAGTCGTTGACGCGGCGGTTCCCAGACTGTTCGCACCGCCTTCGGGAAGCCTCGGCAAAACAATGTTCGAAGTGTGCGAAGAACTGGAATACAAAGTCATAATGTGGACGCGTGACACGATTGACTGGCGCGACCACGACGCCGCGCTGATATACGAACGCGCAGTCAAAGACCTTGCCGCAGGCGACCTTATACTTATGCACCCCACCGAAAAAACCGTCGAAGCCCTGCCCGACATTCTCGACGCAATCGGCAATGCGGGACTGCGTGCGGCAACGGTAACCGAAACGCTTTCCGCAACCGAAGGCAGTCCGTGAAATCCCTGACGGCGACAAGGCACAATCAAACCGATTGACGCACTCCGCAAGTCGCTTCCACACCTTGAAATCCGACATTCGGAAAACTGAAAAACCTTGCCCACAGGTCAACATCATTGCAAATTTATTTTTGAAAAACAAACACAAAACGCAGATTAACAAAGCATTTTATGCCTGTCAACCTGCGTTTTTGTTATATTGCAATTTTTCTTCGCTCATCTACTCCGCGCACGTTACCGACTTTTCACACAAAGAAAATGCGACGAGTTTTCACGCGAATTACGTTCAGTCTTTGCGGATTGTGAACGCGTCCTTGATACTGCGGGCAATGATTTTGCCCGTGCGTTTTGCCATATATCCCGCCATCTTTACGGGCAGTTTTTCAAACGTAGTTCCGTGTCCGTCGTAACGCTTTGCAAGGCGTATCGCGTCAAAGTTGCACTTGGTCACACACATACCGCAACCGACGCACATATACTCGTTGACCTGCACGGCGCCGCACCCAAGACATCTTTCCGTTTCCTTCTTCATCTGCTCTTCCGTAAATGTCAGTCTGTTGTCGCGGAAGGTCTTGTCGTTTGCGGAATTGTGTCCCGCTTTCTGACGGGGTGCACGGTCGTAACCGTCCTTGTCCACGTTGCTCTTGTCGAGGGCTACGTACTCGCGTCTGTCGCGACCGATTACGAGGCTTTGTCCCGGTTGCACGAAACGGTGAAGCGATATCGCGCCCTGTTTGCCTGCCGCAATCGCCGTGATTGCAAACTTCGGTCCCGTGAAAACGTCGCCGCCCACGAAGATGTCGGGTTCTGCCGTCTGATAGGTAAATCCGTCGGCTTTTGCGGTGTTGTTGCCGTTGAGTTCGACTTTGCTGCCTTTGAGCAAATCTCCCCACACAATGGACTGTCCTACGGCAACCAGCACGTAATCTGCTTCGACTTCCGATACCGCGGTTTCGTCGTATACGGGAGCGAATTTGCCGTTCTTATCAAACACGGATACGCATTTTACAAATTTTACGCCTGCCGCTTTGCCGTCCTTTTCCGTTATGCTCTTCGGTCCGACGGAATTGACAACTTTGACGCCCTCTTCTTCCGCTTCCGCTATTTCCTCTTCGAGTGCGGGCATTTCGTCGCGTTTTTCAAGGCAATAAATCGTCACTTCGTCCGCACCGCATCTGACTGCCGTGCGCGCTACGTCTATTGCGACGTTGCCGCCGCCAATAACCGCGACTTTTCCGCGAAGTGCTACTTTTTCGCCGAGGTTGACTCTGCGCAGGAAATCCACGCCTGCTTCGACGCCGACGGCGCTTTCTCCCTCAATACCGAGTTTTCTGCCGCCCTGCGCGCCGATTGCTATGTAGAAACCTTTATATCCCTGCGCACGGAGTTCGTCGAGTGTGACGTCCTTGCCGACTTCCACACCCGTTCTGAATTCTACTCCGAGTTCGCGCAAAACGTCTATCTCGGCGTCGAGCACGTCCTTTTCCAACCTGAACGAAGGCACGCCGAAAGTAAGCATACCGCCGAGTTTTTTCTCTTTTTCGAACACCGTCACGGAATAGTTGTCAATCGCAAGATAATATGCGCAGGACAGCCCCGCGGGACCGCCGCCGATGACGGCGATTTTCTTGTCCGAATAATCGTGCATTTTCTCGGGAACAAAACGGAATTCTCCCGCAA
>URAF01000014.1 GCA_900545885.1 uncultured Eubacteriales bacterium
CCCGCGACTTTCACCTTGGCAAGGTGACACTCTACCACTGAGTCACTCCCGCGAACGAGATATAATATATCAAACTATCAGAAAAAAAGCAAGGATTTTTCACTTATTTATGCATTTTTTGGCGCAAACGGCTATTTGCTTTACTTATTGCGCCGATATGATATAATAGATGAGCAAAATTTATAGGCAGCCGTGGCGAAATTGGCAGACGCGCCGGATTTAGGTTCCGGTGGGAAACCGTATGGGTTCAAGTCCCTTCGGCTGCACCAAACAACAGGACATGCAGATAAAGTTCCGCATGTCCTTATTAATTGTCGCGATTATTTGGGACTTGAATGGGCGGATTAGGCAATAGTCCATAAGAACTGTTGTCCCGCCAAGGCGTGATAGCGAAGGCAACGTCTGTTGTGCGAATACTATGTTATCCTGTGCCGTGCGACAAGTACGTTACAAAGCCGAGCGGAGCAAGTCCCTTCGGCTACACCATACAACAGGACATGCAGATAAAGTTCCGCATGTCCATTTATATTTGACTACTATTTTGTCTTGAATATTAATAAATATTGGGCATTGATTTTAGACTTAACTATGGTATAATTGTTTTGTATTTCGAATATCAAAAGATAAGAGGGAAAAATGAGCAAGCTGATTTGCATGGGCGATTGTATTATTGATTTTCTGCCCTCTGCACCCAAGGAACTGACTTACACCGCAAAAATGGGCGGCGCTCCCGCCAACGTTTGTGCCGCCGTTGCAAAACTCGGTGCGCACGCTTGTTATTTCGGAAAGCTCGCAAACGATAATTTCGGAAAATTCCTTCTCGGCGAACTGAAAAAATACGGCATTGACACTTCTCTTACCGTAATTGACGAAACTTGCAAAACCGGTCTTGTCGTCGTCGACCTTTACGAAAGCGGCGAACGCGATTTCTTTTTCTATCGCGACAATCCAGCAGATGCAAATCTGCACGACTACGAAGTGAAAAAAGACATATTCGAAAAAGGCGATGTGTTGCATTTCTGTTCCATTTCACTTATGGAATCGCCGACAAAACACGCACACGAACGCGCATTGCAATATGCGCGCGAATGCGGCTGTCTTGTGAGTTTTGATGTAAACGTCAGAATGCACCTTTGGAAAGACGCGACAAAACTCCGTGCTACCGTTTTAGACTTTCTGCCATATGCCGATTTTGTCAAAGTGACTGACGAAGAAATGGCGTTGCTAGTCGGTTGCGAATGCGAGGTTCAAGGCATTCAGACTTTGTTTGAAAAAGCGCCCAACGCAAAACTTGTTTTCCTTACCAAAGGCGAAAAGGGTTCGGCAGTTTACGACCGCAACCTTGCAAGCCGCGTTTATCCCGCAAAATCGTCCGAAGTCGTTGATACAACGGGCGCGGGCGACTGTTTTATCGGCAGCATAATTTACAAAATTCTGCAAAACGAATGCGACCTCACCGTTGACGGAGTCGACGACGCTATGAAACTTGCCGTAAACGCATGTTCGGTTGTCATCTCGAGAAAAGGCGGCGCGGGTGCAATGCCGACTCTTTCCGAAGCGGAGGCTGTAAAATGACAGATATAAAAAGCATTGTTACAAAACCCGTATTTTTTAAGCGAAACCGCGTATTCCGCAACTACGTAGGCGGCGAAGGTTTCCGTTCTCTTATGGCGGACAGCACGGGCGATAACGATTTCCCCGAAGAATGGATTGCAAGCAAAGTCAAAGCAATCAACCCCGTATATTTCGGTGATCGTGACGGCGTGTCAGTCGTCGAAGGTACGGACATTTACTTTGACGATTTGCTCCGTTCGGAAGCCGAAGCGCTTACCGGCGGCAAAAAATACGACTGCCTTGTGAAATATCTTGACAGCGCAATTAGATTGCCCGTTCAGGTTCACCCGACAAAAGAGTTTTCGGCTAAAAATTTCGGCAGCCCATACGGCAAAACGGAAGCGTGGCTCGTCCTTGCAAAACGCGACGACAACGCTAAACTTTATTTCGGATTCAAAGACAAAATAAACCTCGACACACTCAAAGAATATGCAGACAGAAGCCTAGACGAAAAAGATATTCTGACCGAACTGATAACCCCTGTAAAAGTGGAAGTCGGCGACGTTTTTCTTATTCGTGCGGGGCTCATTCACGCAATCGGCGCAGGCTGCACAATACTCGAAGCACAAGAACCCACCGACTTCACGATACAGATTGAAAACTGGTGCGGCGAATCGAGAGTGAGCGAACAGGAAAAGTATCTGGGGCTCGGACGCGACCTCGCAATGAGCGTATTCGATTTCGATAAATTCGGCGAAAAAGCAGTTCAAGAATGCAAAATAACGCCTAAAACCGTATTTTGCGACGATAAACTGAAAATCGAAAGTTTGATTTCTTACGAGGACACACCCTGTTTTGCAGAAAACAGATACACTCTTTCGGACGGCGAAACCGTTATGGAAAATTCCGCCGCCGTATGGACGATAGTAGACGGAAACGGCGTGATTGTGGGCGAAGACTACGAACGTCCGATAAAAAAAGGCGACTATTTCTTCCTGCCGTATGCGGCGGTCGGAAAGTTCTCGCTGAAAGGCAATCTTACAGCCGTGGAGTGTCTTTCCAGCAAACAATAGTCGCAACTCCCGCCTTGCGTATGTTCAATGGCGGAAAAACATAAACAGTTTATAACTTTTTGACAAAATTGATAAGGGAGGAAAATATGAATTTCGTCAAAAAGGCTTTGACCTGGTCTTTTCCCGTAGCGGAAAAACAGATGGGAGATTACTCCCGTCGAGAAGGCATTGCGTTCCTTGTCGGTATGTTGGGTCAGAACATGATTTACAACATAATCGGCGCGGCGTTGTCGGTATTCTACACCGACGTCGTCATGATTGACATTGCGGTTGTCGGTATCATACTTACCGCTTGCCGCGTGTGGGACGCGTTGAACGACCCCGTCATGGGCGTCATTATGGAAAACACAAGATCACGCTGGGGCAAATGTCGACCATATCTGAAATATATGCCTCTCCCCGTCGCCGTGATAACTTTGCTGTTGTTCATGCCGATTTCGGACTGGCCGATGGGCGCGAAGATCACGTATCTCGTGATGATTTACTTCTTATGGTCGCCCATTTACACTTTGTGCGACATTCCGCTTTGGAGTTTGCCGTCGCGAATGGTTCCCGACGAAGGAAAGCGCACGAAACTCATATCTGCGGCACGTGTTGTCGGCAATCTCGGCGCAGTGGTAACGGCACTTTATGCGCCGATGAAAAACTTCATCGGCGGACTTGACCTCGGCATCTTCGCAAACGAAGGACTTGCCAACCACAGCGGATATTTTTCACAGGAACAGGGATACCTTTTCACTACCCTTATTATAGTGGTAATAGGTATGATACTTTTCAAGGTTACGTTCCCGTTTGTCCGTGAACGCGTCGACCTTCCAAACGCCCAGACTTCAAACGTAAAAGATATTCTCAAAACCGTAAAATCCAATTCGCCGTTTGTGCGTGTGTTCATATCGGGTATACTCGGGTGCACAAAAACGCTGCTTCTGACTGCGGGTATGTACTTCTGCAAATGGGTTATGGGCGACGGTAACGAGGGACTTTGGCTTATCTACCTCGGCGCTCCTTTTATGGTCGGATATATCCTTTCAATGGTAATAACGCCTGCAATGGGCACGAAATTCACAAAGAAACGATTGTATCTCTGGACGTCGTATTTGAGCGCGGTGCCAATGCTCGTAATGTTCTTCGCCGCATTCCAAAACCTTACTTTGCTGCACGAACCGGGTTATCTCGCACTCATGATAATCATGCTTGCGCTTTACGGATTTTTCAGCGGATTTACCATAGCGCTGCAACCCGTAATGATTGCCGACAGCGTCGACTATATTGAATGGAAAGCGGGAAAAAGAAACGACGGTATCTTTTTCAGCGGTCTTACTTTCAACTCCAAACTCTCGGCAGGCATAGCAATTCTGATTTCCAACCTGTTGCTCGGTTTTGTAAGTTATACACCCGTCATCGACTCGCTCAGCAAACAAATCGAAGCCGCAGCGGAAAGTGGACAAACGTTCACGTTGAACTTTGCCGCGGAATATCCCGAAATCACGATGATGATGTTCATACTCATCACAATCGTTCCCGCTATCGGCTGCATATTGCAGGCAATCCCGATGCACCGTTATGAACTGACGGATGCCAAACTTGCCGAAATCAGAGCCATAAACGAAGAACGTCGCGCCGCCTGTACGGAAAACGGCGAAATTCTGGAAGAAGTAATCACCGAAAACAACGAAACTTCCGAAAACGCCGATGCGGACGCTTCGGAAACTTCCGACGCAGAACAAAATGAAGAAAACGTCGTGAACGTCGACGAAAGCATCGTCACTCCCGAACAACCGGAAAGCGAACAAACCGACGATAATTCGGACGAAAACTGAAAAGAATTGTAAGCAATTCAAATCTGCAAAAACAGTAAAACGCGTTCCTTACGGGGCGCGTTTTAATTGAGTTTTTCATTAAGTCACTGATGTTATTGAATTTGCTTGTTCAGTCGATGAGTTTGTGGACTGCCCTTTTGCGCCTTGCTTGTCCGCTTGCGACCTCAAAGCAGACTACCAACATTTAACTTATATTTATGCGGGCGTTCAACCGCTCTCGCGCGGAATGAGTAAATCAGTGCGGCCAATGCAGCCGACCGCGCTCGATTTCCATATGTCAAATCACGTAAAGCGTTTTGATTTCGTAAGGTCTGAACGACAACTCCGCACCGCATTCGACGGCATTGTTTTCGCGCATATCGCACTCGTAAATTTTGTCATAACCGAAACCGAGCGAAACCGTAGCCGTGCACGCCTTGCCTTCGTTTTCGTATACACGGATAACCGTTGCTTTGCCGTCTTCCGAAGGTTTGAGTGTTTCCACAACGAGGTTGCCTGCGGACAAAGATACGGGAGAAACCGAAGATACGTTTTTGCATTTCGTTTCGACGGGAAGCAGGTTGAAAAGATAGGATTGTTCGGGAACTTTTGCCGAGAAACAATCACCCGTATGCGGATAGAATGCATAACGGAAACGGTGCTTCCCGCGGTCGGCGGTTTTGTCGGGATAAACGGGAGAACGCAGCAGGTTTATGCTCATAAGTCCGTCTTTCACGCGGAAACCGTATTTACTGTCGGAAAGCAATGCGCACCCTTTACCGTCCTTTGACACGTCAACGTACTTGTGCGCGCAAATTTCGAACTGCGCCCAATCGATTTTGTTGTCCGTCTTTGTAGAGCGTGAGATATTGCCAAACTGAATGTCGCACGTCACTTTATCCGCAAAGACCGACGGCATGAATTCCGCCCTCAGCATTCTGTGCGTTTCGTGCCAGTCAACGGACGTATCGAACTCGACGTACGGTTTTCCCGCTGTGAGAACAGACTTCTGCACCAGCGACGATTTGCCGTAACGGTACTCCGTTTCCACAACGGCGGACGCTCCGTCAATATACGACCTGCTTGACACCGCCTTGAAGTGCGAAGGGCGTTTCTTTGTGTAATTGATGTCGATGTCCCAAGCGTTGTAAGGCAACTTTTTGTCGTAATAGACGTTTAATCTGTTGATATAAGCACCGTTAAACTCGTATTTCGATGTTTTGTCAAAAACCGATTTGATTGTGCCGTCTTTGGAGAACACAACTTTCAGGAACTCGTTTTCTATGCTTTCCTGCGAAATTTTGAGTCCCTGCGGAGTGCTTGCAACGGGTTTCGCTTCGCCGAAAGAGTAAGCCGCGGCTTCGTATAACGTCGCCTTTCCGCCGATGTTGATATACTCTTTCCTTGCAAACGGTGCGGGGTTGAAATACACTGCATTACCGCGCTTTTCATTTCCGTCCGCCGCGACGCCGTCGATTGCGTTTTCTTTTTCAGCCGACTGCGCAAGGAAGTCAATGACTTCCGCAGTAAGTTTTTCAAGGTCGGCAAGCATTGACTTGTAGCGTTCCGTCGTCTCTTTGTAAACTCTGTTTATGGACGAGCCGGGAAGAATATCGTGGAACTGATAAAGCAAAACTTCTTTCCAGATTTTGGCGACCTCGACGTAAGGATATTTGTATCCTTTTCTTGCCGCAAGCGCTCCCAACGCTTCCAACGTATGCAATGCGTACTCGCAAGTGCGGTTGTATTTTTTGTTGTTGCTCTGCGTGGTATATGTACCCTGATGCTTTTCAAGGTAGAGTTCGCCTTTGTAGACAGGATACTGTTCTCTCTTTTCGTTCAGTCTGTCAAAGAAATCGCAGGCTTTACCGAAATTTATTTTGGGCAGTCCGCGCGTGTTGCGGTAACGTTTGATGAGTTCGATGTTGGCTTCGCAAGCACCGCCGCCGCCGTCACCCGCGCCAAAAAGCATCAATGCTTCGTCCGACACCTTGTCTTTCTTTTTGTGGTTTCGGTAAAGTTCGGCAAGCGAAGGCGCCGCGCCCGAACTGTTGTAGGTGTTGGCGGGAAGAAGGTGCACAAGAACTTCGTCGTCGGAAAGTCCCTGCCACAGGAAAGTCTGCAAAGGAAAATCGTTGTGTTCGTTCCAACTGATTTTCTGCGTCATAAAGTAATCCATACCGCAACCTTTGATAATCTGCGGAAGTGCCGCGGTGTAACCGAACACGTCAGGCAACCAGCAGTTGTTGACGGACACGCCGAACTCCTTTTCCCAGAAATCCAGACCGTAAACAAACTGCCTGATGAGCGCTTCGCCACCCGATATATTGGTGTCGCATTCCACCCACATTCCGCCTTGCGGCTCAAAATTGCCTTTTGCGAACGCCTTTTTGACGCGCTCGTACAATGCGGGATACTGCTCTTTCAGCCAAACGAATTCCTGCGGCTGGCTTGCACCGTATACGTATTCTGGATAACGCTCGGTGTTGCGGATGGCGTTAGACACCGTGCGCGCAGCTTTTCTTTCCGTTTCGCGCATGGGCCAAAGCCACGCAAGGTCGAGATGCGAATGCCCGACTGCCGTAACCGTAAGGTCGGACTCGGACGGCTTTTCAAGAACGGCACGCAAACGCCGAGATGCTTTGTCGTAATTGCCGCAAGTGTATTCAAAATAGGATTTGCCGAGTGCGGAAGATATTGCAAGCTTATCTTTGCCTTTCGCAACCACTTTCAAAAACGCGGCGGCAAGATAATCGAAATAGTAGTCATACAGTTTTTCGTCGGCAACCGCAAGGTTCGCGTGCAGGAATTTTCCGCGGAATATTTCTTTGCCGAAAAGTCCGTTGAACCCTGCGTCAATCCACAAATCGACTTTGTCCGCGTCAGCGTTCATACGGAACACGCTTTTCCCCATTGGCGGATTGAAAAATTCGGCTACGCCGCCTATACCGAAAAGATGCGAAAACCCTTGCAAAGCGTCTTTTCCTTCTCCTACGGCAAGACCTTCGCCAAGCACGTCAAAGATGACGCAGAGTTTTTCGCCGCGCAGTTTCTCGGGAATTTCACCCGTGACGTGAAACCACGCACAATCGAAAATCCCGCCCCATACGTGACCGCGACGGACGGGTTTCTGTCCTTTTTCGCGCTCTTCGTAAGGAACGGGTTCTTTGGATTCCGAACACGTTACGTTCAGTTTTGCGACGCGCTTGAAAACGCGGCGTTTCATAGAAAGGATACGCAAAGTATCCACAGGTTGCAGCAGAATTTTCAGGTCCTGCAATACGTCCATATTTTCCCCCTTCGGAACGTAGTTTCCTGTAATCTGACGACGAAAATACGTCGTGTATATTACTTATTTTAACGCCCTGTATCGCACTTTCCGCACGCCGTTATCTTGTACGGATTGCAGGTTACAGGACATTTACAAACGGTTTTGTTCTTCCGTGTTTTTTCGCCAATTTTGCAAATTGCGCGGTTTATAATTGCAAAACGACACTATAACAGTCAGTTTTTGTAACTGTGTATAGGTGCGGGAATTCTGCCGCCGCGGTTTACGAAGTCCGCCGCGCTGCCTTTCGACACCTGCATTATGGGTGCGTATCCGAGCAGTCCGCCAAACTGTACGTCGCCCTCGTTCTTACCGTGAACAGGTATGACGCGCACTGCCGTGGTTTTGTTGTTGATGACGCCGATTGCGGCTTCGTCCGCGATTATTGCGGACACCGTTTCGGCGGGAGTGTCGCCGGGTATGGCTATCATATCAAGTCCCACGCTGCAAACCGAGGTCATGGCTTCCAGCTTTTCGAGAGACAGCGCGCCTGCGCGGACGGCTTCAATCATTCCGATGTCTTCGCTTACGGGAATGAATGCCCCCGAAAGTCCGCCGACGTGCGAGCTTGCCATTGTGCCGCCTTTCTTGACCGCATCGTTGAGCATTGCAAGGCATGCCGTCGTACCGTGAGTACCGACGACGGAAAGCCCCATTTCCTGCAAGACTTCGCCAACGCTGTCGTTGCGTATGGGCGTGGGAGCAAGGGACAGGTCGACAATGCCGAACTCTGCTCCGAGTTCGCGTGCCGCTTCCCTGCCGACAAGTTCGCCCATTCGGGTGATTTTGAATGCTGTGTCCTTTATGGTTTCGCTAAGTACGTCGCAGCTTTCACCGCGGATTTGTTCGAGGGCGGCTTTGACTACGCCCGGGCCGGATATGCCTACGTTTATAACGCAGTCGCCTTCGCTCACTCCGTTGAACGACCCCGCCATAAAGGGGTTGTCTTCCACGGCGTTTGCAAACACGACCAGTTTTGCGCAACCTATGCTGTCGTCGGCGGCAGTAAGACGCGCCGTTTCCTTGACGACTTCGCCCATAAGTCTGACCGCGTCCATATTGATACCCGCTCTCGTGGAACCGACGTTCACGCTTGCGCACACTCTTTCGGTGGACGCGAGAACTTCGGGTATGGTGAGAATGAACTCTTTTTCTTCCTTGGTCATCGACTTCTGTACAAGCGCGGTATAACCGCCGATGAAGTCTATGCCTATGCTCTTTGCGACTTCGTCCATTGCCAAGGCAATTTGCTTGTAGCCGCCGCTTGCCGCGCCTATAAGGCTTACGGGGCTTACGGAAAGTCGTTTGTTTACAATCGGAATGCCGTACTTCGCCTGAATTTTGTCCGCAACGGATTTAAGGTTGCCCGCCTTTGCAAGCAGCTTTGCGCGGACGTTTGCGGCGGTGCGGTCGGGGTCGTCCGAAATGCAGTCGAAAAGACTTGAATGCATCGTCACCGTACGGATGTCAAGATGCTGGTCCTTTATCATCCGTATTGTCTGTATTATCTCTTTCTGATTGAGCATATTTTACCGCCTAAATTCTGTGCATGGAATTGAAGATGTCTTCGTGCTGAACTCTGATTTCGACGCCGAGTTCCTGAGCCACGGACTGCAACGCGTCGTTGACTTCGCTGACGGTTTTGTCGTCACCGAGCGAAATCATCATAATCATCGTGAAATACGCGTTTTGCATAACGGTCTGCGAAATGTCTTCGATGTTGATGTTCATTTCGTAAAGTTTGTAAGCCACTTTTGCTATTATACCCGTGCGGTCTCTGCCGATAACGGAAACGATTGCTTTCATAATTCCTCCGAAGAGATTGTTTTGAAAATTATACCATACGCGCACGCGCTAAGCAATCTTATGACCGCAAATGGCTGAAAAATGAACGCAAAAACGCAAATCAAACCTAAAAGCAGTCGAAACCGCGAAAAGGGAAAACGCCGCTCCGACGGGAGCGGCGTTCAGGGCGGTTGCCCGATTCGCTTTCAGAGGAGAATGCAGATGACTCCGCCTTTGCCCTCGTTGACAATTCTGCCGAGAGTTTTTTTGAGTTTGAGTTCAGCGTCCGCGGGGACGTTGATGAGTTTGTTGTTGATACCGTCGGCAACCAGCGACGACAACGACCTGCCGAATATGTTGGTGTCCCAGATTGCCTGTTTGTCGTTTTCGAAATCGCCGAGCATACTGTTGACGAGTTCGCTGCTCTGCTGTTCGCTTCCGACTATGGGACGGACTTCCGTCTCGACGTCGACTTTCATAATGTGCAGCGAAGGCGCGCTTGCTTTGAGTTTTACGCCGTACTGCTGTCCCTGACGTATGATTTCGGGCTCTTCGAGCACCATTTCTTCCATTGTCGGCAAAACAATGCCGTATCCGAGTTTGTCGACCTGTTCCATAGCGTCGAGAAGTTTCGCGGTTTTCTTTCTTGCACGCGCAAGGTTTTTGAGGTGAGAAAGCAGGGCGAAATCGTCTGCAATTTCCATGTCGCACTCTTTGCTTGCAACTTTGAAGAACACGTCTTCTTTGGGTTCGACGGCGACTTGTATTCTGCCCTTGCCCGCGTCGAGTTCGACTTTGGACGGGGTCTTCCAGAATTCTTTTTCTTCGAAAAATTCGTCGACGAGCGTATAATCTTTCATCTTGCCCATCTTGTCACCGAGCGACCTCACCGCCGCCATAATTTCTTTGACGACGTCGTCGTCGGGAGTGAGCGCCTGTACCCAACGCGGCAGTTCGAAATCGACAATTCTTACGCCGAATTCCAAAAGTACGCTTTCCATAATCGCGGATATGTCGCCCTCCGACATATTGAGCGCGTTGACAAGCGTGACGGGCGCGTCGTATTTAGCTTCGAGTTCGGCTTTCAGTGCATAAGCGGAATCGGACGCGGGGTCGGCGGTGTTAAGGACGATTGCAAACGGTTTGCCCGTGTGTTTGAGTTCGTCGATGACGCGCTCTTCCGCGGGTTCGTAGTCCTTGCGCGGAATGTCCGTGAACGAACCGTCCGTGGTGACTGCAAGTGCGATTGTGCTGTGTTCTTTGATGACTTTCTCCGTTCCCTTTTCCGCCGCTTCGGAAAACGGCATTTCGTCGTCCGACCAAGGCGTGCGAACCATACGTTCCTTGCCGCCTTCCACGCTTCCGAGCGCGCCGTCAACCAGATAACCCACGCAGTCGATAAGTCGCATATTAACTGCGAGGTTGTCCGAGAACACCACTCTTGCGGCGTCGGACGGGACGAATTTGGGTTGGGTGGTCATAATGGTTTTGCCGTCCGCGGACTGGGGAATGTCGTCGACGGCACGTGCGCGCACGTCTTTGTTTTCGATACCCTGAACGACGAGTTTCTCCATAATCTGTTTGATTACGGTGGACTTGCCGGTTCTTACGGGTCCGACTACTCCGACATAGATGTCCCCTCCCGTGCGGGTGGCAATATCTCGGTAAAGGTCAAATTTATCCATAAAACTCCTCCAATTGCGGTTTGCTAAACTTTATGAGAGGAGATTGCGGAATATGACGAATTGCGAAAAAGAGCCTTACCGACGAAGAAAAATGTTTGAATTCACATTGTTTACATTATGTCGATATTAGTTGTTGTAACAGTAATAAACAGCAATACGACATTCTTTACGTTTATACAACTTGATGCAACAAAGCCGTTCCGTATTACGGCAACAACTTTCGGATATATAGCAAATAAAAACGCGACCGCCATATAATGCAAATCAAAATAAGGCAAATCAAAAGGCACACCGCTTTGGTGCGCCTTTATGTAAAATAGAGTTATCGAATAAATTTCGGACGATTTCGGTAAATTAACTTTTATTCACGGAAAACTTGACCGTTTGTTGCCGAAAACCGTTCCGTTGCCGACTGCGAAATCAGCCCTCGTTGTAGATTTTTTTGAGGACGAGTTCCATTCTTGCCTGACGGATTGCGGAAATCATAACATCGATTGCGAATTCCATTTCTTCGAGAGAAGGAACGGACGGCGCAACGCGGATATTGCTGTTGAGGTCGTCGAGTTTGTAGGGGAAGGTTGCGCCTGCCGCCGTGAACTTGACGCCCGCGCTTGCCGCGATTTCGACGATACGTTTTGCGCAGGATTTGACGTCAACGGAAATGAAGTAACCGCCGCGGGGTCTCGACCATTTCACGAATTCGTCGCCTTCGAATGCTTCGGTGAACTTTCTGTCAAACAGTTCGAACTTCGGACGGAGAAGGTCTGCGTGCTGTGCCATAATCTTCTTGACGTTTTCGGCGTTTTTGAGGAAGTTGGCGTGCATAATCTGGTTGACTTTGTTTGCGTTGATGCACTTGAAGAACATCAGTTTGAGAATGTCTTTGATGTTCTCTTCGGACGCGGCTATCGCAGAAATACCGCTACCCGCAAACGTGATTTTGGACGTGGACGCGAAAGAGTAAATGCGGTTCATTGTGCCCGCTTTGCGCGCGACGTCGAATATGTTTTTGAGCTGGTCGCCGGTTTCGTAGAGGTCGTGAACCATGTAAGCGTTGTCCCAGAACACGCGGAAATCGCTTGCCGCGGTCTTCATCGTGGCGATGCGTTCGACCACGCTGTCCGAGAACGTGATGCCCGTGGGGTTGGAGTACTTGGGTACGCACCACATACCTTTGATTGTGTCGTCTTCTCTGACGAGCGCTTCGATGACGTCCATATCGGGACCGTCTTCTTTCATTGCGACGGTTATCATTTCGATGCCGAACTGCTGGCAGATGGAGAAGTGACGGTCATAACCGGGTGCGGGGCAAATGAACTTGACCTTTTTGAGGTTGTTCCAAGGGGTGCCGCCGAGCACGCCGAACTGTTTTGCGAAATGTACGAGGGTGTACATAAGGTCAAGGCTGCTGCCGTCGCCGACGAAAACTTCTTCGGGTCTGACGCCGAAAAGTTCCGCAAACAGGTTTTTGCAGGCTTTGGTGCCGCCGAGTGCGCCGTAGTTTCTTGCGTCGACGTCTTCCGCCGCATAATCGTAAGTGCCCGCTTCACGGAGCATGGGCATGGCAATTTCGAGTTGCGCTTTGGAGGGTCTGCCGCGCGTCATATCAACGCTTCTGCCCTCTTTGACGAGCTTCTTAAAGCGCTTCTGTTCTTCGGCAAGCAAGGCTTCGAGTTCTTTTTTGGAGAAAGATTTGTAATCCATAAAACACTCCTTCTATAATCCGAGTGACGGCGCACATACGCGTCCGTCGTTGATATTTCACAATGTTAGCACACTTTCGCGCGGAAGGCAAGCACGAAAATGCGACGTTTTCCGTCATTCTTCGTTGTTTTGTCTGACGCTCAAACGAATGGGCGTACCCTCGAAATCGAAACTGCGGCGCAAAGCGTTTTCCAGATACCTCTTGTAGCTGAAATGCATGAGTTCGGGGTCGTTGACCTTTATAACGAAAGTGGGCGGAGTTACGCTGACTTCCGTGATATAGAATATTTTGAGCCGCTTGCCCAGTCTGGACGGGGGTTCGCTTATTCTGATTGCGTCCTGCAAAACTTCGTTGAGCAGACCCGTCGATATTCTGCGGCGGCTGTTTGCAAGCACCAACCTGCACGCGGGAAGAATGGTTTCCGCTCTTTTGCCCGTCATAGCCGAGATGTAGAGGGACTTGAAATAATCCATAAACTTCAAATCCTCTCTGAGTTTTTTCTCGAACTTCTCTATCGTATGCGAATCCTTGTCCACAAGGTCCCATTTGTTCATGACGATGAGCGACGGTTTGCCCTGTTCGTGAACGTACCCCGCGATTTTGACGTCCTGTTCCGTCATACCTTCTGCGGCGTCGCAGACTATGACGGCAACGTCGGCGCGTCTTACTGCAAGAAAACTGCGCATTACGCTGTATCTTTCGAGGTCTTCGCCGATAGCCTTTTTCTTGCGGATACCCGCGGTATCGATGAGCACGTACTTGTCGCCGCCGACCGTAAGTTCGGTGTCGATTGCGTCACGGGTAGTACCCGCGATGTTGCTGACTATGACGCGCTCGTAACCCAGCAGTCTGTTGACAATGGAACTCTTGCCCGCGTTGGGTTTGCCGACTATTGCGATTTTTATGACGTCCTCGTCCTCTTCGGGCGCAACGGCGGGAACGGCTTCGACTATTGCGTCGAGAAGTTCGCCGAGTCCTTTACCCTGCGCCGCCGAAACCGCGTAAGGTTCGCCGAAACCGAGGGAAAAGAACTGATAGGTTTCGTGCATTTCGTTGTTGTCGATTTTGTTGACGGCAAGGATTACGGGAACTTTCGCACGGCGAAGATACGCCGTGATTGCCTCGTCGTCGAGAGTAAGTCCCGTTTTGCCGTCCACGACGTAAACAATCGCGTCGGACGCGTCGATTGCAAGTTCAACCTGCGCGCGGATATGCATCCACATTTCGTCCTCGCTTTTGAGTTCGAGACCGCCCGTATCAATGAGCGTAAAAGCGTGTCCGCACCATTCGCAATCGGCGTAAACGCGGTCGCGCGTAACGCCGGGGGTGTCTTCGACAATGGAAATACGTTCACCCGCAAGACGGTTGAACAGCGTGGATTTGCCGACGTTGGGTCGGCCTACTATGGCGATTAAGGGTTTGTTCATACTCCCTCCCTGAAAAATTGCGTAATCGTACCCGCAAAGTCGGCTCCGTTGTGAGCCACTCTGATGACGGGAACACCTAGCTTGCGGCTGACATCGCAGACGGAAACGTTGTCGAGAAAAACCTCTCCGAACTCTTTGAGCATATTGTCGGGAATGACCACCGCGTCAAGCCCGCTTGCGTCAACCTGCGACGTTATGTCGCTTGCGGTGACAAGCCCCGCAACAGTGATTGTTTTGCCGAAAAAGTTGTTTATCACACCGAAAACGGTGCTTGAAGTGCCGATTGCGGCGTCAACCTCTTTGAGTTTCTCGCGCAGAAACGGCGCGAAATCAACGCCCGTGATAAAGCCGAGCTTCTTTCCGTCCGCGCGGTCGGTGCACTCAGAAAGGCTGTAATCGACGTTGTCGTAAAACTCCGCGAACAGTCCGACTCCGTTTTCAATCTGGGCAAAATCCCCGTAGTAGGAATACTCTCTCGGAGCGCGTCCCGCTTTGAGATAATATTCGTCCGAGCACCAGCAGAAAGCGCCGTATTCGGCGTTGAGTTTCTCAACCGCATCCACCGTGACTTCGGCTTCTTCGCGCGTTGCCATTCTGATGTCGGCAAGTCCTTCGCGGTGAGCGGTCAAGCCAACGGGAACAACCGCCACGGTTTCGACGCCCTGTATGCCGTGCAGTCCGCGTATGCTTTTGACGAGTTCCTCTCCGTCGTTTATGCCGGGGACGATAACGAGTTGCGTATGCATTACTATGCCGTTTTCGCCCATTCTGCGCATACGGTCGATGAGGTTCTGCGTGTTGGGGTTGGTGACGAGCTTTCTGCGCACTTCGTCCGTGAATGCGTGAACGGATATGTAAATCGGGCTGAGTTTCAGACGGATTATTCTGTCGATTTCCTCTTCGGGAAGATTGGTGAGCGTAACATAACAGCCGCTTATGAAACTGTAACGGTAATCGTCGTCTTTGACGTAAAGCGTTTCGCGCAGATGTTCGGGAAGTTGGTCGACAAAACAGAAAACGCACTTGTTGCGGCAGCGCATCGGTTTCATTTCGAGGTCGAATTCAAGCCCCAACGTTTCTTCGGGTTTCTTGCGGACTTTTATGGTATGTTTCTTGCCGTTTCGCAAAACTTCCGCCGTAAAGGTTTTTTCGTTGTCGAAATAGAGATAGTCGAGAATGTCCCGCATCTCGTATCCGCCGAGCGACACTACGTCGTCACCCGCTCTGAACCCCTGTTTTGCCGCAAGTCTGTTGAGCGACGTTATCTTTGGCATACTACCCTACATCTCCTTGAAACTTGTCAGATAGCTGGCAAGGTTTTCCGCCGAATACATTTCGGTCGCGGCTTTGCCTTTTGCGGCGTACTGCTCCGAAACGGTTTTGTGCAACAGTTCGTAAACGCACGTCACGATGTCGATATGCTTTCTTGCGAACATCACGGATTTCTGTTCTTCGAGATACGCAAGGTCTTTTTCGCCCTTTCCGTCGGCCGCAAACGCTATAACGGGTTTGCCGAGGCGGAAACACTTATATATGACGGACGGGTCGTAACGCGTGATTACGAAATCACTGACGCGCAGGAACTCTTCGAACTGTTCCTTGCGCGAAACAATCGCAACGTTGCTGCGTCCCGTGGCACTGTCCGAGCGGGAACGTAGAGAACCCATAAGCGACGTGTCTTCGGCATAGAAAACTTCGTTGATAATTTTGCCCTGGTCGAGAAGAAGGGACATGATTTCGCACGCGCCGTCTTTTGCGGTGGCGTTGACGAAAACGGTAGGCGTTTCGGGAAGTCCCATTTCCCTCTTTGCCGCGGCGCACTCCTCGTCCGACACTTTTTCCGTTCCGAACGGCAACCCCATCACCATGACGTGACGGGCGGGAACGCCTTTGGACACGAGCTCGTCTTTCAAGTCGGAGTTTTCGACTATATACGCGTCTGCGGACGAAACGTCGAAGTCTTCAAGCGCGGGCGAAAATGCGTCCGCAAGGTGGACAATCTGTGTTTCGAACCCCGTTTTTCTCCTCGCTTCGGACATCACCGCAAGCGCGTAAGGCGTAACCGTAAGCACGAATTCGGGCGCATAACGCTTGACTGCATTGAACAGCCTGCGGTTGCGTCCCGAAACGCGTTTGCTTTCCGACGGCGTCTTTTTGAGGCGCAACGCGACGGCAGCACGCACTTTGCCCGCAAGTCGGAAAACAGGCTGCGCCGCGCGTATAAGAAAACCGCCGATACGCGTATTCGCGAACCTGGACGCGTATCTGCTCTCGTCGAGCACGACTACGTTGTGCGTTCCTTCCTTGCGGACGGCTTCCGCAACGACCTGCGAAATGCAACCGTATTCGTCTGCCGACGTAACAATCAAAATAACGGGTTTTCTCTGCATCTTCGTATCTCTTTGTTTTATCGTGCGTCAGTCTTCAACGATTATCGGAATGATTATCGGGAACTGTCTGTCGCGGTAGAAAAGTTTTCTGACGGCTTTCTTTACCGTGCGCGCAAGTTCGTTTAGCGAATTTTCGTCGAAATCCGCACCGTTGACGGTGTCGCGGACGACGGACTGAATTTCGGCTTCGATTTCTTCGGTGAGGTTGAAACCTCTTGCGATTACGTCGCAGTCGCCTGCCATAACGCCCTTTTCGGTGTTGACCGAGGCAAGGACGAGCAACATTCCGTATTCGGCAAGACTGCGTCTGTCGGAAATGACCGCATTTCCGTCTTCGAGCACCACGCCGTCGACGTACACGTTGCCCGCGGTGACGTTGGAATGCTGTTTCAGGCTGTTGGCATTCACACCGTAAACTTCGCCGATGTTGGGAATGACGATGTTGCTTTCACGGATACCCAGCGACTTTGCGATTTCGGCGTGCTTGAACTGGTGACGGTATTCGCCGTGTACGGGAATGAAGAATTTGGGGCGCACGAGGGACAGCATGATTTTGAGTTCTTCCTCATATGCGTGTCCCGAAACGTGAACTTCGTTCATTGCTTCGTAAATTACGTTCGCGCCTTTGCGGAAAAGGTTGTTGATGACGTCGTAAACGGACTTTTCGTTGCCGGGTATGGGCGTCGACGACAAAACCACGACGTCGTCGGGTCCTATCGAAACCTTGTTGAACTCGCCGCGGCTCATCTTGTTGAGCGCGCTTGTCGGTTCGCCCTGCGACCCCGTGGCAATCACAACGACTTTTTCGGGCGGCAGTTTGCCCATTCCGTCCGCGATTATGCCCTTGGGGATTTCAAGTTCGCCGACGCGCGAAGCGACTTCGACGATGCCTTTCATGCTTCTGCCCGCAAGGATAACCTTTCTGCCGTACTTTTCGGCAAGTCGGAGTATCTGCTGAACGCGGTAGTTGGAAGACGCGAAGCAAGCGACAACGATACGTTTGTCGGAGCTTGCGACGAATATGCTTTCAAGTCCCTGCCCGACCACCATTTCGGAAGTGGACGAACCTTTGCGTTCCACGTTGGTGGACTCGCCGAGCATGAGCATTACGCCCTTTGCGCCGATTTCGGCTATGCGTTGAAGGTTGGTTTTCTTGCCGTCGATTGGCGTATTGTCGATTTTGAAGTCGCCCGTCACGAAAATGGTTCCGAGAGGCGTGTTTATCGACAACGCGCAGGCACCTGCCATGGAGTGCGCAACCTTGATGAATTCCACATTGAAACAGCCAAGGTTTACCGTGTCGCCTTCTTTTACTCTGACGAGTTTTGCTTTTATTCCGCGGTCGGTGAGCTTTCTTTCGAGCATACCGAGCGTAAGCGCCGTTCCGTAAACGGGCACTTTGAGTTCGTCGGCGTAATACGGTATTGCTCCGATATGGTCCTCGTGTCCGTGGGTCAGGACTATACCGCGCACTTTGTGAATGTTCTCTTTGATGTAGGTTATGTCGGGAAGGATTGCGTCGATGCCGGGGCTGTCCTCTCTCGGGAACTCCACGCCGCAGTCGACGATTATGATATCTTCGCCGTATTCGAGGGCGGTCATGTTTTTGCCTATTTCACCTACTCCGCCCAGAAAAATTACTCTTACTGCTTTTGCCATATTTCTCCTTCGGGGCGTGCCTGCCCCAAGCAAATTGACGAATTACGTTAATACTTGAATACCAATTAAAGATTATTATACAAAATATCGGGTGAATAATCAACTCTATGCGCGCGCAAAAATTATTTGTACACGCGCCATTTTCAAAGCTCAAATTCTTTACATCGCCGACTCGAAGTTGTATAATATTTTCCGTATTAATTTAACGGTTTAACCGTTCTTAGGAGGCTTTATGCGAGTTTACAACTTTTCCGCCGGTCCCAGTATGCTCCCTCTCGAAGTGTTGCAGGAAGCCGGAAAGCAAATCACCGACTATGAAGGAAGCGGCATGAGCGTTATGGAGCTCAGCCATCGCGGCAAGGTCTACGAACCCATTCACAACGAATGCATCGCTCTCATCCGCGAACTCATGAACATCGACGACTCTTACGACGTTCTGCTTGTTCAGGGCGGAGCTTCCACCCAGTTCGAAGCCGTGCCTCTCAACCTTCTGAAGAAAGGTCGCGCCGACTACGTCGTCACGGGCAACTTCTCCAAAAAGGCTTACAAAGAAGCCTGCAAATACGGAGATATCCGCCTCGTCGCCTCCTCCGAAGACAAAAACTTCACCTATATCCCCAAGGTTTCCCGCAAGGATTTCAGAGACGATATCGATTATGTCCACATCACCGAAAACAATACCATTTTCGGCACCAAGTGGCACTACACCCCCGACTGCGGAGCACCCCTCGTTTCCGATATGTCGTCCTGCATCATGAGTGAAGTCGCGGACGTCAACAAATACGCGCTCATTTACGCAGGCGCACAGAAAAACCTCGCTCCCGCAGGCGTTACGCTCGTCATCGTCAAAAAGGAACTCCTCGGCGGCGAAATGGACATCTGCCCCACCATGCTCAAATACTCCACGCAGGCAAAGGACAACAGCCTTTACAACACTCCTCCCTGCTGGCCTATTTACATGATGATGCTCAACATGCGTTATCTCAAAAAGATGGGCGGCGTCCCCGCAATGGAAAAAATCAACCGCGAGAAAGCGGCAATGCTTTACGACTTCATCGACAACTCCGACTTCTACACCAACAATGTCAACCCCGAAGACAGGTCGATGATGAACGTACCTTTCGTCACTCCCACCGCCGACCTCGACGCGAAATTCGTCAAGGAAGCTGAACAAAACGGTCTTGTGTCGCTGAAAGGTCACCGTCTTGCGGGCGGTATGCGTGCGTCCATCTACAACGCAATGCCCGTCGAAGGCGTGAAAGCGCTCATCGACTTCATGAAGAAGTTCGAAACCGAAAACAAATAATCGCATATGATAACTCGTTCACCCGCGGTTGCTTCCGCGGGTGAAAAAATAAATAAGGCTTAAAGGAAAAATTATGGACATTCTCAAACTCAACGCTATTTCTCCTCTCGCAGGCAAAATACTTCAAGGCTACAATCTCGTGGACGAAAGCGCGGCTCCCGCAGGCATTCTTGTGAGAAGCGCAAATATGGCGGAATATGCGGTGCCCTCTTCCCTCATTGCGGTTGCAAGAGCGGGCGCAGGCGTAAACAACATTCCCCATGCCGACTATGCAAAACAGGGCGTGTGCGTATTCAACACCCCCGGCGCAAATGCCAACGCCGTCAAAGAAATGGTCATCTGCGAACTTTTCCTTGCCGCTCGCAACATTGTCGAAGGCGTGGAATGGGCGCGTACTCTTCAAGGCGACGACGTGGCAAAACAGGTTGAAAAAGGCAAGAAACAGTTTGTCGGTCACGAAATCACGGGCAAGACGCTTTGCGTTCTCGGTCTCGGTGCAATAGGCAGAAAAGTCGCAGTCGCGGCAAACGCCCTCGGAATGGAAGTCGTGGGTTATGACCCCTACCTCTCTCAGGCGGCAAAACAGGAAATCCCCTTTGTTACGGTGTTCGACACTGTGGCGACGGCAATCGCAGGCGCGGATTTCGTAACGCTTCACATGCCCGCAACCGACGAAACCAAAGGCATGATTAACGCCCAGTCCATCGCGGGAATGAAAGACGGCGTCGTGATTATCAACGCGGCACGCGGCGAGCTCGTCGCAGTCGACGACGTCAAAGAAGCCATAAAGAGCGGCAAAGTTCACAAGTACGTGTGCGACTTCCCCACCGCCGAAACCAACAACAGCGACGGAATTATCGCCGTTCCTCACCTCGGAGCATCCACGGAAGAAGCCGAAGACAACTGCGCGGTAATGGCGGCAAACGAACTCAAAGATTACATTGAAAACGGCAACATCGTCAACTCCGTCAACCTGCCCAACCTCAAAGTCGAAAAGAGCGCGGCGCACCGCACTACCGTAATCGCAAAAGAAGGCACCGTCCTCGGAGTCGAAGGCGTTTCCGCAACGGGTAAAGGTTACACCTACACAATTATCGACAGCGAAGTTCCCGCAGACGAAAACGCACTCTCCGCAATCGACGGTGTAATCAAAGTCCGCAGAGTTTACTGAGCGTCAAATTCTAAAACATAAAACATTGCGGTTGGATTGAATTGAAACCGCAAAACGGCAAAAAAAATCCGCAAAACGCAAGACATAAAACACAAAGTTCAATCCGCAGGGAAACAGCTCTCGGAAAACAACAATACATTTGAATTCGGGCGTCGCCGCAAGCGGCGCCTTTTCTTTCTGTTTTCTTTCCGTTATCCCTACCTTATTTTCTCTTTCTTGTCAGCTCCCCCTTCCCTTTTTCTCACCACTCTCTTTTCCCCTTTACTCAACTCTGCTTTTCCTTTCCCTTACCTCTCCGTTTGCCTTTACATTGCCCTTGCACTTATCACTTATTTTGCATTTTCGCTTGTCCTCTTCCTTTTACTTTTTGAACTTTCTTCCGAATGATTTTTTGTTTTTGCCGTCGGGCTTAATTATTTCGGGCTAATTGCATAGAATATAGCCGAGGTGTTTATGTGGTCTAACGTCATCAGCATTGATAAGACTTTCGACAGAGAAATAGATTTTATGCTCAACAAGCTGAAAAAAGTCAAACATTTGTCGTACGCAATGGAAGAAAGCAAGGACAGAGTGTTTGTTTATCTGGCGTCTATATGCGAGTTGCAGGAAGAGGTCGAAGCGCAGGTTGAAGACATTCTTCAAACCGTTTTGCTCGTGTTTATGAAACTGCGTTTTTTTCTCACAAGTCTGCATAACATGGAGTTAAACCACGCAAATTGCGCGTTAATCTGCTCTTTGGTGCACTTTGACAGAGAATACGAAAGCAACGTCGTTCGCAAAGTTTTGTCCGAAACGATAGACTACACCGTGGACGGACTGCTCAATTTCAGACTGCGTCCGCTCCGTGAAAACTGGGAAGAACTCGCCGAACTCGCGACGCGTCTTATCGGTTCGGGAACGGGCGGCGACATTTACGACATAGCCTCTTTCATTACGGGAACGGACGGCGCAAAATGCCGACTCTCGCTCTCCCCCGACAGCCTTGTCAACCTCACGGAAAGACAGCCCGTCGAAATAATAGACCTGTTTGACAAACCGGAGCTCAACCTTATTTCGGCTATAATCGGCGAACGCCCCTGTGAAATTCTGCTGAAAAACGTTGCCCTGTCACAGCCTATGAACAACACGCTGAAACACATTACGCGGGTTGTGACGGAAGCCTGAATTGCAAAATACCGAATTGCAAAAACAAGTGAAAACCCGACCTTTGCAGGTCGGGTTTCCGATTATGACGCACGTTGATAAGGAGAAAATTTTAATAACGTCGATAATCGTCTTCGTATTCCACTTCCGTTTTGTGAACGGTGCAAGTGCCTGTCTTTGAATTGACGTCGATTTCGTATTCCCATTCGTAATGGTTCACGCTGTCAAAACCCTTTACCTCTATGCGGTAAACGTAGTAGCTGTCGACAAGGTTGTTTTCAAACTGGAATTTCTCATCGATGTCTCTTGCGGTTTCCGAATACATCGCGTCGCCTTCGAACAGCATCTGAACGCGCTGACCGTTGCGGAGTACGTACACGCCTTCGGTCGTCGCTCTGTCCCATGCGTACTGTTCGGCAAGAGCTCTTGCTTCGTCAACGCCAACGACTACGGACTTTTTCGCGTATCCCGCCGCCGCTCCGAACACTCCGCCCAGCACCGCCGCCAGTATAACGAGCAGTATGGTTATGGACAGAACGCCCGCAAGCACTCTTTTCCACAGGAATTGCTGTTTTGCTTCCCTGACTTCTTTCGCGTCCGCTTCTTTGATGGGTTCGGCTTTTACGTTGAGCGACTGGTCGTCAAGCAACGTCGACAGAGCGCGCGCTCTTGCAAGTTCGTCCTGCACGAACGCCTTTTCCTCTTCGGTCGCGGTTCCTTCCTTGTAATGTCTGAACGCATCTTCGTAGTTCATATTCAATCCTCCAGAATTTCTTTCAGTTTCATTCTCGCGCGATACATCTGCACTTTTACGTTTTCGATGCTCTGCTCGGTTATTCCCGCTATTTCCGACACCGACAGTTCGTCGAAATAGTACAGCAGGATAATTTCACGGTAGTTGTCTTTCAGCAAAGAAATCGCACGGTACAGAGCCTGATACTCTTCCTTTTTGATTATCCGCGACGCAAGGTCTTCTTCGTCCGCTCGCAGATTGTCGTTGAGTTCCGTGACTTTCTTCGCCTTTTTCAAGTGGTCGAAATACGCGTTTCTGCACACTTTCAGAAGCCAGTACTTGAAACTGTCCTTTTCCTCGTCTATCTTGGTGAACGCCTTGTAGAAAGACTCGGATACTATGTCCTCGGCAAGACCTGCATCGTGGCATAAAGTCACAACGTAGAGTTTCGCCTCGTTGTAGTATTTTTTGAAAAGATTTTCAAGTGCTTCGTTCTTCATTTCGTCCCTTGTTCACTTAATATACGACAAATCCGCGTTGCGGTTACACTTATTTTATCATTTTTGCGGGACATATCAACGATTTTGTGATTTCGGGGTTTCCGACCGCCGCGAAATGCGGTTTTAAGTGCCGTTTCATATGCTCAAACCGCAAATTTGGAACAAAAGTATTGATAAAATATTAAATTAGTGTTAAGATTTGATATGTATGCGGGCGCGTTCGCCCGCGTGCTAATCACGGAGGTGTTCTATGAAAGAACAAGATTACACCGATATTCTGAAAAAACTTTCACTCGAAGAAAAAGCCGCTCTGTGCTCCGGACTTACGTTCTGGAAAACTTTTCCCGTCGAAAGCGCGGGCATTCCGTCCGTATGCATGACGGACGGCCCTCACGGACTGCGTAAAGAACAGGAAAGCGCGGGAACCAACATTATGCGCGAATCCTATCCCGCAACCTGCTTCCCCACCGCCGTAACGACGGCAAGCTCGTGGGACCCCGCCCTGCTCGAAGAAATGGGCGCGGCGATTGCGCAGGAAGCCAAAGGACTCGGTGTCACCACCGTTCTCGGTCCCGGCGTCAACATCAAGCGCAGCCCTCTCTGCGGTAGAAACTTCGAATATTTTTCGGAAGACCCCTTCCTCGCGGGAAGAATGGGCGCGGCGTGGGTTCACGGCGTTCAGAAAAACGGTATCGGCGTATCTCTCAAACACTTCTGCGCAAACAATCAGGAATATCTCCGCATGAGCATTGACAGCATAATCGACGAGCGCGCGCTCCGCGAAATCTATCTGCCCGCGTTCGAGCACGTCGTAAAGACCGAACAGCCGTCGACCGTCATGTGCTCTTACAACAGACTTGCCGGCACTTACCTTTCCGACAACAAACGCATGCTCACCGACATACTCCGTGACGAATGGGGTTTCAAAGGCATCGTCGTCAGCGACTGGGGCGCGGTAAACGACCGTGTCGAAGGCATCAAAGCGGGTCTTGACCTCGAAATGCCCGGCAACAACGGTGCAAACGACAAAGTCATAGTCAAAGCGGTAAAGGACGGCGTTCTGTCCGAAGCCGACCTCGACAAGGTTGCGCTCAGAATGATTAAGTTCGCCTTCGAATGCAAAGCCAACGAAGTTGCGGACGCGAAAGTCGATTTTGATGCAAACAACGCGCTCGCGGCAAAAATCGCAGCCGAAAGCGCGGTTCTGCTCAAAAACGAGGACGGAATTCTTCCTCTTCGCAAATCCCAGAAAGTCGCCGTCATCGGTGCTCTTGCCAAAACTCCCCGTTATCAGGGTTCGGGTTCAAGCCACATCAACCCCGTCAAAACGACTTCCTTCCTGCAAGCCATGGACGCCGCGGGTCAGGAATACGAATACGCCGACGGTTATACATTCAAGGGCGACGGCTACAAACCCGCTCTCGTGAAAAAAGCAGTCGAAGCCGCAAAAGGTAAAGACGTCGTTCTGCTCTTCATCGGACTTACGCCCGACTACGAATCCGAAGGGTTCGACCGCAAGCATATCAATATGCCCGACTCCCACGTCATTCTCGCCGAGGAAATCGCAAAGATCAACCCCAACGTCGTCGTCGTTCTCTCCTGCGGCTCGCCCGTGCAACTCTCTTCCGTCGAACCCGTATCCAAAGCAATACTCAATATGTATCTCGGCGGACAGGCTGTCGGCGAAGCTACATACAGACTGCTTTACGGCAAAGTCAATCCCTCCGGTAAACTTGCCGAAACATTCCCCCTCAAAAACAGCGACAACGTCGTGGCGCGTTATTTCCCGATGGGTCCCCGTACGGTGCAATACCGCGAAAGCATTTACGTCGGTTACAGATATTTCGACGCCGCAAAGAAAGCGGTTATGTATCCTTTCGGTTACGGTCTTTCTTACACCGATTTCGAATACTCCGACCTCAGACTTTCCGCGTCCGACATCAAAGAGGGTGAAGAGCTCGTTGCCACCTTCAAAATCAAGAACACGGGCAAAGTCGACGGAGCGGAAATCGCGCAGGTTTACGTCAAAGACGTCAAATCCTCCATCTTCCGTCCCGAAAAGGAACTCAAAGGCTTCGTGAAAGTCTTCCTGAAAGCGGGTGAAGAAAAAGAAGTTTCCGTCACGCTCGACAAACGTTCCTTTGCGTACTACAACGTCATCATCAAAGACTGGCACATCGAAAGCGGCGATTTCGAAATTCTCGTCGGCGCGTCTTCGAGAGATATCAGACTTTCGGCAACCGTCAACGTCACGTCCGCAAACCCTGCGGCACCTATCCCCGACTACCGCACGTCAGCGCCTTACTACTACGACCTCACCGAAGAAAACGAACAGAAACGCACAATTCCCATCGAACAGTTTGCGGCTCTGTACGGCGCTTCGATAGTCGACAACACGCCGTATGCAAAAGGCGAATTCGACTGCAACTGCAGTCTCGGTGACGTATCCGTGTCGCCTACTGGCAAATTCCTTTACGGTCTGCTTACAACGGGCGCGAAACTCGTCGCGGGACATACCGAAAACAGGGATATGGTCGTCAAATCCATAACTTATATGCCCCTGCGTTCCTTTATGGGATTTACGGGCGGAATACTCTCCACCGAATCCGTTCTGGGACTGGTCGACATGTGCAACGGCAAACGCGGCGGTTTCAAACGTTTCTGCAAAGGCTTCAAGCACGACAATACCCTCGACGCGTACAGTCTCAAAATCAAAGGCAAATCCAAAAAATAAACGGCAGCCCGCATAGCGGGCTGTTGTTTTGTTTTTTCGGCTTGCCAACGTATGCTTGCAACTTGCCGCCGTCCGCGAACCCGCTCGCAATCTCGGTCGTGTGTTCCGTCTGTCGCTCTAACCCTCGCTTGCACACGCGTAATACACGCGCGCCGAAAGTATATAATCATACTTTTATCGAGAATATAACTTTACAATAAACCACCCTTGTGCGGTTATGTGCCAACCGCATAAAATTATATGAAAACAGCAAGTGTTTTCCCTTGACTTTGCTCGCGCGAAAGTGTATATATTGCTTGCAATATCAAAGATAAACATTACACCGCCGATAAGGACGTATCGGCAACCGCATCGCGGCTCGGAAAAACTATGAAAAAATTTAACAAGCCTTCCGCTAAAACAGTTTTGCGTGTCACCAAATTTTTCGTCTTCATAACTGTTCTCGCATTCATCAGAGCTCTGGCAACTTACGTGTTTATCGTCCCCAACGCATTCGCGCCCGGCGGCATAAACGGTCTTTCTTCACTGCTTTACAACGCCGTGTTGCCCTTCAATGCCAAACTTGCCGACACCGTGTTCAACCCCGCCGTCACCGGTATGGTAATGAACATTCCTCTTTTCATAGCCGCGTTCATAATCCTTGACAAGAAGTTCGCGTTCAACACTTTTTATTGCGTTTCCGTATATTCGCTCTTCATGGGTATATTCAGTCTGGTGGACTTTCCACAGTACGTTGCGTCAAACTCCGAAAGCGGATATATGCTGCTCGCCTCTCTTGCAGGCGGCGCCGGCGCAGGTATAAGCCTCGGTCTTATGCTCCGTTACAACACTTCGCTCGGCGGAACTGACGTCATCGGTAAACTCATCTACGCAAAGAACCCCATATCCGACGTTCAATGGCTCATCTTCATGTGCGACTGCGTAATCGTCGTTGCCTCCGGCGGCCTCGGCTTTATCGGACTTGACATGAACGCAGGTGCCAACGCAATCATAACAGCCGTTCTGTCGCCTATGCTTTACTCCTTCCTTTCTCTGCTTGCAACGTCGCAGGTTGCCGACGTCATACAATCCGGTATGCAGTCGTCGTTGGTGTTCAACATCATATCCGACGAACACGAAAAAATCGCCGAACAGATTACCCACCAGATGCACCGCGGCGTAACCGTTATGGAAGGCGTCGGATACTATACGGGCTACGACCACAAAGTTCTTATCTGCGTCGTCCGCAAAAAACAAATCAACGTAGTAAAGAAAATCATTCAGGACTGCGACCCCAACGCTTTTACGTTCATCACCAAAGCGCGCGAAGTCAAAGGCAACGGCTTTACCGTCAGCAGCGGTGCTTGATTGTTACGTTTTGACACGATAAATGTCTGTTTCTGTTAATAACGTTGCAATAAGGCATTCCAAACAAAGCGATTTCTCCGCTTCGGCGGCAACAAAAAAGCGTCACAACCGTGGCGCTTTTTCAATGCTCATAATCTGTTTTTATGACATATGTCCGACTTTTCCTTACGTTACACCGATGTCTCTGCCGACGCTTTGCTCCGCAGAGCGGGCGCAAAAGCAGACGTAAAATTGCCGCTATAACTCATTGCCACGACGAAAACGTCCGAACAACAAAAAAACTTCGGGACTGTGCCGCTCAGAATTCAAAATCAACCGATACGCTTTTCTCCACGACGGAATGCATATGTTTCTTTACCACGGTTACGTGATACTCGTTGCTCTGATAGGTTTTGAGTGCGTCGAAGTCGTCAAGCACGACAATCAGTATCATATCGTAACTGCGCGGACTGCCGAGAGCGTCAAAACCGACTTCCAGACTTCTGATTTCGGGGACAATGCCCACCATCGAAGTCAGAACGCGCTTGCATTCTTCGAGCGCCTCTTTATTGCAATCGGCAAGTTTGTAGCATACAACGTGTTTAAGCATATTTCACCTCTTTATATGAACGACTGCTGTGCCGTTTCAAAACACATTCAAAATTCCGCAATCCTTTTACACGGGCAGGAACAACTGCACTATTCCGTACACGAACAGAACCGCTATAAGGACGGGACACACAAATCTGATGTTTAAGCCCCACACTTTGCCGAATTTCATAGCGCCCTGACTCTGTTGAGCGTGAGCCGTGAGTTCTTCCATGGCGTTTTTGGGTTTCCACACGTAACCGACGTAAATGCAGGTGCAAATTCCGACCAACGGCAACAGGAAGGTGTTGGAGAACTTGTCGAATATGTCAAGCAAGTCCATTCCGCCTATTCTTCCGCCCTGCGACAGCGAAACCATAACGCCGAACAACGTCGCCGCGGACACGACGAGAATTGCCGCCCATCTGCGCTTGATGTTGAACTTTTCGGAAATTACTGCTACGTTGACTTCAATAAGCGCGATTGCCGAAGTTATTGCCGCAAAAAGAACCAACAGGAAGAACACCACACCTACAATGCTTCCGAGAACGGGCGGCAAAGTATGGAAGACCGCGGGCAACGTTACAAAGACAAGACCTGCGCCTTGTGCGGGCGACTGACCCGCCGCAAAAACCGCGGGCAGAATGGCAAAGCCCGCTATCATTGCCACCAATGTATCCGACACGCATATAAGAACGGTGTTTTTGGTAAGGCTTATACTCTTGTTTGCGTAACTTCCGTATGTCGTGCCTATACCGAGACCGATAGACAGCGAATAAAACGCCTGTCCGAGCGCGGCAAGGAATATTCCGAGCACGCCGCCCGACGCGTCGACACGTCCGAAATCGGGGACGATAAAGAATTTCACGCCTTCGAGTGCTCCGTCCATCGTGAGCGAAACAATCATGACGAAAATCAACATTACGAACAACAACGGCATAAGCACCTTGTTGATGCGTTCTATGCCCTTCTTTACGCCGAGCAGAATGACGACAAGGCAAACACCCATAAACGCCAACAGACAAAGTATGGGTTGCCACGAGTTGCCTATAAACGAGGAGAACACGCCCGCATAATCGCCGCTCGCCACAAAACTGCCGCCGTCAAAATAACCTGCCGCATATCTTATAATCCAGCCGCCGATTACGCTGTAATAGGAAACTATGATAAAAGACGCTATACAACTGAACACACCGACAACGCCCCAGCGTCTTTTTTTGACTCCGTACGCGTCGATTACGTTCTTTGCCGCGTGCCTTCCTATTGCAAACTCCGCAATCATCAGCGAAAATCCGATAAGCAGAACCATAACCACGTAGGCAAGCAGGAACAACGCTCCGCCCTGCTGTCCCGCAAGATAAGGGAAACGCCAGATGTTGCCGAGTCCCACAGCGGAACCGACAGCCGCCATCAGGAAACCGAATCTGCTCGACCAGTTCCGCGACGTATGTTGATTGTCAAGTATCATATTGTCTTTCATTTCAGTTGTATATTATAAAACACATATCAAGGATTGACAAACGATATTTCGACCGTATAATACCGAAATTATCAAAAAACGCCTCATTTTTTGCTGTTTTTATGCAAAACGGCAAGATATTTTTGCGAATTCAGCTGCAAACTCCCGACAAACCTTGACGCGCACTTTGTTGACACTGTGCCTTGCAGTTGATATAATTATGCGGTAAGGTCACCCGCCCGCAGACAGCAAACAACGCACGGAGGCGTATCGAAGCGGTCATAACGAGGCGGTCTTGAAAACCGTTTGCCTGAAAGGGCACGGGGGTTCGAATCCCTCCGCCTCCGCCACCGAAAAGCACCGAGTAAATCGGTGCTTTTCTTTTATTTGCGGAGTGATTCTTACCTGCGCTATTCCGTCACTACGTTCCTTACGAACCCTCCGCCTCCGCCACCGAAAAGCACCGAATAAAATCGGTGCTTTTCTTATCTTTGCGGTGCGATTCTCACCTGTTGCTGACGCGGTTTTGTGACCTGCGTGACTTCCGCACGCAGAACAAATGTCCCAAAACGCGCTATTCCGTCACTACGTTCCTTACGAACCCTCCGCCTCCGCACAACTTATTGTTTGGCTGTTTTTATTTTGCGTAATACATTTTCAAACCTACGTGATTATATGTCAGTTGATATAAATTAGGTTTGGTGATAAAATTTCAACAGAGTGAGCCAACGGTGTTTCAAATCGACATTTCGGCATTTTGTTGTTGTTCAGTTTCTCTTCTGCGGCTGATAAACTGTAGTCAGTTCAAAAGGAGGAACTGAAAATGGACACTGACAAAATTTATGCGGAAGCAATAGCAAACGAATATTCGGTAAAAAACACAAGCAAGGTTGTTGCACTGAAAAAACTCGACAGCAAGGTTAAACTTGCACCCACCGTTTCGGCGTACACCATAGGCATCTTATCCACTCTCGTTCTGGGGCTCGGAATGTGCTTTTGCCTCGGTACTCTCGGAGGCGGCGGCACGGTACCCATGGTTGTGGGAGTTATACTCGGCATTATAGGAATTGCAGGTATAGGCATCAACTACCCCGTATACAGAAAAATCCTCGAACGCAGAAAACAAAAGTATGCCGGCGACATCATTCGTCTTGCAAAAGAAATCACCGACGAGGAATAATAAACCGTACATCGGAGGGCGGTATTATGAACAAATCCGAAAGCAAATATTATAATACTGCCCGTCTGATGGACGAGGCGTTGCGGTTGCTGCTCGAAAAGAAAGATTTCGAATATATCACGGTAAAGGAAATCTGCGAAAAGGCGGGAGTCAACCGTTCGACCTTCTACCTGCATTACGAAACGACGACGGACTTGCTTCGGGAAAGCATCGAATATTTGAACAAAGAACTTCAGAACAAATACCGCGACAACAAAATAAATGTCGACGGCGGTTCTCTTGACGACCTGTTGCTTTTCAAACCCGAATACTCCGTACCCTATCTCGAATTTTTGAAAGAACACAAGACGGCGTTTATGGCGGCGATATCGAAACCGGAATTGTTCGGCGTAAACCAAACGTTCAACAAAATGTACGAAAGCATATTCAAACCTATACTGCAAAGATACTCCGTTCCCGACAAGGCGAAAAGGTATATGCTTGCGTTCTATATGAACGGAATACACGCCATAATCATCGAATGGATAAAACAAGGTTGCAAAGACGAAATCGCTTTCATTGCCGACCTCATAGTTAATTGCATCAACCACAACTGAAATGAACCCGATTAAAGAAATCATATCGCGCGTAGACACAGAACTCGACAAATACGGTTGGTACCGTTCTTATCGGAACGATTACGGATACCGCACTTTGTTCTTTGCGGTAATAGGTGCCGTCACAACTGCCCTGTTTGCAATTTACAACGGGGTTTTCGGCATTCTGAACGGGTCTTTATGGTATGGCGCATTCGCAGGATACCTGATTATACTTGCCTTTCAACGAATTCTTGTATTGATTTTACGATGGGCGGCAGTGAAAAAACGCGGCGACGACAATGAAGAACTTTTCAACGACAAACTGAAAATCTATCTTGCAAACGGAGCCGTATTCGTACCTTTGACGATAGCCCTTACGGTTATAATTTCGGCTATTTTGTCATCCGATGACCACGGCGCGACAAACAACATAATCGCCATTATGACAGCCACGTACGCTTTTTTGAAAATCGCAATGGCAATTAGCAACCTCGTAAAAGCAAAATCTTACCGCGACCCCATAATTCAGACAATTCGCAACATATCCTTTGTCGATGCGTTGACGTCAATAATAATGTTGGAAAACACTCTTGTCACGACTTTCGGCGAACTGACTTACACTTTCCGCATGTTGATTATAGTTTCGGGACTTATCGTATGTTCCGTTTCCGTCGGCATCGGCTCTTTTATGATAATCAACGCTTGCAAACAGCTGAAAATCGGCTGTAAACAAATATAATGCAACACACGCGAAAAGCGACTGCTTTCGCGTGTGCAACACCGAAATCCGATTATTAAATCTTGGAATTATACAATCCGACAATTATTTCCGAGCACTTGTCAATGCCCAGAGTTCCGCTGTTCAAGGTTATGTCGTAGTTCTGAGCGTGTCCCCATTTCATATCCGTATAAAATCTGTGATATGCCGCACGGCGTTTGTCTTTTTCTTTCAGTCTTTGTTCAACGGACACAGCGCTATATACGCCAGTACGAACCAATATTCCGACGGTGAAATGAGGCATTTGATAATACAATCCGTCCACGATTCAAAGTCGGAAACGCCCGCCGCTTGAGCAATTAACGCGGATAGAATCCAGAAAACGTAAAGTTTGAAAAGCAATCTGAATATTTTGCCCAGTTTTAATTTTATTCCGAAATATCCTGATAAAAGGAAGAAGACGTTGACACCTATTATGAAAAAGCAATCGAGAAAAGATGTGCCGAGATACTGACTGGTGAGCGACGGGTCGATGTGCGTTTCAATCGCCGACAACCCTATGTTGTTTATCGTAAGGTGATGCAAAACAATAAACAACATCGCAATGATACGCAACACGTCAAACAGCGCGTTGCGCTTTCTTTCCTTAGGGCAAACCAACAACTCGTTGATTGCAACCTAAGGAGACGTACTGTCAGCCGTCGTTTCGGTTGCTCGGCAATCACACTGTGCGCTCTCGGGCGTGCATACCACATCGCCCGCCGTGCATTCATTACGCGGCAGCTCGTTTTCTGTTAAGTTTCCATCTCCGATTTTCACGCTCATTGCCCGCTGTTTTCGTCCGCGGGAATGTTGCGATACAAATCGGCTATTATGTCAACGCACTTTTCTATGCCGATAACGCCGCTGTCCAAAACAATATGATAGTTGTTGATGTCACCCCATTCGGTTTCCGTATAAAACTTGTAATATGCCGCGCGCCGTTTGTCCTTTTCTTTGAGTCTTTTCAAGGGAGCATCCGACGTTTCGCCGTACAGATTCACAATCCTTTCCGCGCGTTTGTCCATATCGGCACGTACAAAAACTTTAAGGCAATCGGCAACGTCACGCAAGATATAGTCGGCACATCTTCCGACTATAACGCAAGGTCCCTGTTCCGCCAAATCGAGTATGATTTTTTTCTGAACAGCCCAGAGGTAATCCTGATTGGACATTCCGTGATAGGAATGCCCCGCCGCAAACACGCTGGAAAACCAACCGTCGTGAGCGGTATATTCACCTCTTTCGGCAACGTATTCCTTGCTCAGTCCGCTTTCTTCCGAGGCGCGCTCGATAAGTTCGCTGTCATAACACGGAATACCGAGTTTTGCCGCGACTTCTTTTCCGATTGTACGTCCTCCGCTTCCAAACTGTCTGCCGATTGTGATAATTCTGTTTTTCATTGAATTTTCTCCCTTATTACGCTGATAACTGTCGGATTATAAGACATACCGATTACAATTTGCATAACCGATGTATCCAACATTGCTCTTTGAATTCTCTGCATTGCTCTACAATTATATCACGTGCACGCCGCGATTAAAATATATCTCAAGGAAATTGCAACTTATGTATGAAAAAACTCCCTGATGGGAGTTTTTGTCATTCTTCTATAAGCGCCGACGCATTTACCGCTATCGCGCATTGCATACGTTTTTTGAAAAGGTCGCAGCCGTACGAGTATATACCGTTTATGTCGCCCGTCGCGTGATAGGAATTCGCGGCACAACCGCCCGAGCAATACAACCTTGCCCAGCAATCGGCACATTCGGGTTTGGAATAGACATTGCAGCGCTTGAATTTGTCGCGCACGGCGGTATTTGTTACGCCGTTAAATACATCACCCATGAGATAATCTTTATCTCCGACAAACTGATGACAAGGATATAGCTCACCCGTCGGGGTAACTGCCATATACTCCGTTCCGGAGCCGCAACCCGACAAACGTTTATAAATACACGGTCCGTGTTCAAGGTCAAGCATGTAATGATAGAACACGAAAGGTGTTCCTGCTCGTCTGCGCTCTATCATTTTCTCCGCGAGAAGTTCGTATTGCCTGTACACGATTTTCTTGTCCTCTTCCGTCAACGCATAAGGCGAATCGGGCGGACATACGACGGGTTCCATGCTCAGCCTGTCAAAACCAAGGTCCAGCATAACCTCTATATCCTTCATGAAATCGGGATTGTTATGCGTAAAAGTACCGCGTATGTAGTAATCTTTTTCACCGCGGGCTTTTGCGAACTTGACGAATTTCGGAACGATTATATCAAAACTGCCGACACCGCCTGCTGTCTTACGGAAGTGGTCATTGATTTCCTTTCGACCGTCCAGACTCATGACGACGTTGTCCATTTCGCTGTTGCTGAACTCTATGACGTCGTCGTCAACGAGCATACCATTTGTCGTCAGCGTAAATCTGAAACACTTATCGTGTTGTTGTTCAATGCTACGGGCATAAGCGACAAGGTCCTTGACTACCTGCCAGTTCATCAAAGGTTCGCCGCCGAAAAAGTCAACTTCGAGATTGTGACGGTCACCCGAATTTTCGACGAGAAAATCAAGCGCGCGTTTGCCGACTTCGAACGACATGAGCGCACGCTCACCGTGATATTTGCCCTGCGATGCAAAGCAGTACTCACAATCAAGGTTGCAGGTGTGGGCAACGTGAAGACAAAGTGCCTTAACGACGGTCGACCTTTTTGCAAGCTTGTCGACATCGGGACGGAACTTGTCTTCGGAAAACAGTTTGCCCTGCCTTTCAAGTTCTTTCAAATCGTCAACGCATTCTTTTATTTCTTCAAGACTTACGGAGTGTTTTGCCGCGACTTCTTTGAGATAGCCGTCATCACCCGCTTTTTCGTAATTGTCAATGAGTTCGAGCGCAACTTCGTCAACGACATGCACCGAGCCGCTGGCGCAATCAACGGCTATGTTATATCCACATTCAGTAAAAGTATGTACCATAATAGACAAAGACCACCCGAGAGTTATCCCGAGCGGTCGCAAGTTGAATCAAAAACGGATTACTTCGCCGCTTTTTCGCACTTTTGGTTTGCAACGCCGCAGGAAGTCTTGCATGCAGATTGGCAAGATGTTTGGCATTCGCCGCAGCCGCCGTTCTGTTTGCTCTTTTCGAGATTGCGGGTGTTCAGGGTAACGATTCTTTTCATAGTGACGCTCCTTAACGTTTGTTATTATAGATATTATATTGTTTCATTGCGCTTTTGTCAATAACTCCCACGCTCGCACGATAAATCTTTTCCGTCTATTCTTCCGTCTCCCGCAATCACACCACTCCACCCACCATCCGACAACGATACTCATCTACAACAGAATTTACACAAACACTTACAGACAATTTTGTCAATCACAAAAACTTTAATTAAAAAAACTGAACCGTATATTATAGGTTTTTCTTTGGTAAAGTCGGCAATAGCAAAAAATCTAGGAATACCAAGAGCGTCTTTTGCAGTAAAAAAATCAATATACTTATGTGGCTCAGCAGGCAGAGCACTTCCTTACCAAGGTACAGCCCGAAACAAAAGGGGCATTGCCCGCCGCAAAATACCCCTTCCAAATCTCCAAAACACCACAATATATTGTGCTTTTTCTTCCCTCGAATTTATCTGGCTGTCAGCCCTTTTCCCGATTTGACAGCCAAATACAGCCAATACCGATTTTATGCCGTTTTTCCGCGCTTTTTCCCACCTTTCAAACTGCCTGTTTCTGTCTGCATCTCAGGGTATTGTAAAAGTTACACAGTCGCAGTGAACGGCAATGCAAATTTTATGGAATTAATCTCCTGTCAATAATGATTTTTTTTACTTTACCAGTTTAAGTTTTCTATAAAATGTAGAGCGCGATTTGACGGAAAGACGCGCCATTGCTTCCGCTTCGGAAATGACATTTTGAGCGAAGTCGTTCGCTACTTGACTCAACAGCGTCTTATCCACCGCGATTGGCTTTCTGCCCGCATATTTTCCGGACGCTTTTGCATTTTCTCTGCCCTGTCGTCTGTTATTTGCTATGTTTCTGTCAATACTCAGCATCATATTGTTGAGCAAATACAGCATTGTCTTTCGTTCTCTGTCCGTCAAATATCTGTGTTCGCTCTTAATATAAATCTTAACGCCCGATTGCAGGACGCTATACATATCCCTGACTAGTCCCGTATTACTGCTTTCTAAATCGCTGAGGCTCTCTATTTTCAAAACGTCATCCGGCGTAAGTCCCGTTTTATCCAAACCGTCCAAATTTTCTATGGTTCGCTTTCCGTTCGGCTTCCGCACTACTATCAGGTTATCGTTTCCGCACTTCATTTCACTTCTTAAAAGCCACTCGAACCTGTCATAATAATCCAATCCGACAGATTCCATAAGTTGCCTAACATCCTCCCTTCTTTCGCTTGGAGTTCTCATGCTGATAAATGCGGGAGTCATGTTAACGCGGTAATAAGCATCCCTTCTCAAATCCATATTGATACCCGGAATTCCGTGAAAAAGTCCGCGCGGAAGCGCATCGACAGAATTCCAATACGGCTTTATAATATATTGAAAATTTTGGTCATCAAAACTTTCGTATATGATTTCACCGACCGAATATCTGCGATTATTTCTGTCATATACCTTTATCAGCCCAACATTTCTGTAATAAGGCGTACCGCTTAAAGGCTTACTGAATTCGCTGGTCAACATTTCTTTTCTCCTATTCATTCAACATATCATACGCTGTTTTCAATATTTTCGCATACCTTTGCTCGTACATCGTTTTATAGAATTCTTTGCGCATATGGCTGATATTTTCAATCGAATCAACCAATTTGCAGATCGTGTCCAACTCGATTTTCGGGACAATTCGTTTCAATGCTTTGTTACATTCTTCGAACTGCAGACTGTTTATCACTTCGAAATACGAGCTTTTTCTTCCGTTGAGTTTAATATGCGAAGTTGGAAAAGCATATATCCTCTTATCTATTTCCTCTTCACTACGCATAATCTCTGCCAACTGTTTGTCGGTATTAAGTTTCGGATACATGCTTGAACCGTTGTCAAATACCGGCGCTATTTTATATTTATTCTCTTTTTTGATAAATCCCCAGTTTCCGCCGTGTCTGTCGAAATTACCGTTCAAGGCGTCAACGATGAACATATCCCAAAATCTCTCGATCGATTCTTTGACGTCGGTAAGCTTTACATTATCATTTAGCATTTGTTGAATATCTTCATACGAATACTGATACATTTCTTTATCTTCTTCCAAAGAGCTCTCGCCCACATCGTTGAAATGCACGAGTATTTCATCCCCTTGACAGAAGTTTTTTACAACCACAACGTTTGCACCATGATAGACGCCCAATTCTGTGTGTTGCACGTCAATTCCCAACAATTCAAAGATATGACTGCCCAAATACTCCGAAATATGGTTGTATATCAACCCGACTTCAGAGTTCCTTTGATGCTTGACAATATATCGCTGTCCGTTCACGGTAATTTGATTCTTCTTTTCCGCTCCAGAAAAGTATATGTCTTTATCAATCTCGTACTTGGAAAAATCTTTCATATTTATCACCTTTATTGTATTATACGAAAGCCACATCTATGTGTCAATAGGATTATGCCATAATTTTGACACATAATTTGAAACATTTTGTCGAATGTGTACAATAATACCCAACCGCCTAATGTTATTAACATTAGGCGGTTGGGTATTATAATATCAATTGAATCACAATGTCGAATTATGATTGACACTCCATTGGAATGTCAATGCACTATATTTACAAGTCTATTTCTGTCATTAAATTAACTTTTCGTTGAATCACAACATAGGCATTATATTTCAGAGAATCTATGGCGCCACCAACAATTATTAATATTGGCTCAGGACATTTATAATTATTATCTTGAGAAATTTTCAACATTTGCTCAATGTCAATAGAACTAGCATTGGGAGAGCTCAACGGATGCAAATGCCACTCACCTAAATAGTATTCATTTGTTATCCATAACTTACACAACAACTCAGATAAACCCTTTTTTCCTCTTACAAAACTAAATTGAGTTCCTTTTGAATCAATTGTTGGGCCATAAAATGTTTTGACTATTGCTTTTTTTCTGTCAGAACTATATCGCCCAGTAATTATTCCACCAGTTTCATTGCGCGATAACGCCAAAGATTTACGTACCATGTCCTTTAATTCACTAGTTTCAAACTCTACTATCAAATCGTTAAATACAAAACGTTTTATATCATTTTTCCCACTCATCAACAACCTCGACCGATAAATCGTTTTTACGCCAATGTACACAACAACTAGTAAAACTTCTGAAATATACCGAGTCAATAACTTTCACTAATGCGCTTCCCCATATATTAACATCGTCAAATCGTGCTGGAAATACCGGATGGTAGCACCCTATTCCTTGCATTACTAGATCCTTCTCTTCCAAATTCAAATCTGAAACTAGACTTTTGAATGTGGGCAACACCTTTTCGCAGTACTCCTTGTAATCAAATTTTTTTGATCTAAAAAAGTACACAATAAAATCACACGCGCCATAACTCATTGCGGCAATAACAAAAAGTTTTTCTTTTTCAAATTCACGAGAACTCAAAATTTTTAGGACTTGCATATTAGCACTACAGTCAATCACCATATCGCATAAGGACAATGAAGCGACATTTTTATAAGTTAAATCGCTATGACAAGCAACCTTCAAATTAGGATTGTTTTTTATAATTTTTGACCTTACTTCCTCACATTTATCTTTATTGTGGCTATCTATGCCAAGAATGTGGCGAGCCACATTTGAAAATATGAAACGATCACCATCAAATAAATGCAAATTCTCAAAACCAATCCTTGAAAAATTTTCGGCTAATACTGAACCTAAAGCTCCCATTCCTATTATAGCAGTATTCTTTCGGGCAATTCTATCATTAATTCTTCCACGAGATAATAAACAATCTGTATACAAATTTTCTGCATGATAGTACTTAATTTCTCCTTTAAACTTACTCATATAATATCGCAATTTGGTTGACAATATATTTCTAAAACCCTTAGTTGGAAAATTAAATTCAGGCAAATCCATGAATATCCAACTCATTGTTACATCATCCCCACCAACTAATCTTGGAATGGGATATACAATTGCCAAAAACATACCTGCTGATAACATATCGCTGGACACAAGTAAACGTGATATAATTCCTTTAATATCTATTCCTTGCTTTTCACCAAACGCAAACAGTTCTTCCCATGTTCGTGGAAACATCCACGGGTCTATAATCGGCGGCCTTTCTAATCGAATCCATAATGAGTATTTGCTGAATTTTTCTGCATCATCAAAATAATCTCCCCAAAACAACGTTCCTCTGGCTTCATCATAATCAAGATTGTAGAGTTCTCTGAGAAGAAAGTAGTCATATTTATCGTTAGAAAATTTATCAATTTTAGCATACCCAAACTTATGATTAAATCCTTTCCACAACTCTAACGGGCCCTCTTTAAAAATAAATTCCGATGCATAATTACAGTTAATTTCTGGCAATTCAAATGGATCACCATCTTTAACTAATTTATTGTTCGCTGCTGATTCAATCCATCTTAACGCGCGATTTAAGTACCACACAAATTTCTGACCATATTTTTCAGGCAAATAGTCAAACGATCTATCATCAAAAATATGATATGTTTTATCCAAGCACAATTTACCGCTTAAAAAAGGATATTTGTCGCCTATATCAATGTTAAGATTTTGATGCTGAAAAGTACAAGTAATTCCTCCATCTTTTGCAGGAAAAAAATCCATACTGTTTTCGTTAAACCTAATGTACCAGTTTGTAGTTAATGGAACAGACAAAGATATGGACTTTTCTATTGTAATCGCAACTTTAACATAGTAGTCATTATGTAGGACAAACACATCCTCTAAAATTTCCACATTTGGATATAAATCAATTGCACTTCGAGCTGCCTTAATATCATCCAAGTTCATTCGGCGAACCTTCCCTGAGAATCGATTTTTGATGCTGCTTCGCGCTCTGTAAATTTTGGCGTGGGAGTTTCATAAACAGGAAATTCGGTGCCAAATATTTCACGCCATAAAAGTGAACTTTGCTTTTTATCTTCGTTAAAATATGCTTCCTTCGCTTTCTTCGCAACAACTTTTAATATCTTAATAAACTCTTGATAATTCGTTTCGTCAACTCGAGCAAATACATCATGCTCGGCCACTCCTCTGTCCGCCATATAGGGCTTAACTGGAGAATACTCCGCCATCGCAACTATTGATTCGTAAACGGATCTCTCCAAATTAAAAGTTTTATTATCAGGACAACATTCGCCTATAAAATGTTCTAGTGGATAACTTTTTATACCATCTATATCAACGAAATTCTTATTCCACCATTTCAAAGACCTTACAACTTTCTTATAATTATAATTAGTGCTACCGTGCTTTTCGTTTGCCCATCTAATCTGCTCCAGCGGATGCGTTTTATCCCATTTTTTTGCCTCTCGATCGGGTATCATCAAATAATCATTTTTCCATGCCTTGTTTTTTTGTGAACAATTAACTAGTTGCTGCGACACATAACTTTCAGAAAACATTTCTTTGGAATAGGCATCTGTATTAGAAAAGACTTCTCTCAGAAATTTTTTCATCTCCATACTAGGTAATGCTGTAGGTACCAAATCAATACAGCAATTGCTCATTTCTATGCCTAATGAACGCCCTTGTTTTTTCCACTTTCCAGAATAGTATTTATTTAAAAATGGTCTAAACGCGTTTAAAGCTTGTTCTGGCGATTTTTTATATATATCAGTATTATTTGCATTATCTGTGCATATAAAATCAGTAACAACAACAATATCGATGTCTGATTTATCCTCATTTATGCTTTTAATAGCGGTGTCTCTTGCCACGCTACCTTGTAAAAACACAGCAATTATATGTTCTCCAATCGGCTCAGACCTTAATCTATTCATTAGAATTTTGTATTGGTCCATCAACTCGTTTTTAACGTGCTGTCTTAAATTGATATTAGACACAAAATCAACAAAGTTTGTATTGCAATACATAATTTTCACTCCTGAATTTTATATTTTTATTCCTTTGAAGTATTTTTTATCGCTAAACTTAGCTTCTTCAAAATCGAAATCATATATTTGGCACTCACCCCATTCATTAGAATACTGTCCTAGCATAAACATAATTTCCGCGGGCCCCCTATAAAACAAATGTAAATAATTTGATGATGTTTCAAAAATAAAACTTTTAATGGCACAGCTCGCACTTCTTGCAAATTCCCATGCGTCATCACTGTTTATATCCGCGACATCATTGTAATAGTTTAGTAACTTGTATCTCGCTAATTTTACTTCTCGCATATATTTTAAAACATCTTTTGTAATACTTTGGTCTCCAACACTTATGCATACTACTGCATTTTCACAGTCGTTTACCTCAAAATCACATGCCATAGGAAACTCTGACTCCTCCTCCCTTAGAATTTTAGCTTGCCTTTTCGGCTTCACCCAAAGCCCGCTCCTATTTTCCAATGCAATATCTCCTCTTTTAAATCCAACTAATTTTCCTAAAAGGAATGCCACAGAGAACGTTCCAGAAAGACATATTGTATAATCGTGTCCATACGGCAATTGTTCATTAACAAATTTTTCAGACATCCTAATTACATCTTCCCAACCATCTTCATTGTTTATCCTTCTGCCAATAAACATTGCAGATAAATCTAGACATTTATCCCCTAAGCTTTTCAATGTTTCAATTCTTGAATCTGACTTCCCTATACCTATTATTCCAACTTTGATTCTTTCTTTAATGAAAAGATTTTCATCTTTACAAATGGTTTCTATTTTCTCTTTGTCAAAAATAGTATTTCCTCTTGAATTTTCTTTTCTAATCAATGAAGTGAAAAATTCAGAATCCCTTGACACATCATAGTTAATATTTGCAAGATTGCAAATATAACTCAATTCTAGTTTCAAATTATGTATCGTTTTCCCTTGTTCAAATCTTAATTTTGACAAAAAGCCTTTCAGATGTTCATCATTTTCACAACCAATAGCTGTTCTTATGCTATCTATCATTGCGCGCGTTTTCGCATCATTCGAATCATAGAGTCCAGCCACATCAATCCCGCCCTCTAAATTTGTAATGTAGTGAGCAAGCAGATCTTTGGGCTCAAACGTAACTGGGGTGCACAAAAATAACCTGTAGCAATTATCTTTCTGCCTTAAATAGAAGTTGTACCCTCTTTTTAATATTGAATCTTTGTTATTATAGCAATTTGGATCTATTAGGTCTGTCCATTTCAACAACATGTCAGATCTAACTCTAAATTTACATTGAATGTAATCGCGATTATATTGAGTTTTTGTACCTTCATTCATGATGCAAGTTGTATAATGAACCACTACATCATCAAAAGGCGAAGCCTCTTTACATTCGTAAGAGACGCTACCAATCTTGCTATGGGGAAGCAACATTTTTATCGCATTAATCCAAAAATAATATGCTTGAAAGTCATCTCCCAGTTGTCGCGCAGCAATTTGAGTATTTGCCAATTGAAATTCCCCCCCCCCTAAAAAGAAAATAAATTACTAACTTAAACTTTCTACTCTACATTCAAACTTGATTATAAGCATTCCTCGCATTTCACTATCACACTTCAGCGCACCTATCTAGCACATATTAGTTTTTACCAAGTTGCCTTGAGATTGATTCATAACACATCCTAGCGACACTGCAGTGACTAATCATGCTTTAATTAATTGTAGTAGATATATGTTGGTATGTCAATTTGATCTTACTTATGATGTTAATATAACCATCCAATTTTTCTAATTGACACTTATTTTACAAAAAGTTTTTCAATTTTCTTTTGACTAACATTGCATTCTTCTTACCATTTACTATTCACGTCGTTTAGTAAATGCAATCATTTGATCTGCTAGTTCTGTTAAATACTTACTCAAAGTAATGCCTAAACCTATCACCACAACAGTAAATTTTATTTTGCCGTTTCGGGGGCGGGGTGTAGCACCGGCGGAGCGGAGTCAACGGGCGTAAATTGTCGCTGAAAATTCGAATGTCTTGTCACCGCTTCGGGATTATTCCGAGGCGGTTTTTATTTGCAGGCGGGCTCTGTTTTTCAGACCGCTTTATTTTCTATATGATCGCTCAACTGTTTCACTTATGCGCCTTGCTATTCAGCGGACTGCCCTATTGGTTAGGCGCAAGCGTTCACCAACCAGACTGCCCTATTTTCTCTCAACAATTTCCGCTCTTCTCCGTTGACTGCCGAGGGGAAAATACGAAATTTACGTTCTTCTCCGCCTGCGCTCCTCCGCTCTTGCCGAAAGGCAAAATCAAAATTCGGAGGTGAACTCTATGGAAAACACAGTTTCCAGCTCTTGCAAAGCCGAAAGAAGCTATCTTGCCGAATTCGACTTTTTCGACGGTGACGATTTCGTCACATTCAACATCATCGGATACAGCTCAGACCAATCCGAAATCCTTGTCGCGGTGACGGACAGAGGAAAAATCAGCCTTGTCACTTATGACATACTGACCGACAAAACCGGCAGACGGTATTTCGAATACGGCTGCATGTTCGACAGGATTTACATCGACGACTTTGAGGAGGCGGCTTAATGAAACTGACTCTCGCAAATGTCAAAGAACTGAAACGCAACTCGTCAAGCCCGCTGTTCAAGCGGGTTTGCAATTATGTCATCGAAGAATGGAGTAACTATTCGGATAAAAAAGATATCTTCACCGATGTGCTCCATCACGGCTGCCAGTCGGGCGTCGTAACAGAACTCATCTACTACTCGGACACCGTGCGTTTCTACAAACAATACCGACAGGAAATCAACGACCTTTTGTACAACGCGATGAACGGAACGGGACTTTACGCTCCCTCCGAACTGTTCGGCAACAAATGGGACAAAGAAGACCCGCTCGCACAAGAAATTACCAATCAAAACCTTCTCGCGTGGTTCGGATTTGAAGAAACGCTTCGGAACATCGGCAACAACTTCGAGCAACTTGAACAGTACATCTGAGGAGAAACTATTATGACAGGCAAAGAAAAAGCAATTGAAATTTTGAAACAAATGGACATTTACGAGCCTTATATCGAGGGCTTCAAACAAAAGGACAAGGTGTGCTTCTTCGAAAATTTCGGCGGGTTCTGGATTGACCAAGAGCCCGAAGCCTACAAAAAAATGCAGGAAATCGAACAGAAGCACGGCTGTAAGGTTTACGCCGTAACCCACGAATTCACCGAATTCGGCGAATGTTGGGACTATCTCATCGTCACGGCATATCCCGAAGAATGGAACGACCTCGTTTACAAGAACGGGAGTATGTTCTGCGCATTCGCCTACGTATGGAACAAAGACGACGAATGGTGCAGCGAATTCGGTAGCATCGGCGTCAGAAGTTTCGGCGGCGGTCTGAAACGCGTGGCGTAAGGAGGACGACGAAATGACTCCCCTGAAAACCTATGCGCACATCAACAGTCTCGGCGGGCAGACGGACAAAATAACCGTCTTGCAACAAGTCGGCGACAACGACTATCTGGTCGATTACAAAGGCGTGAAATGTCACGCAATTTTCAACCCGTTCGTCTGCGAATATTACGCAGACGACCTTTATACCGTCGTCAAGGAGGACAGACAATGAACAACATGCAAAGACTCGCAACCCACGATAACAAAAACTGCAAACTTTTCGCCGATACGGTGACCTCCCTAATGTCGTCGCAGGGTTTTTACGGCAGACTTTATCACGCCGTCAACGAACTCGACGACGACGGCCTGTACGAGCTCGAAGTACAAATCGCCCAACAGAACTTCCACGATACGCTCGACGTTGTGCTCTGGTTGGAGTGCTGATATGGCTGCACGCCGGAAACCGAATTACGGCTACAAGGTGTGCTACCGCGAAGAAGGTACGAAAGAATACGTCCGCTACTTCCTGACGCACACCCGAAAACAGGCTTTCAACGCGATGCGGAGTTACATACGCTATCCCCCCACCGCACGGGACGGCGACAAAGAACTCGTCAACCCGAAATGGAAAGTCATTCCCGTATCGAAAAAAGAAACCAAACGCGGTATATGGAGAGAGTGTCCGTTTTAGCGGGCACTCTCTTTCACACCGAAGGAGAACAAGATGACAAAACTGAATTTGGAAGCGACTTCGAGAGAACAGGAAATCGTAAAAGCATACCTTGAAGAAAACGCAAGCGAAACACTTGCCGAGAAGATAAACAACGGCACGCCCGTTGAGAAAGACGGCAAACAGCTTATCAACCGCAAAACGCTGGACGGCTTTATGCGATACGCCTGCGACGAAGCGAGAAAGCTCGCGGCAAAAGGCGCGTCATCGGCCTGCGTCGAAGACAAAGTCGTGTTCGGCTGGGCGATACATTACTTCGAAGAAGACAGCATCGAAGGCACGGTTTGCAACGCCGACGGCACGGAATACAAACCCGTCTGCACACCCGCAAGCAAGCCGACGGCAACGGTCAAAGCCGTCGCGAAACCGCAACCGGCGCCGCAGATGACGCTATTCGATTTTATGGAAAAAGAAGACGGCGAAACGACAGAAACAGACGTCGAAAACGCAGTCGAAAACCAACCCGAAAACGAGGAAGAAGACGACCTTCCGAGTGCCGAAGAAATCGACGAAATTTTAGCCGAAATCGACGGCGAAGACGAGGCTCGAAGATACCCCGAAAACGTCGATATGGAAACGGGCGAAATACTGCCCGCGAAGACGGAAAAATCCGAGCCTTCCGTTTCCCCTTACGAGCCCGAAGCGCTCCGCATTCTGCAAGAGATTTTCAGCGACGAAATGGTATTGAGGTGACCTATGAGAATATGCGATATCAGACCTATCCCGAAACGGATTTTGGCAATCATTCGGCAAGCCGACGAACAGAGTTTCCCGCAACCCGACGGACACGTGAGATTCTATTCCTACCTTACCACGGCACGCCGCGAACTCATAAAAGTCACCGTTGCGGTGAAGCACATCCGCAAGAAGTGGTTTTGCAAGCAAGTCGCAATACACGGACTTTATTCGTCAAAATGTTATGTTAAAGATATGGAATACTGCGGATACTTCGGAATGGGCTTCCGCGTCGGCTGGTACGACGAAGGCTTGCAAAAATACAGAAACTGGTACGAACGCGGTTGGTGTTGGGCAGCCGACAAATACTATGACCCGTCCTGTCCGACGTTGAATTTGCAATTCGTCGGCACTCTGCCAGAGTTCCGTTACAGCGCGTTCGAGTATTACCGCGGAGCCGATATTCTCGGGTATCTTAGGCTCTTTACGGCATACCCTCAAATCGAATATCTGATGAAGTTCGGGCTCGACGATATCGCCCAAAATGTGACCATATTGAAACGGTGTGGAAAGGACAAAAATTTCTGCAAATGGCTCGTCAAAAACCACGCTGAAATCGCCGGCAATTATCACTATATTTCCGTCATTATGGAAGCATACAAAAGCGGTCGTCCGCTAGAAGATTTACAGCGTTATCACGAAGTGAAAAAATGCCTTCAACGCACGGAAAATTATGCCGCCGTCAAAGAGCTTTTCAAGGACAGAAATCTCGAAGACCTTTGCAAATACCTCACAGCACAAAAAGCCAATGCCAGCTCCTATGCGGACTATGTAAAGGCCTGCGTTTATCTGGGACTCGATATGTCGCTCGAACGCAATCTTCTCCCCCACGAATTCCGGCGCTGGCACGATATCCGCATAGACGAATACCGCACCGCAATGACAATCGCAAGCGAAAACAAGCGCAAAGAATTTTACGCGCGTTTTGAAGCAATCACGGGAAAATACGCCGCTCTCCAACATAACAAGCGAAGCGCGTTCGTGGCAATTATCGCGCGTTCCCCCGCAGACCTCATCACGGAAGGTAACGCATTGCACCACTGCGTAGGACGAATGAATTACGACCAAAGAATAGTGCGCGAAGAATCACTCATTTTCTTTATCCGCACAAGGGAATGCCCCGATACGCCTTTCGTCACCGTGGAATACTCCCCTTCCCTCAAAGCTGTTCTGCAATGCTACGGCGACCGTGACTCAAAGCCCGACGACAGCGTTCTGCATTATGTACACGACATCTGGCTTCCCTACGCCAACAAAACGTTGAAAAAACTCGCGGCTTAACCGCAAAGGAGAAATTATGCTTGTATCGCACGGATATGTCATCAAGGAATTCGGAAGCATAGACGAGGTTTCCGAATACATCGAGAAACAGCTCGCTCAACACAACCTTTCCTACGCGAAAGTCTACGATCACACTGAAAACGAAATGCGCGTGGTCGTGTATCAGTATCACACGCTCTACACCGAAGTGTTCATCATACACGACGACTACGAATTAAGGAGAATCTAATATGTCCAACTATTTCAGAATTACGGTTTATCACCCTGTGCACAACATCTCGGCAATCATGGACTCGAACGGAAAGTTCGAGAAGCTCTGGCAATTTTCCGCCCATCTTGTAAGCAAAAGATTCAAAATTGTAAGCGTCACAGGTGCCGACAACTTCTCGGAAGGCAACATTCCGATGAACTACGTCCCAACAAACACTATCCTCTTACGCGCCTGCGCCCAAGGGCAACCGGAAATAAACGGCAACACAATAACCGTCCGCAACAAATTTTACAACACAAACTAAAAAGAGAGCCGCCTTACTGCGGTTCTCTTTATTTCTCAATTTCCAATTCTTCTGACGAAAATATCGGGGCATCCAAAAATTCGACAACCGTCATATCAAATCCCCGAGCAATCATCATGACGGTGTTAAGCTCAATACCGCTGTTTCTTCCGCTCATGATACTGTTCATAGTGCCATGCTGTATGTTGGAAGACTGCTCCAACCGATATTGAGACATTCCCCGCTCTTTTAGTAATTCTTTTATGCGGCTTGCTACCGCTTGGCTTACTGTCAAAATCCTTTCTCCTTATCCGATAAATTTAGTTTATCAATATAAGGCGTTAAAAATACGGATTTAAAACGCCGTATTTTATTGCCACTGAAACCATAAAGCATGAGAATTAAGGCGTTACGACGACATAATGCCATTGTATCTGGCGATGGTATATATAATGCTGAAACGCATTCATGAATCGCTACAACTATTATTATAGCAATTCATTATCAAATCTTTTGCTATATTCCCATAGCCTATATTTATTTGAAATATTCTCTTAACAAAAACTAAACAATCCTAATTTTGCAACACGATTAATAAATTTTTACATAACCAAACTTGATGTCATGGCTCAACGTTCAATTTTCTATGTCCAAACTTGCACAAATCCCTCCACAATGGTAATTTTCACACCATAATAATACATGAAATCACATAACTTTTACACACTCTCTTTAATTCTAATGTATTAAACATCGTCTACCATTTCACAAATTAATTTACCTTCTACTCATAAGCGTCCAATACTTCTTCAACAAGTTTAATCGTCTCTCTAAAATCTTCAAAATCGTCATCATTCCAATTGGCAGCGCCTTCTGGATAACTATGACTCGGGACTCTTCGCGCTTTATTAAGCTTATCAAAAACGTTTCCCCATTCCTTCATTGTTTTCCCAACAAATATATTTTCAAACAATACAAAATTGTCGATAATAATACCGCTCAGAAGATGGAAATATATATTATTTACACTTGGATCAAAAAGTTCGGATAGTGTCAAATTGCGTGCATTATTTATAGCATTTGCCCCGATTTTTTGGTGCTTCGCCATGGCATCAATTACTATTCTCTTTGCAGCACTTGCACCCATAGTAATTTGTAAAGTATTTTTGACTGCTTTTCTTAATCCTATCTCCACGCAATTAAATCTATAGTTTATCTCCTGCCGTTGTTCTTCTATGCTCAAGTGTTTGCGATCGTATTTATATTTTCCAAGCAAATATCTTTCTATTGTACCAAAACATATGCTATACTTACCATCGGAATTTTCAATAAGACCATATCCCAACAAGTGGAGCAATGAATTGTCATCGACAAAACTGGAAATGTATTTTCCCCCGTTCAAAGCTATCTCTTTTAAAACGTTGAACTCAATTGGATAATTTTCAATAAGTATGTTGAGTATCATCAAATAGAACCCAGTCGCGTTATTTGTTTCCTCAAATTTTTTCAAGGCTTCCTTATAAAATCGTATTCCTATGGTTTTCGGTCTCTTTTCATTTTGTTTTTTCAATTCGCCATTAATAAAGCTACATAGCAATCTTATCAAATACGGATGACCACCACAATCCAATGTTAAATCAGAACACACATGCTCATCAAAATTCAAGCCCATATATCCGCCCAATGTATTTACCATATTTTGTGTATCCATCAATTCAAATGGCAGCAAATATGCTCCTCGATTTGATTTTGACAATTGACCGTACATAGGATTTGTAATCCCGTTTTTTAAAACCGGAACTTCATTTATCATAGGATTTGTCCCTGCAACAACAACTGAAATCGCTTTGGGATTCTTTAAGTAGAATCCTCGAATGGCATCCCAAAATCTAACATAATATTCGCCATCTTTCCATTTGACATTTTCATTTGGGACATCAAATGTTATAGCCTCCACTTCATCAAAAAGTAAAACTATTGGCTTTGACACTTCGTTATAAATCGTCAACAAATCATTTTCAAAGCACACTGCAGCATTTTCTTCCACATAAGATTGTTTCGAATGCCTATTGATTTGACCTTTTATTTTTTTTTTGGCAAAAATATCATTGATAATTGTATACAAAGCTATTTGCCAAGTTGTAGGCGACAATTGACTTTGACATGGGATATAAACTGTAGAATAACCATCATTATCTAATAAACGTTTAACCGCATAAAGAAGTGAAGTTTTGCCGCTTCTTCTCAACCCAAATATACCACTGTGTGTATTCGTCTTGCATTTGTTTACTATATCGAAAACAAAGTCACGTCTGCCAAAAAAGAAAATATCATCTTCAATCGGATTAGATGATAAGAAAAGATCCACATCAAATAGATATTTCTTAAATCGCTCCACTAAAAAACCTTCCGTTGCATTTTCAAGAAGCTCTCTATATGAAAATGGTACCACTATCGAATTAAAATTATTATCTTTCAAAATTTCGGTCAATTTTTGTTCAATATTATCGTCTCTACTAATTATGATTTGGCACCCTTTATCAATACGTAATTTGGGATGTTTTTCTGTTGCCACAACAGTAGCGACTTCTAATGATCGGGGTTCAAAAGATACGTAATCTGCAAATACAACCACGATCTCTCTATTAAGATTGAATTTTAGGCTAAACTCTTGGGTCGGTTTAGCAAGACAGTATCTATATGCGCTGCGTGCAATAGGTATCTCCGATCCTCCATGTGTCAAATATAATTCGTCTTTTAGGCGATTTATAATTTTCTTTTCGTCTTCTGTAAACGCATCAAATCTAAAAGCCGGATTGATTCCAGGCACAACGACATCCTTTGACTTTGAACTGACAGAACCTTTTTTCCTTATATCCACAGCACGATCGTATCGCATATTAGGTTTTTCAACGATCTCAAATTCAACATAATCTCCTTCGGTTAATTGATATATTGTGCAATTCTTTAAATCGTTTTTGCTAAAAAAATATTCTTTCCCATCTGCGCCATTAATATGGCCAAAAGACCCATCAATATAATATATGTTGCCTTTCATTATATTCTCCCCCATCCAAATGATGTGCGCCGCCACAAATTACAGAGTAATTTGACAACTTTAGGATCGCTTACTAAATTGATTATAGTATATAGATGGTTCATTTGCAATACTTTTTTGACGATGGGACGTGTGCTTGTCTTTATACAAGTGGCGTCGCTGCGCTCCGCCAGGACAAGCACACGCCCTCACGCCGACCGCCGTCGGAAAGGTGCGGACGGAAGCGGCGTTGCCCGCTGAACCGCTCGGGCAATCGTCCGCTTTCACCGTCTCGCTCCCCTTTCCCGTTCGGCTTGGCCGGTCAGTTGCAACGGCGCATCTGCTCTATCACGTCCTTGCTTACCTGCCCTACATAGCACCCTTCGTCCCAACACCCGAAATCATCGAAGAGCAACAGTTTTCTGTCGTCCACTCCGACACGACATACCACATCTTCTTCCATAATGTCGGATATAAAAAATTGCGACAATCCCTTTGAATACACCACCTTTTCGCCCGTCTTTTCTATGTATTTCAGGATATAGGCAAGTGCCTCGGCTTTACGAGACTGCTCATCGATTGGTTCGAAATCAGACCTGCCGAAGCGTTTGTTGAAATAAGTGTTCTGCAAAGTCACCTGTCTTTGACGAGTGCAGAAACTGTAATCGTTCACCTCAACAAGTTCCCCTGGCATTGTGCCGTCGGGGACATAGAAAACACCATGGAAATGCAATCGGTTTTTCTCCGGCGACCGCTCCCATACACCTATGTAACGCCATTTTTTGCGCGAGCTGAACAGGCTCAGACAATTCGTGAGTTTATTGCGGAAAGCGACCTCGTCGTGGAGTTTATCATCGTAGGTAAAGGTGCAGAAAAAGTTGAATTCCTGCAAATTGGCCTTTCTCGCAAGACGGATTTTCCGAGCGATAAGATTCCTTATCTTGCGGTTGAAATTCCCCTCGACAAACATCTCCGCCGCAAATTCGTCTTGAAAATACGGGAGCATGGCGGTGAGGATTGAGGCCTTTCGGTCCTTGCGGGGCAAGTCGGCGGTCTGCGCGTAAAGCTGCTCGAAAAAGTCTTTGCGCGTCATTCGGACGGTTGCGGGGTTCTGCTCTTCGAATTGCGGTTCATTGTCGAACGCAAAGGGGAAAGGCGCGGTTTCGGGAGTGAGATACACGCACCCTTCCTCGAATATGTCGTCTTCCGAAAAATCGGGTTCGGCGGTTGCCGTCCGCACTTCTTTCGCTTCTTCGCGGACGGGTTTAGTAGGCTGTGCGACGGTTTCGGCAGACTGCTCCCTCCTGACTTCGATAAATTCCTCTACGGGTTTACGGCGACTGGACGGCGGACGGTTTGTGTGCGGGATTGCGATGTAGTGACTGCCGTCGAAATATACCTTGCTCTCGCGGTAAATCATACGCTTCGCCCTCCTTGTCCGTCGTTCCCGTCCCTGTACAGCGAATCGATGAAATAACTGTGCTGAGATTTGAGTTCCTCCACGCTCGCCTTCTCCGTCGCGTATTCGAGATAACCGTCAAGTCCCACGGGCGCCTGCCTTGCCATATCGTCGAAATAGTCGGAAAAACAGTCGGTGGAAAACCGTCTGCTGTAAATCTTCTTGCTCATGAGGTAGTAGCGCTTCTTCTCCGTCTTTCCGTCCATTGTTCCGCGCTCCTTCTCGATTTTCAGCACGGAATACCCGAAGCGGTTGTAAATGCGGAGATTGCACCGCCACATAACCGCCACGAGCGATTTCAGAATGTGCACGAGCAAAGTGTTGTCGCCCCTTCGGAAACGGAAGTCATAATAAAGAGACACGAACCGCTCGAACAGCCAGCGCGAAAGCGCGTCCTCGATTGTGTAAAAAGGAAGCGCAAGCCGTTGCTCGCCCGCGGACACGATATGCAGGATTTCGCAAAGGTCTCGCGCGTCCGCACCCCAGCTCTCCGGCCGCTGTTCGTCGGTGAACACCTTGATGAACGGAAAGTTGTCCACGGTCGCGGAGTGACGGCACATTTTGAGCCACGAATTGAAAAGGTCGTTCTTCTGGTTGGTCTCCCGCGTGCCCTTCTTCACCTCTTTGAGTTCGAGATTGTTGCCGCGCTCCTTACCCACTTCCGTAATCGCCACGACGCCGAATTCAAAACTGCCGCTGTGCGGATTGTTTTCAATCACCTTTTTGCCGAGCCGCAACGCGTCGAAGTCGAGAATATGCGCGTGTCTGCCTTCCGTTATGCCTTCTGGAAAGAAATCCGTCCGCCACACCGGAAAGTTGCCCGACGAGGAAATTTCGTTGTCCTCGCGCACGGAATAGTTGGACACGATAAGACTGCTCTCGATGACATACACGAAATAGGCAAGCGCGTAAGTTTCCAACACCTCGAACAGTCCGCTGACTTTGAGCGCGTCGTTGAACTCCCCGCCGTAGCGCGCTATATCGTAACCGTAAAGCTGTGCGTCGACGTTGCAATTCCCAGTGTAGCGGTCGCGCTTCAACGCCACCCACTTTTTCACGGTGGCGAGGTTGTGAACGGTGCCGTGCTCCATACAGGCGCGCAGTTCGTCCTCAAAAGCAATCCACGGAAAATACGGCAGTTTCATGTCCGTGTCGCGCAGTATCTCGAACGCCCGCTGTCTGAACATTACTTCCTGCGACAGCACCATATCCGTTATCATCGTGGTTTTCTTTCTGCCCATACTTCCGCAAGTCATCGACACTATGGGAAGCTCGTTGATGAACCCGCAGTTGCGCGCCTCGAAATGACGGAGCCGCATAAGCGCAATCCTCTTTCGGAAACGGTCGAAAACCACCCACAGGAAAGGCGCGGCGCACCACCACGGGAAATCGGCGAATATCACCTGCAAGTCCGCGACGAGTTTGCACACCTGCGTGTAAAGCGTGCCGAAATCGAACGACACGGCAAAGAAGAAATAGTACGCGAGCGCGCTCACCGCAATGCTTGCGAGATTGAGATTGAAAATCCATATCGCAATCCACAGCACGGCAATCCATCTGTGCTCGCGGAGAAACGCCGCATACTCCGTCACCGCCCTTTTCAACGGCTGATATGTCACCGCGGAAACGCGTTTGAAAACGGCAAGCGGAAGTGTGTCCTTGTTGTGCTTCGTGTTGTGCGAGGAATAGACCGCCCGCACCGCAATGGCGAGGAGCAGAATACAAGGCAGAACGACCGCAATCGCCTTGCCGAAACTGCCTGCGATAACGCCTGCGTGAGCGCACCATTCCCTGAAATTTTCGCCGTCGAAAAACAAGGCGAAAAACGCCTTTGCCGAGGCGACGAAACCGTCGAAATCGAGGGGCAGAAACAAGCTCAAATCCATAACGGAAGAGGGCTCCGTAACTGTCGGCACGACGGAGTGTTCGATACCGAATATTTCGCAGAAATAGAACTTTACCGACACGAATAAGTCGCAAAAACATTCCGATATGCGAAGATATGATTTTTGAAAGACCAATGCGCCGAGCAGAATGAACCCCACGGTGATAAGCACCGTCAGGCAAATGTCAAATGCACGCCGTCTTGTCATAAGCCACCTCCGCAAGCGTTTTCAGAACGGGCAAAATCTGCCCTGCCGCAGACACTCGGCTACCCGTAAAAACGAGGTAGCCGATGAGTGCCGCAAACAACATAAGCGATATAACCGCTATTACCGTTTTTATTGTTCTCACTCTTTTTGTTTCTCCTTTTTCTTCTGCCTTTTGTTGCTCCTTTGAGCCTTGCAGTATGCGACAAGTCTGAACGGCAGACTGACAATCCATACGATTGCGCGCGCTATCCAAGGAAGCAACGGTACGAGCAACACGATGAGCAGTATGCCGAGCAGAATACCGAGCAGAACCTTCCACCACGGGGTGTCGTCCGGCATTTGCACGGGCGGCGTCACCGCATTGACGATGTCGATGGGACTGGACACCACGGGAATGACCTTGTACACGCCGTCCTTATTGAAGGTGAGCTGTATGATGTCGAAGTCGAAAAACACGCTTTCCCACGCCCTGTACGCCTGACCTTCCGTGTGTTTATCTGGCAGAACCGTGCGGAGTTCCATAATGTCCACCGCCGCCGAGTAATAGTCGCTGGTGGCAAACCTGAACAGCACGACCACCATTTCCTCGTCGTCTATACCGCTCACCGTAACAGCGTCGCGGTAATAGTTTTTGAGGGCGGCCACATCGCTCGCGTTTACGAGAATCCTTTCCGCGATTTCCTCATCGCTGCCCTGCAAATCCTCTTCTTTCAAGGTGTATATGGGCGACACGACACGGCTGGATTCCTCTGGTATCTTTCCGAACATCGTGTCCCAGAGACCCCAGTTCATCCAGTTGTCCCAAAAGGACGGATTGCCCTCTTGCCAGCTCGAAAGCTTCTGCAAATCCACGTCGGCGTCGAAGTCGTAATAGCTGTACCCTTGCTGAATTTTGCCGTAATCGGTGTCAAGCTTGCGGTAGTCGTCTATGTCGCTCTCGAACAAATCCGCGCTTATCGTGCCGTCCTTTATCGGCAAGGTGCCGCCGTCGAAGGTTTTGTCGTAATTCTTTATGTACTCGTACAGCGCGTTGCTCTCCACGCCGCCTATCGACACGATGTCCGCATACGGGTCGTACTCGCTGATGTCGTTCACCTTGAACAGATAGTAAAGCGTTTCGCACGCGGGGTGCAGATAATAGTCGCCGAGGTTCCAGCCCCACTTCGCCACCATCATTCCGCCGCCCCCGTCGCCCGCCTGTTGACCGAGCGAAAGCACGGACGAGTCGCGGTTGTAGCCCATATATTTGCCGACATACGCCGCCGCCTGATTGTAAAAATCATGATTGCTCGTCACCACGATGTCCTTGGTCTTGTATTCGTACCACTCCGCCTTTATCCTTTGCAGTCTGCCGTAGGTATCGAAAAACCGCTTGGGCACTGCGAAGTACACCGTGTCGAGCTGATTCTGATACCCCGCGCCTTTCGAGGAAGTCTTGGTGCGGTAAAAGGTGTGCCTGACGTCGAGCGACACGCTTTCGAGATACTCCACGGTGCTTGCGAGCGTACTCTTTGCCGAAGCGTCCGGCCCGTATCCCTGCGCGTAACCCGTGAATTTGAAAGTGCCGTTCACGGGATATTCCGTTGCGTTTCCCGCGCCGTAGGTCAGAAGCTCGATACCCGACACGTCGTATCTGCGCTCGTTGCTATTGACGCGCTCGGCGAAAGTCGTGCCGTTTATCTCCCTGTCCACCACCTTGAATTTGTAGAACAGGTTTTTGTAGTTGCTCTCGTCCGACTTGTCCAAGAACTGCAAGTCGAACTTCATGTAATCATTCGGGTTTCCGTCCCCGTCGTACGACACCGCCATCTGGATTTTGTTGCTCTTGCCGTTCGTCGAGAGGTTGAGCCCCTGCGGATTGTAGATATAGACGTAAAGCCCGTAGTTGCCCCTCATGTTCGCCTTGTACGAATAGCAATACTCAACGAAATTGATAACCTGCACCGTGCCGTTCTCGTTGTAGGGATAGTCCTTGATGTCAAACCCTTCCCCGCTCTCCGTGGAGGTGGTGAGGTCGTCCATAACGTCGGTTGTGTCGTAATTCAACGTGCCGCTGTCCGCAAACGCGACTTTCGGCGCCGCCGCAATGACGACGCCGAACGCGATGACGAACACGACAACAAGCAACATCGCTTTGTAAGCCGTCGTTTCCGTCAAAACACAATCACCTCCTTGTCGAGCGTTATCTCGCACACCTCCTCGTAGGCGGAAAAGTGAACGGTCACGGTCGCCTCGGCGTTATAGGAAGTGATGACGAGGGAATACATATCGGCATATCCCTTGCCTTCGCAGTCTCCGATTTCGTTGTTCGGATACACGCCTTTCAACACATCGTCGACGCCGCCTTTCGGGGTTACGGTGAAAGACTCCTCGCCGTATTCGATGTCGAAGCCGCCCGTCAGATTGGTTTCCGCCTGAAAGGAGTACGCCTGTCCGTCGAGGGTGAAATCGAAATCCTTGCCCTCGACCGCATGAGGCACAACCTTTACGCTGTAACCCGATATATCCCCGCCGAGAGAATTGAAAGCGTACTTCACGTCCACCTTCAAGGGCTTTTCGGGAGTTGCGTCGAACCCGCCCGCCGAGGACATAACGTCTTTCCCGTCGACGGTGACGTAGAAAGTTTTGAAATCGCTCGTGAATCCGCCCGTGAATCGGACTATTACGCCCACGACTCCCGCAAGAACCAAGACCGCTAAAATGACCGCCACGATTTTCACTGCCGTTTTACCCGTCTGTTTTGCGGTTTTCATAGCGCGCCCTCCTTAAAAGGTAATCGAGGACGGCGCAAGAGAAACGCTCGTGACGGTAGACTCGATGTCGATGTACAACAGCGCTTCCACTCCGCTGACCTTGTCCTCGACCAGCACATACCAACGGCAGTTGTCAGGGATACCGCCCGAACGGGGGTCGGTGTAAGGGCTCTTGTAGGTGAAGCGGTAACCCGTGCGGGGATAGCCGTTGACGTAAGAGGACTCCGAGCTTATTGCGTTGACTTTGAGTATGTCGCCTTCAACCGTCGCGGTGAGGAACTTTTCGGGCGTTATCGTGAGCGTTTCCTTTTCCTTGGTCACTTCGTGCGTGTAAGTGTAGGAACCCTCTTCGAGGTTGAACACTATCTCCTCGGTCGAAGCGATACTGCCGTTGACGATATACTCCTTCGTCATTATGAACCTGCCCTGTCCGCGTATTGCGGTAATCTCGAAGTCGCCGAATTTGGAGCCCACCGCACCGAGCGTGTTGCTGAGATTGAGAGCAATCTCGTTGGTCGTGCCGGCAGTCAGCACCACGCTGTCCGTGGTGGTCAGCTCCTCGCCGCCGTATGTAAATGACAGCGTTTCGGGAGTGCCCTCGAACATCACGAGGCAGGACGCCGTGTAGCCGCCGACGCGGGTGGTCGCGGTGACATACGCGCTTGCGCCCTCGAAACCTTTGTATGCGGTTACGGTTGCAGTCAACGCACCGTCGCTTTGAGGAGTGACGGAGAGATAATCGCCGACGTCCTCGCCTTCGAGCGGTACGCACCATGTGAGAGACCAATCTACGGATTTGTCGGGTGCGTCAACGGGCAACACGGTTGCCGTAATGGTTTTCGACACCGACTTCGCGCCGGTCTCGGGGTCTGATGCGGTAAAGGCAATTCCCGCCGAAAGCGTGACCGCCCCTTCCGTTGCTTCCGATACGTCCGTCACGCCGTCGCCGCTTCCGCCCTTCTCAGCCTCGTCGGCACTAGGGACGGCAAATATCAAAGCCGCCACCATACCGCCGAGCAATACCGCAATCAGCACGAAAACGATTACCCACTTGACAGCGTCGGAACGCTTGTGTTCATAGAATTCGTTGTTCATTTTTACCTCCGTTGTTTTTTCAAAACTGCGGCTTGATATGCTCAAGCCGCAGTCGTAAAGTTGTCGTTCGTCGCTTTACGCTCTCTTAACGAGCATATTGAGCAGCGACTTGTCCGACGGTTTCGCGGGCTTCACGGTGCACTCGTACACCTCGCCGTCCTCGTCCCACGAACGCACTGCGTAGGTGTTGCCGCTGACGATTCTGCCCGTCGTTTCGTCTTTGATTTCGTAGGGTTTCGCAACCAGCGCCACACGGTTTTCCTCGCCGAACACGATGTCCAGCACGGCGTATCCGCCCTTGTCGGGAGGAGTGACCGCAACGCGCACGTCCTTGCCGCGTATGGTTCCGCTCACGAAATAGGAGAAGTATCTCCTTCCGTTCCTCTCATAGGGTTCTCTTTCGACGAAAACCTGTTCGCCTCTCGTATTCGTCATATCTTTCGTCCTCCTTTTTTACTTGCCTCGCCTCTGCGAGTACTCCTTTGCCTCCGCTTTGCTCTTGCCTTCCGTGAGCGCCTTCTTGTACTTGTACATTCCGGCGTGGTCGGTCTGGCATTGCAGATATCCCGAGCGTATGCCCGCTTCGTAGTCCGTCAGCTCCCTGCCCTCTTTGGGACCGTGCTGATGAACCTTGCTCCTGCGCTCGTCCGCGTATCCCTTCGCTCTCTTGGAAGGTACGGACCAGCGGCGTTTGTTGTACTTGCTGTTTTTGTCGGTAGCCAAAATCTGCCTCCTGTTATTTTTTTGTGTGCCCGTGTTGCCGATAGCGAAGCCGTTTGCCCGTCTCGCCGATAGCACAGCTATTAAGTTGTTGTTTATGGTTTCGGACATTGTTGGAACACTCCGTTCCGTGCGATATTCCGCGGTGAGTGGCCACTCTTGTCTTGCAAGTACCGCACGATTTGACCGCTGTTTCCTCTTGTCCGTTACCGTCTTTCAATCGACGTACACTCTCGCGTACATCGTGGTGGGAAGCCTCTTCCCGTCTATGTGCCTGCGACGGCAGAAAAGTATCTCGTACTCCCTGTCCCGCTCGGCAGTCCGCCTGAAAAAGGTGTCGTCGCTGAACACGACGTTGTTTTCCTCTCCGTCATAGCGGATACCGATTTTCTGCCTGACGATGAAATCCCTCGTCCTGTACACGTTGGTCGCACCGACCACGAATTCCGGCACTCTGTCGTTCATATCTCCGTTCCTCCTCTTTTTTCGATTTCGCCCTTGAAATACAGGCAAAGTTTCTGATTGATTTCCTTTACGTACTGCGGCGAATAATTCCGCTCCTCCGCGAGCGACGACTGCGTTCTGCCGAGCACATACAACGACACATAGAAGTCGAACAACAACGGCGGTGCCTTTTCTGCTATGCGGTTGTACCTCTCCGCCTTGCCTACGACCTCGTGCCGCACCTGTATCTCGTTCGCCTTGTCGAAAATCCGTCGGTGGGTGTAGTAGTATCGGATTTCCTGCAAATCTTCCCTCACCTTTTCCAGCTTCATTTGCCCGCCGTCCTTTTTCCGCCCGCCAGCGTGAATTGAGAAAGTATCGACTCCATGATTTCGGCGTCCTTCGCGGTCAGCCCCGCGGACAGCCTTTCGAGCAATTCCCTTTGCTTTTCGGTGAGATACCTTCTTCCGAGGCGGTACCCGTCGCGCACCCACACGCCGCCGCCCGTACCCTTCGCCGTGAAAATCGGATAAGACAGAGAGAGTTCCTCGATGTCGTAGCAAATCGTTCTGCGCGACACGCCGAGTTCGAACGCCAGATTGTCGATTGTGTCGAATTTGCGTTCGCACAGCTCTTCGATAAGCCGCATTCGGCGTTCGTTGGCTCTCACCTGTCTCACCTCCTTTCCTTTGATGGCTGAATGGTATTAGGTCAATATGCAAGGTTTTTGCACATTGGAAAAATTTTTTGAAGAAATACAAAAAGCCCCGACAAACAGACTTCCGTTTGGAAATCGTCTGTCGGGGCCTCTCGTTTTCTCGGCTTAACCCGCGACTACTCGGCAATATGACCTGAAACGGGATTTACTTTTTCACGGTGCTTTTCCAACCGTCCGACCCGTTCCGTCGTTACGCCCTATTCGGTTTTATTCGTTCCTACCTAATTACTTATTATCTCCCCTGGCGGCGCAATAACCTCTATGCGCTCCCGTCTTCTGCTCATTCGTTTGCTCACCATAACCAGCCCGCACTTTGGGCAACGGAGCTTGACGCAGTCCTTCTCGTTCCTGTATCCGGACACCTCGCTACCGCAATTCACGCACCGCCTTCTCACGGGGTTCCAACTTTCCTGCATAATCCATAATCCCTCCTTCACCGTTCACATAATCGTCAACAATATTTTTCTTAATCTCGACTTTACGCATACAAAACACACAATAAACTTCCGTTTTGTCGCAAAGTCAGTATAACTTGATACAACTCACCAGCACGCCCTGAATGTCGCACTCGTCGAGTTCTATGTCTTTCATACGCTTGTTTTCGGGGTGCAGAATTATCTTGCCGTCACGATGAAAAATGCGTTTCAGCGTGGCGTTTCCGTCCACCAACGCGACCACCACCTGACCGTCGTCCGCGCTGTTCTGCCGCCGCACCACAATGAGGTCGCCCTTCTGTATCCCGATGTCTTTCATGCTGTCGCCGAAGGTGCGGAGCATAAACAGCTCCCCGCTCCCGAACAAGTCTTTCGGGAAAGTGTAACTGCCCTCGATGTTCTCCACCGCGAAGTTAGGTTCGCCGCAGGCAATCTCGCCGAGCAGCGGCACCACGGTCGGTTCACCGCCCGCCAGATTAGGCACGGTCTCAATCTTTCCGTCCGAGTCGCAGTTCAGTCTGCCCTCTCGCTCCAACGCCTTGACATACCTCTGCACCGTCGCAAGCGACCCGAGCCCCACCGCGTGCATAATCTGCCTGAAACTCGGCGCCCTGCCGAACTCACGCTGATATGCCACATTGTATTCCGCGACCCTTTCGAGGACTTCCTCGCTCATCACTCGCATACTTCACTCCATTACAGAACGCACCGTTTCGTTATTGTTTCCCACATAATATCAAAAGCCAGCCCCCGAAGTCAAGGGCTGACTGTGCAAGTTTGCAGACAGTGAAAAAGTTTTTATAAACCTTATTTCTTCATCAGCGTAGTTTATTACAAACTTGACAATGCCCGCATTACCAAGTCAATATCCTTATTCTCCAATTCATGAATTATATGAAGATAAGTTTTCTGTGTCGTTGTCATGCTAGAGTGCCCCAAACGTCGTGCTACACTTGCAATAGAAACCCCAGCAAATAACAATAAAGAAGCATGGGTATGTCGTAAACCGTGTACTGAGATTACTGGGATTTGTGCTTGCTTACATCTACGACGTAAAATATCATTCACCGTGGAATTATATACCTTACAATTCACGAACAACGGTTCGTCTTCCGGTTTGTCCTTGATCAATTCAGAGAACTGTACAACTGTTTGCCAATCAATCTGAATTTTCCTAACAGAAGACTTATTCTTTGTAGGCAAAAAGCCGCCTGATCCTTTATAGTCCCACGTCTTTTCAATAGAAATTGCCTGATGCGCAAAGTCAAAATCCTTCGGCGTAATGGCAAGCGCTTCTGAAAAACGCATTCCCGTTTTAGCAATGAGGAGAATCAACCAATCCCAATTTACCTCAGACCTTAAATCAAGATGAAGCAAGAGAGTATGTAATTCAAATTGACTTAAATACTTAGGCTTTTTTTCTCTAGGGGTTTTACCTTTTATAATAGACTTTCTTGTGGGATCACGCCTTATTAACCCTTCATCGACAGCATCTAATATTGCACCTTTTAATTGATGGTGAAAATCCATAGTGGTTTGCCGCTCATGTTGCTTAGCATAGTCATTCAATAGTTTTTGATAAGTAATACGATCCATATCACTTATGCGAAGATCTGGAATTAGCTTCCGTAACCAAGACAATGCAAGCAAATACTTATTCATTGTTACCTTACGAATTGCTCCATCTTTGTACACTTTAATCCAGCGTTCAAAGTAGTCACAAAATAGTTCATTCTGTTTTGTTTCTTTTGTCATTTTTTTATTTCTCCTATATATTTTTACCACGCTGATGAAGGGTGATAAGGTTGTCGATGCTATCAAGCAATCTACCAATTTTTTGTTGTACTACGATATTGGGCAACATCAATTCCAACATCATTAAAGTATCGGCGTTTAATTTAGCTCGGCTACCACCAACCAAATATGATGAAATATCCGCTCTATGTAAAGAGTAAGCAAGAAACAAGTTAAACATCAAATCTGGCTTTCCTTGTAGAACATGGGCGTGATTATTAACCCAAATACGTCCACTAACACGCTGCACAGGGTAATTTTTTAGATCATTCGCACCGTCTTCTGCGACAAGAACAAAATCGCCATCGTGCGTAAATCCATCGACATAGTCCTGTATCCCATTGGCGCCATAATATGGAATATTTCCGCGAACACGAAGATTTGCTGCTACAGGAATGCGCAAATTATCATATCTCTCTGCGACTTCATAAACCTTACGCTGTTCCCAAGCGTCGGTAAAGCCCCTAAAACGGATACGCGGCACCTTCTCATCACCTTGCGGAAACATTTTTTCAAGCAACGCCTTCTTGATGTTGACAAATTTCTCATACTTACGCTGATGAAGGGTGATAAGGTTGTCAAGGTCAGTTAAAAGTGTTGCTATTTTT
>URAF01000015.1 GCA_900545885.1 uncultured Eubacteriales bacterium
TAACCGTATTTTCACCTGACGCTGACGCGGCGCAAACATCCGCAGAGTCGGGGACTTCGAAAAATTCCGAAATTGTTTGAAGTCCTCAAAGCAAAACTTTCCTTTTTGTGCGGATATTGACGTTTGCTATCCGCTATTCCGTCGGACGGTGTCCTCCTTACAAATCCGGTTAGCAGCTCCACAAACCCACTCATCAGAGTGGGTTTTTTCTATGCCGTAACCGTATTTTCACCTGACGCTGACGCGGCGCAAACATCCGCGTAGTTGGCAACTTCGAAAAATTCAGAGATGATTTGAAGTCCTCAAAGCAAAACTTTCCTTTTTGTGCGGACATTGACGTTTGCTAGCCGCTATTCCGTCGGACGGCTGTCCTCCTTACAAATCCGGTTAGCAGCTCCACAAACCCACTCGTCAGAGTGGGTTTTTTTTACGCCGCAACCGTATTTTCACCTGACTCTGACGCGGCGCAAATATCCGCGTAGTCGGCAACTTCGAAAAATTCAGAGATGATTTGAAGTCGTCAAAGCAAAACTTTCCTTTTTGTGCGGATATTGACGTTCGCTATCTGCTATTTCGTCGGACGGCTGTCCTACTTACAAATCCGGTTAGCAGCTCCACAGGTTCACTCAAACAAGTGGACTTTTTCTTTGAGCGGAAACGACTTGCAACAGTTCGGTTGTTTTGATATAATTGGCACAAGGGAAGTTTCTCAAATACTAACAGGAGTTATCTTATGGAAGACAACATCGTTATGAATTCCGCAGACACTGCGGAAGAAGTCAAAGTTGACAGGGACGCACATCTTGTTCCGCAGATCGGCAAATTTCAGGAGAGACCGAGAGCAGAACTTGTTGTGAAACTTGTACTTTTCACGGCGGCAATCACGGCTATGGCAGTTATGTCCGCATTTTATCCGATATGGGCAAACATTCCGTTCATCGTGATCCCGTCTCTGCTGACGCTGTTCTTTGCAAAACCCGTCTTTTTCGAAAAACTCAAACTTGCGACACTTATTACTTTGCGTATACTTGTCGTATTTGCGGTAATTTTCAATTTCGGCGGGATATATGCACAGTACATCGTTATGGTGGCAATGATTGTCAACATACTCGAAGCGACGTTTACCGACTTCAAACACAAACAGTATTTTAACTTTGTGAGCGGATTGCTGCTTGCCGTCGGCGTACTGTTTATGAGGGGTTCTTGGGGCGGTATTGCAGGCGGTCCCGGTGAAGGTTACGACTATTATTTCACCAACGGTTTCAATCAGGCGGCGACAATTACATGGGTTATTGCTTACACTATTTGGAACTGGATCTTTGTTACGGGAGAGTTTTCCGCGTCGGTGTCGCTTATGCACGTCGGTTTCCTTGCGTCTCCGTTGATAGCCTGTCTTGCAACGATGGGCGGCGGTTTCCCCGGCGGATTCGGACTGTGGTATCTCGTCCGCGCAAACTCTTTGTCGATCGGAGGTTATATGCAGATTACTTGCAAGAACTGGTTCGAAAAAGAATTCTACAACAGCAAGTTTGAGAAGTTTGTCAGATGGACGCACAAGCCTTTGGTTCAGGCAATGCTGATGTGCGTATGTATCGGACTTATTCTTTACACGATAATCACCGGCGCACTCAACGGACATTATTTCTGGTAACAGAAAAAAGGCGATTGATTTAAGTCAACGCGACGATTTGCTTAAATTCAAAAAACCCGCATTAAAAGCGGGTTTTGTTTTTTTGAAGGACTTTGTGCGCATAAAAATTCGGGTGTTTTGTGACTTTGTTACGGAAAAAATTTTTCAGGTTGGATATACTGTCATTGAAAATAAATTCCGCGAGGTGAAATATGGCAGTATTAAACATTACAAAAAATAATTTCGAAGCAGAAGTTCTCCGTTCCGATATACCCGTGCTCATCGATTTCTGGGCAAGCTGGTGCGGTCCGTGCCGTATGATGAGCCCGATAGTCGACGAGATTGCGGCTGAGCGCGGCGACATCAAGGTCGGCAAAGTCAACGTCGACGAGGAATCCGAACTTGCAGGTGCGTTCAACGTCATGAGCATTCCCACGCTCGTGGTCATAAAAGACGGCAAGGTCGTGAACGGTGCGGTCGGCGTTCGTCCCAAGGCGGAAATTCTCAGAATGATTTGAGGAAACAGGTATGGGATTGTTCGACTTTTTCCGTCATACGGACATTAACGCCGGCGCAGAGAAGTGCGTGTCCACGCAAGGCGCGGTACTGCTTGACGTGCGCACGCCTTCGGAATATGCTGCGGGACACATCGACGGCAGCAGGAATATTCCGCTTCAGTCGATAGAAAGCGCGGGCAAAACGTTTTCGGACAAAAACACGCCGCTTTTTGTCTACTGTCACAGCGGCGCAAGAAGCAGAACGGCAGTGCGGATACTGCGTAATCTCGGGTACTCGGACGTAACCGACCTCGGGGGCATAATCAACTATAAAGGCAAGGTAGTGAGATAATGAAAGTTGTTATAGTAGGCGGAGTGGCAGGCGGCGCAACGGCGGCCGCGCGTATCAGACGGCTTGACGAAGATGCCGAAATCACGATATTCGAAAAATCGGGATACATTTCTTACGCCAATTGCGGGTTGCCATATTACATAGGCGGAGAAATATCGGACAGGGAAGAACTGACGCTGCAAACTCCCGAGAGTTTCAACGCAAGGTTTCGAGTTGACGTTAAAGTCCGCCACGAAGTGGTCGCAATCAACCCCGACCGCAAGACCGTTACGGTCAGGAACCTGTCTGGCGGCGAAGTTTTCGAAGAAAAGTACGACAAACTCGTGCTTTCTATGGGCGCAAAACCGATAAGACCCAATCTTCCCGGCATCGATGACGAGCGTATTTTCACCGTGCGCAACGTCGAAGACACTTTCCGCATAAAAGACTATATCGACGCGACAAAACCCGAAAGAGCCGTAGTCATCGGCGGCGGATTTATCGGCATAGAAATGGCGGAAAATCTCAGACGTCTGGGGACGGAAGTTACGCTTGTCGAAGCCGCGCCGCAACTTATGGCTCCGTTTGACGGAGATATGGCGGCGTTCATTCACGCGGAAGTGCGTGCCGCAGGAGTAAAACTTGTGCTCGGCGGAATGGTTGACGGTTTTGAAAGCAACGGTAAATCTCTGGGTGTCAGACTGAAAGACGGCGTTACTATTTCTTGCGATATGGCGGTGCTTGCCATAGGCGTCGCGCCCGATACCGCGCTTGCAAAAGACGCGGGATTTGAACTCGGCATAAAGGGTAGCATAGTCGTCAACGAACGTATGGAAACTTCCGTGTCCGACGTTTACGCAGTGGGCGACGCGGTGCAAATCAAAAATTTCGTGACGGGCAAACCCGCGCTTATTTCGCTTGCGGGACCCGCCAACAAACAAGCCCGCATTGCTGCCGACAATATATGCGAAAAGGACAGCCGTTACAACGGCGCACAGGGAAGTTCGGTAATCAAAGTTTTCCGTCTTACCGCAGCGGCAACGGGGATTAACGAAAGAACGGCAAAAAGCGAAGGCATCGATGCCGACAAAGTTATTCTTTCTCCCATGAACCATGCAGGGTACTATCCCGGCGGCAAAATCATGACGATGAAAGTCGTTTTCGAAAAAGGAACGTACCGTTTGCTCGGCGCACAGATTGTCGGCTTTGACGGCGTGGACAAACGCATAGACGTACTTGCGACGGCAATCCGCGCGGGAATGAAAGTTACCGACCTTACCGAGCTTGACCTTGCGTACGCACCCCCGTATTCTTCTGCCAAAGACCCTGTCAATATGGCGGGATTTATGGCGGAGAACATCAGGGACGGACTTGTCGGACAATGGTATTACGACGACGAACCGACCCTGCCGAGAGACGGAAGCGTAACTCTGCTTGACGTAAGAACTGCAGAGGAGTTTGCAACGGGCAACATAGACGGTTTTGTCAACATTCCCGTTGACGAACTTCGGGAAAGGGCAGGAGAACTCGATAAGGATAAACCCGTATACGTAATTTGCCAAAGCGGACTGAGAAGTTATATCGCCGCGCGCATACTTGCGGGGCGCGGATTTGAAGTATACAACTTTGCGGGCGGATACAGATTTTACGCTGCGGTCGTCAGGGACAAACTGTTTGCTGAACGTTCGACAGCTTGCGGAAAAGACGCTTAAAACCGTTGGTTTGAGCTTGTAAACGTGCGTTTTGTGCGTTTGCACCATTGAATGGCGATAAAAAAGCCGATAGCAATATCGGCTTTTTATGTTCTTTTATCGGTTTGATGTCGGTTGATTTTCAAACAATCGGAAAATCGCCATTCATGTACGTTATTTTTCGGCAAGTTCTTCAAGCCCTTGCAGATTAAGGATTTCAACCGTTCCGCGCGACAGGCGGACAAGTCCTTCGTCGGCAAAGTATTTCAGCATTCGTGTCACGACTTCGCGGGGGCTTCCCAGGTGATTGCCGATTGTTTCGTGCGTGAGTTTGAGGGTGGTGTCGCCTTCGATGTTGGCTTCTTCCGCCAAAAAAGCGGCAAGTCTGCGGTCAAAACTTTTCCACATTATCTGTTCGACAAGCCACATCGTGTCCGTAAACCTGCTTGCAATGACTTCGTTTGTGAAGTTGGCAAGCGGCGCGGAGTCTTTCATTATTTTTTTGTAGACTTCCGCGGGTATGACGGTAACTTCGGAGTCTTTCTCCGCCGCAAGAGTAATCGAAAACTGCAAACCGTTCATCATACACGACGCGGACAAAAGGCACAGGTCGCGTTCGAACAGTCTGTAAAGGGTGATTTCTTTGCCTTCGGGCGACGTGGTGTAAGCGCGGATTTGTCCCGACCGAACGAGTATAAGCCCCGTGCACTCCGAGCCGCCTTTATGCAAAAGTGCGCCTTTCGGGAATTTGCGCTCGAAAGCCGCGTCGGAAATCGCCGCGCGTTGCGAATCGTTCAATTGATTCCATACAGGGAAGAACTCCGTAAAATCCATAGCCGCTCCTTTTAATCAGTATATCACAAAATCGCAGGCGCAAGGAAGACCAATTTGACATTTTCGGAACTTCGGGACGAAACAATGGGTCGGGAAATCAGCGCGGATGCTGTGTTTTGACGTTCCTAAACGGGCGAAAAAAGAAATTTCGTCAAAAAAATAAAAAATTTTCCGAAATTTCTGGACAAACGTATGTCGGATTTTGTTATTAGTTTATGAACAGAGCAAACAGACCTGCGGCGGCAGCCATCAACGCCCTGAATGTTAATCTGTTTGTGTCAAGCCGCTTGGGGGGAAAATTATTCGTCGTTTGTAGGATTTCGGCGAATGACCGTCGACCCAATGAGCGGATATGATTGCCTGGAAAGAGCCCGACTGCATACATCGGGCTCTTTCTGTTTGTATTTTTCAATTTTTTCAGTTCTGAATATTTGTTGTTTTGTTTTTTACAACGTCGCAACTTGTTTGCAGTTTAATGTCGTTGCTTTTGCTGACGTGCAGAAAAATGCGTCCACCGCGTCACAGAGCAAAAAGCGTTATTTCGGTAGGGTAAATAGGCGAACTCTTGTAACGCAGATAGAATTTGTAGTCCTGCGATATCTCGTGAATCATTTTTGGAATTTTCCACAAATCCTCGTTGTTGTGATATACGGATATCAAAAGTTTCGGGTGGTCGTTTTTTATGTGATTGACGGCGCCCATCAAGGCTTTTTGCTCGTAGCCTTCGACGTCGGCTTTTATCAGGGTTACGGGTTCGGATATATCGGCGTCCACGGTCGTGACTTCCACTTCGTCGCCGCCTTCCGAGGACAGCGTGTTTGCCGATAGGCTGGCTTCACAGGTGTTCAGCCTCATCGTACCCACTTCGTCACCCACGCCTTTCAGACGGCAGTCTATGTCGCGGAAAGATGCGACGCGCAGTTGCAGAACCTCGAAAATCTGCGGCGTTATTTCATAACAATAAAACTTTTTGTAGCAGTCTTCGCCGTAGTTCTGAATGTAAGAAACCACGGTGTCGCCCGTGTATGCTCCAAGGTCAACTATGACTTCGTCGGGTGAACATTTCACTAGGTCGAGGTCGAAGTATTCGTCGAACAGGTATTCCTTTGTTCTTGTCGTGTTGTCGAAATCGTAGCGGTACCAGTTGGACAAAATGGCAAACAAAGTTTTTTTGGAGCGGTAATCCGCGAGTTTTTCGTACACCCAAACGAAGTCGTCGATATGCTGCGAAAGGGCGGCGGCTTTGAGCTCTATTTCTTCGAAAACGTTGTTGTCTGCGTCGAGCTGTCCCCAATATCCGAAATTGCCGAAAAACACGGAACAACTTTTTTTCACGTCGGGGTGCACGGCTTCGAACGCCGTCCTCATTCGGTGGTAGATTTCTTTTTCCGAAAGCCCTCTTATTTCGTCTGCGAGTTCGTAAAACTTTTTGTCAACGACGTTCATTCGCCCGATACCTCCTTGTGTCAATGCATTATATGAAAAAGTTTTAGTATATGTAATATCGGCTGAATGCTTTATGGGGTTTATTGCGGTCATGCTGTAAGCGCATGGTAACAAACGGCTTTACAAAAAGGGGCAAAAAGGGTATAATCGTTTCAATAAATATGTTTGGTGAAGTATGAGAACACACGAATCCGAAGAAATGTATTTAGAGACGATTCTGCTCATGAAACGTCAGAAAGCCAACGTGCGTTCCGTGGACGTTGTCGAGGCTCTGGATTATGCGAAATCCAGCGTTTCGCGCGCGGTCAATCTGCTTGTCAAAAAAGGATATATAACAATCGACCGCATAGACGGCAACATCAACTTTACGGAAGCGGGCAGAAAGAAAGCGGAAAACATTTACGAGCGTCACGAAATGCTGACCGCCGTGCTTGAAAAGATAGGGGCGGACAAAGAACTTGCAGAAGAGAACGCCTGCCGCATCGAACACGTGGTGTCCGAAGAACTGCTGGAAGTAATACGTAAATACCTTGCCGAACACTGAACTCCGTGCGGAATTCGAAGCAACCCGAACGCGTAACAGCAAAGAAAAGCGACGGGAAAAACAAACGTAAAAGCAACAGAAAATGTCAGTTGATTTAATCGAAAAACGACTGATATGAAAGATGGCTGAAAACCGACCGATAAAACAAAAACGAAGTCGATTCGGACTTCGTTTTTTTATGTGAACTGTGCTGTATTTAATTTCAATTTTGCAGAAAATGCGGTTTAATGTTGCAGATTTTCGGTGTTATCTATTCTTTTTGTGATTTCGGCGATAGACAATCCCGTTCTTTCCGCGATTGCGGCAACGTCCTCGTATTCGGGTTTTATCTTGTTCACGCCCGCGCCGTAACTGCGTTTGAAAGTGACCTCGCCGAATTCCGTTTCGCGGCGGAAAGTTTCGCGTTGCAGACGGTAGCGGTTTACCTTCGACATCCTGACGCCGATTGTCGTCGTGTGTTTGAAAATAAGTCCCGCAAACTTCTCGGAGTCTTCCAATCTGCAAAGGCAGACAAGCATTACGCCGGGGCGGTTTTTCTTCATCTGTATGTTGATGAGAGAGCAGTCGAGAGCGCCTTCTTTCATGAGTTTTTCGCAGGCGTAACCCAATGCTTCGCCCGTCATATCGTCGATGTTGCAGACGAGTTCCGCCGTTTCTTCAAACGCCGCGTCGCTTTGTCCCGTAAACGCGCGCAAACAGTTCACGACGTCGGGCAAATCTTTTCCGCCCATACCGTAACCCGTCGACGAAAGTACCATAGGCGGCATTTCGCCGAATGAGTCGGCGAACTCGGCAAGCAGCGCGGCGCCTGTCGTGGTGCACATTTCGCAGTCGCCTTTGGAATAGACGGGAATGCCTTTGAGCAGTTCCGCGGTTGCGGGCGTCGGGACGGGGAGTGTTCCGTGTGCGCATCTCACAGTACCGCCCCCGACGTTTACGGACGAACATATCACGCGTTCGGGAGCAACTGCGTTCAGCAGGAAACACGAGCATACGACGTTGGTTACGGCTTTTATTCCGCCCACTTCGTGAAAGCGGACTTCGCTTTCGGTAGAACCGTGCACACGCGCTTCTGCGCTTGCGATTCTTTTGTATACGGCTTTCGCGCGTGCTTTGACGGCTGCGGGAAAAAGGAAGGAATCGATTATCGCGTTTACGTCCGAGAGCGAGCGGTGCACGTGTCCGTGCGATTCGCATTCAACTGTGAACAACGTGCCCGACACGTCTTTGCGCAGGCATTCTTTTGCGTAGATTTTTACGCCTTCGGGGGCTGCGGACTGCATTTCCGAGAGCAGTTCGTAGTCGCGGCCGCACACGTCGTAAAGTGCCGCGGCAACCATATCGCCCGACGCGCCGCATTTGCATTCGAGATAAAGCGTCTTCATTTGTTTTCTCCCATTTTGTTTATCATATCGGCAAGATACCCCGCGCCGAAACCGTTGTCGATGTTTACCACGCTTATGCCGTTTGCGCAGGAGTTGAGCATGGCAAGCAAGGCGGACATTCCGCCAAAATTCGCACCGTAACCGACGCTTGTCGGCACGGCGATTACGGGACAGTCGGCAAGTCCTCCGACTACGCTTGCAAGTGCGCCTTCCATACCCGCTACGGCGATTATCACGCGCGCCTGCATAATTTCGTCGAGATGAGCGAGCAACCTGTGAATGCCCGAAACGCCGACGTCGTATATGCGCGTGACTTTGCTGCCGAGGCATTCCGCAGTCAACGCCGCTTCTTCGCAAACGCCGATGTCGCTTGTACCTGCCGAAACGAGAACGATGTTGCCGACGGCGGGTCTGTTGTCTGACGGAGCTATTATCGCCGCGCGTGCAAGAGGGTAGTAAACGGCGTCGGCAATTTTTGCGTGTACGTCATTGAATACGTCTTCTGCCAGCCGCGTGACGAGAATGTCGTTCAGCCCGTTGGCAACCATGTTTGTTGCAATGCCGACAATTTGTTCAGCCGATTTGCCTTGCCCGAATATAACTTCTTTAGTGCCTTGTCTGACGGCGCGGTGATAGTCGACGTGAGCGTAACCCAAATCTTCGAAAGGCTGTTTTTTGAGTTGCAGAAGCGCGTCTTCCACGCTCATTTCGCCCGACTTTATCATTTGAAGAATTTTCTCGGTTTGGTTTTTCATTGTTCTTTCCTCGTTTCCGATTTAGGATATGCTTTCGGGAAAATCCCGTGGATTTCGTCGCAGATTTCTTTCTCGGCTTTCACAAACTCAGCCCATTGGGACTCCGCTATCTGCAAAGTCGCAGCCCCCTCGCGCACTCTCACGCGGAAATCCGAAAACCCCCGTTTCATCAGCGATTTTTCCGCAAGTTCGATTTGCGACAAAACGTCGGCGGTCAGTCTTTCTCCCGTTGCCTGACGTGTGGCAATACAGGAGTACGACGGCTTGTTCCAAACACTGAGTCCGTATTCGCGGGCAAGTTCGCGCACGTCGGATTTGGTGAGTCCGCAATCTTTGAGCGGAGAGATTATGCCGAGCTCCGAAAGTGCGCGCGCACCCGGTCTGTAGGTTTCGTCGTCGGACGCGTTCGTGCCGTCCGCAAAACTCTCGAAACCGTCTTTCATTGCCGCTTCGACGATTGCCGTCATCATCTTCTTTTTGCAGTAGTAACAGCGCAAAGGCGAGTTTACGGCAATGTTTTCGTCTGATAAAACGTCGATTTGCACAACTTCTAGCTTTGCGCCGAGTTCGTTTGCAAGGCTTGTTGCGTCGTCCGTTTCGAATTTCGGTTGAAAAAGCGACACCGCGAGATAGGCTTTGACGGGTATGTTTTCGCCGAGCAAAAAGGCAAGCAACGCTGCGGAGTCCGTGCCGCCCGAGTAGGCAAGCGCGATACCCGAAGTGCCTTTGAAATATTCTTTCAAACGTCTTTTTGCCGTGTCCGTCGTCATGGTTTTATTTCTTTTTCCGCGTAGGTTTCAATCCTTGTCTGTCACCTTTACCGAATGATTTTTCGGCGTTTGGTTTTTAGTGTTGTTTCGGGTTGTTGATTGTGGTTGCGTATTATTGCTTGTTGTTGCGTAATTGCGCAATCAGTCAATCAGTCCTTGTGCTTTTCCGTCGCCGTAGGCGGCAATCCACGCGAAACTTCCCCAGTATGTTTGTTTGTCCAGCATTTCCGAGAGTGCCGCGCGTGCGGCGGTGCGTTTGCCGCGCATCTTTTCGTAGTGGTATACGCCGTAGAGGAATAGGGTTCTCGTCATTTCGTCCGCGTCTTCCGTGCTTTCTGTGAGGTGTGCGAGCGTGTCTTCGCCTGCAAACAGTTTGCAGGTGAGCAGGTACCCCACGTGATGTCCGATTTGAATGTCGGCAGAGTATTCGGCAAGTGCGGCGCCCGTGTCTTTGCCCAGTCTTACCAATGTGAGCAGGTGCCAGTAAATCACGGCTATGTACATATCCGCGTTGTCGCGGGTGAGCGGATAGCAGTTTATGAAATATTCTTCGGCGCGTTCGAAGTTGCCGTCGTAAAATTCGCAAAGTCCTTGCCTGTAAATCACGTCAAGGCTTGCGGGGTTCAGTCTGTCGCATACCGCGAGCAGTTCGCGGGCTTTGCCGAAGTTGCGCGTTTTGAGCATGCAAAGGGCGAGTTTGCGGTTGGCGGCGTAGTTCGAAGGGTCGCCTGCAAGTATTTTTTCGTAGACCTCTGCCGCTTCCTTATATCGCAGTTGGAAGCACAGCGCGCCCGCTAGCGCAAGCAGATTTTCAGCGGTCGGGTTTTCGGTCGCGGTTCTGCGCGCCGCGGCGGTGCCGTCGTTGTCGGGGGTAGAGGGAGATATACTGCCGAATTCGCTTTCGTACGTTTCGTGCAGTTCTCCGAAAAGACGGTGGAAAGGTGCGTGTCCGCCGTCGTGTCCGTGGTGATGGTGCGAGTGTCCCGCAAGTCCGCAGGTGCACACTCCCGTGAGATTGTCACACATAGTTTCTCCTAGTCCAGATATCCGCTTCCGCCTTTGACGGCGTCCGCGCGTTTTTCCAGAAAATAGTTTATCATATAAAAGGCGAGAACGAGAAGCATTATACATACTCCCGGTGCAATGAACCAGTTGTATGCGCCCATGGCGAACCCGCCGTGTTTGTATGCAAGGTTAATCATTCCGCCCCAGGTTATGTCGGTTACGTTTCCGAGTCCGAGAAAACCGAGAGTGGATTCGAGCAGAATGCAGCTTGCCACGCTGGTGATGTATTTTGCAACAACCACTTCGCGAAGATTGGGCATTATGTGCCCGAATAATATTCGCGCTTTGGAGTAGCCGAGTCCTCTCATAATTTCGGTGAAAGGCATTTTTTTGAGTTGCATTGTGCGTGCGCGCACCGCGCGTGCCGTCGAACACCAACCGAGCAGGGATATGGTGAGTACGACGTTCTGCCAGCCTGCTCCGAGGTATGCGGCAAGTACTATCGCGAGCGGCAACATGGGTATCAGCAGGAAGAAGTTGATTATGCCGTTGACGGCTTCACCCGCGATACTTCCGAGATAACCGGCAAGCAGTCCGATTACCGTGCCGACAACGAGCGAAATGAGCGCGGCAAGCAGTCCGACCGCAAGAGTTGAACGCGCGGCGTATATGGTTTCGCTGAGTATGTCGCGTCCTAGGTTGTTGGTGCCGAGCAGATGTTCGGACGAGCAGGGTTGATAAGGTTCGAAAACCGTTTCGGGGTTGTAGGGCGCTACGCTTTCGGGGAAGATTGCAAACACCGCGAAGACGCACATGATTATAATCCCCGCTGCAAGCGCGATGTAACCTTTGCGGCTGACGTTTCTGAGAGTGCGGAAGAATTTGGGTTTATTCATACGCTTCCCCCAATCTCTGTCGCGGGTCGGACAGAGCGCACAATACGTCGGTTGCGAAGTTGGCGACAATCACCATCACCGCAATGACGAACAGACAGCCTTGCAATGTCGGATAATCGCGGACGGTTACGGCGTTGCCGACAAGCGTGCCCATTCCGTCCAACGAAAAAATCATTTCGACGACGAGCGACCCCGACAGCATTTTGCCGAACCCCGTACCGACAAGCGCGATAAAGGGCTGACAGATGTTGGAGAACACGTGAACTATGCGCACGCGCGCTCCCGATAATCCTTTAGCCTGCGCAAAAACGGCGTATTTGGCTTCCTGTTCTTTTGCCGCCATATTGCGCACAAGCACGTATTTTGCGGGAGTGCTGACGGCGACGAGCGTGCCGACGGGCAGAACAAGGTGCGTGAGCCTGTCGAGGAAATAGAGGAACGGGTCGTCGGGCGGGATTACGGAGTTGAGCCCGCCGTAGGGCAGCCATTGCAGTTCGTATGCGAAAATTATGACCGCGAGCATTGCCATAAAGAAGGTCGGAACGGAGTTAAGCGCGATGTTGAATCCCGTCGAAAAGCGGTCGAGCATACGCGATTTCGAAGAGCCTGCGCGCAGTCCCCATAGCATTGCGATAAGCGCGGATATAATCATGGCAGGCAGTGCAACCTGCAACGTAACGGGTATTTTTTCGGCGATTACGTCCGCGACGTCGCCGCCTTGGTGGTAAGAGTAACCGAGGTCGCCCGTGAACAGTCCGCGCAGGTAGTCGCCGAACTGTTCGGACACGGGCTTGTCAAGTCCCAGAAGCTGATAGTAGTAGTCGTACTCTTCCTGCGTGACGTAGTCGTCCTCGCCGCCTATCAGCGTATATACGGGGTCGCCCGGCATAATTCGCGGCAGGAAAAAGTTGACGACAACCACCGCCGCCAACGCTATGACCGAAAATATAAGACTGCCGAGAATTTTTTTGCGCATTCGTTTTTGTGCGGACGGAGCGTCGTACCCCGTCCGCGGTTTTTGTTGTTGAGTGTGTGTTGCGTTGCGGTTTCGGATTGCTTGACCGCAGCGGTTTATGGTTTGTTGTTTTTACGGGTCGTTCGTGTTATTCGGATTTACCCGTTTTGCTTTGATTGGTTATTTCACTCTTTTGAGCGTCTGCCAGCCGAGAACGTTGAGCAGTCCGAAAGAGCCGTCCTTGCGGAAACCCGTAAGCGAAGAGGAGTAAACCTGCACCATGCTGTCGTTGTAAAGCGATATTGCGGGGGTGTTTTCCACGCAGTAGTTTTGGAATGCTTTTGCCGCTTGCATATACTGTTCGGAAGTTGCCGCGCCGTTGAGGTCTGAAATTATCTGCAAAAAGTCGGGTGCGGTTATGTTGCCTGCGGGAACGTTGCCCGTCGCCACGAAATACATGCTGCCGAGACCGCCTTGATTACCCACGCCGAACGCCGTAAGTTTGAGAAGGCAAGTCTGATGAGAATGTTCTTTGAGCGTGTTGTTGAACGACGTTGCTTCCTGCGATTTGATGTCGAGTGTCACAAGTCCCGTTTCTTCTATTTGGGTTTTCAGGATTTTGGCGACTTCGCCGTAGTTGCCGTCCGAGCGGACGAGCAGTTCGAAACGGAATTTGTTAGAAGTGGAGTATCCCGCTTCGGTCAACAGCCGTTTTGCTTCGTCGATGTTACGGGTGCGTTCCGCGGTTTCGGTGTATCCGATTGTCGACGGAGAAGCAAATCCTTCGTAAGAGGGGGTTGCAAACGACGTGCCGAACAGCTTGCGAACCTGCGCGTAGTCAATTGCGAGCGCGATTGCCTTGCGGACGTTCGGGTCGGTGATTTTCTCGTTGTTGAAAAACAGGTTCATCGGATAGGCTTCGTCGGCGTAGCTGTCGAGCGTAAGCCCTTTTTCGTCGGAGAAGTCTTTTTCTGCGGCGGCGTCAAGTCCTTTGGAATAGTTGTATTCCATGTCGATTTCACCCGTTTTGAGCGCAAGGTGCATGACGTCCGTCGTGCCGTAGATTTTGAAGATTACCTTGTCGAAATAGACTTGGTCGGCAAAGGGGTAGTCCGCAAATTTTACGAAAGTCAGCGTTCCCGAATTGCGGTCGAATTTTTCGAATTTGAACGGTCCGCACCCCACGACGGAATCGGCGTCGGACAGGGTTTCGACGGTTTTGCCTTCGATTAAGTGTTTGGGCATAATTCTGACTGCCGTCATATTGTTGAGAAAGCGCGGATTTGCGGATTTCAGAGTGATTTCCGCGGTTTTGTCGTCGGTTTTGGCGATGTTTTCGACAATGCAGTTTTCGCCTTCGGGGTAGTCGAAGAAGTCCGTGAAAGTGAACACGAGGTCGTCTGCCGTCACGGCTACGCCGTCGTGCCACTTGAACCCGTCGCGTACGGTAAAGCTCCACGTTTTACCGCCGTCCTGTTCGCTGTATTCGGTGAGCAGGGGTTCGAAGGTGCCTTCGGTGGTTTTTGATACGGGCGCAAGCTGTGAAACGGTGCCGCTCAGTACGTCGTAGTTGTAACCTGCGTTGCCGCCGCTTGACGCGTCGAGGCGGTTCAGACTTTTGATTGCCGTTGTTGTTCCGATAATAAGCGTTTTGTCGTCCGCGCCGTTGCCTTTTTTGTTGCATGCCGCGAACGCGAACATAACAAGCGTAAGCACAAGTACGGCGATAATGACGGAAATTGTGATTTTCTTTTTCATGTTTTCTCCTTTATTCGTTCTGGTTGAGTCTGCCGTCCGTCAATCGGTAGCGTCTGGTCGTAAACGCTTCAACCAACGATTCGTCGTGGGAGATGAACAGTACGGATAACTTTTCTGTTTTGACGAGGCTGTCCAGAAGTGCGACAATCTGCGCTTGCGACGATATGTCGAGCATGGAAGTCGCTTCGTCCGAAATCAGCACCGACGGACGCACGGCAAGCGCGCGTGCTATCGCGATACGCTGTGCCTGACCGCCCGAAATCTGCGCGGGGGTGCGCTTTGCTATGTCTGGTTCCAATCCGACTTTTTCGAGAAGTTCGGCTGTCAGTCGTTCGGCTTCGGTGCGGTTCGCCGCACGTCTTGCAACCCGCAACGCTTCGGCTACGGCTTTTCCGACGGGTTGTACGGGGTCGAGCGAAGCGTAAGGGTGCTGCGGAACGAGCTGGACGGTTTTCCCGACGTCGCGGTTGTATCGTTTTTTCGCGTCGTACAGGGGAGCGCCGTCTATATAAACGTTGCCGCCGTCGGGCGGCGTCAATCCGCAAAGTATTCTGGCGATGGTGGTTTTACCTTCGCCGCTTTTGCCGAGAATGCCTACTTTTTCGCCTTCGCCGATATAAAAGGTGGCGTCAACAAGCGGGGTGCAGACCTTTTTGTGCGAAAGCGCAAACGACTTGGAAAGATTATCTGCATTCAGCACGGAAACACCTCCTTACCGTTCCGTCGCGATTGACGGAAACGGGTTTTGCGGCAAAGCATTCGTCGTCGGCGTAAGGACAACGGTCGGAGAAAACGCAGCCCGCGGGCGACGGGTCGCGCAAACGCGGATAAACTCCGAACCCGCGGTCGGGCAGAGCGGCTATAAGACTTTGAGTGTACGGGTGCGAAGGATTGCCGAGCACGTTTCGAGTGTCGCCGTATTCCATGATTTCGCCCTTATACATAACCAGCGTTTTGTCGCAGTCGGATGCAACCCTCACGTTATGTGTAATTATGATAACGGCGGCGGAAGGAAACAACTCGTCGATTTTGCCGAGAAAAAGTTGTGCCGTTTCTTCGTCGATACCTTTGGTCGGCTCGTCGGCGATGACAAGTTCGGCGTCGCCGCTTGCGGCGATTGCAAGAACGACTCTCTGTGCCTGACCGCCCGAAAGCTGGAAAGGGTACTTGTCGAGAATTTCTTCGGCGTCCGAAAGCCCCACTTCGCGCAACAACCCGCGCGCCGCGGCACGCAAAGCGTTTCTTCCGCGCACGCCGCGTTTACGCAGACTTTCGTAAATCTGCGTCGAAATTCTGATGGACGGATTCAGAAACTCTCCGCCGCTTTGCGGAACGAGCATAATTCTTTCACCGCGCAACGTGCGCAGTTTTATTGCTCCCCGACGGGAGAGCAGGTCTGTGCCGTCGAAAACGATTTCGCCCGTTGCTTTGCAGTTTGCGGGAAGCAATCCCATAACCGACATAGCGGTCATTGTCTTGCCGCAACCGCTTTCGCCCACAACCGCAAGCCGTTCGCCTTTTGCTAGCGAGAACGACAAATCGGACACGATTGTTTTCGTGCCCTTGCTCATTTCCGCGGTTATTGTGAGGTGTTTTACGTCAAGCAACATCGGCAAAAAGAAAAGGCTTATTCTACGGGATATAGAACAAGCCTTCGTGACTTATGATTGTAGGGATTTGTCTTACTTTCGGCGACGCCTTCGTGACGTCTTTCGGACTATTGGAGTATACCATCTCGCGCGCGCGTTGTCAATAAGGAAAACGAATAAGAACACCGCGAATTCGGGCGAAGCGTACAGAACTCGGAAAATGTCGAAGAACGTCTGCGTTTGTTGACATTCCGAGGCGGTTGTGTTAAGTTTGGACTATGAAAATTCTGGTAGTGGACGGACAGGGCGGCGGAATAGGCAAAAGCATAATCGAAGCGTTGCGCGCGCAGAACGTGAACGCGGAGATATTCGCTTGCGGCACAAACACCGTAGCCGCGGGAAATATGCAAAAAGCGGGTGCGGACCATTCCGCGACGGGAGAGAACGCGATAGTCTGCAACGCGCGTACGGCGGACGTGATAACGGGTCCGATAGGCATTGTAATGTCCGACGCGTTGCTCGGTGAGATAACCGCGAAAATGGCACAGGCGCTTGCGTCCAGCAAAGCGGTGAGAGTGCTTGTGCCACTCAATAAATGCAACACATTTATCGTCGGCGTATCGAGTGCAACACTTTCGCAGAACATCGCGGAAGCCGCCGAAAAAATCAAATCCATATGCAGCGCGCAAGAGTAAAATCTTTGTTTAAAAAAATGTGAGTTTTTGCACGAACAAGGCTATTATATGACAAAAACGGCGGATTAACGCCGTTTTTTGATTTATACGCTATTTTCATCGGTCGCTTGAAATGGCAATACGAGTCGTCGTCGGTTTGTTTTTAAGGGCGGATTATCCGAGAGGAAAATTTATTCGAGAGGAAGAATTTTTGCCGTGAAGTCGTAGAGGTCTATGACGAGCAGTTTGTGTCTGAGCCCCGGTCTGCCGAGCAGGGTTCTCACCGCTTCCGCTACCTGACACGACGCTATGTTGCATGCGGTAAAGGCAAGGACGGGCGGTTCTTCCTGCGATTGCATTTTGCCGTAGATTTTTTCCATGCTACGGTCGCCCGGGAATATGGTGGAAATCTGTCCGTACCAGTGCGTTACGCCGCCCGTAATAAGCGGTATGCCCCTGACTTCGCAGGCGCGTTCCAGTTCGAAACGGGTTTCCACATTGTCGAGCGCGTCGATGACAAGGTCGCAGTCGCGTATCAGGTCGTAGACGTTTGCGTCGCTTATTCTGACTGCGTAACTCTTGACTTCGCTCATAGCGCTTTTGGAGATGTAACGCGCAATTGCCACGGCTTTGTTTATGCCGAGGGTGGTTGTGTTGCAGTAAAGTTGTCGGTTTAGGTTGCTTTGTTCGAAAACGTCGCTGTCGCAAAGCCGCAATCCGCCTATACCCAGTCGGAAAAGAAGTTCGGCGCAATATCCGCCCAGTCCGCCGCACCCCGCGATAAACACGGTTTTGTTGCGCAGCAGCAGTTGTTCCTCTTCGGAAATCGCGCCTATATTTCGTCTTTCGGATTCGCGGTCCGACATAAAAATCCCCCTTTACTTACCGAATATTATATCCGCAAAAGCCGTGATTTGTCAATACGGGACGTCGAGGCACGGGCTCTGTCAGGACCCACGTTTTTCGTGTGCTACGACACCTGCCTTTTATTTTGCGGGTTGAAATGTCGGTACGCTTATGATACAATAACCATATAGTTGTTTATTATATCGCAACGTGCACACGCGTTTCGCGGCTTTCAAGGGGGAATTTATGGCAACGAAATTTGGTGCGTATTCGGGCAAAGTTATCAAAATAGACCTGACCAGAAAGGTGTGGGAAGAGTATCCCGTCAACGACTATGACAGGAAAATGTTTCTCGGCGGCAAAATTCTCGCCGCGCGTATTCTCAACGATTTCATCAAAGGACCAATCGACCCGCTGGGCGAAGAAAACGTAATCGTCATAAGTTCGGGTTCTTTGAACGGCACGGGCTGTCCCTCGTCGTCTAGGTTCAATGTCAGCACCGTTTCGCCGCTTACGGGGATACTCACTTCGTCAAACTGCGGCGGCGGCTTCGCAATGGCGATGAAACGCGCGGGATACGATGCAATAATCATAACGGGCAAGAGCGACGAGTTCATTTATCTTGACGTTACGGCGCGCGGAGTTGAGTTCAAAAACGCCGAACATTTGCGCGGAATGATGACTGCGGACACGCAGGAAGCCATAGGCGGCAAGGGTACAAAACTCGTAATCGGTCCAGCAGGCGAAAATCTCGTGAAATACGCTTGCGCCGTAAGCGACGACAGGGCGGCGGGACGCGGCGGAGTAGGCGCGGTTATGGGCAGTAAAAATCTCAAAGCCGTTGTTGCCACGGGTTCGGGTTCCGTCGAACTTTACGACCCCGAAAAACTGCTCGACGTCAAAAAGAAATGGACGAAACGACTGCGCAATCATCCTCTTACGGGCGAACAGCTCCCCAAACTCGGAACTGCCGCACTCATTGCTCCCATGCACCACAAAAACATTCTCGCGACGCGTAACTTCGGCGCGGGAAGATACGAACACTACGACAAAATCACGGGCGAAGAACTTGCAGAAAAGTTCCTTGTCAAAAACAGGGGTTGCCTTACTTGCCCCATCCAATGCGCACGTGTTGTCGAAGTCGACGGAAAAATCGTTAAAGGTCCCGAAGTCGAAATCATGGGACTTATGGGCGCAAACATATTGAACGACGACCTTGGCAAAATCATTCATTGGAACTACGAAATGGACGAACTAGGGATAGACACCATTTCGGCGTCGGGTACAATCGCGTTCGCAATGGAACTCAACGAGAAAGGGTTGTGGGACTGCGGACTGCAATTCGGCAAAATCGACAACATCTCCGAAATTCTTCATCAGATTGCCTTCCGTTCCACGGAAGTCGGCGACAAACTCGCAAACGGTTCGCGCGCTCTTATGAAAGAGTTCGGCGGCGAAGACTTCTGCATTCAGGTCAAGGGTATGGAACTTGCGGCATACGAGCCGCGCGGAGCAGTCGGTCAAGGACTCGGCTATTCCGTCGGCAACCGCGGCGGCTGTCACCTTAACGCGGGTTACGAAGTCGTTGTCGAAGGATTGGGACTTACAATCAACCCTTACACAAAACACGGAAAGGCGCAGATTGCCATAATGTTCCAGAACCTTATGGAAGCGGTAAGCGCGGACGGAAACTGTCTGTTCACGACGTACGCGTTCTTCCCGTTTTTCCTGTTCAAAAAGCCGAACAGCTTTTTGTCCAAAACCGTCAACAAAGTTTTGCCGTATCTCGGACCCGCGCTTGCGATTGTCAACAAATATCCCCATCTTGCGCACGTCAACATATTCTCGATGTTGCCGCACCCCGTGGCAATTCACGCCGCAACGGGAATGAAAATGACTATGGGCGACCTTATGCGGGTTGGCGCGCGCGGATTTAACCTCGAACGCGTCATAAACCAGCGTTTGGGCATATCCGCAAAGGACGACAAACTGCCAAAGCGTTTGACTCACGTCGAACAGATACCCGGCGACCCGCGCACAAAGGTACCGCAGGCGGAACTTAAAAAACAGTTCTACAAGGCAAGAGGCTGGGACGAGAACGGATACGTCAAGAAATCGACCTTGCGGTACTACGGTCTTGACAAACTCGACGACATAGGCGCGCGCCCCGTCGAAAAACAGGGCGAACGCAAACTGAAAAGAAGACCCGCGGCGAAAAAGGAGAGCAAAGTAAATGGTTAAGGTGGAATTTTTCGGATTATACCGTTTGAACTACAAGATGAAAGAATGCGAAATCGATGCCGCCGACGTTATGGATTTGTTCAAAAAGCTGAACGAAGCCTATCCCGTTTATTCGGTCAAAGACCTCAAAAACTCCATTGTCATCGTCAACGACGTGAATTTCAACAACCTGAAAAAATACAAGACCAAACTCCGCGACGGCGACCGCGTACTCATTATGTCGCCCGCGTCGGGAGGTTAGGAGGAAATATGTTAAGTGCGGCGGTTATAACTGTCAGCGACTCCGGATTTGAAGGGCGCCGCGAGGACGTATCGGGCGAAGTCGTGCGTTCCGTACTTGCGGACAACGGCTTTGAAATCCGCGAAAAAATAATTTTACCCGACGACTATGACGAACTTGTCTGCAATTTTGTTCGCCTTGCGGACGTCGAGGGCATAAACCTTGTCGTGACGACAGGCGGCACGGGATTTTCGCCCAGGGACGTAACCCCCGAAGCCACGCTTGCCGTATGCGACAGACAGGCACAAGGCGTTGCCGAAGCCATGCGCGCCAACTCCATGCAATACACGTCCCGCGCCATGCTGTCCCGCGCGGTTTGCGCAATTCGCGGCGGCACGGTAATTCTCAATCTGCCCGGTTCGCCAAAGGCGTGCAGGGAAAACCTCGAATTCGTCATCGAACCGCTTATACACGGACTGAACATACTTTGCGGCAAAGACGGGGAGTGTGCGCGCTGATGTTGAAAGTCATGCCTTACGAAAAAGCCGTGGCGGCGGTTGCCGAACGGTTTGCGAAGATGTCGGTCGCGGAGCAGGTGAAAACATCTGACGCGGCGGGCAGAATATGCGCCGAAGACGTGGTGTCGCGCGAAACCGTACCTGCCTTCGACCGTTCCACCGTAGACGGATACGCCGTATTCCACGGCGAAACAAACGCGGCGTCCGCGGCAAGTCCCGCGGTCTTTTCGCTTGGAGGGGAAGTTCTTATGGGACAGCCCGCCGACAGTGAGGCAGGCGACGGAAAATGCGTTTATGTGCCGACGGGCGGTATGTTGCCGAAAGGCGCGGACGCTGTCGCAATGATTGAAGACGCCGAGAAACGCGGCGACGAAATCCTGTTGTCGAAACCGTTGCGCATTTACGAAAACGTCACCCGAAAAGGCGAAGACATCGAATGCGGTGCGGCAATACTGAAAAAAGGTGACGTGATAAACGCCTGCAAAGCGGGCGCGCTTTACGCCGCGGGAATAACTTGTATCAAGGCTGTCAAACGTCCGCGCTTTTACGTCATATCCACGGGCGACGAACTCGTGGACTGCGCGGAAGAATGTCCCGCAGGCAAAGTGCGCGACGTAAACACGGGACTTTTGCGCTCGGCGGCAGACGCTTGGGAATTTGCGGGTGCGGAACGTGTGACGGACGACTTCGAATTGTTGTCGCAGGCATTGACGAGAGCGGAACAAGTCGCGGACGTAATTCTTTTAAGCGGCGGAAGTTCGGTCGGCGTTGCCGATTATACGGAAAGACTTTTTGCCGAACGCGGCGACCTGTTCCTGCGCGGTGTGGCAATGAAACCCGGAAAACCCACGCTTGCGGCATACCGTGACGGCAAACTTTTCGTGGGATTGCCCGGTCACCCTATGGCGGCTTATACGGCATTCAGGCTTATTTTCGAACGGGCATATCTGCGTGCCGCGGGTGCGGAAAAAGAACTGTTTCTGCGTGCGCGTGCCGCGGTTAATTTTGCGGGCGGAGCGGGGCGTAGCTGTGTTATGCCCGTGCGGCTTTTCCGCGAAAACGGCGAAGTGTTCGCCGCGCCGCTTTTCTACAAATCGGGTATGATAAGCGTACTTGCGGCTTGCGACGGATTTACGGTTATTGCCGACTTCGAAGAGGGCGTGCAGAAAGGGGAAATGCTTGACATTTACGGACTGTGACATACAGTGCAGATTGCGACCGTCGAACCACTTGTAAATACTTGCCGCATTAGAACCGATATTATACGGGCGGTTGCGAATGTTGCAACGGACGATGTGAACGGCGGCAAAGCACACTCGGAAAAATAAACGCTATTGATTGAAACGAAAAAACTTTACGGTTATGAGAAAAACTTACATTCAAAACAACGACGTATCGCGTTTTGACGATTATCTCGAATGGTTGGGCGACATAACGTCGACCGCAGAAACCGAGCGCACCGAAAACGCGCTCGGACGAGTAACGGCGTCTGCGGTTTATGCCGCGGTGTGCGACCCTATGTACAATGCCGCCGCAATGGACGGCATAGCCGTGCTTGCGCAAGGTACGTCGTCCGCTTCCGAGAAATCGCCTTTGCAACTTACCGAAAACGAAAGTTTCGTGTACGTCAACACGGGCAACAAAATCGACCCGCGATTCGACGCCGTCATAATGATTGAAGACGTGACGGAGCTTGGCGGGGGCAAGGTGGAAATCACCGCTCCTGCATATCCTTGGCAACACGTAAGGGTAAAGGGCGAAAGCATAGTTGCGGGCGAAATGGTGTTGCCGTCCATGAGAAAAATCCGTCCCGTGGACGTCGGCGCGATTTTTGCGTCGGGCAACGTCGAAATTCCCGTACTCAGAAAACCCGTTGTCGGAGTTATCACGACGGGCGACGAAATGGTGGACGACCCGAAGTTGCTCGGCGACGGAAAACTCATGGAAAGCAACTCGCGTATGTTCTGCGCGTTGATAGAGGAGTGCGGCGGAGTAGGAAAGCGTTATCCGACAGTAAAAGACGATAAAGACGCACTTTTGAATGCGTTAAATACCGCTTTGAGCGAAACCGACCTCGTGATTGTCAATGCGGGAAGTTCGGCGGGGACAAAGGATTATGCAGTCGAAGTCATGGAAAAGGCGGGAGAAGTTTTCCTGCACGGGTTCGCTTTGAAACCGGGAAAACCCACCATACTTGCGCGTGCGCAAGGCAAACCCGTCATAGGCGTTCCGGGGTATCCCGTGTCGGCGTATCTGGTTTTCGAGTTGTTCGTCCGTCCCGTCATTCTCCGAATGTTGGGACAGAGCACGGACGAAACGGGAAAGGTCAGGGCAACGCTCACACGAAACGTTGTCAGCAGCTTGAAAAACTCCGAGTATGTCCGAATGTCATTGGGACGTGTGGGAGGTAAACTTGTTGCAACGCCGTTGGAGCGAGGCGCGGCGCAGATTATGAGCCTTGTCAAAGCCGACGGACTTCTTTTTGTGGACAGGTATTCCGAAGGATACGAGGGCGGAACGGAAGTCGAAATAAACTTGCGAAAACCGCTTTCGCAGATAGAACGCAACCTCGTAATCATAGGCAGTCACGACCTTGTTATAGACGTAATCGGGGAGCATATTCCCGTGAGCAGCGCACACGTCGGAAGCATGGGCGGCATTTTCGCAATGCAGAAAGGAGAATGTCACATCGCTCCCATTCATCTTCTCGACCCCGAAAGCGGCGAGTACAACGTAAGTTACGTGAAAAAGTATTTCCCCGACCGCCGTATGGTGATTATCAAGGGCGTGGGAAGGACGCAGGGGCTTATGTTGCCGAAAGGCAATCCCAAAAACATAAAGAGCATAAACGATATTGTCGAGGGCGGGTTCAGGTTCGCCAACCGTCAGCGCGGCGCAGGAACGCGGTTGTTGTTCGATTATCTGCTTGCGCAGAACGGATACGACAAGTCGCAGGTCAACGGATATGACAAGGAGTTTTCCACGCATCTTGCGGTTGGTATGGCGGTAGAATGCGGTGCCGCGGACGTCGGACTGGGGGTCGGAAGCGCGGCAAACTGTCTTGGGTTGGATTTCATTCCGCTTTACGACGAAGAATATGACTTCCTCGTGTGCGAGGATAGCCTTGCCGATGAAAGGATAAAAGCGTTCATAGACTTTATAAAGAGCGACGAATTCAAGGCAAAACTGCTGTCTTTCGGCGACTATACGGCAAAACGGCTCGGAGAAACGGTCAGGGTATGTTAGACTCTTTCGGCAGACAAATCAGATATTTGCGGGTGTCGGTTACGGACAAGTGTAACCTTGCTTGCGCATACTGCAAACCCCGTCCCGTGCCTAAACTCCGTCACGAGGACGTTATGTCTATCGAACAGCTTGTCGAGGTTGTCGAAGCCTTTCGCACTCTCGGCGTCGACAAGGTTAGAGTGACGGGCGGCGAGCCGCTCGTACGACACGGAGTAGTCGAATTTGTCCGTCAGGTTGCGGCACTCGGTTGCAATACGGTTATGACGACAAACGGGACTTTGCTTGCGGGGTACGCGGGTGCACTCAAAGAGGCGGGACTGAAACGCGTCAATATCAGCCTCGACACGCTCGACGACGGGATTTACCGCGAGATTACGGGCGGCGGAAACGTAAACGACGTTCTGGACGGCGTTCGCGCGGCGGAAGAAGTCGGGTTCAGTCTGAGGCTCAATGCGGTTTTGCAAAAGGGTGTCAACGACGATATAATGCCGCTTGTAGAGTTTGCCGAAGACGTCGGCGCGCAGATGAGGTTTATCGAACTTATGCCGTTCCGTTCGACGACCGACTATTTCGGGCGCAGATTCGTGCCATCGGCGGAAGTCGTCGAAAAGTACAATATGGATTTTCTATGCAGGGACGGCAACGTCGAATATTACAAGTTTGACGGGCATACGGTGGGATTTATATCTCCGCTCGGCAGAAAGTTCTGCGACAGTTGCGACAGAATGCGCTTGACGTCGACGGGGCAGATATTGCCTTGTCTGCATTCCGAAAAGCGGTTTGACGTAAGACCGTATCTCGGAAATCGCGAGCAACTTACGGAATTTTTGCGGCAGTGCATCAACGAAAAACCGCAGGCGCATCGAATAGAAGAAGGCGTACTGCAAAGCAGCGATATGGGAAGCATAGGAGGCTGAATGGAACTCGGAAAGGAATTCAGTCACATAGGAAGTGACGGACGGGCAAGAATGGTAGACGTGGGCGACAAAGTCCCGACCAAAAGGACGGCGATGGCAAAGGGCGAAGTGCGAATGAAACCCGAAACGCTCCTTCTTGTGCGCGAGGGAAGCGGACGGAAAGGCGAAGTGCTCAACACCGCGTTGGTTGCGGGAGTGCAGGCGGCAAAAAGGACGTGGGAACTGATACCGATGTGTCACAATATACCGCTTGACGGTGTAAAAATAAGTTTCGGGTTCGGTGACGGTGTGCTTGAAATCGCGGCAGAAGTGTGTTGCACGGCGGTGACGGGCGCGGAAATGGAAGCGTTGACGGCGGTAAGCGTATGTGCCCTCACCGTTTACGATATGGTGAAATCCGCGGACAAAACAATGTCGGTGGAACGCGTGCGGCTTGTAATGAAAAGCGGCGGAAAAAGCGGAGAGGTGCATTATGAGTGAAAAGAAAAGTATCACGGGCAAAGTTGTTGCCGTCAACATAAGCGAAGTCAAAGGCACAAGCAAACACCCCGTCGAATATGTGGAATGCGTCAAGGATTTCGGAATTAAGGGCGACGCTCACGGCGGACCCGGAATACGTCAAATCAGCCTGTTGTCCAAAGAGAGCATAGAAAACTTCAAAGCTGGCAAACGCGACGTCAAAGGACTTTGCGAAGGCAAGTTCGCCGAGAACATAACGACGGAAGGAATTTGCCTTTACACGCTGCCCGTCGGTACGCGTATGAGGATAGGAACGGCACTTCTCGAAGTGAGCCAGATAGGCAAGAAATGCCATGCCGACCAAGGTTGCGAAATCGCGAAAAAATACGGCGTTTGCGCAATGCCGAAAGAGGGCATTTTTGCGGTAGTCGTCGAAGAGGGAATAATCAAGGCAGGCGACGAAATCGAAGTGTCATACGACTTAAAATCACGATTAAATTATCAATAAATACAATTAAACCGCCGATTGTGCAAAATAAAGCATTGTCAGGCGGTTTGTTTTTTGCGGTTTTCCGTGGAAAAATTCATATTGGCAACGGAGTTCTGATTGGCAACGGAGTTTTGATTGCCGACATGACATGGAAAACGAAGTTCTTTTGAATAATCTTTTGAATAATGTGCGCGACGTCGGCGTTCAGGTGTTGAAGCGCAAAAATTCTTTCGTTTTTTCCGAACGCGGCGCGGAAAAGATTTGTTCGGGAGTGCCGATTTCTTCGGGTATGCCGCCGTCCATGAATATAACGTAGTCGGCATTTCGGCGTGCCTGTTGCATCGAGTGCGTTGCAATCACTACGATGGGCGCCCATTTTTCGCAGTAGTATTTCAGCACCTTTTCGCAAAGTGCGGTAGAGTTGATGTCCATTGACGCCGTGGGTTCGTCAAGCAACAGCACGCGGTATTCGCTCATCATAAGTCTTGCAAGCGCAAGCCGTTGGGTTTCTCCGCCCGAAAGTCTTGCGGCGTTTTTGCGTTTAAGGTGCGCAAGGTCGAGTTCTTCGAGCAGGCGCAGGGCTTTTTTGCGGTATAGTCTGCGTTCTTTCGCCATATGCGTGACCGTCAGGTTGCGCATAACCGACATATCGAATGCAAAACTCTTTTGGGGCATATATCCCGTTTCGTCCTTGCGAATATCGCCGAAGTTGATTTTTCCGTCGAATTTGATTGTGCCCGCAAGCGCTTGCAGGAGAGTGGATTTGCCGCTTCCGTTGCTCCCGATTACAGCGTAAACCGCAGCGGGTTCGAGCACCAGCCTTTCAACGTTAAGCACCTTGCGGTCGCCGTATGTTTTGCTTGCCGAGATTTCAATCATACCGTTTTTTAAGCCGCATTTGCATGAGCGCGGCAATCAGGTTTACTCCGAGCGCGATGAGCAGAAGTATAATCCCGAGCGCAACCGCCATGGAGAAGTCGCCCGTGTTGTAGTTGAGCGCTATCGCGGTGGTCATGGTCCGCGTTTTGTAAAGTATGTTGCCGCCTACAATCTGTATCGCTCCGACTTCGGAAATGGCGCGGGCGAACGCGAACAGATAGACGGCAATGAGCTGATATTTGCCTTCGGTTACGGTGAGCCCGAACGATTTGAGGGGATTGAGCCGCAGACCTTTAACGGTCGGGCGCATTCTGTCGACAATCGGCGTCATAGACGTTTCCGTCATTCCCGCGACAATCGGCGTTATGAGGATTATTTGCGCGATAATCATAAGTTTGACGGAATAGATAAGTCCCAGTTTCCCGAACGGTCCCGTGCCCGAAAAGAGAATGTAGACCACAATGCCTACGACCACGGGCGGCAATCCCATAAGAGTACGCAGTATCATCACCACGATTTTTTTGCCCGTAAAGTCGTTGGAAGCAACCAAAAGCCCGATTATCACCCCCAGTACGAGGGCGATAACCGAGCTTGTGAATGCCATTTCGAGCGTCGTTTTAATAATCCCGTTGAGCACGGGGTCTTGCGACGACATCAACTCGAATGCTTTTGCAAATGCGTCTGCCATTTACGGTGTTTACGCAAGCGCAAGGTCTTGCAGGAAGAACAGCTGTTCGCCGTATTCCTTGTTGCCGTACTGTTCGATGAGGTAGCGCGCGTGTACGCTGTTCATCCAGTTGATAAACACATTCGCCGCCTGTGTGTCGATTCTGACGGAACCCGCGGGCAGCGCTTCGCCCGTTACGGAGTCGACAAACGGTGCGTCGGGTTTGACGGCTATCATGGTGTATGTATTCTGCATCGCGGGAGATTCTTCCCACAGAATTTCGAGATTGGGAAGTTTGTCGCCGTCTGCGTTCTTTTTGTAGGACAGGAAAGTCGCTTTATCCGTGAGGACGTAAGCGTTCTGTTCGTTCGCCATAGTGAGGCACGCACCCATGCCTTGTCCAGCCGAAACGTACCAGTCGTACTTCGCGCAGGTTTCGTCGTTGGTTATGCCGAGAGAGCTGTCCCAGAGTTTGACTTCCGCGTTGTGAGTGCCAGACTGGTCGCCGCGGGAGATAAACGTGCTTTGCGTGTCGGAAATGGCTTTGAAACCGACTTTGACGTCACCGCCGGGAGTTGCAAGCGCCTTGACGCCCGCAGGATCGGACTTGGGACCCACGAGCACGAAATAGTTGTATATAAACGAAATGCGTTCGTCCGCATATCCGTCAACGGTTCGCGCAAATCCCGCGTCAACAAAGTCTTCTTCGGAGGATTTGGAGTGAACCAGAATCACGTCGGCGTTGCCGTATTGTGCGGATTTTATTGCCGCTCCCGTGCCAGCCGAGGCGATTTCCCAGTCATATCCCGTATCGGCTTTGAAGTAAGGTTGCAGATACGCCATAAGACCGCTGTCGTTGACAGAGGTAGTTGTGGAAATTCTTACGATTTTTTTGGCAGAAGAATCAGAAGACTGGGTATCGTTGCAAGCAACGAGCGCAACGGTGAGGCTGCAAAGCATGACCAACACCAGCAAAACTGTTAAAAGTTTGCTACATTTTCTCATAATTTTCTCTCCTTTCCGCAATGGGAGGCAACGGCGTTTCCACCGCAACCCCGTCCGAGTTGCCATAGCTTCCGCCTTAGGCAAAACGGCTCGGAGGATTCGGTTAAAGATTTCCGAATCTTAATACAAGTGTATCATAAAAATAGGTGCTGTTCAATACCCAACTTCGGAGACGACGGAGCGTGGCAGCTGTCGGTTAACTTTCGGAAAAGCACGGTTTCGGATAAGAGTAGGACGGAAATAGTAGAATAAGCGATATTTTGCAGGGCAAACATGTAGGTTAATTCACGTCGGTTAGTTTCATCGACCTGATTGTTTCATCGGCTGATGCGAAAAGACGATAACGGCATTAGGCAAATAGATTTGCAAATCAATTCGTCAAACGGTCGGATAAATCAATTCGGCATAAAACGTTTTTGCAGAGCGGCGCGCAGGTTATCGGGCGTGTTTTTCAGATTGTCTTCAAGGCTCAATCCTTCGCGGTTGATTTCCACGCATTCGAAGGGGAGTTCGCCCTCTTTTTTGCCGCAGAACGCAACAAAGCCTTTTCCTTGCGACGCGGCATACAAAGCGCCAACTGTCTTGCCGTGCAAGGTCTGACGGTCGATTTTACCTTCGCCCGTGATTATAAGGTCGCAAACGGATATTTCTTTTTTAATATCGGTGAGAGTAAAGAAACTTTCCGCGCCGCCTTTGAGTTTTGCGTCGAGGAAAAAAACGCTGCCCGCGCCAAGCCCGCCTGCAGCTCCTCCGCCTGCGATTTGCGACAGGTCTTTGCCTTGCGTTTTGCAGATTTTGTTGAAATAAACCGCGTTGCGGTCGAGTTCTTCGATTTCGCTTTCGGTTGCGCCTTTTTGCGCCGCATATACGTGCGCCGCGCCGTTTTTTCCGAACAGCGGATTAGTCACGTCGCATAAGGTGGTGACTTCTGCGTCCAACGGTTTTTCGGGCGGGATAATGTTCTTTATCTTGCAGAGCGTTCCGCCTGTTGGCACGAATTCGCGCCCTTCTTCGTCTACGAATTTCCAGCCCAAGGCAGCCGCCAGTCCGCAGCCTGCGTCGTTGGTCGCGCTTCCGCCTATTGCAAGGAATACCTTTTTCGCACCTTCCGATACGGCGTGCGCTATCTGTTCACCGACGCCGTACGTCGTCGTGTAAAGCGGATTGCGGATTTTTGTGAGCGCAAGTCCCGCAGTCTGCGACATTTCAATGAACGCAGTGTCGCCTGCAAGCGCGAACATCGCGTCAACGGGTGTGCCGTCGGGTCCCGTATATCTGCCGTTTACCGTTCTCGCGCCCGTTGCGGTGACAAAACAGTCAAGACTTCCTTCGCCGCCGTCGGCAAGCGGTTTGCAAACGGTTTCGGCGCAGGGGAAAATCTCTTTCAGCGTTTCCCGCGCAATATCGCAAAATCGGCTCGCCGTAAGCGAACCTTTGAATTTGTCGGGTGCGATTAGTATTCGGTTATACATATTGCTTTACGTCGTAACACTCGGAAAAGGCTTTGTTTTTCTTTTTCCAATATGAACGGAAATACGGGCTTCCGTATATGCGGATAGGTTTGTCTTTGACGCGTGAAAGGAAATCGGTGACAAGTTTTTCTTCTTCCGCAAAACATTCGGCGGACAATTTTTCGATTTCGTCTTCCGTGTTTGCCGCAAGCGCCGCAGAGGCGTACTTCTTTTCCAGTTCACGTCCTGCGTAGAGATAATCCACCGCAAAAGAAACTCCGCTCATAATGTGTCGGTTTACGAGTTCGCGGCGCACCCAGTACGCAAGAGCGTCTTTTTCGTTTTCGGGAAGTACGAGAGCCTTGGGAGAAAGCGGTTTGAAAACGGAAAGGCAGGGGAATGACGACCCCGTCACGAAACTGACTTTTCCGATTTCGGCGGCATAACTGCCTGTCGTCTGGTCGCCGAACATATTGCCCGCGTGCATGCAGGGGCTTGCCGTCGAACTGCGGTTGACGGTGACCGTTTCGTCCTTATGCCCGCGAAGAGCGGACAGTATGAGCGACACGGGTTCGCCGTCGCGCGAGATTGCGCACTCAGTGGAACGTCTGCGGTTTTCCGCGCCCGCTACCGCGGTGAAAAGTTTGTTTTCGAACTGCTTTTTGAAATTGCCTTGCACGTTTCCGCCGGAGCGTACGTAGCCGTCGGTTATGCTTATGCAGTTGGAAATCGTGCGCACGTCGCCCGCTTCTTCCAGCACCCAGTTTCTGCCCGCCGTTTCGAGAACGAAGGCGCGGTTTTTGTCGGCAATAAGAAATCCGTTGTGATAGAAGAACTTTTTGTCGAAAGCGCAGTTTCCGTCCTGTCCGTATTCGGTGATAAGCGAAATGATGAGTTCTGCGGCGGAAAGAGCGTTGTCCGTTCGTTCGAGCGCAAGACGCAACAAATCCATACCGATAAGTCCGTCGGATTTTTCGCGTTTTACGTTGGTGAAAAGGGCTTCGTTGCCGATGTGCAATCCGTGTTCGTTCCAACCCATTTCCGCGCCCCATATCCAATGCGGTTTGAGAAGCACGCAAGCGTTGGTGTGTTTTGCCTGCGGTATGGTCAGATAGGTAGTGCGAAGCGTCGCACCGTCTTCGTAATCGCGCGCGGGACATCTTATCATAATGTGCGCTTCGTTGGGGGAGCGGTCGCTGTTCTTTCCGAAAAAGTTTACGCCGTCACGGCGCAGAAACACTGTATCGCACATAATTTTCTCCTTATCGTCAATCGGATTTCGAAATCAACATTTCGCTCATTCGGCGGCCGTTTGCATCAAGCGTTTGTGAATTGTCCGAAGCGTTCATCGAACGCAAAAACGCCCCGTAATTGCCTGAATAATTCTTAAACAAACGCGGTCATTTTTTGCAAATACGACGTTATAATATGCAAAAACGGTGGTTAAACACCGTTTAATGCGATTGTTCTCTCGGGATATACGTTGCGGAAAAGTTGAAGCAAGGCGTTTTTCCGACGTGTCCCGAGAAAGAAATTCTGCCGTCCGAAACGTTGCCGTCAAGGGCGACGCGTTTGCCTGCGCGGATTTCGTTCAGGTAGTTTATTTCAAACCCCGTAAGCCTTGACGAAGTCATAAATCCGAACCCCAGACAGTCTTCGACGATGTCGATATACTTCGAGTTGTTCATATGCCCGTTGATATCGACGTCCTGAAAGGCGACTTTGTGCGTACCGTGTACTGTTGTTTCCGAACACGGAGCGGTGCCCGTGGGCAGGGGAATTTCACGTCCCGTGACAGTTCCCGGAACGCGAACGTCGAATTTTTCGGGGAAAGTCATTTTCCGGGTTGCCGCGTCCATAAGCAGCCATACCGCAGATGCTTTCACTATTGCGTTGCCGTCCGCGTCGGTTATTTCGTAGTAACGCGGGAACAGAACGTGCATGGTTTCGCCCGGCCACGTTGTCATCGTGACGGTTTCGTCGTATTCGGGCATGCGCGTGATTTCCACTTTTACACGGGCGATAATCCAGAGCGCGCCACGGTCAAGTGTTTTGTCGCGTCCCGCACCGAGTTCTTCGGTGTGGGCAATCGACGCTTCCTGCAACCACCTGAGAAAAACGGAATGACGCATTTCGCGGAGCATATTCACGTCGTCTGCGAGAATTTTGCGTGTTTTGCTGTAAATTTTCTTTGCCATCTGAGGTCTTATTTCTTCTTTTCGACAGCCGTGGCCACGGCGTCGACCACGTCGCCGACCGTGCGGAGTTTCTTCCACACTTTATCGGGGATTTTGATGGAATAGTCGTTTTCGATTTCGCAAATCAGCATTATGAAGTTAAGCGATTCGAACCCGTCGATGTTGATGTTGGATTCGGGAGTGATTTCGCCCAGTTGTTCGACGATTTTGGGCATATAACGTTTTGCAAGTGCAACTACTTTGTCGAAAATTTCTTGTTTGTCAGCTTTCATAACAACCTCACAGCATCCATCTTTTTATTTTTCCCGTTGCGGTGCGCGGCAAAGGTTTGTCGGTTATGCACAGAGCGGTAATTTGTTTGTCAAAAGGTTTGGTACGGTTGAACTCAACGAGTTTTTTGTCGAGTTCGGCTTTGTCGGCGACGCCGTCCTTGTCAACGTAAATCGCAGTCACAATGCCGTCTTTCATCGCGATTGCAAGTTCCTGCGCGCTGAGGAAACGGGTGAGTTCGGACTCCCATTCGGGAAGATAAATCTTGTTGCCGTTTGGAAGAACGAGTATATCCTTCTTTCTGCCCGTGATATGCAGATTTCCGTTTTCGTCGAAACGCCCCAAATCGCCCGTTTTGAGAACCCCGTCGGAAAGTACGGCGGCAGTGGCGTCGGGAAGTTTGTAGTATCCTTTCATCATGCATTCGGGACAGGATACGAGAATTTCGCCGTCGTCGGCAAGCGTAATTTTGCTGTCGTGGCAAACCTCCATTGCGAACGGGTCGTCGCCCGTGCTTATCGCAACGCCGCTTGATGTTTCTGTAAGTCCGTATCCGAAATGAACTTCGCAACCCATTGCTTTTGCCGCTTTGAGAGCGTTTTCTTCCGCGGGACCCGCTCCGACAAGTATTACGCGGAGTTCGGGGTTGAGTGCTTGTTTGGCAAGCAGGAAATACAGCAGCGACGGAACGACCGATATGACCGTAGGTTTGAAATATGCGCAGTCGTCGTGCAGGTGTCTGAACCCGCGACCGAGCGAAATGCACGCTCCCTGCGACATGGGCCACATCATGGAACAAACAAAACCGAACACGTGGCAGAACGGCAGAACGGCAAGAAGATTGTCCGTGGGAAGACAAGGAAGTTTGTCGTTGCCGTTCCACGCGCTGGAACAAAGTGACGCAGAAGTAAGCACTACGGCTTTTGACGCGCCTGTCGTTCCGGAAGTGAAGAAAAGTATATCTCCTTCGCCGTCTGCTGCGGGAATTGCCGCGGTGGACAGTTTGACGGAACTTGCTTCGTCCTCGGTCGCTTCGTCGGTAAGAAGAACGGATACGTCCGAATAGATGACGACTTTCTGCAAGAGTTCTCCGTCCACGGACGGGTCGATAAGTACGGTTTGCCTTCCTGCAAGTACAGAGGCGAACATATCTTTCATCCAGCCGTAAGTGCCGTAGCGGTAAATGCCGACGGCGCCCTGCGGAAGCGATTTGATTTCGTTCTTGCGCGCGTGTACGTCCTTATAGAACTGGGAAAACGTTACCGACCGTATTTCGCCTGCCTCGTCAAAGCGGAAAGCCGTGTTGTCGGCACGCTTTTCGGCGTTGTAACTCAACATATTTTCAAAGGAAGAAAATCTCATAAATACCTCCGTCAAAAAGAATTATAGCACTTTGTGCGCGCGAAATAAATACCCAAATTGCAACTGTGCGAATGATTTTGCTATGTCGAAAAATACAATTAATTAACCGATTTGCCTATTTACATTGCAAATCAACGGTGTTATAATACATACAAGTGTTCAAGACACGATTAAATCAAAGGAGCGGAATATTATGGACAAAAACGCGAAAATCTGCATTATCGGTGGCGGCCCCGCAGGACTGTCCGCCGCGGTTCATCTCGAAAAGAAAGGTTATGACAATTACACCATTCTCGAAAGAGAAAATTGGGTAGGCGGCAAATGCCATTCTCCCCATCACGACGGCAAGAGATTCGAAATGGGCGCAATCATGGGTTGCCCGACCTATCACGCCGTGCACGAACTCGAACTTTTCGGCGGCGCGTCGCACGAAGGCGGACCCAAACTCGAACGTTCCTACCGTCGTCTGAACGGCAAACCCTACGATCCGTTCGACCCCAAGAGAAATCCTTTCCTCATTCCTCGTCTGCTCAGAACGAAGAATCAGGTCAAGAAACTCGGCACCTTGCTGAAAACCAAATATAAAGGCTACGAATACACGGGACACCGCGGAGTTGCAGAAGGCAGATACGACGGTTTCGACCCCGTAACGGGCGAACACGTGACTGGCATCAACCCCAACCTTAAAGACCTTGCGATGCCTTTCGACAAGTTCTGCAAGATGAACGGCGTTCCTCTGTGCCAGGATATATGGATTGCACCTTTCACCGCATTCGGTTACGGCTATTTCGATGAAATTCCCGCGGCATATGTGTTGAAATATCTCGACTTCGAAACCGCAATGTACTTCGTCAACAAGAACCTGTGGACTTGGATTGACGGCACGCAGAGCATTTACGAATGCGTCAACAACAGACTGAAACACCCCGCAAGACTCAACGTCAAGATTGAAAAAGTCACGCGTGAAAACGGCAAAGTTCAGGTCTATATCGACGGCAAGATGGAAGAATACGACGCAATCATCGTCACTTCTCCTTTGCAGTATCTGCCCGATTACTTTGATGCAACCGCAAAAGAAAAGGAACTCTTCTCCAAGATTGACTACGAACGTTACGACGTCACGGCAATCACCATCAAGAAAGGTTCTTACTATCCCGAAATGTCCAGCTACATTTTCGACAACATGCAACCCGAACGTCTCGGTCACATGATGGTCTTCTATCTGCGTTGGAAGAACGAACCCAACCAGGTTATCAGTACTTACATTCTGCGCAACCACAAAGGCAAGGAACTCATCGACTACGAAACCGGCAAGAAGATGGCGTGGGAAGACCTCAAGACCTGCGGTGTCGACATCGACAAGTGCGTGTACGAGCGCAAGTGGTATTACTTCCCCCACGTATTCGAAAAGGATTACGCGGCAGGCTGGTACGACAAAGTCGAAGCAATGCAAGGCAACCTCAACACCTACTATGCGGGCGAAATCATGAGTTTCGGCGACATGGAAGAAACCGTCCAGTACAGCAAGGACCTCGTTGCACGTTACTTCTGATAAAATACGAAACGTGTACCAATTCAAAACCGACAAAGACCGACGCATTTTTGCGTCGGTCTTTTTGTGACCGAAAGGCGAATAAAACCCAATCAACATCAACTGCATTCCAATGCGATTTTTCTAATTATTACTTAGGCTTATCGACACTATGCGGCTGACGATGTAAAGTCTATATGTTTGTTAATTAAGCGACAGTAAAGGGTAAGTGTTGAAAGAGCTATAAGCAATTAGCGAATAATTGATTTTGCATTCGATACACATATCGTGTACTAATTAAGCAATAATTTGCTCAAACGTTAAAGTGCTGCGGTATACGGCAAGCTGATAGTGACGCTGACACTGCAACATATTGTTATATAAAAAACACCGTACGTGTACTGTACGGTGTTTTGATATGTTTTTGTTCTGAGAGTTGTGTCGCGGTTATCTCGCGACGATTTCTTTGATGACGAATTCGCCGCCTTCGATGACTTCGCATTCCTGCGAGCCGCAGTAGGGGCATCTTTCTTCATTGCCGGCTATTGTGAACGTTTTGTTGCAGGAATGGCAAAGCGCCACGCCTTTGATAATGTTCATTTTGAGTTTGGTGTGTTCGAGCATAGTGCCTTCGATGACTGCGGGGTAGCAGGTTTCGAGATATTCGGGAACGACACCCGAATATTCGCCTACGTCGAGCACGAGCGTTTCAATTTCGGTGACGTTGTTTTCCTTTGCCACCTTTTCGATTTTGTCGACTATCTCGGCAATTAAACCCATTTCGTGCATAAATACCTCACAACGGCGGCAGAGCGCATGTCTGCCGCCGCATTGTGTAATTGATTGTGTGTACAGTCAAAGCGATTTACGTCGCGCAATGCCTGTTATTTCTTGACGAAGGCGTCCTTGATGCCTTTCGCGGTAATCTTGCCCGCGCGTTTGACGGCATATCCGACGGCTCTGAAAGGCAGGCTTTCGAGTTTGTCGGAGTAGTATTCCTTCTCGTTCTTCGCCATGTGGATTGCGTCGAATTTACATCTCGTCACGCACAGTCCGCAGCCGATGCACTTGTATTCGTCGGCAACCGTCGCGCCGCAGCCGAGGCAACGTTCGGTTTCTTTCTTGAGCTGTTCTTCCGTGAAGGCAAGACGCGCGTCGCGATAAGTCTTGTCTTTGGCTTTGTCGTAACCCGCAACCTGACGAGGGGTGTTGTCGAAGCCGTTGACTTCGATGTTGTCTTTGTCGAGTTCGACGTAATGACGTCTGTCACGACCGAGGACAAGGCTTTGTCCGGGTTGTACGAAGCGGTGCAAAGAGATTGCCGCTTGTTTGCCTGCCGCGATTGCGTCGATTGCGAACTTGGGACCGGTGAAGACGTCGCCGCCGACGAAGATGTCGGGTTCTGCGGTCTGATAAGTGAAGCCGTCCGCTTTTGCGGTGTTGTTGCGGTTGAGTTCGACTTTGCTGCCTTTGAGCAGGTCACCCCAGATGATGGACTGTCCGACGGTGAGCAGGACGAAATCAGCGGGAACGGTGATGACGTTGTTCTCGTCGTACTTGGGTGCGAACTTGTGGTCCTTGTCGTAGACGGAAACGCATTTCTTGAATTCCACGCCCGTGACTTTGCCGTTTTCGACGACTATTCTCTTGGGACCCCAGCCGTTCATGAGTTTGACGCCTTCTTCGAGTGCTTCGTCGACTTCTTCGCGGCTTGCGGGCATTTCTTTTTCGCTTTCGAGGCAGTACATCGTGACCGTGGACGCATTTTCGCGGAGTGCGGTACGTGCCACGTCAACTGCGACGTTGCCGCCGCCGACGACAACGACGTTGCCTTTGATACCGGATTTCTTGCCGGAGTTGACTTTGCGCAGGAAGTCGATACCTGCTACGACGCCTTCCGCGTCTTCGCCTTCGACGCCTATGCCGCGACCGCCTTGTGCGCCGATTGCGAGATAGAAGCCTTTATAACCCTGTTTGCGCAGTTCGTCGAGAGTGACGTCCTTGCCGACTTCAACGCCCGTCTTGAATTCGACGCCCATATCTTTGAGTACGCTGATTTCCGCGTCGACAACGTCTTTTTCCAGACGGAAGGAAGGAATGCCGAGGGTGAGCATACCGCCGAGTTTGTCTTCTTTTTCAAACACGGTGACGGAATAGTTGTCGATTGCGAGATAGTACGCACACGCAAGACCCGCAGGACCGGAACCGACGATTGCGATTTTCTTGTCGGAGTAGTCGTGCATCTTCTTGGGAATGAAGCGGGATTCCTGTTTGAGTTCGCGTTCTGCAATGAAACGTTTGATTTCGTCGATAGCGATAGGCTGGTCGATTTGTCCGCGGGTGCAGGCGTCTTCGCAAGCGTGGTTGCAGATACGTCCGCAAACGGCGGGCAGGGGATTTTCCTTCTTGATGAGTTCGAGCGCTTCGTCGTACTTACCCTGTGCCGCAAGTTTTATGTAACCTTGAACCGCGATGTGAGCGGGGCATTTGGTCTTGCAAGGTGCGGTACCCGTGGCAACAACGTCCTCGGAGTTGGTACGGTAATCGACGTTCCATTTGGACTTGTTCCACACGGAGTCGACGACGCGGTCGTATTTTTCTTCTTTGAGAGGGGTCTTGGTGCAGAGTTTCTGACCCAGTTTGAGCGCGTTGGTGGGGCAGGTTTCGACGCACTGTCCGCAAGCCACGCATTTCTCTTTGTCGACGACGGAGTGATAGTTGCTCGCGACTACGCGATAGCCGCCGAACAGGGTCGCGACGCGCAGACCGAAGCAGGAGCAAGAGCAGCAGTTGCAGATTGCAACGGTGTTGCCCGTGCCGTCGATGTTGGGGATTTCGTGCATAAGGCCGTTTTCTTCGGCTTTACGCAGGAGTGCGTAAACTTCTTCTTTGGTAATCTGACGGGCTCTGCCCATACGGATGAAGTATTCCGCGCCTTTGCCCATCTGAATGCACATGTCGGCTTCGAGGTGTCCGCAGCCTTCGCCCAGCATACGGCGGGTACGACGGCAGGAGCAGGGAGCGACGGAATAGATGTCGTACTTTTCAATGTAGTAGCTCAGTCTGTCGATGTCGGCAACCTGAGAAAGTCCGTCGATGGTTCTTTCGATGGGGACGACTCTCATAAGACCCGTGCCCTGAGGAAGCATAGGAGAAAGAGTTGCCATTCTAATGCGGGTGTATTCCTCAAACGCTTTTGCAATCTGGGGATACTTTTCAACGAGTTCTTTGTTGCCGACCAGCATTTCGAGAATGCCGGGTGCAAAGGTCTGAATGAAGAAGCAGTCTTCGCCTTTTTCGTTTTTGTTCACGCGAAGGACGCCTTTCTGTGCCAGACCGAGGAGCAGGGAATAGGTTTTCTCGGGAGAGAAACCGAGTTTTTCCTGACCTCTTTTCTGAAGTTCGGATATAGGGGTTTCCGTTCTCCATTTGAGGAGCAGAGCCGCATCCGCTTCTTCGTCGGTGACGCAACATTCGAGAGCGTAGTACTCGGGAGCGTTCTCGTCGATTTTGTTCAGCATACCCGGCATGCCGCCTGCGAGTTTAGCCAGTTGAACGATTTTTTTTCTAAGTGCCATAAGTTACCCTCAAAACATAGTTTATTATTTTTTGCCGTGTCTGATAAAGGCGTTTTCGCCCACAGACTCGGCGGATTTCCAGTTTTTGACCGCATTGCGGAGCCAATCCGCCCATGCGTCGATGTTTTCGCCGGTTTTTCCCGAAACGGTGATGATGTCGATTGCGGGATTGAGTTTCTTGACGCGCTGTTTGCACAGTTCCACATCGAAATCGAAGTACGGTTGAACGTCGATTTTGTTGATGAGAAGAACGTCGCAAATCGAGAACATAAGCGGGTATTTGAGCGGTTTGTCGTCGCCTTCGGGAACGCTCAGTATCATAGCGTTGAGGCTTGCGCCCGTGTCAAACTCGGCAGGGCAGACGAGATTGCCGACGTTTTCGAGAATGGCAAGGTCGATGCCTTCGAGTCCCACTTCGTCAATGCCTTGTTCCGTCATTCCCGCGGTGAGATGACACATTCCGCCCGTGTGCAACTGAATGGCTTTTGCACCCGCTTCCGCAACGGCGCGCGCGTCGACGTCGGAGTCTATGTCGGCTTCGAGTACTGCGATATTCATTTCGTCTTTGAGCGCGGCTATGGTGCGTTTGAGCAGAGTGGTTTTCCCCGAACCGGGAGAAGACATCAGGTTGAGCAGAAAAGTGCCGTTTGATTTGAGCTTGTTGCGCAGTTTGTCGGCTTCGGCATTGTTGTCGGCAAACACGCTTTCTTTGATTTCGATAACACGGAATTTATCCATTTCGAACCTCGATTATATAATCCTGTTAAATAATTATACTCTATAATTTCTTATTTATCAATACCAAAAGCGCGCAAACGCGATAATCAACGTTTAATGCTCGAATGTCGGGATAGCTTGACGGGAAGGACGCATATCCGCATATTGCCGCGTTGCACATTCCTTTTTTCGACGGTCAAAGGCTTTGAGTGTGCAGTTTTAACAATGGACGGTGGCATTGAACGACAGTGTTCTAATTGACGCCTGCGGCGCAGAGCGGCGGAGTTCAATTCGACATTTGACAGAGGTCGGAAAAACGGGAAAAGAATAAACGGAAAAGGCAAAATAAAAACGGCGG
>URAF01000016.1 GCA_900545885.1 uncultured Eubacteriales bacterium
TCCACGCCATTAGATGCAAATTCACCCAGGTCTCCCAACTTACGCTGTTCCCAAGCGTCGGTGAAGCCCTTAAATCTGATAGAGGGTTTATTGCTGTTTTTAGCCATTTTTCTTCCCCCTGAGCATTTTTTGAAGTTCCTTAAGCCCCAGCATATCAAATTCACTGCCTTCGAGGTCATCAATCATATCGGCAAAAGCCTGCTCGGTTTCGTCAATTTGAGCCTCAACATCAAGCAATGTTACGCTGTACTTCTTTGTAAGTGCATTTATCTCGTTTGTAAGTGAACTTACGATGGATTCCGGTAATACAAGAATACCATCGCAAAGCGGCTTTATCCATTTGAGATAAAGCATTTCCTTTACTTGCTCATCTGTTAAATTTTCAATAGCTGCCTTCGTCTGTTCAACCAGCTTGTCAGACAAATCTTTTGCCGTACGCTTTGCTGACTTTAGTTCTTCCGAAACTGTGCCAAGACGTATGACTTTCCACTCAGCACTATCTTCATCATATTTCTGTCCGTATTTTTTAAGCGCCTTGACTGTTTTCGAAATGGCAGCATTTACCACATTGCCTTCATCATCAAACAAATCCGGGAACGACTCTTTATCGTCTTCGGTAAACGATTCGACAAGTTCATCAAATTCCGAATCAAGTTCAGTCACTCTGTTTTCCTTTTCCTTCACTTGTTCGGCTTGCTCTTTCAGAAGTGAAGATTGCACAACTTCAAAAGGTACAACGTGACCAATCCAACCGTCTTGAACTTCAACTTCTTTTCCTTTCTCTTTCTTTAAGACCATTTTGGGATCGACTTTTTTAGTGGCGTCAAATCCTTCAGTCTGGATTATTTCAACGTCTGTTTCTATTGTCTGCCAAATACCACTTAATAGCTGATACGCCACATATTTGTCAATAAGAGGGATTCCTTCGAGTCTATTAAAAATATTTTCCGTAATGACCGCTTCTTCCGTAGATATCTGCAAAGCAGTAACTTCATCGATAAGCTCTTTTCTCAAATATGTTGCAAAATCCGAAAATGCAGCCTTATGCCGTGTCGTAAACGTTTTAACGTCATTGTTATCGGCAATAACTGCGTTTATATCTTCCACTTTAACTGAACTGAAGGGCGTAGAACTTTCTGCAAAAATTTCAGCTTTAAGCGTAGGAAACGCTTCCCAATAATCTTTGAGATCATCTATTTCGGATTTAGGAATACCGCCAAAAATTGAGGCGTAAATATCCCAGCTCTCACCTTTTTCGGAAGAATCCACATACCTCGGAATATTTAAGTTGTATCCGTTTGCACGTATTTCATCTCTCGAAACTTTCCTCGAATACTTATCGATATCTATTCGAGCGGTAACCGTGTCCACAATTTTCTTTATATCAGAAGCGCGCAGTTTATTATTCTTGCCTGCTTTTACAAAACCTTTGGACGCATCGACTATCAGAACATCGGTATTAGGTCTACGCTGTTTCAAAACCATAATAATTGTCGGAATTCCTGTTCCAAAGAAGATATTAGCGGGTAATCCGATAATCGCGTCAATATTGTTGTTTTCAATTAAATTAGTACGAATGCGCTCTTCTTCACCCCCGCGGAAAAGAACGCCGTGCGGTAAAACTATAGTCATAATACCGTCAGGCTTGATATGGTAAAGATCATGCAAAAGGAATGCGTAATCCGCTTTTGTTTTGGGTGCCAAACCATAACGCTTATAACGAGGATCGGCATCTTTATCGGTAGGATCCCAAGCTTGCGAATAAGGGGGATTGGATACTACCGCATCTACATACAACGGATTATAGGTATGCGTAGGATCCGCATCGTCAAAATACGGCCAGTCTTCTTCAAGAGTATCGCCGTTCCTTGTGCATATATTGCTCGGATCTATACCTCGCATAACCAAATTCATACGGGTAAGATTATATGTATTTTCTTTCAGCTCCTGAGCATAATATTTGATTTTATTGCCACCGCCCATTCTTTTTGCAACGGAACGTCCGATATTGATAAGCAACGAACCCGATCCGCTTGTCGGATCATATATTTCGATTTTATCTCTATCTTTTAAGTGGTCTGCAACAATTTCCGACATTAAAAAAGATACTTCGTGCGGCGTATAAAATTCTCCGGCTTTTTTACCGGCATTTGCGGCAAAATTACTAATCAAATATTCGTATATAAAACCGAGAACATCATAATCCTGCCTGCCGTCAGTAGGAATAACCTTAATAAGCTGTATCAAATCACTGATTGCTTTTGTTTGTGCTCCGGAACTATCTCCAAGCTTACTTAAACCGGTATCCAAAGTATTAAAAATCTTTTCAAAGACTTTCTTGTGCGTTTCGCTTATCAATCTGTTAAAAGCCGATAATGCGTCACGGACGTTAGATACGTCAAAATCTTTCCCCATAGTAAGCCAAGTGGAGAACAGATTATCATAAGAGATAAAGTAACCGAAATTCTTTTGACAATACTCAACAACTTCTGTATCTTCTTCGACCAAAGCTTTCAAATCTTCATCGGACCATCCGCTTTTCTTTAATTCGCTGACTTCTTTATCCGACAAAAACTTGTAAAACATAAACCCGAGTATATAATCTTTATACTCGTTTGCCTCAATTTTTGAACGCATCTTATTAGCCGATTCCCAAATTTTAGATGCAAGTTGTTGTTTATTCATATATCCTATCTCCTCAAATTTTCAAACTAGTTTTTATAAGATTCTATCAAAGTAGAAATATGTTCGCTTAATCTTTGCTTCACATTTTGCGGAGCCACCAATTTTAACCTTTCGCCAAACGAACAGCACCAACCGAAAAACATCGGACTTATCTGCACTTCGGCAGAAAACGAAATTTTATCCGTACCGAGTGAAGTTATGCTCATATCCTCGCCGAACTTATCGAAGATTACGTCCAACATATCCCGATCCGCCTCAAAACGCACCGTTTGCATCTCTCCGCCGAACATTGAAAACGCTTGCTTTCGGTGCTTCGATATACTTAGCGCCTTCGGTCTGCCTTTCGTATTGATTTCATCGGACAGCATCTCGGCATTCAACATTCTGTCTATACGATACGTTGTAATGTTGTCATGATTATCGTGATAACATATCAGATAGTAATTATCATTAGAAAAGACCATTGCGACGGGATTTGCCTTATACTTTTCGCCGTTCTTTCTAAAAACACGCTCGTGACGTTCGTTCAGATCAAAATACTGAAATGCAATCTTCTTTTCTGCGAGAATGGCGTCTTCTATCGTATTTACGGTGTAGTAGATATGCTCGTTACTGTGCTTGGTGGTATTAAACTCTACAATGTTCTTTTTGAGAATGTCCGCACGATAACTACCGCCGAGAGCGGCTATTTTATCCGTCAATTCTTCCGTCTTTTTCGGAGATATAAAACTTGCAGCTTGTACCGCGTCTATAAGAATGCGAAGTTCAGGTACGTCAAAATTTCTGTCCAACACATAATAGCCGTTGCTATGCTGACCTTTTTTGCAAACTACCTCGTATCCGTAAGAATTAAGAGCGGTAATATCCTGATACAATGTTCTACGGTCGCACACAATACCGCTTGCGGCAAGTCTGTCAATAATCTGATTTGTGGTCAGCGGATTATTCTCGTCGCTGTCCTGTTTGAGAATTTCCCATATTTTCAACAATTTTATTTTAGAAAAATTCTCTTTCCCCATGATCCTCTCACTCTTACGATTTTTTAATATTTTAACACGCTTAAAGCTGAAAGTAAATATATCACTGTCCGTTTTTTTGAACTGTAAAAATCCGCAATTTTGTCTTTCGGGAAGTTTGGTATCGGGGACGTTGGCGCGGGTCAAGGGCAAAAGATTTGCTTTTGACTGCTACGCTTGATATTTCCACGCAAGTCTTTTGCTCTACCCTTGACCGCTTCGCCGCCCCCGATTTTCTCCTTGTTGTCGAAAGACAAATCCAAAGACAAGGAGATTTTCTTATGAACAACGAATTTACCCTTCCTGTTACTTACCCGTCGGTTACCCGTTACTTACCCGAAGTGACCAAATTACCTACCGTCACTTACCCGCAGGTTTCTCGCGGACGGGCGGCGGACTGCTCTATACTGCAACCGAAGGCGAAAAGGCAAAGCCGCACGCAAAGTAAGAAGCTTACCGGTTCGCTTTCGAATACGCAAAAAGGAGGAGAAATATATGACAGAAGCGCGCAAAAGAAATACGGTTCGAGAAAAAGGCGACGAACACAAATCGGTGCGGTTAGAATACGGAAAAACAGAATTTCTGGACATATACGGAACAGTCACTTGAACAACATCAGAATCGAAGAACTCATCACCGCGGAAGCGCGGCGGCTGAGCGAACAATTCGGCAAAGCTTTCCTCGACTGCGAGGACATCGTGAAGCTCACGGGACTCGGGCGCGACAATGTGCGCGGGCTTATGCACAAGCGTTGCTTCCCCGTGGTGAAAGCGGGCAACAGACAAGTGGTGAGCATACTTGCATTCGTCACCTGGCAGATGACGGAGTATCTGAAAGGAGAAAATTCTTATGGCAAACTCAAAATCTAAAACGAAAAAGAAAAAGGCCGTCCGTCGCGGAAAAAATGAAGGTTCCGTCTATCAACGGACCGACGGACGGTGGTGCGCCGTAGTGTCTCTCGGATACGACAGCGACGGAAAACGCGTGCGCAAAATCTTTTACGGCTGGACGCGCTCCGAAGTCGCAATGAAGATGACCGCCGCACTGGGCGAAAAACTCAACGGCGGTCACGCTTCCGTCATCAACGACGATTTGCGGACATTGATACACGACTGGCTTGTCACGTTCAAGCAGGCAAACGTCAGCCCCCGCACTTTTGAAACCGCGGAGATGCTTGCAAAGCTCCACGTCTACCCTCACATAGGCGAACTCAAACTCGCGCAGGTCACTCCTAACATCATTCAGGGCGTGTTAAACAAAATGCTAGTCGCGGGATACTCGCTGGCGTATGTACGCAAAGTCAAATTCCTGCTCAACCAGTTTTTCGCCTATGCGAAGGCAAACCGGTTCATCAACGACAATCCCGTATCGGAGTGCATCGTCAAATCCACGCCCGAACACAAGGAACGCAAACAGGAAACCTACAAGGCAATTCCGATTGAAATCCGCGAGTATTTCCTCGAAGTCATCTCGAAAAACGACTTCATGAAGGCGCTGTGCATGATACAGATGTTCGCGGGATTGCGCATCGGCGAAGCGCTTGCGCTGAAATGGAAAAACGTGGATTTCGACAACGGTATAATCTCAATCGACTCCGCCGTCACCGAATTGCCAGTGCGCAACTCGGAAGGCAAAATCGTAGACCACCGCACCGTAATCTCGGATACCAAAACGGCGGCAAGCGTACGCGAAGTGCCTATGCCCAACATACTGAAAACCACTCTGCTCGAATGGAAGAAATCCCGTTGGGTGCAACAGCGCACGACAGACAAATCGTTTATCGGTCCGAACGACTTGGTGTTTGCCAACAACGAGGGAGAATTGCGCACATACACCGGCACGAAAACGATATTCCAACGCCTTATGCGTCAGAACGGATTGGCGCCGTACAAGCTCCACTTCCATTCCTTGCGGCACACCTATTCGAGTATGCTCTTTGAGTCGCGCGAAAACCCGAAAGTCATCCAGATGCTGCTCGGTCACAAAGACGTCACGACGACAATCCGCACCTACAACAGCGTAGACCGCTCCTACTTCAAACAAGCCGTCGACAAACTCGACTCGAAATTCCACTTCGACGATAACTGAAAGAACTTTTACTTAACAAAATCCCCCGCTACAAGGTGGGGGATTTTATTTTCAATTCATCTTCTGCATATGCAATACATTATTCTCCTATCTCGCCCAATGGATCCCCCGTCGTCACGCTCTCCGCCGCCGACGAGCATTTTTAACTGAACTAAACGGCAACTATTCAAAGTTTAATAACAGACTTACCAAAAAGCTATTAATTCTTGAAATCCCGTATGTATCAGTTTAATTATTTTTTTCCTATACTTTTGCGGAATTGGTCCCGTAAATTTTTGTGAACTTCTATGTTGAGCATGTGAAAAATGGGATTTTAGTCTCATTTCATGGATTTCCACACACATATTAAAAAAATTAGGTATGTTTTTTTTGAACTTTTTACTTTGCTGAATACCACCAATTTGCCCCAAACTGTATCCACCCAACTCAGGATGATCGTTCACTACAATGCTACATATCAGATCGTCAATAGTATCCCAAAGATTAACAAATGCGGCCAAATCTGTCTTAAGATAACCAATGGACAAAAAGATCTCGCGTTCAATTTGGTCATGATATTTATTAGGCAACTTCTTTTTCCACTCAAAAGGTAAAGGTGCATTCACCAATTCATTAAAGTATCGTGGTATCTGACTTTTGCTAAACTTACCACGCTTTATTAATCCGGCTTCTTTGAGATATACTTGGGCGTAATCAGAAAATATTCTGGGCGACTTAGCTATCTTATCAGCTTTCGACGAAATAAAGCTTTTTGCTCCAGCAATTGCCAAATCACAGATTGTTGACGACATACACTTTTCCCAAAATGCTTCGTCCATAGAATCTGCTTTGCCGCATTTTTCAACCTGATAAATAAACTTGCTCTTTATCCACCAATCACTCTTTTCTACATATCTCTTCTGCTTATCTCCAAACTTGTCTCCGTATAAAAAAACAAACATAATAAGCGCCAACCTAAATCTACTATCAACTATGTAGGCACTCTTTGCATCATTGTTCAGTAGATTTTTGGCGAGTTCTGCCATTTGTTTTGCATCTTTGACGCTCAACTTGTCTATAACCAATTCAAGCAAAATGCCCGATGCAAATTGTTGCGTTTTATCTTGACAACACTCGTAAATATACTGATAAATAACAGGTGGAATTTTTCTGGGGTATCTTTGCACATAATACGCAAAAGACTGTATTAAATGCGGAAATTTCTTCACGGCCATAACTACTAATTTGTTGGATTTAGACTCTTGCTTAACAAAATGAAAATATCTCCTAATTGCAGTTATATCTACGGGATCTTTTCTTATTAATTTTTTAATATTACTCGCAGCAATTTCGGCACATTTTTCCGAATCAAATTCATCCTCAAATAAGGGTCTGCTTATCTGCTTTACCTCATCATAAATATTGTCAATTTTATGCACCGCTATTTTTGATGATTGAGGAAACAACCCTAATTCCTTGCTTTTTTTGTCAAGCAAAAATAATACCCAACGAACTGTTGATTCATCCTCGGCTAAAACTCTAATATCATCTACATACCTACAATAATGGAATCGTAATTTTTTCTGTAATTGTTCTGCCAAAGCATCGTATTCGGTTAATATTACTTCGGAAACAATGCCAGAAGCTTGTGGCCCCTGTGGAATCCCTACGCTTAACTCAAGATCTTTAACGGATCCCCATTTTTTTAAAAGGTCAACAAACCTTTTAGAACAATCATCCGAGAACTTGCATTTACTTTTCAACAGATTTGATAATAGCTCGTGGTTCAAGCTATCATAACATGCGGTAAGATCAAATGAAGCGATATATTTATTCCCTCGATTATAAGCGTTGATAATAGACTTTGTGTAAGCTATATATGCATTCTGCCATTTCTTATAAAAAAATTCGCTCCGTTCATTCGTGTACATATTGCCAAAAACAATTTTCTTGTATCTCTTCCTTATTTCCTTGTCACTCACAAGTGAATTGGCCAAAATGTTCGCGTATGCTTGATACACTATTTGATCTTCGATAGATAATAGCTTATACATACGATTTAGTCCATTAGGCTTTGGCATGAATACACGAATCGCCTCGTTTGGAAGGTACCCTGACTTTAATTTAGTCCGAAGCAATTCCAAATTTTTTTCCGGACACATCGCATAAGTCGCATAGGTGTCCCTGAAGAAGTTTTTGTAAGTGCTCTCAGGATTAGTAAGCAATCGCCTGAACGCTAGCAACAAATTATCTTTTTTGATTACTCTACTTGTTTCTATCAAAACACAAATCTTCCCTAATACACCTTATTTTACAGCAACTTGTTAAGCATAAGAGATCTGAAAAATTTTGTCATATGTTTTCGACATTGTCACATACAATTATTTTAAATTACAACGAAACATTCGTCAATATCAATCGTACATAGTAACAAAAATCTTTGACAGCCAAATGTAGCCAATGGGTGAAAAATAGGGGGTTTTAGGGCGGTTTGGGCAGGTCGGGAAAGGGAGATAGATTTTTGAAAAAATCAATCGAATTTTGACAATATATCTGACAGCCAATGGGCGTTTTTCTGACAGTCAATCGAATTTCGTCAATTGATTTTCGGAGTTTCGGAAAATGAAAAAAGCCCTGTAAACAGTGGCTTTTTTGAGTGGAGCTGATGGCGGGACTCGAACCCGCGACCTCTTCCTTACCAAGGAAGTGCTCTACCTCCTGAGCTACATCAGCGTATCGATGATTTTGACTGTCTGAGACGACCTGAGTCTGCCTGCGTTTTTACCCCCTGCCGGCGTTACCAAGGAAGTGCTCTGCCTACTGAGCCGCATCAGTATATAAGTTTTGACAGCTATTACTAACTGACTTTAAATGTTCTGTTCTTTTGGTTACGTATTTGAAAGGTGCTAGGCAAATACTCTTATAAGATTTTTTTCGTGGGAAGAAGAACAACCTATGTCTGCTCCGCCCGACGCGCATGCGGTTATATAATCCGAGCACTCCTGCGAAATTATTTCTCCTTTTGTAACAACGGGTATCGCAGGCGGAAAAATCCACACGGTTTCTGCTGAAACGCGCCCGACGGAATTTGCATATGCAACGCACTCCGTTGCGTCATTCATCGTGTCTTTCTCCCACGGTTCAAATGCTTTTGCGCATTGAGGACAACTCGAAAGACTTAACGACTCTTTGCCTTTTTCACCTTTGATGAGACGTTCTTCATCACAGCATTTTGCATCTATATCGTTAATCGCGTTGGCAAGCCTCTTGAAATCCGCTTCATCGTCACCGATGCCTGAAATGCACAAAACGCCGTTTAACGTAGCGTATTCGACTTCTATATTATAAGTTTTGCGCAATTTCGCTTTCAGTTCATATCCGTTGAATGCGGCGTATGTGCAGTCTATATAAATTTTCGAAGGGTCTTTGTCGAATACGTGGTTGGAATTCGTAATGTCTTCGTTAACGACTCTCAATACGTTAAGTTCTTTTTTAGCGGAATAAAAATTTTTGAGATTGCAATCAAGTTCTCGGAATAATTCACCCCCTCGATTGTGCAGCGTATTAAGCATTCCGTCGACGGAAGCCATAAGCACGTATGACGGACTGCTTGTAACGAAAACAGACATTGCCTCGGCTACCGCTTCTTCGTCCACTCTGTCCGAGCACACGTGCAAAAACGCTGCCTGCGTAAGAGCAGGCAAAGTCTTATGAACTCCGCAAACTACCAGATCCGCACCGTCACTAACTCCGCTGCCCTTAAAATACTCCGACAAGTCCAGATGTGCTCCGTGTGCGCCGTCCACAATCAAAACTGCTCCGCTTTCGTGAACAATATTCGAAATGGATTTTATGTCGCTTATCACGCCTTCGTATGTAGGCGAAGTCACGACAACGGCTTTATAATGGTCGCTTTGAAGTTTTGTTTTTATGTCGTCCGGATTTACGCTTCCGCATATTCCGTATTCGCTCACTATATCGGGATAAATCCAGTCAGATTTGAGACCGAGAAGTTCTATCGCGTTGAAAACCGACCTATGCGCATTGCGTGCAACCAATATTTTGTCGCCGCGATGTGTTGAGGCTTTCAATGCGGCAAAAACCGCCGCCGTACTCCCGTTTACGGAAAGAAAAGACCTTTTGCAATTCCACATTTCAGCAGCGCGCAAACACAAATCGCGCAGAACGCCTTTTGCGTCATGCAAATTGTCAAATCCTTCGATTTCCGTTATATCGATATTACCACCAGCGTTTTTGAGATAAGGAAATTTAGCAAGGTTTCGCTTGTGTCCCGGCATATGCATGGACAAAACCCCGCTGTTTGCGAAATCGTTGAGTTTTTCCTTCAAACCTTTTTCTTGTCGCATTCTCTCACTTGCCATCAAAAACCGATGTTTATGTTGCAGTTTATATTAATAAACTTGCTTTTACGTAAAATCCGCCTTTGGGCATAACCGATTTTGTATAGTTGTTTAGATAGATTTATTGTCAGCGCTTTTCGGCGATAACCATATAACTTCTTTCAGCGGGAACGCTTGCAGAAAGAACCGAAAAGCCCGCAGTCCTCATCATATTGCCCATTTCCTCGGCGTCGTATGCCGCAACTTCCGAAGGCTCGGAAGGAGTATATCCGTGTTTGTCGACATCGGCGACAATGTATGTCCCGCCTTGTTTAAGAACGCGATAGGCCTCGTTTACCGCATTCTGCGGATTTGGATAATGATGAAAACTCATTATGCAAGTCAGGACGTCGAAAGTTTCGTCCTCGTAAGGCAATTTTTCCGAACTTCCCTGCGTAAAGCTCACGCTGTCACTTTCGCGGAATTTCGCTTTTGCCTGTTTCAGCATTTCGGGCGACAAATCCAGTCCGCAATACTCTGCCCGTCGTAAGGAAAAAAGTTTTCTCACAAGATAACCCGTTCCGCATCCGATGTCGAGCAGTCTGTCGTATGCAATACCCGATATCACTTCCGCCGCCGCATCGCAACATTTCTTCGGCAATTCGGAATAATACGTTCCGTCTTTCAGGTCGTAGTTTTCCGCCATAGCGTCAAAATGCTCTCTCGACAGTTTTTCGTAATCTTTCATTTTTTCTCCGTCATATCCAATGGATATGTTTATTTCATTTTACAGCATTGCTCAATCTTCGTCAAACAATACATCGCTTACTTCTTTTCTCAAAACAAAACCCCGCAGAGGCTGGGTTTCGATTGTTGCAATTTTGCCTTGTAGCGATTTATAAACGCATTGTAAGTTTTGAGGTTTACTCTTTCGGAACGTCGTTATCTTCGCTTGTACTTGCGTCGTCGGTCGGTTCGGCGTAAGAAGTCTTGTCCTCTTCAAGTGTGATGTTCTTGTCTTCGGAAACAACACTCACCGAATTTGTTATACTCTCAACTCCTATGCCGCTTTCAAAAGCGGTTGCAACTTCGTTTTCTTCGTCTGTGCTGTAGAATATCTCGCCAAGCTCGCTTTCGGTCTCTTCTTCGTTTTGTTGGGCATGAAGTTCACGGAGTTTTTCGGAGTTTTCAATGACCTTCTTTTTGTTAAGGTTGTAAATGAACAACAGCGACAGGAATACCACGATAAATCCGACGAGCGGCAAAATTATCGAAAGTCTGAGAAGTCCTTCCGCGGTCTCCTGCGACGTGGACGCGACGTTTGCCGCATCGTATCCGACCAGCCCGAGGCACCAGGAAACAAACGCAGCCCCGACACCTTGCGCTATCTTACGCGCAAGCGAATACGTTGCATACACGCTTCCTTCCTCGCGTTTGCCTGTTGAAAGTTCCTGTTGGTCTACGCAGTCCGCGACCATAGACCAGGTTGCAAGCATAAACGTACCGCCCGCAAACATTGTAATGCCGAGCAATGCCGCATAAATCCAGGCGCTTGTCGTGTTTCTTGCAAACGGAATGAACAGCATAACAATCAATACAACGATTGCAAGAATGTTCAGCCAGGTGGAAATTTCTTTTTTGCCGAATTTCACGGACATTTTGCCCATGAACGGTATCAGTATAACCATGGGCGCCATAACTATGACGCTTGCAATGTTTACGAGGTCGGTGTTTTGGAAATATATCTGGAAACCAGCGGCAACGTGGTCGAATATGACATTACGAACACGAGCTGGGCAAATGACGCAATGCACATACCGAGCGCGGCGCGGTTTTTCAGAAAGCCTACCAACGTGCTGATATAGTTGAACTTCTCTTTCGTTTTTTTGACTACGCTTCTCTCTTTTGTGAGGAAATACGTCAACATAAATCCGGCAATGCCGGCAATGCCGCATACAATCGCAATCCATATGAACCTTTCGGGAATCAACGGCGCAATACCGTTCTCGTTATTTTCACCGTATACAAGCAACGGAATTACTATCATAATCGGCAACGATGCAAGTCCCGCACCGATACTGCGCAACGAAGAAAGGCTGGCGCGCTGTCCAATATCGTCCGTAAGCGCGGCGTTAAGCGAACCGTAAGGAACGTTTGCCGCAGTATAGGCTATCGACCATACCATATACATAATCAGGCAATACGCAAAACGTCCGCCGTACGAAATTCCTCTTATGTCGATAAAAAGAAGCAGCGTAGTTATGGCGATGGCGAACGACCCCCAGAAAATCCAAGGACGGAATTTACCGTTCTTGCCGGGGCGTCGCGCGTCTACCATAGCGCCTATAATCGGGTCATTGATTGCGTCGAACACTTTTGCGACAATAACGATATTGCCCAATGGTCGGTGCTGAGCCCCATACCCTGCGTCATATAGAGCATAAGGTAACTGCTCAGCAACGTAAAACTCATATTGCAACCGAAATCGCCGAACAGATAACCGACTTTATCCCGAACGCCGAACGGTCTGTCAACTGCTTTTGCTCTCATTTTTCCTCCTTACTGCATTCTCGAGAAATTGCTTTTTCACAAGATGCCCGCATACGCGCCCGAACGCAAATCGCTCGGACGCGTAACGCGAATGCTTATTTCTTGGGGATTTTGTTAAGTTCTTCGTTGACATGGAACAGAATTTCGGGGGTGATTTTTCCGCCTGCCATTCCCGCGATACGTTCAATCGTCATACTGCTTGCGAGTTTGAACACGTTTTTGCTTATCTGGAAAGGCAGCTCCTCACCGCGTGCCTTCATTTCGGCAACAGCGCGGTCGACAAGTCGCATAATAAGCGCTTCCCCGTCGGGGTTCGCCATTATGACACCCAGCTTGTCGCGTATAGAGAACATTCCCTCGGGATACTTGAATTCGTATCTTACGCCGTCCTTTTCGAACCAGTTGACAACGCCCGTTTCTTCCTTTTTGAGCGAATACCCTTTCTCAGGTTTCAGCACTCTGACGAATTCCGCCTCGTCGACGCAATTTCCGCTTACCGCTTTAATTCTGTTTTTGCCGATGAGGTGAAGCGGAACGTCGAATTCGAAAACGTATTTGCCGGATTTCTCTGCGATTTTTTTACCGTTTGCGAAAAGAGTAACTTTGTCCTGATTTGTATAAACTTTGATTTTAGTGACCTTTTCCGGACGTTTAACATACCGTTTCGACGCAATATGCACAAACGGTTCATCGGACCAGTAGGCTTTGTATAGATAGAAACTGTCCTTTTTCGTCTTGCGGTCGTAGGTCACAAGACCTTTGTTGTTGCGGCCTTTTACGCCGCCCTCGTCTCTTCCGTCAACGCCGAAATCAAACATATTCCAAACGTGCGTCGCCCAAAGATAAGGTCTTTCGGCAAAGATTTTCAGCATGTTTTCGTGATAATACGCCTGATATTCTTCCGTATAGTCGCCTTGTTTGGGGTCGGAACTGTGCCAAGTAAGAATTGCTTCGCAACCGTATTCGGAAAGACCTATCGGTCTGTCGGGGAACTCTTTGCGGAAGTCGTCCAGCCAGTCCGCATTCTGCGACACGTCGCCGACGTACCACCCGAAATAATGGTTGTACGACATTATGTTGGAAATCTTCGTAAGTTCGGACGTGGGTTCCAACATCGTAACGTTAGCCATGGTGGTAAGTCTGGTTTTGTCCATTTCGTGGCAAAGGTCGTTGAGTTTGTGATGCAAAGCAATTAGCTCTTCGCTCTCCCCGCCTATGGTGATTTCGTTGCTGAGCCCCCAGAACATAATGCTCGGGTGATTGTAGTTCTGGACTATCAACTCTTTCATCTGACTTATTGCGTTTTCGTCGCCCGCGGGGAGATGCGCCGATATATACGGGATTTCCGCCCATATGACCATACCGTATCTGTCGGCAAGCGAATAGAAATAGCTGTCGTGCTGATAGTGGGCAAGTCTTATCGTGTTCGCACCGACTTCCGATATGAGTTTCATATCCTCTTCGTGCTCTTTTTCGGTAATTGCCCAGCCCATATTCAGTCTGTCCTGATGACGGGCAACGCCGCGGAGCGGATACCTTCTGCCGTTGAGCACGAAACCGTCCTTATCAACGGAAAAAGAACGGACGCCGAACTCGATTTCGCGTTCGTCAAGCAAATTCTTGCCGTCGGTAAGAATAACGGTTGCCTTGTAAAGCGACGGTTTTTTCACGCCGTCCCAAAGTTCGGGTTTATCGATTGAAAGCACGACCTTTCCGTCGGTTGCGGAAGCCGCTCCGAGAGCGACGTCTTTTCCGTCAAACGTAACCTTAACTGCTACCTGTTGCCCTTTTTCGGGGTTGGTTACAAACGCCTGAACGGTAACTTCGGCTTTTCCGTCGTCTTTGAGTACGGGAGTAACCATAACGCCCTCACCGCCGTAATAATCGAGGTCAAACCTGCTTTTTTCCGTTTCGATGAGATAAACGTTTCTGTAAATGCCGCCGAAGAACGTAAAGTCCGCCATCTGCGGATAAATTCTGTCGCTCGGCGAGTTGTCCGCAACCACCGCAACGGTGTTCTCGCCGCTTACGAGCAAATCGGTAATGTTCGCGCGGAAAGTCGAAAAACCGCCTTCGTGATGAACGGCTTTGCTTCCGTTGACAAACACGTCGGCAACGCTGTTCACGGCTCTGAACTCAATGTAATAAACTTTGTCGGCTTTCTTTTCGACATTCAGTTTCTTGACGTACAGACACGCCCCGCGGAAATAGTCCGACCCGCCGTCCTGTCCGTCCATATTGTTCCAAGTATGAGGGAGCTTGATTTTTTCGCCCGCGGATTTTGCGGCGTCCTCAATATTCCCCACTCCCTTATAGAACATCCAGTTGTCATTGATAAGCAGAGTTTTCATAGATTTCTCCTTTATTTTTATCGCTGATTGTCCGCAAAGCCCTGAACGCAAATGCGGATTTGTTTATTTGTGGTTTCGCGTGCGTGCTATTTTTATATTGTTATTTGAATTATCGTTTTCAAGCCCTTGCGACAACCGACCATTTACACGCGTACACGCAATTCACGGCAAATTAACAGCTTCTATCACGCGCAACAGCGCGCTTGATTTATTTTCTTTGCTTTTGTGTGCTCGACTATTTACGCCGTTTTCGCTATCTTTGCACTCTGCCGCTGGCGTCGCCGCCAGCAAGGCGCTTGACCTCGTCGACGGTAACTCTGTTGAAATCGCCTTCCACAGTATGTTTCAGCGCACTTGCGCCTACGGCGAATTCCAGTGCGTCCGCGGCGGACATTCCCGACATAAACGCATAAATCAGTCCCGCCGAGAAACTGTCGCCTCCACCTACTCTGTCGACGATATGCAACGGATACGTGCGCGAATAGACGGCTTTGCCCTGCGAGTAAAGCATTGCCCCCCATTTGTTGTCGGACGCCGAAATGCTTTCTCGCAACGTGCAGGCGACTTTGTCGAACCCGAACATATCCGTAAGTTTGCGTGCGACTTGCTCGTAACCTTTTTTGTTGAGCTCACCACCAGTCACGTCGTTGTCGTCGGGTTTTACTCCAAACACCTTTTCCGCGTCCTCCTCGTTGCCTATGCAGAGGTCGACATACGGCATAAGTCCGCTCATAACGCTTTGTGCACGTTTCGTGTCCCAAAGATTTTTCCTGTAATTCAAATCACACGAAACGTATACTTTTGCATCTTTCGCGGCTTTGACGGCATCGAGCGTTATTTTGGCGGTATTTTCGGACAGCGCTGGCGTTATTCCCGAGAAATGGAACCAATCCGCACCGTCGAATATTTTTTCCCAATCGAAGTCATCGGGAGCGGCTTCCGCTATCGCCGAATACGCGCGGTCGTAAATGACTTTCGACGGTCTGACAGACGCACCCTTTTCAAGATAGTAAATGCCCATTCTGCTGCCGCCGCGCGCAATGCCGCTGCAATCCACGCCGAACGATTTGAGCTCGCGAACACAGGCTTCCGCTATGTCGTTTGCAGGAAGTTTGCTGACAAACGCCGCATCAACTCCGAATTGCGCAAGCGATACGGCTACGTTGGCTTCGCCACCGCCGAATGTCGCCTGGAATCTCGGTTCCTGCAAAAACCGCAGATATCCTTCGGGCGCAAGTCTCAACATAATTTCACCGAACGTCACTGCTTTCATAACATTTCCTCCGCAATTCTGACCGCCTGTGCCGACTTGGCGGTTATTTCTTCAATACTTCCCTTGAACATGAAACTTCCGCCGACTGCGGCAACACATGGCAAGGAAAGAAATTCTTTGAGATTTGTTTCGTCCACTCCGCCCGTAGGCACGAATTTTACGTCGGGAAACGCTGCCGATACGGCTTTCAACGCTTTTGCTCCGCCGTAAACGCCCGCAGGGAAGAATTTGAGCACGTCAAGCCCGTGCGCCTTTGCCGTTATGATTTCCGTAGGGGTAACAACACCCGCAAGGTAAGGCAACCCGTGTTTTTCGCAGACATTGAGCACGTCTTCGGAAAATCCCGGGGACACGATAAACTCTGCGCCCGCGCTATACGCGCGCTCGCATTGTTCGGCGTTTATAACAGTTCCCGCGCCAATAGTCATATCCGGAAACTCTTTTACCGCAAGCGCAATTGCTTCACCCGCGCATTCGGTACGGAAAGTGATTTCGGCAACGTTTATTCCACCTTTTTTCAAAGCGGAAAGCACGGGCACGGTGTCCTCGGTTTTTTTGAGGACAACCACGGGTACTATTTTGTTTTTTTCAAGAAACGAATAATCCATATTTCACCTTGTTTTGTGCGTTTTGTTTTACAAATTTACACACCGCTGTATGCGCTGAAACCGCCGTCAATGGGGATTACAACGCCCGTAATAAACGACGCTTCGTGTTCCGAAAGCAAAAGTTTTGTTGCTCCGAAAAGTTCTTCGACCTCTCCGAACCTTCCCATCGGCGTAGCGTTGAGAATTTTGTTCGTGCGTGCCGTGGGGTTGCCGTCCTTGTCAAAAAGCAATGCGCGATTCTGATTTGTGACGAAAAATCCGGGGGCAATCGCGTTGACGCGAATACCAGCCTTTGCAAAGTGAACGGCAAGCCATTGAGTAAAGTTGCTGATGCCCGCTTTCGCCGCGCTGTATGCGGGGATTTTGGTAAGCGGGGTGTACGCGTTCATGGAAGAAATGTTGAGAATGCTGCAACCTTTTCTTCCGAGCATATCCTTTGCAAAAACCTGCGTCGGCAGGAAAGTACCGATAAAGTTGAGGTCGAAAACGAAACTTACGCCTTTTTCGTCAAGGGCGAAAAAATCCTTGTCAACCTGTTCGCCGATAACGCAGAACTCGTTGTCCGTGGTCGCGCGCGGATTGTTTCCGCCCGCGCCGTTAATCAATATGTCGCACAGTCCCAGTTCGGACACGATTTTGTCGTGCACGGTCTGTATTGACTGTTTGTCGAGAACGTTGCATTCGTACGCAACCGCACACCCGCCCGAAGCGTTTATGTCGTCTGCAACAAGGTCCGCAGCAGGCTTGTTGAGGTCAAGCAACGCGATTTTAGCCGCCGACGCCGCAAGTTCACGGGCAATGGCACCACAGATAACTCCGCCTGCACCCGTAATTACCACAACTTTGTTTGTCAAATCTATATCGAATTTAGTGTTCATACTACCTCCTCGGTCATCTCGTGAAATCGGACAATCACATCGGACAAAGCACTGAATATGTTTTCCGACTATTCACGTTATTTTATCATTTATTGCTGTTTTGCTTGTTGTATCTGAACGTTTCCCAGACGCCGTTTATATAGCTTGCTCCGAGCGCACGGTCGTAAAGTCCGTAACCGGGTTTTCCCGTTTCTCCCCATATCATTCTGCCGTGGTCGGGACGGACGTAGCCATCGTAGTCGACATCGGACAAAGCCTTGACAATGCCGATGATGTCAAGCGAACCGTAATTCTGGTCGTGCGCCGTTTCTTCGAACCCGTTTTCCGTCAGAAGAATGTTGCGTATGTGCATAAAATGTATTCTTCCTTGCGACGCGTACTTTCTTACAAGTCGTGGGATATCCGCCTTCGGGTCGGCTCCGAGCGACCCCGTGCAGAACGTAAGACCGTTGTACGGGCTGTCCACGAGTTTGAGAAAACGGTCAATGTTCTTTTCGCAGGTTATTATGCGGGGCAACCCGAAAATCGGCCACGGCGGGTCGTCGGGGTGAATTGCCATTTTGACGTCGCACTCTTCGGCGACGGGAATTACGGCTTTGAGGAAATATTCCAGATTTCCGAACAGTTTTTCCTCATCAACGCTTTTATACTGTTCAAACAGATGCTTTAAGTCTTCTTTTTTGTAACTGCTGTCCCACCCCGGCAACGAGAGTTCGCCGTCGAGCGGGTCCATTGCAGCAAGCTGGTCGGCATAGTAAACAAGTGACGTCGAGCCGTCTTTTGCCACTTTGTCGAGCTGCGTTCTCGTCCAGTCGAATACGGGCATAAAGTTGTAGCATATGCATCTTACGCCCGCTTTTCCGAGGCGTCTGATATTCTCCTTGTACGCTTCGATGTATTTGTCGCGAGTAGGCAAACCGAGCTTTATGTCCTCGTGTACGGGGACGCTTTCGATGACTTCGGCTTGAAGCCCGTGCGCGTGCGCCGCGTTCACGAGTTTTGCTATGCTTTCTTCCGACCACACCTCGCCTACGGGCACGTCGTACACCGCCGTTACCACGCTGTACATATTGGGTATCTGGCGGATTTTGTCCAATGTGATTTTGTCGTTTTCGCCATACCAGCGAAAGGTCATTTTCATTTCTTGTTTCCTCCTCCGACAAAATAATTTTTGGCGTTGTAATAACTTATATTTTGCGCTAGCCGACGAAGCGGTTCACCTGTCGGATACTCCCCGTCCTCTGCCATTTTGCCGAGTACGGAGCAAAGCACTCTTCTGAAATAATCGTGTCGCGCGTAAGACACGAAACTGCGCGAGTCGGTGAGCATTCCGTTGAAATGTCCGATACCTGCCGTTGCCGCAAACACGGCAAGCTGTTCGCGAATGCCGTCGCTGTGGTCGAGGAACCACCACGCCGCGCCGAGTTGCATTTTGCCGCGACTTTCTCCCGCGAAGTTTCCGAGCATTGTCGCCAAAGGATAATAGGACGCGGGATTGAGGGTGTAGACTATCGTTTTCGGCATTCCGCCCTCTTTTTCCACGGCGTCGAACAATCTGCCCGCCGCTTCGACGTCCACACAGTTACCCACGCTGTCTATGCCGCAATCCGCGCCGATTGCCGCAAAACGCGTTGTGTTCTGATTGCGAAGCACGCCCGTGTGTATCTGCATGACAAGCCCACGTTCCCTGAACATTGCGGCAAGACGTTTTGTCACGGTAAACGAGAATTCCGAGCACTCTTCCGCACTCGGTTTTTCTCCGTTAATCTTTTTTGCAAACGCTTTTTCGGCGACCGCGTCACAGTCCGCACCGCCCGCAAAGTTCTTGAACGAACAGTCGGCGGCAACCGCGCCGTGCGCCACGAAATAATCCAGCCTTGCCGCAAGCGCGTCGCAAAGCGTATCGACGGAAACGATGTTTATGCCGCTCGCCGAAGACAGCTTCGCAATATAATTGCAGAAACCGTCTTTATCGATGTTGATTGCATTGTCGGGACGGAAACAAGGAAGAACGGCAAAAGGCAAATCTTCCTTTTGCAGGAGTTCGTGGAATTTCAACTCGTCCGTCGGGTCGTCCGTGGTAATGACCGTGTCGACTCCCGAGCGCGCAATCAGTCTGCGTGCCGAAAAACCGCCGTCGGACATAACGCCGAGCGTCTTTTCCCAAATTTCCTGTGCCGTATCTTCCGAAAGTGGCGTTGCTATGCCAAAATATTTTTTTAGTTCAAGATGAGCCCACTGGTAAACGGGATTTCCCGCAAAATCGGGAAGGACTTTTGCAAACGCCAGAAATTTGTCGTAGTCCGACGCATCGCCCGTGATATACATTTCGTCAACGCCAGCATTTCGCATTACGCGCCATTTGTAGTGGTCGCATTCGAGCCACAGTTGCGTGAGATTGTAAAATGCGCGGTCGCGATATATTTCCTCGGGACTCAGATGACAATGATAATCAAAAACAGGCAAATCACGGACAGCCGAATAAAGTTCCTCGGCGGTCGGATTGTCAAGAAGAAATTTGTCCGACATAAAAGATTTCATAATTCACCTCTAAATAATTGTATAACTTTTATTTTTGCAAATAAATTGCAGTTTTTGACAAATAACTTGCAAAAATTGACATATTGGGTTAGAATTCGGGTGTAGATGTTCCGCATATCAAAGTTTGTACAATAGAACGCGGAAAATCCGCACGGGGGAAAATATGCAGAAGGTAAAAGCACTTTCGAAATGGACTTCGTCACAACTCATGACGAACAAAAACTACGAAATAAACTTTTACAGCGACAAGGATTTCAAAGCCGTGAGCCTACACAGCCACGATTTCTACGAACTCTATTTTTTTGTGAGCGGCAACGCAAGCTACATCATCGAAAACGGACATTATGCGCTTCATTCTGGCGACATTCTGATGATTTCCCCTCAAAACCTGCACCAACTCGACATCAACGACAGTCGTGAAACCTACGAACGCGTCGTGTTGTGGCTCAATCCGAAATACGTCAAAACCCTGTCCAGCGCGGCAAGTGATTTGTCCGAATGCTTCGCACTCTGCGACGAAAGAAAAGATTTCCTTTTGCGCGACGCCGAAGTGTCGGCAACGGTGAAAGAACTGCTCTTTTCGTTGTACTCAAAAAACAATTCCGAAGAATTCGGAAGCGACATCGAATGCGAAAACATCATACGCGACGTGCTGCTGGTTATATCGCGTTATTTGCGCAAATCTACACGTTCGACTGTGTCCGACGGCATGCAAAACAGGCTGGCGGCGTCGCCTGTCACAAAGATATTCCGTTACGTTGATGAACATCTCGGCGACGACCTTACTCTCGACAACATAGCCGAAAACGTATTCCTCAACAAATTTTACATTGCAAGGCTTTTCAAAAAGGAAACAAACAGCACTTTGCACCAATACATTCTGAAAAAAAGGCTGTTGCAATCCAAAAAACTCATCGAAAACAACGTTCCGATTGCCGAAGTCTGCACAAAATGCGGGTTCAACGACTACTCGCACTTTTTCAGGGCGTTCAAAAGCGAATACGGCATAACGCCTAAACAGTACCATTCGCTCATTTCTTCTCCGTAAAAAAACACCGAAAGCTTTTTATCGCTTACGGTGTTATTCAGCATAATTGAATTGTGATATTTGCTTTTATGTTGCCCTGCTTGTCGGGTGTTTTTCGATTTCGTTTACTTTTTTCTGTTTTTGAAATGCAGTTCGCGAAGTCCTTCGACTTCGTCGCATATTGCTTTCAGGTTGCAGGTTGCGCAGTCGAAGTTCATACCGCTCAAAACTTTGTTGAGCGTGATGGTTATGTCGTCGACTTTCTTCGCGTTTGCGGAAAGCATGGGGAAAATGCCGAGGTCTTCCGTAACGTAAATCACGGACACGGCTTTCACGTGCGGATTTTTCCTGTACGCTTCGATGTAATACGCCGCGATTTTTCCGAAGGTTATGCCCTCTTTAAGCGCGGTTTTCGATATTCTGACCTGCTCTTTTCTGTCGAGGGCGGAAATTCTCGTCATTACGCCTTTCAGGAAAACGTCGTAAGCCACGAACTCGATGTCCTTGATTGCGTTGTAGCATTTCATTGCGTCGTCCGAAAAGTCGTCCGCCTGTATCAGCACTATTTTGGCATAAGGCGTATCGGACTTGATTTCCTGCAAATCCTTGCCGTAAAGTTTTACGCAATCGGGTTCAAACAGCCCCTGCGCCGACGTTACAACTGTAAAAGACGCGGACGGATTTTTGCTTCCGCCAAGTTCGTAAGCCGTATCGTGCTGAAAGATTATTTCGTTGCGGTCGCTGGACTTCCATTTCTCGCCGTCTGCGGGAAACACTTTGGGCGTGAAAGGCGCAAGCGCACCGACAACGTCTTTGATAATAGCGTCGTAAAGTTCCATATCTAAAACGGATTTTGAGTTTTAACCGATTTTCACGGCGCGCAAAAGCGCGCCGTGAAATAAGTTAGGATTAAGTTCAGATTTTGTCGACGATTTTTTTCTTGTCGAATCTTTTGCCGAGCCATCTGTAAACCACGGCAATGAGTTTCATGTCGAGGTTGAAATAGTAAATCAGGAACAGGGTTATCATATTACGCCTCCTGTGCAAGACCCTTCTGACGCGCGTACTCTGCCGCACCGAGCGCACCCATAAGCTGAGGGTCGACGGGAAGGTCTACGACCTTGATTTTAAGTACGTGTTCTATCGCGCGTTTGAGTCCTTCGTTTTTTGCGCAGCCGCCCGTAAGCGTGATGCTGTCCGTTGCGCCGGCTTTCTTTGCCATGACGAAACATCTCTTCGCAACCGCGAGCTGAATGCCTGCCGCGATTTCTTCTCTGGGTTTGCCTTCGCCGACCAGCGTAATGACTTCGCTTTCCGCAAAAACCGTGCATTGTGCGGTAATCGGAATGGTGTTCTTTGCGCTGAGAGAGAGTTTGGAGAACTCGTCGAGGCTGACTTCAAAGGCGTTTGCCATGGATTCGAAGAATCTGCCCGTACCTGCCGCGCACTTGTCGTTCATAGCGAAGTTCTTGACCGTGCCGTCTTCGGCTATCGCGATGCCTTTGACGTCCTGTCCGCCGATGTCGATGATTGCCTTGACTTTGGGGTTGGTGATGTGAACGCCCATAGCGTGGCAGCTGATTTCGGAAATGTTTTCCTCAGCCTGCGGCACTTTGTTTCTGCCGTAACCCGTACCGATGAGGTAGGAAAGGTCGTCTATGGATTTGAGGTCGGGAACCTGCGAAATTGCGGCTTCCAGACCTGCGCGTGCGCTCTGTTCGCTGTTGATTTTGCTTCTGATTGTATTGTGTGCTACCATTTTGCCGTTCTCGTCGAGAATAACGGTCTTGGTGTAAGTAGAACCGACGTCGCATCCGCCGAAATATTTTTTCATAATCATTCTCCTTTATATTACCATGTCAAATCGTCTTCGTAGTCGACGAGAGTGGGGTCAAGCGGCTCCTCGCGGAAAACCGTCTTCATATATCTGTTGACGCTGTTGCGCATTTCTTTTCTGGTGACCGTTCTTCTGTCGCAGAGGTCGTGTTCAACCCAGATAAGGTGAATGCCGCGTTCTCTTGCCTGCTCTTCGAACAAGCCTTGCAGACCTGCCATGTTCTTGCAGGATACGTGGCCGTACATTATGACGATGTTTGCGTTGAACTTCTTGCACATTCTCCAGCATTCGTCGAGAACGTTTGCGTAACCGCCGTTGGTGTGCGAACGCATACTCATTCGTTCGTAAGCCTTTGCAAGGTCGATGAGAGAGGCTTCTTTGTCCTCGGTGTCGAAGAAATGGTGCGACAGCATACATTCCATGTCGACCAGAACTTTGATGCCCCAGCAGTTCTGCGCCCAGTAGGAGAAGTTGGAATAGTAGTGAGCGGGACAGCTCCAGACTATTGCGCGGTGACGGGGTTTGATATCCGCCGCCTTGTCTTTCTCGTACTGTTTCATCATCATATCGTAAACGATTTTGTCGCCTTTAAGGAACGTATCGTCTCTGGAACCCGCAATCTGGAACTCGAACATTCTGTGCAACGCAAGCGCGGGACCGCAGACCTGCGGATAATCCGTGCAGTTGACGTCCCACTTTTTGAGCATGTATTCGGTTTCCTGATTGTAGCGTTTCATGCAAGTGAAGTAGTTATCCCAGTCGAATTTCTCGCCCGTCTGGTCTTCGATGAACTTGATGCACGCTTTGATGTCCTTGACCGCATATTCCTGAACCTCGGGTTCGTTGAAACGGACGGGAGGAGAAAGCGGATATGTAGGAAGGTTGAAGTATCTTTCCTGGAAAATACTTGTCATGAGCGACCCGTCGCAAGGCATGGAACTCGAAATGAGGCATTTGCCGAGCTTGGGATAGTCGTTGACGACGGCGCAGCCTGCTTCGCAAGCGGGAAGCGGGCAAACGTCGGCGGGAAGACCGTAGTTTTCGATTGCGTCGATGTACGGAATGTTCGCCTGCTGGTCCATTTCGCCCGCGATGAATACGGGTATCATCTGGACGGAAAGTCCGACGAGGTTGGGGAAACCGCACATAATCTGAATGGGCATCATCTCGTCGAACAGAACGATTTTCTCGCTTCTCTTCTTTGCGCGTTTGCTCTTGCCGTTCAGGTGTTCGTCCGCGCCGAGAATTATGGACGTCATTTTGATTGCGTGGCTGCACATAGCCCAGAACTGACGGTAGCATATACGCAGTTCCGTTCCGCGCAAACCGAGCGTGTGTCTGTCCATAAACGCGGGAGTGGTGAGGTAAGTCGCCATCCAGCGGTATCTGAACAGAGCCTTGACGAGTTGCGTGGGATATTTGAGACTGAGCTTCATGAGCGCGCCCCAGGTTTTGAGCCAGCAACCGAAGTCGAACATAGTGTCTTTGAAACCTCTCCATTCGCGGCGTTTCAAAGCTATTTTACCGTTGTAGAGATTGCCGAGCCCTTTCTGTTTTTTCTTTTTGGCGTCTTTCATTTGGCTTTCCCTCCCTTCTTGTTGATTTTCTTGATTTCCAGACTTTCGACAAACGCCTGGAAACGGGTGCGGAGCTGACCGGACGTTCTGGACATATAAGGACGGTCGATGGACAGCGTGGGAATGCCGAACTCTTCGCTTGCGATATGGCTTGCGAGAGCGCGTTCGTATCCCCAGTAGTCGCAGAACTTAATCTGTTCGTAAATGGCACCGTCGGCGTGATATTCTTTGACGGCGTCTTTCACGAAATTCCATCTCTGGTTCTTCTTTTCCATGCTTACGTAACGGGGGCACATGCTCGTCGTCATGTAGTGTCTGCAAATCTGGTCAAGCGCGGGTTCGTCGTCGTTCATCACGATTTCCTCTCTGCCGGGCGTGGAACCGTAGCAGTATCTGTCCATAACGACCAGTGCACCGTTGTCTTCGATAAGGCGGGTAAGGTCGGGGTCGTCGATTTCGCTGCCGATGAGCACTACTCTTGCGCGGAACTTGCTCTTCGCGTCGGGTTCTCTGGTTTTGAGTTCTTCGAGCGTTTCGCGGAGTTTGTCGACGATGAGGTATTTCGGGCAAACGTAGGTCACAAGAGTCAGAATGTGGAACTCATACCCCGTAATAGGCGGATTGGGGAGTTTTCTCATTTCGCCGATTTCGGTGAGAATGCGGCAAACTTCGTTGTGCTCGGCAACGGCTTTTCGGATTGCCACGTCCGAAACGTCTACGCCGTATCTTTCGTGCAAAGGCGTGAGAACTTTCATTTCGAGCTGCTGTTTGAGGTGAGGCACCGCGCCTTCGTCCACCTTGCAGGGAACGTCCACGTGACTGACGAAAAACTTGTCGTTTTCGACCAGTTTCTGGATTTCGATGTTCTCCATGCAACGGTTCATCTGTGCGCAGGCGTCCACTCCCGCGAGCGCGTCGAGGAAGTTGTAGCCGCCTTCGATGGCGCGTTCCAGAAGTGCACGGCAATACTCGCAGGTATAGTTGGACATGTAGTAAGTCGCAAGATCCATCGAACCCGTCTTCGGTGCACGTATTCTGGTTGAGACGCAGTTCCCGACGTTGAGCAGAACTTCGGGCATATGATAGCAGGTGTAACCGACGATGATTTTGCCGTCGGCTTTTGCCTTGCGCATAAGCTCGTTGTTTGCCTCGTCAAGCAGACTCTCAAAGTAAATCAAGTGCTTTAGGTCTTTCAAAATACCCTCCTTATATTACAGAATTCCGAGGTTGGAAAGAGCTTCTTCCGCGCCCCTGACGATTGCAGAATCGCCCGGAATGTTGAATACGCTCTGACCGCGAACGTCGAAATACTGAAGATTCCTGTCGTCGGGAATGTACGCAAGCACGGGAATGTCGCCGAGGTCGAGAATGTCTTTCAGTCCCTCGTCGTTCATACGGTTCACGACTACGCCCGTCTTTTCGTACATAACCAGTTCGTCGGCAACTTTCAGAATGGTTTTGACCACCTGCGTGCCCTTTCTGCTGGGGTCGGTGACCAACACAAGGTGCGACACCTTCTCCATCACTCGTCTGTTAATCTGTTCGATACCCGCTTCGCCGTCGATGACGATGATATCAAACTCGTCGGAAAGAATGCCGATTACCTCTTTGAGGTAAGCATTGACTTTGCAGTAGCACCCCGCAGACTCGGGACGGCCTACCGCGATAAAAGAAAACCCGTCGGCTTCAACCAGAGTGTCGAAGATGCGGTAACGCGCTTCGTTCAACAACTCGATTGCGTCACGGGTATTGCCCTGTTCCACGTTGGTGACTATGGCTTTGCGGATATCGTCAATGGTACTCTCGGGCTGAATGCCGAGAGCGGTAGACAGACCTATTGCGGGGTCTGCGTCGATTGCAAGTATTCTTTTGTCGGGAAAACGGTTGACCAGAACTTTGACAAACGAGGCGGAAAGCGATGTTTTGCCTACTCCGCCCTTGCCTGCGAGAGCGATAATAATTTTGTTGTTCTCCATAAAACCCCCATTACGCTACCGTAAAGGCACAATAATAGCCGTCACAATATATGTCGGCTTTACAAAAAGATTATACTATACAATCAATACGTTGTCTATATTCGCAATATCCGAATTCTTGAACAAAAAACGTGCGTTGTCGTCATAAACACACTCCGTCTTTCCGACAAAATCCGACAGCAACACCGATAGGCAACTCGAATGCTAAAACAAGGAAACATTGTTCAAAATCCGTTTGCATGACAAAACCCGCAACCGCGGGTTTTGAAGAGTGCACATGATTATTTGCAAATCAGTTTTTCAATCTTTACTCACTGACACCATAATGGCAACGCCAAATATGGCACGATTTTTTCGGCGTAATTTTATGAAGTCTTTATTTGCCGAAAACCTCTTCTGCGTAACGGGCGCTTTTGTTTGCGTCCTTGCAGTATTTGTCCGCACCGATTTCGGCGGCGTACTCTTCCGTGAGCACCGCTCCGCCCACCATAACTTTGCAGTCGGGACAAGCCTCTTTGAGTTGCTTTACCGTGATTTTCATATTTTCGACCGTCGTAGTCATAAGCGCGGACAGCCCGCAAAGTCTGACGTTGTGTTTAAGACAAGCGTCGACAACGTCCTGCGGCGGAACGTTTTTACCGAGGTCGATAACGTGATAGCCGTAATTTTCAAGCACGGTTTTGACGATGTTTTTGCCTATGTCGTGAACGTCGCCCTTTACGGTGGCAAGCACGATTTTGCCTTTTTCCGCGGCGGAAGTGTCGGGCAACGTCTTTTTGACTTCATCAAAGCACAACTTTGCCGCTTCCGCGGAAGCAATGAGTTGCGGAAGGAATATCACGCCTTTTTCGTAGTCGTCGCCTACCTTGTTGAGCGCGGGTATCAGATACTCGTCTATCACCGTAATGCCGTCGTGATTTGCAAGCAACGCGGCGGTTATATCTTTTGCTCTCGGTAACCCTTTGGATATACAGTAAAAAATGTCGTCCGTCTTTTGTTCTTTGCCGTCACTCTCTCCGCTTTTCCTATCTGCCGCGCCGCTTTGGGGCGTCTGTGCGTTTGCCGCCGCCGTATTCGTTACGCTTGCGGCATTAGCCGTCCAATCGGCGTACTTTGCGGTGAACACGGCGCATTTTTCGTCGTTGCCGTGCAGAACGTTGAACGCGTCGACAGCCTGCATATTTGCGGCAATGTTGGGATTGAGTATGGGAAGGTCGAGTCCCGCGTACATCGCCATCGTAAGAAACGCCGTATTGACAATCTGACGTGCGGGAAGTCCGAAGGATATGTTGGAAACGCCGAGTACGGTTTTGACGTTGTACATGCTTTTCACACGTTCTATTGCGTGCAACGTGTTCATAGCCTGCGCCTGTTCCGCGCTTACCGTAAGCGTTAGGCAGTCGATGAAAATATCTTCTTCGGGAATGCCGTAAGACTTGGCGCGCTCGACGATTTTGCTTGCAAGCGCTACCCTTTCTTCCACCGTCTGCGGAACTCCGTCCGCACCGACCGTAAGCCCCACGACCGCCGCGCCGTATTTTTTAACGATAGGCAACAGAGCGTCAAGCGACGAGTCTTCCGCCGTCACGGAATTGACAATGGCTTTGCCGTTATATCTGCGCAACGCGGCTTCCACCGCGTCGGGTTTGCCGCAATCAATCTGCAAAGGCGCGTCCGTAAGCGACTGTACAAAAGACACAAGTTTCGGAAGCATCGCCGTTTCGTCGAGTTGCGGCAGTCCGCAGTTGACGTCGAGAATTTCCGCACCTGCTTCAACCTGTTCCAGCACCTGAGACGCGATATAATCGAAGTTGCCGTCCACAAGCGCCTGTTTCATGGCTTTTTTGCCAGTGGGGTTGATTCGCTCGCCTATAACTTTAACGCCGTCTATCACGACGACTTTTTCCGCCGAACACACCGCCGAAAAACGCTTACGCTCGCGCTTTGCGGGTTTGCGCCCTTTAATGAGCTTTTTGAGCCCCGCAATGTATTCGGGGGTCGTGCCGCAACAACCGCCCAGCACGTTCACACCCGCGTCGAGATAATCGGCATACGCACATACAAACTGCTCCGCCGACACGGAATAATTCATACTGCTGTCGGGAAGTCCCGCGTTTGCCTTGACGAAAACGGGCAAATCGGTATATTGCATAAGACGTTTTACAAGCGGGAAAATCTTGTCGGGACCGAGCGAACAGTTTATTCCTATGAAATCGCAGTACGCCGAAGCGGTAAGCGCGAACGCTTCCACACTGCACCCCGTGAACGTTCTTCCGTTTTCGTCAAACGTCATGGAACACATCAACGGAAGATTGCAATTTTCACGCACGGCAAGCGCCGCGGCTTTCAGTTCATAAAGGTCGGACATTGTTTCTATGACAACAAGGTCGACTCCGTCGCGCCCCGCTTCAACCTGTTCTTTGAAAAGGTCGTACGCGTCGTTGAAAGAAAGGTCGCCGAGCGGTTCGAGCAACGCCCCCGACGGTCCTATATCCAACGCAACGTAAGCGCGATTGCCTGCCGCGCGCCGCGCAATCTCCACGCCCGCTTTGACAAGCGTCGCCGTCTCTTCCGAAGTTCCGAGTTTCAACCTGTTTGCGCCGAACGTGTTCGTGTATACAACGTTTGCGCCGCTCTCGATGTATTCACGATGAACACTCTCCACGATTTCGGGAGCGGTGACATTGAGTCTTTCGGGCAAGGCTCCGCCTTCCAGCCCGCGCTGTTGCAGACGTGTACCCAACGCACCGTCCAGCAAAACTATATTCTTTTCAGCAAAGGTAAGAAAGTCCATATATCTCCTTGCCTGTTCGTTATACGATACTCCGACTTCAATCGCGTGTGTTTGCGACCGATTTATTTTCAATTGACGAACGATTTTACTTTTTATTTCGCCCTGTACGCGCAATCTTTCAACGCGCATTCCGCGCACTTGCCGCCGCATTTGAGGTTGTCCCCGAAATCGCGCGAACCGTCGCAAATTCCGACAACCGCAGTCACGGACTTCTGCGGAGTCATAATGTTTCCCGCCCCGAGATAAACGCCCAAACGCCTGTTCATATCGAGCAGTCGAATGAAATCGTGTTGCTGTTCGAGCGGAAAATCTCCGTACCCGCAGGAAAACCGCGAAGTGAGTTTTTTGCCGCATTGTTCTGCGAGATTTTCGCAAAGGTCGTCAAGCACGCTTTCTATTGCGCAAACTGCCGCGCTGTCAACCGCAACTCCGATCACGGGGTCTTCTCTCATAAGCCGCCCGACCAGTTTGTCAAGTCCGAGTCCGAGTGTCGCCGCAATCAGATAAACACGATTGCACCCCGCAAGATGTCGGGCTATGTCCTGCCCCTGCAAGATTACGTTCGTTCCCGCAAGTTGCATAGTTGAATGGTCTATTTCGTATTCTTTAACCACCGTTTTCGGCGAAATTACAGAAATACAAAGTTCTTCCGCACGGGAAAAAACTTCGAGGTTTTCGCGGGACAGCGCCTGTCCTCTGAACCCCATATATCTGAGCATTTCGTCACGGTCGATTTTCATTCGGTCTATCCTTTTGTTGCGGTTGCGATTGAACAAATTTTGCGTGAACGATCAATCGAAAACTCTTTGCCGCACAGTTTTCAAACAAATCAGATGCGGTCTTTCTGCAACTTACTTTTCGGCGTTCAGTTTGTCGAGAATGGGTTTGACGTTGCGCGTTATGCGTTCTGCTACGTAAGCGTTGTTCATTATGTAAAGGTGTATGCCGTCCACTCCGCCGCTCAACAAATCGATAATCTGGTCGGTGGCGTAGGCAATACCCGCTTCCATAAGCGCGTCGGGGTCGTCTGCAAAACGCGAATACATACGCGATATTTTGGACGGAATTTTCGCGCCCGTCATCTTGACTATGCCGCCGAACTGCGAAGCCTTGACAAGCGGCATAACGCCTGCCTGAACGGGAACGTCGACGCCTGCAAGGCGCAACATATCGCGATAACGGAAGAAGTCGTCGTTGTCGAAAAACAGTTGCGTGTTGAGGTGGCTTATTCCGAGGTCGACTTTTTCTTTTATGTGTCTGATGTCCTGCACCATATCGGGACTTTCGGGGTGTCCTTCGGGATAGCAGGCACCCGCTATATCCGCGTCCGAACCGCGCGATCTGATGAACCGCACAAGGTCGCTTGCATAGCGGAAATCCTGCGACGTCTCCCCTTCTATTCTGTCGCCGCGCAAAGCAAGTATGTTTTCGACGCCTGCGGCTTGCAATGCGTCGAGAGCACGCGAAACTTCTTCCTTGGACGAGTTTATGCAAGTAAGGTGCGCAAGCGGTTCGATGCCGTATCTGTTCTTGACGATGTCGGCAATCTCCGCCGTATGGGAGTTCTTGCTGCCGCCCGCGCTGTACGTTATGGAAATGTAATCGGGACGAATGCCTTTCAAACTGTCAAGTGTCCGAAAAATTTTGTTTATGTCGTCGCCTGCTTTCGGCGGGAAAATCTCGAAAGAATAAACCGCCTTTTTGTCTTTGAACATTTCGCTTATGCGCATAACCCCTCCACGCGCCCGCCGCGCGCAATGAAAAATCAAAATACTGACTATATAATACCACAAACAAAAAAATAAATAAACAACAAAAAATTACGCCATATTTACGCTTGCTTTTTTGCATGAAAAAACCGCGGGCAATTGCCCGCGGTTTTATCTGTTTATGTTGTTTTTATGCCGCTGCAGGTGCAGGAATGGTTACCTTAAACTGTGCAGACATAATACCGCTCAAAGGATACTTGGCAATATCACCAACATAGCCCGGCATAATTGCCATCATGTTGGTAAGCAACGTGCCTTGTCCGAAGTATGCGGTAACTGTTTGTTCCTGACCGACGATGGACGGATCATAATCCACATAGTACAGATGAGCTAAAGCGGAAAACTCTTGACCATTAATGTCAATGAACGTTACTGCAGGCTCACCAGGTGTGCTACCGAAATAGAATCCGTTAACGGTAGTTGCTGCTGCCCCCGCGTCGGCGGTGTAATTGAGTTGGGCGCCTTCTTTAATGCCCACCGCAAGTTTATCCGATCCACCGTAAACAAAGCCTTTTATGGATTTTGTATCAACGGTGTCACAAACGCCGTATTTTGCATCGCTGACTTTGATGTTGAGCAAATCGGAATCTCCGTCAAGACCGCGAATAATCTTTGCAAGGTCAACCATTCCACCGGAGGGAACATTCAGTGCTGTTACAAGATAATCAAGCAAGTTGCTGATTTCAAGCGTTACGCCTTCAGACGCAATATTTTTGAAGTCAACATCAACCATTGCCCATATATCCTTAACATAGCCGATAACCTTTTTGGCTATTTCAAGTATCTTGTTGAAATCAACATCAGCCGCCGCAGAAGCACTCTTCTGTCTGGACAATACGCCGATATATTCGACAAGTTCCTGAATGTTGTATACGCCGCCGAGGTCAGAGTCGGTGGAACCCAAACCGCTGAACTGAGCAATAATATATCCTTCTTCAGTCTTGGTGTGAATAAGAAGAATGTTCTTAACGATTTCGTTTTCGGCATTCACTTCATTGATTTCGATGTGCAGATAACCGAGTTTCTTTATTGCATTTGCAATGTTGGTGTCGGCACCTTCACCTCTGTCTCTGCCAACCAGTTCCATAAGAGCGAAGGGGTTGAGATCCGCATCAACGGAAATCGTAAATCTGTGGTTTTCTTCATACGAAGGAGTTGCGCCCTCTTCAGCAACGTTCTTCATCCCGATTGCAACGCCGTCAATGGAGAACTTCAAAATGTTGATTGCTTCGGCGTCTGCAACTTCATCAATACCCGTTCCTGCAAATATATCCGCAATGGGAGTGCCTTGGTCAAGACGCAGTGTGTTGAGAGAAAGCGTGTAATCACCGTAAGGTCTGGGTATGCCGTTGTCGTTCTCTATATAATTGACGGTAAATCCCATTCCGGTTATTTCATTGCTGTTCTTAGCAAAGTCTATTCTGTAAGACACTTTCGTGAATTGCATAAAATCGCTGATTGTCAACCAAATTTCATTGATGCTGTCGCAGTTCGCGAAGAAAGGAATAGGAACTTTGTGAATGACATCTGCAATTTGTGCTTTAACTTCGGCTTTGATTTTGTTCTTTTCATCTTCCGTCTGAGCATTTGCAAGGCGGTCTTTTGCAATTATGTTGATGACATTATCATCGTTCAAAATACCGCTTACCATTTCGATTAACTTGGAAACGTTAACAGGATAGACAAAGCTGTCGCCGTAGTTTTCCCTCGTGCCGTAGAACTTGCCGTCGTTTTCTTTGCCAAGGATGCCCACTTCGCTGAGAGTGGAGAATATCAATGAAGGATCTTTAACAAAGCCTTGAAGCGCTTGAAGGATCATTGTCCACGTATCGTCTGCAGACGAAACAGCTCCATTATTTTCTTTGGCTTTGAGGTCGAGTATCAATTGACCGATCGAGAAACCGTTGATTTTCTTGTACCCGCCGTCATTGATATTGATGTAAATATAAGGATTGGTCGCGCTGTCCTGGTATCCGAGACCGAACAAGGTTTTGGGCGTTGTGTATCCTTCTTTTTCTTCTGTGACAGCAAGATAGATCTGTGTATCGAAACTGTCTACATCGAGGTTTGCGCGAGCAATAAGTTTGTATGACGCATCGGCATTTGCTTCGGTTTTGTCGTCGAGTTTGAGCTCGATTTCAAAATCTGCAACAAACTTTCTCCCACCGTTAGGGTTGAATTGTTTGTTTTCGCCGAATCGTCTCGACAATTCTTGGTTCATGACGGATGTGTTTTCTTCCCAACTCTCTTGCGCGTCGGGCAGATCACCACCACCGCCACCGCCGGTATTGCCGCCTTTATTGCAAGCGACAAGCAACATCCCGCATGTGAGGCAGAGAGCAAGTATAGCCGCTACCATCAGAAAAATTTTCTTTTTCATACGATACTCCTTGATTATATTTGGTAATGCACATCGATTGCCGGACGTGCACTTTCCTACCCTTATGTTTCTTATCAATGGTTAAAAGAAACTTAAATTTACATTAATTATACTATCCGACAACAGTTTTTGCAATATCGATTTACAAAATACACCCTTTTTCATACTCGTGTATTTTTTTGTTACATTGGTATTGACTTGGCGATACTATTTTGCTATCATAACGATATAAGGAGGTTTCTTATGAAATCAGATTTTGTGAATTATCAGGAAAAAACGCTCAATCCGCTCAACGGATATCTTGCACTGCTCATATGGGCTGTGGTGGTCGCAGGTTCTACCGCGATGATAGTGCTCGGACATATGTATTCCCTGCCCGCGCTGTTTGCAATCGGATATGTCATCATACCCGTTTACTGCGTGGGACTCGGCGGATTTACCGTCGTATCGCCCAATGAAGCGCTGGTCCTCGTGCTGTTCGGCAAATACAAAGGCACTATAAAAAAGGAAGGGTTTTTCTATTACAATCCTCTCTGCACCAAATTCAACCCCGCAGCGGGAAGTACGGGTGCGCGTCGCAACTTTATATCGCTTAAAGCCATGACGCTCAACAACGACAAGCAGAAAGTCAACGACTCCGAAGGCAATCCCATCGAAATCGGCGTGGTAGTGATATGGAAAATCGACGATACGGCAAAAGCCGTGTTCAACGTCGACAACTACGTGAACTTCATATCCATTCAGAGCGACGCGGCAATCCGCAACATCGCAAGACAGTACCCTTACGACATAAGCGACGACGGCGACGAAAAATCCTTACGCGGCAGTGCGCAGGAAATCGCGCAGATGCTGTGCGAAGATTTGCAACAGCGCGTTCAGATTGCAGGCATAAAAGTCGTTGAGGCGCGCATAGCGCACCTTGCATACGCGCAGGAAATCGCGGCGGCAATGCTTCAACGTCAACAGGCAAAAGCCGTTGTCGACGCAAGAACGACAATCGTTGAAGGCGCAGTCGGAATGGTGGAACTCGCGCTTGAAAAACTGGGACAAACGGGACTTGTCGAACTCGACGACGAACGCAAAGCGCAGATGGTGTCCAATCTGATGGTCGTTCTCTGCGCCAACAAGGACGCACAGCCCGTAGTCAACAGCAGCAGCCTTTACTGACGTAGAAACAACGGACAAGAGGTGAAATATGGTTGAGAAAAAACAACTTATACTCCGTATCCCCTACACTCTTTGGGAAGAACTCAACAAAATGGCGGACGAGGAATACCGCTCCCTCAACTCTCAGATTGAGTACATTCTCACAAAAGCCGTCCGCAACAAAAAAGACCGCGCAGTTATAGCGGTTGAAGAAGTGCTCGACGCGCTGAAATCGAGAGGTTTGGTGTCCGACGGTTCGCAAAACGCCGCCACGTCCGAAATCAGCAAATAAACAATGTCAAAACATAAAAACGGAGCGTTCTGCTCCGTTTTTTGTTTGCGATTTACGATTAACTTTTACCTATTCTTTGCGCTTTTGAACGTCTGCGCAACAAGACGCGGAATTTCCGTCAGTCCTCGATTTGTATCATGACTGCGCCCTGTCCCGCTTTGCAAAGAGGACATTGCTGCCATGCTTCTTTCGCAACGGCTTCATATCCGCAGTCCGCACACTTCCATTTGATTTTCTGGGGTTTCTTGTACATCGTGCCGTTTTTCATCTGTTCGTACAACTGCGAGAAAAGTTTGTTGTGGCAGGTTTCGACCTGAATGATATCCTCGTACAGTTTCGCGATGCACTCGAAACCTTCTTTTCTTGCCGTTTCGGCGTACTCGGGATAAATGCGGTTTGCCTCGTTGAATTCGTCTTCGGCGGCAATGCGGAGATTGTCGAGCAAATCCCATTTTTCCTTGAAAGGATAACCGCTTGCGATGTCGATATTTTCAATCTGGGTTTCCTCGGAGTCCTGCAAATAGGTGTAGAACATACGGGCGTGATTGAATTCGTTGTAAACGACCTTGTCGATGAGTTCCGCAAGATACTTGTATCCCGCGTTGCGTGCGCCGTATTCTATAAATTCGTAACGCGTGCGCGCCTGACACTCGCCCGCGTAAGACTTCGCGAGATTGATGTAAGTTTTGCTGTCTTTAAGTTTCATGGGTGACCTCCTGATGGTTTGTAATGTAAGTATCGGCAAATACTGCCGAAATATACCCTGCTCGACCTTTCAACACGTTCACAGACAAATTGACATACAGAATTAATCTTTGTAAAAAGACGCAGAAAAAGAAATCCTCGTAATGTGCAAACATAAATGCGGACTATCTTATGAAAAGCAAATTAAAACAGAATTCAAACAACTACGCGCAAATAACACGCACAAACACACTCCGAATTCCATTTCCGAAAAAATGCAACTTCCCGCAAAATCGCGGGGAGTTGCACCAACCAAGGAATAGGATTTAGAACACGATCTGACGTTCGCAAAAATGTTTACGCTTCCTGTTTTTTCAGCATAAAGAAGCTGAATTCCGTGCCATATGTCTTGCTGTAATCGCGTGCAACGAAAATCTGCGCAGCGGCGGCAATGCCGAGAAGTGCCGCAAACAGATAGAATATGTTGCGTACGGACATCAGAGGAATGAAGAACATGAGCGGAATTCCGTCAAGCCACGCCATATCCTGATAACCGAGGCATGCGCCCATATCATTGCCGTAAATGTCGACGATGTGTGCGTTGGGGTCGATTTCGGGGAACAGCATGTTGGAACCCAGAATGTTGAAGATGTTCCATTCGATATAGGCAGGATCTGCTCCGTCGGTGGGCTGAATTTGAGAATAAAGAATTTCGTTGATGATTTCGTTGATCTTCGCTTTGTCGATGTTCTCGAAACCGCCGTTAATCAAAGGCAACAATGCGCTGATGACCTTGCTGATGTTCATTTCGAGAATTTCTTCAAGAGTCAGATTCTGGTTGAATCCGTTCTCGATATCCGAGGTTTTAAGGAGCAACGTCGCCGCAACTTCGATGGGAAAATTGCCGTTGAGTATTGCGCCGATCATATCGTCGCTGTCAAGCGCCATTTCGATTGCCAGCGGATTGAATCCCTTGTAGGCTTTGTCCATGCTCTCAAACAGAGGACGAAAAACTTTCTGGAATTCCTCGTCCGTGTATTTGACGGATTCGTCCATACCGTTTTTCTCTTTGAAGAGCTCTACTCTGTCGTAAAGAGCCTGATGCTGACCTTCCCAGTCATTGACTACGTCCTCGTAAAGAATGGTGTTGCTGGTCGCATCTTTGAGGAGCGGAGGCATAGCTATGTCCAGAATACCGAAAATGCCGACGATGACCGCAATGGGGATAATCATCATTTTGAGGGCGAGGGATTCGCCGACTTTGCCTTTCTTTTTGCAGGACATAAAGACCGCGGTCTGAATGCCTATGACGAGTGCCGCAATGATGATGACCGCAAACAACGGTGCAAACGAGGACACTCCGTACATTCCGTAGCTGTTCCATTCAACGGACTTTACGAGCGCAATGATGAACAGAATGAGGAACAACGCGCAGGAAAGGAATATGTTAATCGCGGGATAAAGTATTTTCTTATTCATCGAACTCTCCTCCTTTTGCCTGCTTTTCTTTACGGGCGAAGTAATTCGCCGCGAAGATGCAGAACACGATTATACCGACGAAAATGTAAGCGGCGTATTTTACTGCGCCTGCCGCCATAATCTGCGGATAATGGTTCATTCTGAATCGCAAGGATTCAACTTGTGCAAGGCTCAATTCGTCCGAAAGGAGACCGCCGCCGTTGACCATGGTTTCGTAGGTGGAAACGGTTTGCACTCCTACTCCCGTGTAAATGACGTCGGGAATGAGTTCGTTCAACTTCTCTTCAGTGATAAAGCCGCCGACCAATCCGCCGCCGCCGGGAATTTTGGAAAGAATGAGGTCAATGATACCTTTGACGGGAATTTGCTGACCAATGAGTTCGATTGTCCAGTCGCTGTTGAGAATTTCGCTGTTTTCGCCTTTCAGAATATCCTGAATAACGGTGTTATCACTTAATTTTATGGACACTACTAAAATCAAGAGATTAAGGCATAAAATAAGCGTATGAGTTCAACAACCCATACGCTTATTCCTATTTCTTAAATTTGTGGCGCAAAACGGAAGCAATATCCACTTTATAGACAATATCTATCTCACGCTCTTTTCCTGTTATCTTCGGCAAGCCTCCTACCACAACTCTGTCTAAAAGTTCATAGCACATTTCACGGGTAAGCGTCGGTGCTTCAAGATATTTTTTGATATTCCGTATAAAGTCATCCGCGCTTTGTAGTGTGTTTTCTGTTTCGTTCAGTTTTGTTTCAAGTTCTGCTATTTCTTCTTCAAGCCTTTTCTGCTCTTCAGAGTATTTTCGTATAAAGCTCACGCAAATATCTTCGGGCATTTTACCTTTCAGTCTGTCCTCATAAGCGAGTTGCATTAGACGAGATAATTCTTCCGTGCGTTTGTGTTTTATCTGTAATTCCTTTTTGGCAGTTTTTATGGCTTTGTCGGCAAGTTCAGCATTATGCCGTATAAATTCGTTTTTAATATTTTCTTCATCGAGAACGATCCTTTGCGCCATTGTACGTATATCATCAAGCACAATTTCTTCTAAATCTTTTGCTGAGATATAATGAGAAAAACAGAGCGTTTTTCCGTACCTCAAATGGATACCACAGTCAAAATGATATGTATATGCCGTTTTCTTTTTATTGAGATGCCCGCTCATTTTCAGTTTGTTTCCGCAATCCGCACATACGAGAAAGCCTGAAAGCGGATGTACAAATCCCGTCTTTGTTCTTCTGCCCTGCGCCATGTGTTTCTGTCTTTCTTGTGCCTTGTCCCATAGTTCCTGCGAAATAATCGGTTCGTGGTTGTTATGTACGACTATCCAATCCTTTTTGTCTTTGGCACAGCGTTTATGGTTTTTGTATGAAATTGTTGTTTCCTGCAATTGTGCCAAATGCCCTAAGTACATAATGTTGTTCACCATATACCGTATGCTTACTTCACACCAAAGCCTCATCTCGTTTGGACGACCTTTGTGTCCCAACTTCTCATAAGCATACTGTCCGGGCGAAGGTATCCCTTCAGCATTCAAAATATCCGCTATGTTTTTAGGACTTATTCCCGAAACATACAACTCAAATATTCGGCGTACTATCGGCGCGGCTTCTTCGTCTATCACAGGCGTTCGTTTTTTATCCGTTCCTTTCACATATCCGTAAGTTGCTTTCCGTGCGCTGTATACACCTGCAATCGCATTTGACCGCTTTACCGCACGAATTTTCTTGCTGGTGTTTGCGGCGTGCCACTCGTTGAACACGTTCATGATAGGCATCATTTCCATCGCACCGCTGTCACGGTTCGCCGTGTCAACATTGTCCTGTATGGCTATAAACCGTATTCCGAATGCCGGAAATACATAATCCACGTACTGCCCTACTTCGATATAATTCCTGCCGAACCTTGAAAGGTCTTTCACGATTATCGTGTTTATAACCCCCGTCTTTGCATCGTCCAACAGTCGCTGCACTTCGGGGCGTTGAAAGGTCGTTCCCGAAACGCCGTCGTCTATGTATTCGTCGTGAATCTCAAATCCGTGTTCTTCGGCATATTTACGAAGCATTGTCCGCTGATTGTCAATGGATACCGATTCGCCTTGACGTTCGTCTTCTTGGGAAAGCCTGTAATACAATCCCGCTATGTAGTGTTTCATATATTCACCTCATATTCTTGTTGATCTGTTTTGTGGCTAGTTGCTCCATTGCTTTTTCAAAATCTCTATCTCCATGGAAATATCTGCGGACGTAATACGTCTGTTTCCCCACGGTTTTCCGCTTGCTGATTGACGGGGAAAAGAGATAACAGTTCTCGTAAT
>URAF01000017.1 GCA_900545885.1 uncultured Eubacteriales bacterium
CGCCGTCGCCTTTGCCGAACATATGCCCGCCGATATCGTGCGACCACCAGGTATAACCCACGTTTGCGGCGGTTGCCGTAAACCGCGGTTGCAGTTTCAGGCTCTTCCAACTCACAATGGTATCGCCCGAAAATCCGAGGGGGTATCTGTGAGAACCGACCCCGGCATAACGCGAAAGTATGAGCGCGGTTCTTCCCTCTCTTCCCGCGTCGGCAAAATGGTAATGGTTGAGAAGCCACAGCGGGTCAACGCCTTTCATTGCGGACTTTGTACCCTGTTGCCAGTCAATCCACCAGAAATCCACGCCCGCGTCCTCGTAAGGATGATGCAGAATGTCGAAATACGCGTCGCGGAACTTCTTGTCCGTAAGGTCGAACTCCACCGTCTTTTTGGTTGCGGGGTCAATGCCGCAGGCACGCGCCATTTCGGGATACTGTTCCTCGTGATATCTCACTCCGTCGCGGGGGTGCAGATTGAGCGTTATGGCAAGCCCGCGGTCTTTCAGCGATTTGAAAAAGCGTTTGTAATCGGGAAACAGTTTTTTGTCGAACGTATACCCCGTCCAACCCGCGCACTGGAAAGGATTTCTGCTTCTGAACTCCGACGGCACGTCGTCGACGATATGCCAGTCCATATCCACCGTTGCAACGGTGAGCGGAACTTTCTTTTCCGCAAACTTGTCCATAAGCGAAACGTACTCGTCTTCCGTATACGCGTGATAGCGCGACCACCAGTTGCCGAGAGCGTATTTGGGCAAAACGGGAGGATAACCCGTCAACGCGAAGAACTCTTTCAGCCCGCCGCGATAGTCGTGTCCGAAGGCAAACACGTAAACGTCGCGACTCCCCTTTTCACGCGGAACGAGCGCCCCGTCGGCGTCGAGAAGGCAGGATTTCGAGTCGTCGTAAACCGCCATTCCGCCGCGCGACATTATGCCCTGTCCGATTTTGACATACCCGTTCGTCATATCGAGAGTGCGCGCCGTGCCTTTCAGATTGCCTTTGACGGACAGCCGTTTTCCGTCTGCTTCGCATTCGCAGGCAAGCGTTTTAGTGTCGACGACAAAAACGACGCTTTTCGTCGTAATGCGCACTTTATCGCCGTTTTTCTGCGCGTTAAAGTCGGGTTTTGCAAAATTTCTGCAAAACACGGTCTGGCTCGGCAGGTTTGTGAAATTCCCGCTCGGGCTTTTTTCGATACGCAAAATTCTGTCGGATAAAACAGAAAAACGAAGGTCGTCCGTCTTGTAGACGCACTCCTCCGCGGTCTTTAAGCAAGTTATGCCGAATCTTGACATTTCCGCCCCCTTTGTTTTCGGTCGGCTCGGTAGCCGACAAAGTCCGCAAACGCTTCGCCCGCAAGCGATGCGTCCGCGGCAAAATAAATTCGGACGACTTTCGCCGTCCGTGTCAGGTCAGTTTTCGGGTTTCAGCACAACGGCGAGGAACTGGCAGTCCTTGCCGCCTACGGCTATCATTCCGTGAGGCTGTCCGCTGTCGTAGTACACCGTGTCGCCCTCTTTGAGAACATCGATGTTGCCGTTGATGTTCACCATCAGTTCGCCCGACAGAATGTAATCCATTTCCTGTCCTTTATGCGCGGACAGAGGTATGGGCTTTTCCTCCGCTCCTTTGACGTAAGGCGCGGTGACGTAGAAAGGTTCCGCCGTTCTGCCGCGGAAATTCTGCGCAAGGTGCTGATAGCTGAAAGAATGACGGCGTTCCGTGAGTACGCCCTGTCCCGCGCGCACTATGCTGTACGACGACAACGTGGGAGTGTGTCCCGTAAGCAACGCGGTTACGTCGACGCCGAATCTTCCCGCGCAGTTGTAGAGCAAAGTCACGGAAAAGTCTTTTTTGCCCGCCTCGTAATCGAGGTAGGTTTTCTCATCAATTCCCGCAACCTGCGCCATTTCGGCGGTGGAAATGTCCATCATTTCTCTGAGCCCTTTGAGTCTTTCTGCAATTTCGGTCGTAGTCGACATATAAACTCCTTTTGCGGCGGCAATGCGCCGTCCGATTGTTTTTGTATGTACGGGGTATCCCTTTTACTCATACGTTTGAGCCGTACGCCCTGAACGCCGCCCTACCGCAACAGGCTTACGCCGTCGGGGTTTACCCTGTCGGAACATCGCCCGTTTACTTGGGTTTCCGTCCCTTTTGTTCAGATAATATTATCAAATTTTCCCCCGAAATGTCAATATCTGCACGCAATATACGCGCATTAAAACGCGTATGCCGCCCGCGAGAGGTTGTTTTTACGGCGGCATTTTACGCGGTGTCGCACCCAACGGCACTTTTCATATATTAAACAGTCGGGAGGTCGTTATGTGCGGAATTGTGGGATATACGGGGTCGGGACGGGCACGCGACATAGTGCTCGACGGGTTGAAAGCGTTGGAATACCGCGGATACGACAGCGCGGGTATTGCCTTGGTCGGCAAAACGATTCAGGTCCGCAAATGCGGCGGAAGAGTGGAAGCTCTTGCCGCAATAACGCCTCCCTCGGACTGCACGACGGCAATAGGTCATACGCGTTGGGCAACGCACGGCGCGCCAACAGCCCGCAACGCGCACCCGCATCTTTCTTTCGACGGTAAAATAGCCGTCGTACATAACGGCGTCGTGGAAAATCACGAACTTCTGCGCGAGGAACTTATCGCGCGAGGCATTCCCATCGTATCCGAAACCGACAGCGAACTAATAGCCCATCTTCTTGCGCTCGAAAGCGGCACAATGACGGAAAGGATAAGCAAAGTAGCCCGCCGCGCGGAAGGCGCGCTGACTTTTCTCGCCGTTCGCGAAGGCGACGACAGGATATATTGCCACCGCAGAGGCGCGGCGCTCATTGTCGCGCACTCCGACATCGGAAGTTTTGCGTCAAGCGATATGCTTGCGCTTGCCCCTTACGCCGAACGCGTAACTGTGTTGCAGGACGGTGAAAGCGCGGTTTTGTCGCCCGACGGAATTCTGCTCTGCGCCGCCGACGGCAAAACCCCGTCCGCAGGCAAAAGCTGTGCCGTCACCGCAACGGCACCACGAAACTGCGACTGCCATATGCGCGAAGAAATTGCGGAAATTCCCGACGCGCTTTATGCGACGTATTCGCGTTTCCTTTCCTTTGCACGCGAACGCAAAGACGTGCTGACGCGTATGCGCCTTGCCAAACGCATTCTGCTTACGGGGTGCGGAACCGCGTACCACGCCTGTTTGTACGGCAAGGAAACCTTTGAAGAATATCTCGGCATTCCCTGCACCGTTCTGCCCGCCAGCGAAGCGGAAAACCCGCGTTTTACGGACAGCGACACTTTCTCGGTTTTCGTAACCCAAAGCGGCGAAACGGCGGACACTCTGAAAGCTCTTTCCTCCTGTAAGGAACTCGGCGCGTTCACGCTTGCAATCACCAACGTGGCGGGCAGCAGCGCGACGTTTGCGGCGGACGCTCATTTTCTGCTCAACGCGGGCGCGGAAATCGCGGTTGCCGCGACGAAGTCGTATTGCTGTCAGTTGCTTGCGCTTTGGTTGCTTGCGAAAGCGGCGGCGGACGAGCGCGTGAGTGCCGAATGCATAGACGACTTGTGCAAAAAAGCGGCGGGACTTGTCAAATCGCCTGATTTCCCGAAATGTCGAACCGCCGATAAACTGTTCTTCATAGGCAAAGGAACGGACTACATAACCGCAACGGAAGGGGCGCTGAAATTCAAGGAAATCACATACAAATGCGCCGAAGCACACACGGCGGGAGAACTCAAACACGGAACGATTGCGCTTGCCGACGAAAACAGCGCGGCGGTCGTGTGTATGACGGTACCGCAGGATGCAAAACGGATAAAAGCAACCGTCAGCGAACTGAAATCCCGCGGTACCGCGGTTTACGCCGTAAGTTCGGTAGGCGACGCAGGCGGCGATGCAACGCTTGCCATTCCCGTACCCGACGAATGCGCCCTGCTGCCCGTGCTTGCCGTGATACCTTTGCAGATGCTTGCGCTCGACTGCGCGATTGCACTCGGTCTCGACCCCGACAAACCGCGAAACCTTGCAAAAAGCGTAACCGTCATCTGACGACTTTGCCAAAATCACTGGAACACATCGAAAAGTAACATGACGGCAAAGTCATACGTCGGCAAAATCAAATTCCGACAGAAAAACACATTTTACATACAAACAGAAAATCAAAACCCGACGTCGACACCGCGCACCGCTACGCAATGCCGCAATCGGGTTTTCGTTGATTTCGATATATTTCGCTATTTTGACACTTCAATCCTTTTTGCGACTTCGGCGACGTCGCCGTATATCGCAAGCGTTGCAAGTCCGTCTTTCGGGGTGGGCGTTTTGTTGATAAGCACAAGGTTTTCGCCCTCGAACAAATCGACAAGTCCCGCCGCCGGATAGACAGAAAGCGACGTGCCCGCAACAATAAGCGTCCGCGCCTTTTGCACGGCGTCAATCGCACCCGCAAGCGTTCTTTCGTCGAGGCATTCGCCGTAAAGCACCACTTCGGGACGAACGGTTCCGCCGCAACGCGAACATTTAGGCACGCCGTTGCATTCAAGCACGTATTTAAGGTCGTAACGCTTGCCGCACGAAGCGCAGTAGTTGCGTTCCACGCTTCCGTGCAATTCCCAGACTTTCTGCGACCCCGCCGCCTGATGCAATCCGTCTATATTCTGCGTGACGACTGCGTCTACAAATCCCGCCTTTTCGAGTTCGGCGAACTTTACGTGAGCGGCGTTGGGTTTTGCGTTCGGATATATCATTTTTGTTTTGTAAAACGCGAAAAACTCGTCGGGGTGTTCGACAAGGCATTCGTGCGACAACATGTATTCCGCGCTTCTGCCGCCCGCCGACGTATGGTAAATTCCGTCTTGACTTCTGAAATCGGGTATCCCGCTGGGCACGGAAAATCCCGCACCCGTGAAAAGCACCGCGCCGCCGCGGCTCAATATCCTGTTAAGTTCGGCGATTTTGTCGTCCCTGCCTTCCGCAAAGTTCATATACCGCTCCTTTCACGCAGAACACTTCTGCGTCCTATATTCGATTATACCCCCTTGCCCGACGCTTTGCAATATTCAACGCGTTTGACCAAATTTCGCAAATCGTTTGATTTACTTACGCAAAAAGGATAAAATGATGTCAATCGTTTGATACGCGCGCTTTTGCGCACTCGGAGGTTTTATGTACAACAGCGAAATGTATAAGCTCGGCAGTCACCGTTCCGTAATCAGGGAACTGTTCGAATTCGGTAAAAAACGCATGGCGGAAGTCGGCGCCGACAAAGTTTACGACTTTTCCCTCGGCAATCCCAACGTACCCGCGCCCGAATGCGTGAAAAAAGCCGTGCTCGACCTCGTGTCCATGCCCGACAGCACCGTACTTCACGGATACACTTCCGCGCAAGGCGACGCCGCAGTCAGAAAAGCAATCGCCGACAGCATAAACCGCCGTTTCGGTGCGGACGTCACCCCCGACCTCATTTATATGACCTGCGGAGCGGCGGCTTCCCTTACGATAACCCTCAACGCGCTGAACGAAGGTTCGGACGAATTCATTTTGCTTGCGCCGTTTTTCCCCGAATATTCGGTGTTTGTCAAAGCGGCAGGCGGAACACCCGTAATTGTGCCTTTCGACAAAAAGGATTTTCAACCCGACTTTGACGCGTTTGAAAAAGCTGTCACCGCACGCACCAAAGCCGTCATCGTCAACTCCCCCAACAACCCTTCGGGCACGGTGTACTCCGAAGAAGCCATCGGCAGAATGTGCGACCTGCTCAAAGCCAAATCCGAAGAGTTCGGACACCCGATTGTGATTATCGCCGACGAACCCTACCGCGAACTCGTGTACGGTGACGTCAAAGTGCCCTATATCATGAACATGTACGCCGACACCGTCGTGTGTTACAGCTACTCGAAGTCCCTTTCTCTTCCCGGCGAACGTATCGGTTACATCGCGGTATCTCCCCGCCTTACCGACGCACAGGGACTTTACGCCGCAATCTGCGGAGCGGGACGCGCGCTCGGTTACGTCTGCGCCCCCAGCATGTTCCAGAAAGTGGCGGCGGCCTGCGTGGACGCAGTTCCCGACATCGAGGCATACGCCCGCAACCGCGACCTGATTTACAATTCGCTGACGGAAATGGGCTATGACTGCGTACGTCCCGACGGAGCGTTCTACCTCTTCGTCAAAGCGCTGGAACCCGACGCCAACGCATTTGCCGACCGCGCCAAAGAACTCGGACTGCTCATAGTCCCCGGCGACGATTTCGGCGCAAAAGGATATGTCCGCATTTCCTACTGCGTGAGCTACGATATGATAAAACGCTCACTCCCCGCCTTCCGCGAACTCAAAGCAAACTACGGAAAGTAAGTCTTTGTGCTTGCGCTCTTTCGCAACCGGTCTATACGAAAAACAGGATTCGTCGAAAACAGCACTTAAAATTCAAAAACGGACTGATAAAGTCCGTTTTTTGTTGTTTTGCAAGATGTTGAAAATGACGTGATATCTGCGTGTCGGCTCGGAATTAGTGACGTATCGGCTCGAATTTTGCGGCGTGCAAGTTCGGGATTTGCTGCGTGTCCGGGAGCGGACAGCGACGAAATTTCGGCAGATTCAGAAGAGGTCGCCGAGGTCGGAAACGTATCTGTCGCAGACCGCCTGCATTTCCTGCGGAGTGCAATCGGCGTCGGCGTCGAAAACCCCGACGGTATAAAAGCCGCCGCGTTTTGCGCTTGTCGCGCCCGTTATACTGTCTTCGAGAACTACGCATCTGTCGGGCGTGAGTCCCATCTTTTCGCATTCGACAAGGTAAACGTCGGGATAGCGTTTGTCCTTGCCAACTTCGGCTACCGTTGTCACGGAACGGAACATTCCGTCAAAGTTCAATCTTCTAAAACAAGGAACGTACAAACTGCTGTCTAGCGCGGTTGCCACGCCTATGCTTTTGCCGAGAGCGGCAAGCCTTTTCAACAGTTTTTCCGCGTTGTTTTTCGGTTGGATGTTGTCGCGGTATTCCTTGTGTGCCGTTGCCTTCCACATCTCCACTATCTGTTCGGGAGAAACGGACAACCCGAGGCTTTCCACCGTATAGCGGGCGCCGTCCGCAACGCTCATTTTGTTGACGGCGCGGACATAGTCTGCGGGTTCGGCAACTCCGAGCGCGGACAAGGTTTCGGAATAAACCCTGCCCCATAAACTCATCGAGTCGAGCAGAGTTCCGTCAAGGTCAAATATGTATCCGTCAAAACCGAAAAAGTCTTTCAATATACAATCTCCGGTGCAAGTTTTCTTCTGTAATGCGTTCTTTTCCTGACCACGGTATCGGGCACTTCCACGCAGTTTTCGCTGACTCTGCCCGCAGAATCCACGGCGTAAACTTTGACGTCGTACACTCCCGCCGCCTTCCCGTAAAGCGTGAGTTTCTGAACGTCGGACGCGTGCTTTTCTCCAAGATAGAAATCCCCGTAATAAAGCTGTTCTGTACCGTCGTCGAAAACCAGTTTGTAGGTGTGCGCGAAGTTCTTTCCGCGCGCAGCCGCAAACGCAATTTCCGTGTTTTCGCCGTCCGAACGGCTGACGCCCTGCCCGCCCGTCATTTCGGGTGCGGCCATGCTTTGAGCGGCACTCTTAACGCAACCCGTTATAATCGCGGGTATCGACCATCTGTCGTTCGCGCGTTCTTCGGAATTTTCCAGCATATTATAGCGCAACACGTCGATTTTGTCATCGCCGAAATCAAGAATGTAACCCATGGGCGCGGTATACGCAAGCGGCGGAACGCTTCCGTTCATTCTGCCTTTTTCGAGTTCGGTATAGGACACGGACTGCGTGTTGAGTCCCATAAACTTGCCGCGGTAAAAACTTCTTTCGTCAAGCAAGGAGTAGTGCGTATGCCCCGAAAAATTGACCACGTTCGGGTATTCGTCAAACACGCCGTTCAGGCTTTTGTCCCCCCATACGTCGCTGCCGTACACGGTGTTTTCGGGCGCGTTGTGAGTAAGCACGAACACGGGACGGTCGGGGGTGTCGGCACACGCCGAACGGAGTTCCTTTGCAAGCCACACCGACGTTTTGCGATAGCCTGCCGACATACTCGAACAGTCGGGGGACGCCGCGATGAAATGGTAACCGTTTATGACAAGGTGAGCAAAAGGCGACCTGCCCGTTTCCTTTCGGAAAAGTCGTTTGGCAAAGGGACGGAGATAGTAGTCGTGGTTGCCCATAACGCCGAGAAATACGGGAAGTTCATCGTCATACGCCTTTTTCAGACAACGCATAAACGTTCGGTAGGCGTATTTCCCGCCGACGTTGCAGATGTCGCCCGCAAAAAGAATTACGTTGCACCCCTGCGCTTTCAGCGTCCCGAACGCCGCAAGCAGGTTTTTTGCAAACGTACTCTCCCCTTTTCTGTCAAAAGGCGAAATCTGCGAGTCGGACAATACGCCGACACGCAGTTTCGCGTCTAAGGTGATATATTCGGTTTTTGAGATAATGTGCATACTTCAATCAGTCACTCTTGGAATCATTCTCTTTTTCGGGCGACGTCGCAATTTGCGGGTTTTCCGTCACGGTACCGCATTCGGCGCAGTCCGCCGTGACAAGTTCGGTTTTCGTCGTTTCGTCCGCGTCGAACGGGGTGCCGTTACCTGCGGTTTCGCCTGCGTAAAGCAAAGTGCCTTCCTGTGCTTCGTCTGCGTTTTGCGCCTCTTTCGCCGCTCTTCGTTCTTCGAGTTCGGCAAGGATTGCTTCTTTCTTCTTGCCCGTGTAGTCGTAAAGGAACATCGGGATAAGCGAAATCAGAAATCCGATTGCAGGAATCAGCGTTGCAAGCGCGAACATTCCGTTGCGGGTGGCTTCCGTCTGCGGAAGGGGTACGCCCGGAACTTCGGGCTGAACGAATCCCACCACCATAAGACCTACTATAACACCGAATGCTCCGACTGCGTTATTGAATTTAGTGACAAAGGAGTTCAAACTGAAACAAATACCTTCCATTCTCTCGCCCGTTTTCCATTCGAGGTAGTCGAGGCTGTCGCCTACCATAGGATAAGGCAAGGTGTTGTAAGCGCCGAGACCGAGACCGCCTATCATCATAAACGGGAGCGCGGCATAAAGGTTGACAATGCCGACGGCAAAGGCAAGCCCCAGGAATATCGCGCCTATTGCGCCGAATATTATGGACGCGTATTTGTAGCCGAATTTCTTGTAAAGTACGGGGGTAAGCAGAATACCTGCGAACATACCCACGCCGACAACTACGTACAAAAGGAGCAGAACCGTGCCCGATTCGAGTCCCGGAATGAACACGACGTAGTCCGCTATGTACACCGCGACGACCATAATCATATATCGCGGGGACGCGAGCATGGACATAAGAAGTGTGAGCGCCATAGGCTTGTTTTTGGCAACGGCTTTGAGCATGTCGCGCACTTTGATTTTCTCGGTGCTTGTTGAGAAACGCTCTTTGCTGTGTCTGTAAAGGAAGAGGTATGCCGAGAACGCGACGATACCTACGAGCACGGCGAGCACGAAGTATACCCACTTCGGCGGCACAAAGAAGTCGAGCAACATGTAAATGACCGTGGGAAGCAGACCGCCGACCGAGCCGACCGTGACGTAAAAAGACAGCAACGACGCTCTTTCGTCATTGTCGGGAGTTGCCACGCTCATCATACCCATAGCAGGCACGTCAACCAGCGTATACGCAAGTCCGAAACCCACGTACATAATCATGGCGTAGACCATTTTTGCGGGTTCTTCGCCCGACAGCGGGAAGAACATCAGAATTGCGACTATGCCGATGAAAAACGCGCCTATCCTGACGTAAGGGCGCATTTTGCCTTCGGACGAACGGGTTTTGTCGACGATTATGCCCATGAGCGGGTCGGTAATCATATCCGTTATACGTCCGACAAGCATGAGCATAATGGTGAACCACCACGCTTTTATTATAAGTATATCCGTGACGTAATTGAGAAAATAGGAAGATACGATATTCGCCACCATGTAACTTCCGACGGCGGCGAATCCATAGGCAAATTTTTCTTTGCCTTTTACGAATTTTGTCATAGGTTTTTTCTCCGACTACTTGTTGCGCGAACCGTTTTGTTTTCTGTCTGCGGCGAAACGAAGGGCAAACACGACGCCGAACGCGGCAAATACTGCGCCGATGATTACTGCGACGGCGATGATAACGTCGATATAACCGAGGTTTTTCTGTCTTTCGGCAAGGAGCCAGAACCCGAAACCGCAGGACGCTGCGGCAAGCAGGAACATAAACGCCGAACGCATTGCACCCGAAACGCGTTCCCACATTTCACGTGCGGTAGAAGAAGAACGTGCGGCACGGTTGCTTTCGTTTTCTTCGGAAACGCCGATTGCAGCGGATTGGTTTGTCAAAATAAATTCGTCAGAATGCATAATCTAAACTCCGTATCTTTATTGACACCAAGATTATGCGCCGTACTCGTCACTATACTTTCGTCAATGTGTAAAAGGAATGTAAAATCGGTGTATAAATTTCCCGCCGCCTCAAAATCTTGACAACTGCATTTTTTAGTCTAAATCAACGTTCAAATCGCAAAATTAAGTACGGACGTATTGACCTGAACAATTTGCTAATATATAATTTTTATATATTAGTTTTTGAGGGAAAATTATGAAAAAGGCATTTGCAGCAATACTCGTTCTGTTGCTTTTGGTATCGGCAACGCTTGTCGCGTGCAACAACAACGACAAAAATTACGACTACATTTTCGACAACATCGTGGTTGCAGACCGTTCCACAGAAGGTACGGATTATCTGGGACATCCCGACAGCGTGCTTCTTGACAACGGCAACATCATAACCGCGTTCCCGCTCGGACACGGCAAAGGTGAAACCGTACTCAAAATAAGCAAAGACAGAGGGCTTACCTGGCAAAACGTTTTTGACGAAAGCAATCCAAAACCCGCAAGTTTCGGCGCAACAGAAGAAACTCCCACCATATACAAACTTGACTTCACCAACGGCAGTCAGAAACTGATTATGATTTCTGGACGTCCCGGTTGGAGTCCGACAAACCCCAAAGGCGAGGGTTTTGACGTGACGCTGTCCGAGTCTGTCGACGAGGGAACGAAATCCTGCAACGGACTTGTATGGTCCGAACACGAAAACTTTTTCGGTCCCAACGCACAACGAGAGGAATACGTCCGTCCGAGAGGACAATATAACTGCATAGTCGCAATGGCAAGTCTTACCCGTCTCAAAGACGAAAACGGAAACTTCGTCGACAAATGGATGGGTATCTTCCACGATTACAAATTTACTGTTTACAAAACCATTCTTTCTTTCGACGAACAGGGACAAATGCAATGGACGGAACCCGAATCGGTCTTCCAGGGCGAAAGCGCGGATTTTGCACGGAACTACGCTCTTTGCGAACCCGAAGTCATCCGTTCCCCCGAAGGCAACGAACTCGCGATGCTTATGCGAGTAAACACCAAGACCAACTACTCTTGCGTTTCTTTCTCCACCGACGAAGGGGAAACGTGGAGCGCCCCGCAGACGGTTTCGGCAGAGCTTACGGGCGAACGCCACAAAGCGGAGTACGACCCCGCAAGCGGAAAACTGCTCATCAGTTTCCGTTCGATAAGATGGCCTGAGGGTGCTGACATAAGCACGGGAACACGCTGGTTCTCTTACGGCTGGACAATATGGGTCGGCGACTATGAAGACCTCAAAAAAGGCGCGGACGGCAAAGGCGATATGGTGCTCAAACCCGCCCATACCTACAAATCCTATCAGACCGAACCCGAACTCAAAGCCGACGACGATACGGGCTACGCAGGTCTTGTGATTTATCCCGACGGGCTGGTCGTGGCAACGTCTTACGGAAAATTCTCGCCTGCTTCCGAAGACGAAGACGGCAAAACCGTTCTTGATACCTATATCATAGCAAAACGCTTTACGCTTAAAGCGGTCAAAGCCGAATGCGACCTTTCACAACCTGTCGTAAATCTTTTCAAATAACAAAACGATTATTTAATACACCGAAAAACGGCACTTAAAGTGCCGTTTTTTATATTGTGTGCTATTATACGCGATAATTTATTCAGTTGTTTCCGTGTCGTGCACATTTGAATTTGTCGAGCAACGACTTTGCGTTGCCGTATAATATCGCCTTCCTTTCCTCTTCCGAAAGCGGAAGTCGGTTGAACCTTTCGAGTTCGTCGTCGTAGCTCCACATAGGATAGTCAGTCCCGAACATAAACCTTTCGACGCCAAGTTCCCTTATTATACCGACGGCATGTTCGGGTGACATGAACTTCAATGCGGACGACGTGTCCATTTTTACGTTGGGAGTTCCGAGATAAACTTCGACGTCGCTCCACTCGGAATATCCGCCCATATGCGCCGCAATCATGGTAAGGTGCGGAAATGCTTTTGCGGCAACCGCCATCTGCCGCGGATGGCTGAAATCGTATCTGCGGTCACCGGTATGAAAAAGCACGGGAATGTCTGGCGACACCCTTTCCAGAATTTTGAAACAGTCTTTGCCGTCCAGCGCGAAATGCTGGAAGTCGGGGTGCAGTTTCAAGCCGACGCACCCGAGTGTTCGGGCACGGTCAATCTCGGCGGTTATTTCCGCCGCCGTCATTTCGGGGTGCAAAGTCATAAACGGCACGATTTCTGCGTACTTTGCCGCCTCGCCCGCCACAAAATCGTTTATTTTGCAGACCTGATGTACGCTTGTGGCCACGGCATGACATACAACCGCCTCGACGTTATGCTCTTTCGCAAGCGCTAGCAACTCCTCTACAGTTCCTTTGCCGCGGCAATCGGGTATCCCGTAAAATCGTTCAATCCCCGATACGGCACGCGCCGCCACCGCGTCGGAATAAATATGTGCGTGAAAATCGATAATCTTTTGCATATGCGTTCTCTTTTTTCACAATTTTATGTTCGCTCCCCTTGTCTGTCAACAAATATTTTCTTCCTTCGCACGATTTTATTACCGACGGCGCAACAAATCGTCGTTTATTGTTATATTCTTGCTGCGCATTGCAAAAGAAAATAAAATAATCCCGCTGGAATCAGCGGGATTATCTGGCGGCGAGCTGTCGCCCTTGTACGAACTTTGAATTTCCGATAAAGAAGCAGCCTCTCTGGACTGCTTCTCCGTTTCAATTACCGATGCAATCGAGTTGGTGTGTTTTTTGAGCGGTTCGGCAAAGTAGTAGTTGATGATGATCTTGTCATTGTACAGCACGATGTCGCGGATCAGATATTTCACGAGAGCCTTCCTTACGCTTATATCCTGCACGCTTCCGCATATAGCTTTGTTCAGGAAGCGGATGACCTTTTCGGGCGAGATCTCGGCGAAGGTGCGTTGCTTTTCCTGTTCTATGTCGAAGTCCAGCTGCGAGATTTGCGTTTCGAGTTCTTTCAGGCGTTCTTTGGTCTGTTCCGTGATGATTCCTTGTTCGATAGCGGCTATGAGATTGCGGGACGCTTTCAGTGCTGCCGTCCGTTTCGTTTCGAGGGACTTGATATTTGCATTGTTCCGTGACTTTTCGTTGATGCGGCGGCAGATCAGTTCCGCCAGCGCCTTTACGGAGTCGTTGTCCGAAAGAAGCTGCCATGTCGTGTTGATGACAATATCTTCGATTTCCTTTTTGCAGGCAGTTTTAAGACCGCACGGCTTTTTGTCCCTTGAATGCGTCAGACAGGTGTAGTAGTAATGTTTTGCACCGGTCTTGCTCGTTCCGCTCACGCCGACCATAAGACGCTTGCAGTCGCCGCACACGAGCTTGCCAGAAAGGATAAAGTCGAATATTTCCTTCTTCCGCCCGGGCGCGTGTTTGTTTCCGTCCCGTATGTGCTGTACGCTTTGCCATAAAACATCGTCTACGATTTTGGGATAGATGTTGTCATAAACGGTATCGCCGTGTTTGATCTTCCCGTTGTACTTGGTGTTCTGGAGCATCTTATAGATAGCCTTTTCGGTCAGATACTTCCCCTTCTTGGTGCGTATCCCGCGCTTGCGCATCTCATCGGCGATGTAGGCTGCCGTATAATCCTGCGCATATAGGCTGAATATCTCTTTCACGATAGCTCCCTCAACGGGATTGATGACATTCTTCTTGTCAATGACGTCATAGCCGAACAATACGGGACCGCCCGTGTAGTTACCTTTCAGATAGCTTTCCCGAAGTCCGCGCAAGACCTTCTGCGAAAGTTCTGCGGAGTAGTATTGGTTCATGCCTTCGAGCAGCGATTCGAGAATGATGCCTTCGGGAGAATCCGGGATGTTCTCCATTGCGGAAACGAGCTTTACCCCGTTCTCTTTCAAGGTGTGCTTATGGATAGTCATTTCATACTTATCTCTCGAAAACCGGTCGAGCTTATAGACGATGACATACTCCCATTGCCGTTTGCTGCTTGCTTTGATCATGCGCTGAAAATCCGGGCGCATATCGTTCGTACCTGTCATTGCGCGGTCTACATAAGTGTCAACGACGAGAAGGTCATTGTTCTTGGCGTAGTTCTGACAGACGCGAAGTTGTCCTTCAATGGACTGTTCCGTTTGGGTGTCGCTGGAATATCGGGCATAGATGACAGCTTTTTTCATGTGTATAGAGCCTCCTTTATCTTTTTTGCAGAATTGTAAAAACCGAACTCGCAAACTGCTTGCGACTTTGTGAAATTTTCTGCGATTGCACATCTTTCTCCTTTGTTTTATTTGTCTTTCGACACAAAGGAGAAATCGGGAAAAGACGGAGGCGTCAAGGAACAAGCGAAAAATATTGCATTCATTACGGTTCATTCGATGGTTTCGGCGATATTTTCCGCCCTTGACGAAAACGGCTTTTTCTGATACCAAACCCCAAACGAAAGACAAAGAAAATCGGCAGACATTACCTTCACATACGGAAAAGATGACCTTTCTATACGGAAAAGGTGCGGTTGAGATACTCACGCTTTGCAGGCTCTTTGATTTATCATTTTGTCATGAGGAAAAGAAAGCCTGTCAATTATGAAATAGAGGTCACGGGCGAACCGTCAATCACCCGCTTGCCAAAGGAATATGCGGACTCTTTGGTGTTCTCGTTGGAGCTTGTCATCTATGAAATGCTGCACGACGAACAAGAAGAAATACCGGACGAAGAAAAAAGAAGCCGTGAGTAACGACTTCTTTTTATTTTTGTCTTCAAGTGTCTATAAAAACAGACTCTGCGCTCTTTACTTTTACGATAAAAACTGATATAATTGTTATAAGGCGAAGTTTGTACTTTGCTTTGCACGGAAAATGTTCAGTTGATTGCATTTTGCAAACACCTGAACGCATTTATACAGACGGAGCGCGTAATGGGTAAAGAGAATTTCTCGAAAATCAAACTCCTGAAGATCTGGGAGATCCTGAAACAGGAAAGCGACGAAGATCATCCGCTCTCCACCGGGGAACTTCTCGCCCGTCTTGAAAAAAACGGCGTTGCCTGCGACCGCAAAACGCTTTATCAGGATATAGCCGCATTAAACTCTTTCGGTTACGAGGTCATCTGTAAGCGCGGACAGCATAGCAATTCTTATTATGTGGTGGACAGGAGCTTCGATGTCCCCGAACTTCGCGTTCTCATCGACGCTGTACAGGCGGCAAGTTTCATCACCGAAAGAAAAACAGCGGAACTTATTGACAAGATCGCGGCTCTCGGCGGCAGCAACCGCGCGGAGATTCTGAAGCGCAATATCGTCGAGTTCAACACTACGAAGCACTCCAACGAGAGCATTTATTACAGCATCAATGCCATAGAGGACGGTATCCTTTCAGAGCGGAAAATCTCTTTCAGGTATTTCGACCTCGACCGCAGCGGTGAACGGCAGCTTCGTAAGGATGGCGAGCGTTATGTCGTCAATCCCGTGGCGATGGTGTTTGCAAATGACAATTACTACCTCGTCTGCTATCACGACAAGCACAAGAATACGGCAAGTTACCGCATTGACCGTATGCTTGATGTCCAAGTGACGGACGAACCCGTCAACAGGAATGCGCGCCCGAAATCGTTGAATGTTTCCGAGCATCGCAAACAGGCGTTTTCCATGTTCGGCGGCAAGAGTGTTCAGGTGCGCTTCGAGGCAGATCCCGACCTGCTGGATGTCATCTATGATAAGTTCGGCGAGAAAGCCGTCATTATCAGTTGCGGAGACGACCGCATTCAATTTACCGCCACCGTTCAGCTCAGCCCTGTTTTCTTCGGCTGGTGCTGCACCTTCGGAGACCGACTGAAAATCATCTCTCCCAAAGAAGTCGTTGAGGGAATGAAAAATTGGGTAGATAAAATCGCCGGTGTTTATTCGCCCAAGAGTTATGCGGTGACAGATGAAAAAGGAGAACTGAGATGTCTGTAAGGATTGAAAACACCCCCTCACCAAGTGTTCTCATGAATTCAATGAGATCCATCGGATATACCTTCAAAACGGCGTTAGCAGATATCGTGGATAATTCAATTTCTGCGGGGGCGAAGAACATTTACATAAATGTGCCGATCAATGACTCGGAATTATTCGTTTCTGTATTGGATGACGGGCGAGGTATGACCAGAAATGAACTGTTTAATGCTATGAAATATGGCAGTAACCGCGAATATAGTTCTTCAGATCTCGGACGTTTTGGCTTAGGACTAAAGTCCGCATCGCTCTCACAATGCAGAATATTGACAGTCATATCTAAAAATGGCAGTGACATTTCAGGCTTTCAATGGAATCTTGATCTTGTATTAAAGGATAAAAAATGGGATTGTATTGAACTGGACGAGACAGAAATTTCCGGAACGCCGATGGCAGATGTTTTAATCAACTTGCCCATGGGAACTTTGGTCGTGTGGCAGAATTTCGATATTGCCTATAAAAAAAGTAACGGTCGTGTCCGCGAATACTTGTCTGATGAAATGGCAGAAGCAGAAAAACATTTGTGCCTTGTGTTTCACAGATTTTTGTCCAACAGGTTTAAGCCACTGAATATTTTTATTAACAATGATGCGCTTGTCCCCCTTGACCCTTTTTTGGAGGATCATGCTAAAACAGATTCTAAAAAAGTAAGCGAACTGACCATAAACGATTCTGTTATAAAAATTCAGCCTTATATACTTCCCCACATGTCTGACCTCACAGAGGCAGATATTGCAAAACTCGGCGGAATTGATTCTCTGCGTAGTGATCAGGGGTTTTACATATACAGGAATGACCGCCTTATAATTTACGGAAAATGGTTTCGTCTTTCATCAACCGGCGTGTTGCCGGAAATTCTGAAATATGGACGCATAAAAGTTGACATCCCGAATTCTCTTGATGACATATGGGATATCGATATCAAAAAACAGAACGCTACAATTCCCAGACAAGTGATGAATCAACTGAAAAAAGTTGTTTCGGATGTATGCGCGCGTTCAAAAGACAAAACAACCAAAAGAGTTCGGCTGAGTTTGGAACGTGACGACAATAAAATCTGGAATAAATCTCTTAATAAGCAAAAGAAAGAATGTTTTTATATAAACAAAGAATCTGCTTTTATAAGACGTTTCCTGGATGATTTTGATGATAAAGACAGGAATAAAATTCTGAATTTTATTGATGCCATTTCCGTCTCGATTCCTTATGACGACATATACAACTCAATCTGCAATAAAAATAATGCTACAGAGCCGGAAGAAGATCAAATTGATGCTATAGTAATGGAAGGAGTGGTACAATTTAAAAAAACGAAACAGATTGTGCAGAAATGCAATGAAGAAGTTTTGGCTATAGTGACGAAGTATGAGCCGTTCAATCATCCGATGATAGCCCAAAGAATAATGGAGATCGTAGAAAATGAGAACGCGTGAGGAAGTATTTGATATATATTTGGATCAGTATTCAAATGATCTGCGGGTAAAGAAAATATCCAACCCATTTTATATACCTGACGAAAAAAGTATAGTTGATTCTATGCAAAAAGCGCAGGAAATGTATAGCCATGAATTACCTGAAATTGTATTGTCCGATTCTGAGCGGCTGCTCGTTATCAACAAAATAAAAGCAGTTCATTCGGTTTACCAGGAAGAAGGCGACGTTCTTCTCGGTGATTATGATCATGATTACAAGTGGTACGATAATTTTCTGGAAGAAGGTCACGATGAATACTATTGGACAAGATATAAAAATTATCTTGCTGTCCAAAAGCATTTTCCGCCGGAAGTAATCAAACGGTTGGAAGAGACAACGCTTCGGAGAATTATGTCCTATCTTGGCAATCCGAATGAATCCGACAGTGTTTTTTCTGTCCGAGGTCTTGTCATGGGAGATGTTCAGTCCGGCAAAACATCAAATTATCTGGGCTTGGTAACAAAGGCCGCCGATGCCGGATATAAAGTTATATTTATACTGACAGGAACGATAGAAAACCTTCGCAAACAAACACAGGAACGCGTTGAAGAAGGCTTTGTGGGATATGATGTGACAACTGCGGCGGATGTCGGGGTCGGGCGTGGAGACAGGATGCCGCGGCTGTTTACAAGTCGCGCAAAGGATTTTGTCGCCGATGACGACCAGAACACTAACATCAGGATAAGCACATATCCCAGTGAGCCAATGGTGTTCGTTATCAAAAAAAATGTAAGCGTTCTGAAAAAGGTGTTCCTGTCTTTTAAAAATATCAACACAACACGGCAATACCAAAGAATTAATGTTCCTATGCTGATGATCGATGATGAAGCAGATAATGCAAGTATCAACACGCATAAACAAGATGATGATCCGACTAAAATCAATAATTATATACGCAAAATCCTTGCGCTTTTTACAAGAAGTTGTTATGTCGGATTTACCGCAACTCCTTTTGCCAATGTCTTTATAAATTATGACAGCGACGACGAAATGCTGCGCGATGATTTATTTCCCAGAGACTTTATCTACTCGTTAAAAGCTCCTTCAAATTATTATGGTCCCCGGAAATATTTCTTCGAGGAAAATGAAAATGTGCGGGAGATAAAAGACGGGAACGAAAATATCTTCCCGATGAAACATAAAAAAGACTGGCACGGAGATAAATTATTTAACTCGGTTTATTATGCTGTGAATGCATTTTTACTGGCAAATGCAATACGCGATATACGCGATGGCGGCAGCAGCATACGAACCAACCGGTCAATGCTTATCAACATGACGCGCTTTACCAAAGTGCAGCTCGTTATAAAGGATATAATTACTGATTATTTCCTCACCGTTAAAAATGCCTTGAAGCAGACGTATAAACTTGATGTGGAATATGCTCTGACAAATCCTTTGGTGTCCTCATTACATGAGACTTTTAACAAAGAGTATGGGAACATAATCTCAGACGGTACTACCTTGACTTGGACTAAGGTGTTCCCAAGAATATACGATTCAATAAAAAATATCCAGATTGTTGTTGTCAACTCATCCAAACAATCAGCAAAAATTGATTATGAAGCACATAAAGATACGGGTTTACGCGTTATTGCAATCGGAGGTTTAGCTTTATCAAGAGGGCTTACTCTTGAAGGATTGTGTGTCAGTTATTTTTATCGGAATACAGCAACATTTGATGTTCTGATGCAAATGGGCAGATGGTTCGGCTATCGTGAAGGATATGCTGATTTGTGTAAAATATTTATAACTAAAGACTCTGCAAAATATTATCGCTATATCTGCAGTTCAATTGAGGACTTGCGGAAAGATATTGAAGTTATGGGGAAACAAGGTAAAAAACCTGAAGAATATGGTATACGCGTAAGGAACGATTCCATTGAACTTGGTATTACGGCAGCCAATAAAAGCAGAAACACCAAGAAACAAAGATATTACAAATCTTTTTATGGCAATATCTTTGAAACCCCTTACCTTCATCGTGATCTCGGAATTATTGAACAGAATATCAATGCTGCAAAAAATTTCCTGAGCGGGATAGATGTCGCAACAAAGGATTCGTCTGTAAGACATCCGTATTTCAGAAATATTCCTAAGGACAGAATTCTGAAATTGCTGGGTGAGATAACTGTACATAAACTGAACGGAAACTTTGATATACACCAGATAACGGATTTTCTGCGCAGAACTGATTCCGAGCTGGATTATTTTGACGTGCTTGTTATCGGAGGAGAAAAAGACAACGAACACAGGTTTATTTTCCCTGCTCTGCACATTGATAACCCTTTGGTGCGCAGAAATTATGATGTCCCCGATGATGATCCGACGGTGATCCGAATCAGCAGACAAAGGGCACGCTTGGGCGGGCGCGCCGATGCAAAAAACGGACTTGACAAATCGCAGTGCCCTAAAGGAGATGATATACGGGCACAACAATATATGATTAAGGGGCGAAATCCGCTTTTCATTATTTACTTTATTGATCCGGATAACAGTGATCTGGAAAATGAGGAGATTTTTACTGGAGTATCGGCTAGTGAAAATATTAAAGTCAGAAGAGAATTGCAGACAAGGCGCTATAATTACTTGATCGGTTTTGCAATCGCTTTTCCTGAAAAGGAAAATGCCGTCAGTGAAAGTATTATGTATACGGTCAATAAGTCCGTCAACTATTTTGATAAAGACCATGATGACGAGGGGGATGACTGCAATGAATAAGAACGACGTCAGGCAAAAACTGTCGCTCATTCTCAATAACTCAGAATATATCCGCGTTTCTGAAACGCATCCTTTGGAATTATATCTGGGTAAAAACGAAAAAGGAAATCCGACTCTGCGGTATAACGGATTGTTTCAACCTGTGAAAATTACCGGAAACAACCTGTTGGAGATAAAACAGATCAAGACGCCGGATTATTATTCATTGTTGTTCTCTTTCAACTCCGCTGAAAATTTGTCTTTATTCTGTAATTTCTGTGAAGATATTATTACGCAGACTGAAAATTATACCGGTGATAACGGATATATTGAAATCGTGAACCGATACAATCAATGGAAGAAGATGTTTTACAGCTCATCAAAGCTGTTGAATGAGAATGAGATCATCGGATTACTCGGAGAGCTTTTGTTCTTCAAAAATTATGCCGCAAAAAAGTATGGAACAACGATGGGGGTAAACGGATGGAGTGGTCCGGTGCCTACGCATAAAGATTTTTCCTACGGCGATGATTGGTTTGAAATTAAAACCATTAATTCTTTCAGGAATTCTGTTTTTATATCTTCTTTGGAACAACTGGACAGCGAAAATGAAGGACATCTGATTGTGTATCGGCTGGAAAAAATGAGTCCCAGCTTTAATGGCATTTCTTTGAATCCCCTTGTAGCTGAAATCATGTCGGAGCTGCAGTTGGACACAGACAGAGATATTTTTGCAGAGAAACTTAAACAAGCCGGATATGCATACAGCGAAGTGTATGATAATTATGTCTATAATTTGGTCTCGGTGGATAATTATTCGGTAAAGGATGATTTTCCACGGCTGAAAGCAGCATTGCTGCCAGCCGGAGTTGCCAAAGTACAATATGAAATCATGCTGACACTTATAGAAAAGTTCAAGGAGAAGCTGGTATGAATATGGCTTTTGAAGAATACAAAAAAGAATATCTTGATGACATACGGATCAACGCTCAGATAGAGAGTGTTTTGCCTGACGAATATTTTCTTGAAGACGCGTTGGACAAACTGACTGCGATGGGAGAATTGACAGATCCCGTTATAAGACCTATACAAAAGCGCTGTCGGAATAATAAAATTATGGCGTTTGATGCATATGGATTTGATGCATCAGATAAATCGTTTGTGCTTATATCAAATGACTTCAAAGATACAGCTGATGCCACTCTGACAAGAACCGAACTGGACACGATTCGTACCAGGATGCTGAATTTTATCCAGGAGGCGTTTGATGAGCGGTTGCAGGAATATTTTGATCTTACCGATGAAATGCTTCCGGTAGGACGAAATATTGCGCGAAGAATGAAAAAAGATTACGTTGATCTTGATAATGATGATTCCATCGATCAGATTAAACTGTATATCATTACCAATAAAACACTCAGCGATAAAGTAACTTCTTTGAGGTGTGATGATTTTCTTGATAAACGAGTTGAGCTGAATGTCTGGAGCATCAAGCGTTTTTATGATCTGTATCAATCAGGAAAAGACAGGGAGCCTATATTGATTGAAACTGACAAATACGGCATAAAGGGTATTCCGTGTATCAAGGCAGAGATGTCCGGCAATCTTGACTATGACGCTTATCTTGCAATTGTTCCCGGGTATTTCTTGCATAGCATTTATTATGACCACGGCTCGAGGTTGCTTGAAGGGAATGTCCGAGCTTTTTTGAGCAACCGAGGGAAAATAAATAAGGGCATTCGTGAAACGATAAGAAAAGAGCCGACCAAATTTTTTGCATATAACAACGGTATTGCATGTACGGCTGCGAAGATTACATTATCTGATGATAAGAGATTTATAACTTCAATGGAAGATCTGCAGATTATTAACGGCGGACAAACTACAGCTTCCCTTACATCAGCTGTGATTAAGGACAAGTTGCCATTGGACAATATTTTTGTTCCGATGAAACTGACTGTTGTTAAGAATGATGATTATGATATGATGATACAGAATATCTCCAGGTACGCAAACAGTCAGAATTCTGTAAAAAACTCCGACTTTTTCTCTAATCATCCGTTTCACAGAGTTTTTGAAGCCTTGTCCAAGAAGATTCCTGCCCCTGTTTCTGGTGATAATGTCAACAATACTTTCTGGTATTATGAACGTTCACGCGGAAAATATGACCAGGAGCAATTCAAAATCACCCGTAAGAGTGAAAAAGAGGCATTTGCTCGGAGATATCCCAAAAGTCAGCTTATCAAAAAGGAAGATCTTGCTAAGTTTTTTACCTGCGCAGAACTTCTTCGTCCGGACGTAGTGAGCAAAGGCGGCGAAAAGTGCATGTCGTTTTTTGCCGAATACATAGACAGTCAGTATCAGAAAACACCGGAATATTTTAATGATGAGTTTTTCAAACTTGCAATCTGTTATGCTATATTATTCAAAGCTACAGATAAAATTGTGAAGAACTCAACTTGGTATATATCTGCAAGTTATATAAAGCCGTTTATCGTTCCATATACAATATCAAAAATCATCGTAAATCTGCCCAAAGGTTATTGTCTTGATTATGATTTGATATGGAGAAAGCAGACTTTATATCCGTCATTGAGCTGCCAGATAGAAAAAGTAGCCCATGCCACTAATGAGTTCATCCGCAACTCTGTCGGATCGGCAAGAGAATATTGTTCTAAAGAAGAAACATGGAAAAGGTATAAAGATGTGCCTTTGTCATTGGATCCTCAGTTTGTGAACGATCTCATATCCAAAGAAGTTATGGACGAGAGGATACAAGGAGAGATTAAAGAAAAAAAGCTTGAAAAAGATGTTAATTGGCTGGTCGAAATTTATAATCTTGGGAACAGCTATTGGACTGATCTGCTTAAGGAGGGCATGAAACGCCATATTCTTTCTCCTATGGAGACAGACCTGCTTAATTTAGCGATTGCATTTACTGCCGGTAAAAAAGTGCCGTCAGAAAAGCAAGCAAAACTAATATGGAAAATAAGAAACAAACTGGATCAGGCTGGTGTGCTTATCTGATCGGCGGAGAAAAATGAAAAAAGAATACAATATAGTAGAGCTTTTCAGCGGGATTGGCAGTCAGGCCCGCGCATTAAAAAACATCGGCATAAGAATAAATGTGCAAGCAACATGTGAATGGGATATACACGCATTCATAGCTTATGATGCTATACATGAAAGCTGCTTTAATCTTCCTGAAGTTGAACGACAGAACAAACAGGAGCTCCTTGATAAACTCAAAAATTATACTTTGAGTAATGATGGCAAAGAAGCTATGAACTATCAGACTTTGCGCTGTTACAGCGAAGAAGTTCTGAAGCGTATACTTTCCGCAATCAAACGTACAAATAATCTGGTTGATATCAGCAGCGTAACAGGAGTGCAAATGCCGGATGATACTGACATTCTTACCTATTCTTTTCCGTGCCAGGATCTGTCTAATGTCGGGGCTTTTCATGGGTACAATAAAGGAATTGATATCAATTCGGGAAGCCGTTCAAGTTTGTTGTGGCAGGTAGGCAGAATACTTACAGAGATGTCGCTTTTGAGGAAATCACTCCCCCGCTATCTTATTATGGAAAATGTTCCGACTCTTTTGTCAGCACGGCACAGATCAAATTTTGAGAAGTGGATCAAGGAACTGAGCGATCTCGGGTATGAAAGCCAGTATATGCATGTTAATGCAAAAAATTATGGTATACCTCAAAACAGACCGCGGTTATTGATGATGAGTGTATTTGTTGGCGACAATATATCTCTGAAAAAAGAAATCAGGGAATTTTTTGCATCTTGGGGAGAAGACGAAACAAGAATCGTGAATGAGTACCAAAAGTCAGCCTACTACTGTCCGAAAAGCATAGCCCAACTGTTGCGTCTTTCATCGGATATGACTTCGCAATTATGGCATGAGGCTTTGGAATGTACTCCGAATGATACTGTATCCCGACGGAAAATCTGGGACGAAAATCCCAAGATCGTAAATGAGAACGGAGAAATTACTACGGAAGAATTTATAAGAACAATAACTACAAAACAGGACAGGAATCCCAATTCCGGAAATATTTATTTCGATACTGGAATCAAGGAAAGAGGAAAATTCCGATATTTGACACCAAGAGAGTGCTTATTATTTATGGGATTTACCGATGAAGATTATGACAAACTTCAGCAGAATAATCCGGAACAACGAGTAAGAAGCAAGCTGTTCCCTCGTGATAAAATTATCAGAATGGCAGGAAACAGTATCCCTGTAAAAATGCTGGAAGGGTTCTTTTTCCAGCTCTATCATACAGAGAGAATCCTGGAAAGATACGACTGATGGATGTGCATAGTAAAGAAGTAAGAAGCTATAATATGTCACAAATTCGTGGGACAAAAACAAAACCGGAAGATCTTGTGGCGAAATATTTGTTCTCGCAAGGATTCAGGTACAGGCGTAATGTAAAGTCCTTGCCCGGATCTCCGGATATTGTTCTTAAAAAATATAGAACAGTTATCTTTGTCAACGGATGTTTTTGGCATGCTCATGAGGGATGTAAAAGGTTTTTTCTGCCTGACACTAACAGAGAATTCTGGCAGGCAAAACTTCTCAGAAACAGAGAACGCGATAGCGAAAATTATAAACTGCTTACAAATCTCGGTTGGAAAATATTTATTATTTGGGAATGTGATCTGAAAAAAGATAAAATGGCGGCTACATTAAGTAAATTGAGTAACGATATACTGACCTCATAAATTAAATAAACCAAATAATTTTTAATTTCTTTTCACAGTCCGCAAAGTTGGACAGCGAGGCCTTGACATCAGGGTCTCGCTTTTGGTATAATACAAACATCATAACGAAACGGTGCGTTTTTAATAGACGCAAGAGGCTGGTATGCGAGTATTGGATGAAGAAACGATGAATCGGGTTGCCGAATACAATATCCGGTATCAACGAGAGAACGGCAGATCTCCGAGTTTCAGAAATGTCATGCACGCGCTCGGGCTCGGCTCTTTGGCGACGGTGCAACGTTATGTCAAGGCGTTGGAACGAAGAGGCAGTCTTGAATTGGAAAAAGACGGTTCTATTCAGCCTCTCCCTGCTCTTCTGAGCGGTGAATCCACCATTGTGCCGCTTGTGGGAGAAATCGCTTGTGGCGAGCCGAACTACGGTGTTGAGAACATAGAAGAGAGTTTCGCCCTGCCGAAGGCTTTGTTCGGCGACGGCGACCTGTTCATGCTCCGCACTTTCGGTAACAGTATGACAGACGCCGGCATAAACAAAGGCGACCTGATTGTCCTTCGCAGACAGGATACGGCGGACGACGGAGAAATCGTGGTTGCGCTGGTGGACGGCAACACTACGCTTAAACGGCTGTACCACCGCGACGGCAAGATCGTTCTCCATCCCGAAAACAAGAGGATGAAGGACATCATCGTTGACGAATGCGCCGTTCAGGGCGTGCTGGTCGGCTGCATCAAGACATTCGGATAAGAGTGAGCGCAGCTCATGCTTATAGGATCTGACAAGGTAAGATGACTGCGGTGCCGGAATTCCCGACCGCCCCAATGCAGTTTTCTTAAATACCGCCTTGCAGGTTCGGGGAAAGGAGGATCTATGTCATATGCAAGACACATGGAAACCCACAAGACGCCATTGCATAAACTGCGGGCAGGTACTGACAGGCTACCGGAACGAAAACGGGCTGGTAAAACTTCAATGCACCCGCTGCGGATTGGTCATGGTCAGCAAGCGTATCAGCCGCAGGCATGAGCGGATAGACATCACGCCACCGTACGGCGAACAGATCGAAAACTGAATACGGAATAACGACGCATCAGGTCGTAGCTGAAACAGCGCCATCGTGTAAATCCTGTCGCAGGTCATATTCTTTGTAAGTCGGACGGTTAAACCGAGAAGTCGAGAGGCCCCGACAAACGGATTTCCCTACTGGGAAGTCGGTTTGTCGGGGCTTTTTGTTTTCTCCGACGGCTTTGAAAAAAAAGTCGAAAAAATTTTTTGAAGTCGCAAAAACCTTGCGAGTTCAACTTCTAAACTACAGCCAAGAAAGGCAAAGGAGGTGAATATCGGTGTCAGTCAACGAGAGGCGCAAAGCGTTATTGGAAGCCCTTTGCGCTCGCCGGCACGATACAAGAGAGAATCTTGCATTCGAGTTCGGCGTCAGCAAACGCACAATCGAATATGACGTGCTGAGCCTCTCGTTGGAGTACCCGGTCTACACCACACAGGGCAATGGCGGAGGGATTCACGTCGTAGACGGTTTCCGGCTGGATATGAAATATCTTACGGACAAGCAGCTCGCCTTGCTTGAAAAGCTCGTCGGAGGGCTTTCGGGTGAAGATGCGGAAGTGATGAAGTCCATTATAAAGACCTTCGCTTTGCCGAAGAAGGAGGACGAAAAGAAATGACGATGAAGCAGATCCAGACAGATTTGCAGGAGATACGGTACTACTATGCGCACAAAGATATCTTCGACAAAGCGTGCGATTCGGTTGTGAAAAACGCAATAGTTGAGAAGGTCGGCAGATACAACACAGTGATCCGGGGCGCCTCTCCCCAACTGTATGCCTTGTATGTCGCGCTATACACCGAGAACAACACGCAGCTTGTTGTGGCGGACGACTGGAATGTATCCGAGGGGCACATCAAAAACCTGAACCGAAAACTGCGGGATTACCTTCTCGCGGCATTCGATAAAAACAAAAAGGAGGAAGAACCATGACGACGTATAAGCCGGAATTTGCGAAGGGAGCAACCAACGTGTACCGGACGGAGAACTATATCGTCAAGCAGGTATTCGGGATCTCGTTGGACAGCAGTCTGGGCAATGTGACGATGAGCTATGACACCTACTATCTTCGCACACCCGACCTCGACGCGATCTACGAGTATATGTTCTCCGACAGGAAGAACATTGACGGCAAGCGGCTCCACACTTCGATGTACGTCCGCACCTACATCGAATAACAAGGCGTAACCGAACGCAAAGAACATCAGGGCGAAACCTATGCGGTACTTCGAAGG
>URAF01000018.1 GCA_900545885.1 uncultured Eubacteriales bacterium
ACGCGCCGAGCAACCCCGCGCCGTATGTCACGGCAACGGCGTCAATGTCGTCCTTTGTGCAATTTGCTTCGTCAAGCGCCTGCTTGACCACGTTTTCGATTGCAAGCGTGTGGTTGCGGCTTGCGATTTCGGGAACGACACCGCCGAATCTGCGGTGAATTTCTATCTGCGAAGCAACGGTGTTCGACAAAACCCGCCGTCCGTTTTCGACGACTGCCGCCGCTGTTTCGTCACAACTGCTTTCAATGGCTAAAATCTTCATTTTCGATATTCTAAGCGCACATTTTCTCCGTTTCGGCAAGGATTTTGTCATATAGTGCGCGCGTTTCTTCCGCTGTTTTACGGTTTATGTAAAATCTTTTTCCGTTGTCTATGACTATATGCGGAATTCTTGTGTTCATCAGACTCAAATACACTTCCGCACCGTCTTCGGCACTTCTGAATTTGCCTTTCGACACTCCCGCATTGGGATAGTTGCTTCCCGCAATCCGCTTGTCAACAGGCACTTTTGAAATATCGGACAACGTTACCGTCGCACCCTGCAAATCAATCTCCTGCGGGTACAACCCTTTGACCGTTACAATTCCGTTTCCGACCGTGATTTCGGGCGATATTCGCGGCTCGACCAAAAACCACACCGTAAAGAAAACGGCAACGAGCGGAAGTATCACAAACAGACATATCAGGATAATTTTTGTTTCCTTTTTGTTCTGTTTTTTGAGCTCTTCCCGACTCAACGGTTCGTTGGCACGAGATTTTTCCCCCATTCTTCACCAGGCAGGGTGCGCCATCCTGCACCCTTGATTATTAATTGCACGAAGTGCTGCGCTTGCGACGAGCCGTCTCTAGCAAGTGCGCCCGCTGTGACGACGCGCGGTTATTCTATAGTGCGCGTTGTTCATATTTTCAATCAGCGAAGCTGCGCAGTATCACGCGAAATAGCACGCGGCGTTGCCGTTTTTGTTGAGCGCGATATTTCGTGTCAGACAAGGAAGATATCTCCGACGCAGACAGGAGCGTACTTGTTGTACGTGACTGTTTGCGGAGCGTGTATCTGACGCAGTATTACGCGAAATAGCGCGCTCAACCGCGAGAGGACATCTTCAAATACTCGTTGATAAACCCTTCGAGGTCGCCGTCCATAACGGCTTGAACGTTACCCGTTTCGTAACCTGTGCGATGGTCTTTGACCATTGTGTAGGGACAGAAAACGTAACTTCTTATCTGACTGCCCCACTCGATTTTTTTGAGCTGACCGGAAATTGCGGCGGCTTCTTCTTCGCGTTCGCGTTCGCGTTTTTCAATGAGCTTGCTGCGCAGCATCTGCATTGCGACTTCGCGGTTCTGTATCTGACTGCGCTCGTTCTGACATGCAACAATTATACCCGTGGGCAAGTGCGTTATACGTATTGCGGACTCCGTTTTGTTGACGTGCTGTCCGCCCGCGCCGCTGCTTCGGTAGGTGTCCACTTTGAGGTCTTCGGGACGGATTTCGATTTCCGTTGTATCGATGATTTCGGGCATGACTTCCAGCGACGCAAACGAAGTGTGTCTGCGCGCCTGACTGTCAAACGGCGAAATTCGGACAAGACGGTGTACGCCTTTTTCGGCTTTGAGATATCCGTATGCGTTATCGCCCTCGACGCGGAACGTCACGCTTTTAAGTCCCGCTTCGTCGCCCGCAAGACTGTCGAGTTCGGTATAGCTCCACCCCGACCTTTCCACAAAACGCGTGTACATTCTGTACAGCATTTCACACCAGTCCTGCGCTTCCGTTCCGCCCGCTCCCGCGTGCAGAGTGAGAATTGCGTTCAACGAGTCGTACTTGCCCGAAAGCAACGTCGACAGCGTGAGTTTTTCCACTTCTTCGGACAACGTCGCAATGTGTTTGACCAGCGTTTCGTCCTCTTCTTCGCTGTTTTCGAGTTCGACAATATCAACCGTGTCGAGTGCGTCGTCGATTTCGACGAGCAACTTCTCGAACTTGCCGATTTTGCTTGTCAGCTGGCTTATTTCCTTGGACACTTTCTGCGCGTTCTCGACATCGTTCCAGAACCCTTCCGCGTTCTGTTCCTTTTCGAGTGCGGCTATGCGTGCGCGCAGTTTTTCGGGGTTTATACCCTCAAAAGCGTGCGTCAACTCCGTTTTCAGCGATTTCAGTTCGTTTCTCTTTTCTTGATAATCCAGCATATTATTTACCGCAACAGTTCTTGTATTTCAGTCCGCTTCCGCAAGGACATGGGTCGTTTCTGCCGACTTTCGCGCTCTTTGCCGCAACACTCTTCTGCGCCGCCGCTATGTTTTGCGACAGCTTCGCGGGCGCGCCTTCTTCGCGTTTCTCGACCGTGACTTTGAGAAGTATCGCCGCAGTTTCGGAGTGAATGCGGCTGACCATATCCTCGAACATCTCCCAGCCTTCCTGACGGTACGCAAGCACGGGGTCGCGCTGACCGTAGCCTCTTAGCCCTATACCGCGACGCAACGCGTCCATGGCGTCGATGTGGTCCATCCACTTGTTGTCGACCGTACGCAACAATATAACTCTTTCGAGGTCGCCGAAATTAAACCCGTCTTCGGTCAGTTTCTTGACCTTGTTCTCGTACTCTTTTAGTGCGATTTCGAGCACCGCGTCTTTCAGCTTGTAGACGTCGTAGCAGGAGCAAAGGTCGGGCGTCATTAGGTTGGTTCCCTTGGGCAGCATACGCTGTTCGAGCGCGTTATTGAACGCTTCGTAATCCCAAGTGTTGTAGTCCGTCTTGTAGTCGGCGTAATACCCGATAATCTCTTCCGCAAGGTCGCCTATCATATCGATAATCTGGTCGTGAACGTCCAGTCCGTCGAGAACCTTGCCGCGTTCCTTGTAGATGAGTTCGCGCTGAGCGTTCATAACGTCGTCGTAGCTCAGAACCTGTTTTCTGATTGAGAAGTTTCTGCCTTCGACCATACGTTGCGCGCGTTCGATTTGCTTGCTGATTATGCCGTTTGATATGGGCGTATCGTCGTCAAACTTCATCGTTTCGGCAACGGATTTCAGTTTGTCGCCGCCGAAAATTCTGGCTACGTCGTCTTCCATAGAAATGTAGAAAACGGTACTACCGGGGTCGCCCTGACGTCCGCTTCGACCGCGGAGCTGGTTGTCGATACGTCTGCTCTCGTGTCTTTCCGTGCCTATGACGCGCAGTCCGCCGAGCGCCACAACCTTTTCCTTTTCTTCGTCGCAAATGCGCTTGAACGCTTCGTAATGGTGACGGAATACTTCTTTCGCTTCCTTGACCTGCGGGTCGTCGTAATCGTGGGGCGAAGTTGCCATTTCGATGACTTCGAGCGGATATCCGTCGCGCTCCATCTTCTCTTTTGCCTGGAACTCCGCATTGCCGCCGAGCACGATGTCCGTGCCTCTACCTGCCATGTTGGTGGCTATCGTCACGGCTTTGAACTTGCCCGCCTGCGCGATTATCTGCGCTTCCTGTTTATGGAACTTCGCATTCAGAACGTTGTGACGTATACCCTTGCGTTTGAGCAGTCCGCTGAGTTCCTCGGACTTTTCGACGCTGACCGTACCCACCAGTACGGGCTGTCCCTTGGAATAGCATTCCTCTATGTCTGCAACTATTGCTTTCAGTTTGCCCTGAACTTTTGTGTAAATTTTGTCGTTTTCGTCTTTTCTCTGGGACGGTTTGTTTGGCGGAATGGTTACGACGTCAAGCGAATAAATGCCTTTGAATTCCTCTTCTTCCGTCTTTGCCGTACCCGTCATACCCGACAGTTTTTTGTACATACGGAAGAAATTCTGGAAAGTTATCGTCGCAAGCGTCTTGTTCTCGCTCCTTATCTGGACGTGTTCCTTGGCTTCGATTGCCTGATGAAGTCCTTCGTTGTAACGACGTCCTATCATTATACGTCCCGTAAACTCGTCGACAATCAACACCTCGCCGTCCGACACTATGTAGTCGCGGTCGCGCTTCATAATGTTGTGGGCTTTGAGCGCCTGCTGAATGTGATGATAAAGTTCGGTATTGTCAAGGTCGGTAAGATTGTTGACGTGGAAAAATCTTTCGGCTTTTGCAATACCGTCGTCGGTAAGCATAACCGTTTTTTCCTTTTCCTCGATGGTGAAATCTTCACCCTCTTTGAGGTTCTTTGCGAAGTTGTCCGCAGACTTGTACATCTCGCTCGACTTGCCGCCTCTGCCCGATATAATGAGCGGCGTTCTCGCTTCGTCGATAAGAATGGAGTCGACTTCGTCGATAATTGCAAAGTTCAGTTCGCGCTGAACCTTGTCGACTTTGCGCACAACCATATTATCGCGCAGGAAATCGAACCCGAGTTCGTTGTTGGTGCAATAGGTAACGTCACACTCGTACGCCGCGCGCTTTTCCTCGTTCTTCATACCGGGAACGACAACGCCGACTTTCAGTCCGAGAAAACGATGAACCTTTCCCATCCACGCCGCGTCACGCGATGCAAGATAATCGTTGACCGTGACGACGTGCACGCCTTTGCCCGCCAGTGCGTTGAGATAAGACGGCATAGTCGCGACCAGCGTCTTGCCTTCGCCCGTTCCCATCTCGGCAATTCTGCCCTGATGGAGAGCGACGCCGCCCATCAGCTGAACGAAGAAGGGGCGCATACCCAGCACTCTGTCCGCAGCTTCTCTCACGACCGCAAATGCGTCGGGAAGAATGTCGTCAAGCGTTTTGCCGTCCGCAAGCTGTGCCTTGAACTTGTCCGTCATTGCGGCAAGTTCGGCGTCGGACATTCCCGAATAAACGGGAGCAAGCGCGTCTATTTTCTCCGCTATCTTGCGGAGCTTTCTGACTTTTCTTTCGTTTTCGTTGAAAAGAGCAATCATTTTCCGTCCTTTGAGGGCATTTGCCCTGCAATATGATTTCGGTTCGTTCCATCGCGAAACGTCCCGTATATACACACGCCGCGCAGACACGCGCGCGTACGCTATACTAAAATAATATAACCTTTTGCGGCAAATGGCAAATACTTTCCCGAACGCAGTCCGCGCCTGCCGCTTTTACGCCGCAACCGCCGCCGAATGCACAAGCGCACAAAACACGTTCGACACCGACAAGCACACCTCCGTACAGCAATTTTATTTTGCGGTGAATGCCTTTATCCGACATTAAAATCACGCGGCACCAAAATAAGGCTATGTTCTTTTCCGTCACCGCAACCCGTTATCGCAAACTTTTGTCGCATATCGTCGCGACTTTATTTCTGTCACTCATCGGGCTCTTTTGATTGTTCGACGGGCAACTTTGTCTTTGTCACCGCCGCAGTCAGCACGCTTACCTGCCTGACTTTTGCTTTGAACAAGGTTTTCGCGCACTCGTTTGCGGTAGCACCCGTCGTGAAAACGTCGTCGACAAGCAGAATTTTGCGACCGACTATCCAGTCGGAATACGCAACCGCAAAACATCCTTTGAGGTTTTCCGCCCTTTCTCTGCCCGACAACTCTTTTTGCGGCAACGTTTCCTTGACTTTCTGCAACGCAGGCAAAACGGGAATATTCAGTCTGCCGCCCACTTCGCGGGCTATGAGTTCGGCTTGATTGAACCCGCGTTTTTTGACTTCCTTTTCGCTCATCGGAACGGGAACGATTATGTCGGCTTCCATACCGAACCGCAAAAACGCGTCGCTCATCATTGCGCCGAGCGTCTTCGCGATGTATTTCTTCCCGCCGAATTTTAGGGAATAAACCAGTTTCTTTGCTCCGCCGTCATAAACCATAGCCGAACGGTTGAGCCTGAACACGCTTTCGGTATTCTGACAACGGATACAATAATCCGCCTCGTCGTTTATGGGCGCTCCGCAACAAAGACAAACTTTTCCGTCTGTGAACGTAACGGTCTCCGTACAAGCGGCGCAAAGCGGATAACGCGTGTCCGCGACGAGTTCCTTGCCGCACAAGTCGCAGGTAACTCTTTCGGGATAAACGGCGCGTTTGAGCTTACAGCCCACAGAACGGACAAATTCCCGCACTTTGTTGCCCGCCGCTTCCGCGTCGGTTTTGGTGCCGATGCCTTTTTCGCGACCGCCGTTTTCGCGTTTCATCAGAAAATTTCTCCCGCGAACTCTTCTTCGATAAGGTTGATGAGCAGGCTGTAACGCCTTGCCGTTTCGTTGTTGCGTATCATTCGCGCAACCGTCTTTTTGGAACCGACAAGCACGACGAGTTTCTTGGCGCGCGTTACCGCCGTATAAAGCAGGTTGCGGGTCTGCAACATATAGTTGGCGTCAAGCGCGATGACCACCGCATCGAACTCGCTACCCTGCGATTTGTGAATTGTAACAGCATACGCAAGTGCGAGCTGTTCTATGTCTGCATATTGATAAACAGCCACTTTATCGTCATCAAAACGCACTGTAAACTGCATTATCTGCGTGTTTATGCTTTCTATCGTGCCTATGTCGCCGTTGAAAACGCCGCTTCCGCGCTCCACTCTGTTGCCCGTGGTCTGCGTCCATTCCTGCTGATAGTTGTTCTGCATCTGCATGACTTTGTCGCCTTCGCGGAACAGCGTTTCGCCTTGCCTTACTTCCTTTTTCGCGGGCGACGGCGGGTTGATTGCGCGTTGCAGAATTCGGTTGAGATTGACCGTTCCGGCGCTTCCGCGTTTCATGGGACAAAGCAACTGTATTTCGGCGGGCGACACTCCGAGATACTTCGGAAGTCGGCGCGTGACAAGCTCGGATACGGTTGCGGCTATGGCCTCTGCGTCTTCCCTTTCTTCAAAGAAAAAGTCCTTGCTTTTGTTGTCGAGGTCGGGCATTTCGCCGCGGTTTATCTTGTGTGCGTTGGGCACGATTTTGCTTTCTTCCGACTGTCTGTAAATCTGCGTAAGTTCGCTTACGGGGAACCTTCCGCATTTGATGAGGTCGCTGAGAACGTTGCCCGCACCGACAGACGCAAGCTGGTCTTTGTCACCGACCAACACAAGTCTGCAACCTCTGTCGAGGGCTTTCAGCAAAGCGTTGAAAACGAACTCGTCCACCATACTGACTTCGTCGACTATGACGGCGTCGAGCGGCAGTTTGCGATTTTCGTTATACGTGAACCGTCCGCCCCCGTCCTTCCAGTCAAGGTCAAGCATTCTGTGTATGGTTTTGGCTTCCTCGCCCGTTGCGACAGACAGCCGTTTTGCCGCTCTGCCCGTCGGAGCGCACAGCGCAACCCGTTGATTGAGGTTTTTGAAAAGGTGCATTATGCACTTTACTATCGTGGTTTTGCCCGTGCCGGGACCGCCCGTCACAATCTGCACACCGTTTTCCACCGCGGCGCGAACAGCCTGTATCTGGTTGGGATGCAAGGAAAATCCCGCTTCCTTTTCGAACTCGCCGACCTCGTAGTCCGTGTTGACGCGGAAATCCGCGGCTTCCGCCTGCAACTGAATAAGGCGCTTTGCTATGCTTCTTTCAGTGTTGTAATTGAACCGAGTGAGAATTGCAACGCATTCGCCAGTATCGTATCTGACAAGGTCGCCGAGCATCACAAGGTCTTCGATGTTGTCGCGGACGCGGCGTTCCGTTTCGTCGCTGTCTAGTCCGAGAAGTTCGACTGCCGCGCCCACCAGTTCGTCGAGCGGCAGATAGTTGTGTCCGCTGCGGTTGGACGCTTCTTTCAATAGATAAGTTATCGCCGCGCAAATTCGGTAGTCGCTGTCGCGCGCGATGCCGAGTTCGCCCGCTATGCGGTCGGCAGTCGCGAACCCTATGCCGTCAATGTCGTCGACAAGCATATAGGGATTGCGGCGCACCTTTTCCTCGGTGGTGTCCTCGTAAACGCGGTAGATTTTGAGCGCGAGGTTTATGCTTATGCCGAGTTCCTGCAAAAACATAACCGACGCCTGCATTTTTTGCAGTTTCGAGTACCCCAGACAAAAGTCCGTCGCGCGTTTCAGGGATATGCCTTTGATTTTGGCGATTTCGACGGGATATTTCATCATCTCCATCGAATTGACGCCGTAATAGTCGACTATTGCGCGAGCCGTAACGGGACCCAACCCGTGTATGAGTCCGCTGCTCAGGAACTTGATTATGCCTTCCAGACGTGACGGAGCGCTGACGTAAGCCTTTTCCGCCGTGAACTGTTTGCCGTACATACTGCGCGTCTTGAAATCGCCTTCGACGCGCAAATTCTGTCCTTCGCTCACGGGCGGCAAAGTTCCGACAACGGTAAACAGCCCTGCGTCGGTCACAAGGTCGAGCACGGTGTAGCCTGTTTCTTCGCTGCGGAATATTACGTTTTTGACTTCGCCTTTAAGTTCCATATTTTGCTACGCTTTCGCGTTTCGTCGTTCTGTTTATTGCGCGTTTGACCGTGAAATTCGTCTTCTTGTGTCGATTGCAATCCGAATTTCGGCAAAATTGCGCTCTTAAACAAAAAGCAAGGCGCGCCTTGCTTTTTTCTTTTGTTTTAACCGACGTATTTCGTCAGCACTTCGCGTATTTCGTCGACCTTGTCGAGCTGTTCCCACGAAAACTCCGACCTGCCGAAATGTCCGTAATTGGACGTCGCTCTGTATACGGGTCTGTTGAGTTTGAGGTTTTCGATAATCGCGCCGGGGCGCAAATCGAACACTTCGGACACGATTTTCGAAATGGTGTCGTCGTCAACGACGCCCGTACCGAAGCTGTTGACGTAGACGGACACGGGACGGGACATTCCTATCGCGTAAGCTACCTGCAATTCAACTCTGCGGCAAACGCCCGCCGCGACGAGGTTTTTGCATACGTAACGCGCCATATAAATGCCGCTCCTGTCGACTTTTGTCGGGTCTTTGCCCGAGAGCGCGCCGCCGCCGTGAGGACAGAAACCGCCGTACGTGTCGACGATTATCTTTCTGCCCGTAAGGCCGCTGTCGCCTGCGGGACCGCCCTTGACAAATCTGCCCGTGGGGTTGATGAAAATCTTGGTGTCGTCGTCAAGGTATTCCTCGGGGATTGCCTTTTTGACGACTTTCTCGATGAGTTCTTTTTCGAGGGTTGCGGAGTCAACGTCCTCGGAGTGTTGCGCGGACAATACCACGACGTCCACTCTTTCGGGCACGCCGTCGATATATTCGACGGTTATCTGGCTCTTTCCGTCGGGACGGAGCCAAGGCAGTTCGCCCGATTTGCGCACTTCGGTAAGACGGCGCGTAACCGCGTGAGCCAGCATAATGGGCAGAGGCATATATTCCGCGGTTTCGTCGGTTGCATAGCCGAACATCATACCTTGGTCGCCTGCGCCTATTTTGTCGAATTTGTCGGAGCCTTCCGCGTCGGAGGCATCGTCAACGCCCTGCGCGATGTCGGGAGACTGTTCGTCAAGCGAAGACAGCACGGCGCAGGTCTTGTAGTCGAACCCTAGCGAACTGTCGTCGTAGCCGATGTCTTTTACAACGCCGCGGACGATACCGGGAATGTCGCAGTAGTGTTCCGTCGAAACTTCGCCGAAAACCATTACCATTCCCGTGGTGGCACACACTTCCACGGCGACTCTCGCGGAGTTGTCCTCCGCGAAAATATCGTCGAGTATAGCGTCTGCAATCTGGTCGCACACTTTGTCGGGGTGACCTTCGGTCACGCTTTCAGAAGTGAAATACTTTTTTTTGACTTCCTTCATATTAAATCATTTCGTTGGCGGCACCGTTGTTCTCGTCGCCTGTTTCCGCGGGAACGGTGGTGATGTTCTTGTAAATCTTCATACCTGTTCCGGCGGGGATGAGTTTGCCTATGATGACGTTCTCTTTGAGGCCGATGAGGGGGTCGACTTTATTCTTGATAGCCGCTTCGGTGAGCACTCTCGCGGTTTCCTGGAAGGATGCTGCGGAGAGGAAGGATTCCGTTGCCAGCGCAGCCTTGGTGATACCGAGCAAGGTACGCTTTGCGGAGGCAGGTACGCCGCCGTTTTCGAGAGCTTTCTCGTTCTCGTCTTCGTAAGTGAAGATATCGACGAGGGAGCCGGGAAGCATATCGGTATCGCCCTGATTTTCGATTCTGACCTTGCGGAGCATCTGACGGACGATGACTTCGATGTGCTTGTCGTTGATTTCGACGCCGGACAGACGGTAAGCGGACTGAACTTCTTTTGCGAGATATTCCTGAACACCCTTAACGCCTTTTGCACGGAGCATATCCTGCGGGTTGATGGAACCGTTGGTGAGCGGGTCGCCTGCTTCGATGAGGTCGCCCTCTTCGACTTTCAGTTTTGCACCGAAAGGAATGGGGTAAACCTTAGCTTCGCCGTCCGAACCCGTAACCGTGATTTCGCGGTTGCCTTCGCCGATGTGCACCGCACCGCTGTTTTCCGTAATGACTGCTTGTCCTTTCGGCTTGCGTGCTTCGAAAAGTTCTTCGACTCGGGGAAGACCCTGCGTGATGTCGTCGCCCGTTGCAACGCCGCCCGTGTGGAACGTTCTCATCGTGAGCTGCGTACCGGGTTCACCGATGGACTGTGCCGCGATTATGCCGACCGCTTCGCCGAGTTTGACGGGGTTGCCGCTTGCCATGTTCTTGCCGTAGCACTTGGCGCAGACGCCGTTTCTCGTCTTGCAGGTAAGGACGGAACGAATGAGCACTTTCTGAATGCCCGCATCTTCGATTTCCTTGGCCTTGTCGGTGCTAATCATGGTATCCGCATCGACGATGATTTCGCCGGTTTCGGGATTGACGATGGGGTCGATGGTAAATCTGCCCGCGATACGGTCCGCAAGCGATTCGATTTCGCTCTTGCCGTCGCGGATAGCAGTGATTTCCGTACCCTTGCTGTCGCCGCAATCCTGTTCGCGGACGATAACGGAGTGGGAAACGTCGACCAGACGTCTGGTGAGGTAACCGGAGTCAGCCGTTTTAAGTGCCGTATCCGCAAGACCTTTTCTGCCGCCGTGAGAGGAAATGAAGTATTCCAGAACGGACAGACCTTCACGGAAGGAAGCACGAACAGGCAACTCGATTGTACGACCGGAGGGGTCTGCCATCAGACCACGCATACCTGCAAGCTGACGAATCTGACCCATGTTACCACGAGCACCGGAGTTCGCCATCATCCAGATGGGGTTGAAGTCGTCGAGACCTTTGACGAGTTCTTTTTCGACCTTATCGGACGCGTCTTTCCAGATTTTGACTACGGTTTGATAACGTTCTTCGTCGGTGACGATACCTCTTGCGAAGTTACGTTCGATGTTGAGAACTTTCTCTTCGGCTTCTGCGATAATCCTCTTCTTGTCGCCGGGGATGTGCATATCGAAGACGCTTGCCGTGATAGCTCCGATTGTGGAGTACTTGTAGCCGAGAGCCTTGATTTTGTCCAGCACGTTCGCGGTTTCGGTGGCACCGTGGTACTTGAAGCAGTTGTCGACGATGAGAGACAGCTGTTTCTTACCGATAGCCATAGCCTTTTTGCCGAGAACTTTGAGTATCTTTTCGCGCAGTTCCGTCTTTTCGCGGATTTCGGGACCTTCGACGTCGACGTCGGAAGAATTGAGTGCGTCGGCGATAGCGTCGATTTTTGCGTCCGCGAGGTCGTAATTTTTAAGGATCGCGCGCGCCTTATCGCGTTCCGCGCCCGTGAGGTTGTTGCCGCGGAGAACCTTGGCAAGTTCGACGAACTGACGGTTGTCGAGCACTGCGTCTATACCCAGAATGCCGTCGATTTCGAGGCAGCCCGCGTTCTTGGGGTTGCGTCTGTTGACGAACTGCAAATCCTGCGGGATGTTCTGGTTGAAGATGCAGCGGCCGACGGTGGTGTGCAGCATCTTGGTGCTTTCGGTTCCGTCTTCGTTGGTGTAAGGAGTGCGGATGTATACCAGCGACTGCAACGTGATGTCGCCGTCCTGATACGCCATAACGGCTTCGTCGAAGGAGCTGAAATATTTACCTTCGCCCTTGTCGCCGGGTCTGATTATGGTGAGGTAGTAGGAACCTATAACCATATCCTGAGTAGGCGAAACGATAGGTCTGCCGTCGGAGAGTTTGAGGATGTTGTTGGTGCACAGCATCAGAATTCTTGCTTCAACCTGCGATTCGATGGACAGAGGAACGTGAACAGCCATCTGGTCGCCGTCGAAGTCCGCGTTGAACGCGCCGCAGGCGAGGGGGTGGAGTTTGATTGCTCTGCCCTCGACGAGGACGGGCTCGAACGCCTGAATACCGAGACGGTGAAGCGTAGGAGCACGGTTCAGCAGAACGGGATGGTCCTTGATTATCTCTTCGAGAATGTCCCATACCTGGTTCTTGCCCGTGTCGACAAAACGCTTTGCGGTCTTGATGTTGTGGCAAAGATTCTGTTCGACGAGCTTCTTCATAATGAAGGGCTTGAACAGCTCAAGTGCCATTTCTTTGGGCAAACCGCACTGATAAAGTTTGAGTTCGGGTCCTACGACGATAACGGAACGGCCGGAATAGTCGACACGTTTACCGAGCAGGTTCTGACGGAAACGTCCCTGTTTACCGCGGAGCATACCCGAAAGGGATTTGAGTTCTCTGTTGCCGGGGCCGCTGACCGCTTTGCCTCTTCTGCCGTTGTCGATGAGTGCGTCGACGGCTTCCTGCAACATACGTTTTTCGTTGCGGACGATGATGTCGGGCGCGCCGAGTTCTTTGAGTTTTTTAAGACGGTTGTTGCGGTTGATGACTCTGCGGTAGAGGTCGTTGAGGTCGGAGGTTGCGAATCTGCCGCCGTCGAGCTGAACCATAGGACGCAGTTCGGGAGGCAGAACGGGCAGCACGTCGAGAATCATCCATTCGGGACGGTTGCCGCTGATACGGAACGCTTCGACTATTTCGAGACGTTTGACGGCGCGCAGACGTTTTTGTCCGACGCTGTTTGCGATGACGTCTTTGAGCATTGCGCTGTCCTTTTCGAGGTCGATTTCCATAAGGAGTTCCTTAATGGCTTCGGCACCCATACCGACGCGGAAATCTTTTGCGTCGTAGGTTTCGAGAAGTTCGCGGTACTCTTTGTCCGTGATGACCTGTTTCTTGGTCAGCCCCTGAACGATACCGGGGTCGAGCACGATAAACGCCACGAAGTACAGAACCTGTTCGAGGTCCTTGGGCGAAATGTCGAGCAACAGGCTTATTCTGGAAGGAACGCCTCTGAAATACCAGATGTGGGACACGGGCGTTGCGAGCTCGATGTGACCCATTCTTTCACGGCGAACCTTGGATTTGGTGACTTCGACGCCGCACTTTTCGCAGATAACGCCTTTGTAACGTATTCTCTTATAACGTCCGCAATGGCATTCCCAGTCGCGGGTTGGCCCGAATATTTTTTCGCAGAACAGACCGTCGCGTTCGGGTTTCTGGGTGCGGTAGTTTATGGTTTCGGGTTTGGTTACTTCGCCGTAAGACCATTCTCTTATCTTCTCGGGAGAAGCAATACCGATTTGGATGGCATCAAAATTGCTGAGTTCGTACATAATGACCTCCTATCCTATTCCTCGTCGGAACCGCCCTTGTCGCCGAACAGGTCGAACATATCGGGAACGGATTCCGTAAGCGCGCTGAAAATGTTTTCGTCATCGTCGTCGCCGGTGTCGAAGAGATTATCGATGCCGGTGCTTTCGGTGGCGAATCCGCCGAAGAGATTGTCGTCGCCGAGCAGGTCGACCTCTTTGAGGTCCTCGTCCTTCTTGACGGCGGTGGACTCGAAGTCGAGTTCTTCGTCGGAGTAATCGCGCAGTTTGACTTCGTCGCGGTCCTCGGTGAGAACCTTGACGTCAAGACCGAGGCTCTGCAATTCTTTGACCAGAACCTTGAAGGATTCGGGTATGCCGGGCTCGGAGATGTTGTTGCCCTTGACGATGGATTCGTAAGTCTTGACACGACCCACGACGTCGTCGGATTTGACGGTGAGGATTTCCTGCAACATGTTCGCCGCGCCGTACGCTTCGAGTGCCCAGACTTCCATTTCGCCGAAACGCTGTCCGCCGAATTGCGCTTTACCGCCGAGAGGCTGTTGCGTAACAAGGCTGTAAGGACCGGTGCTTCTTGCGTGAATCTTGTCGTCGACGAGGTGATGCAGTTTGAGCATGTACATGTAACCGACCGTAACGGGGTTTTCGAAAGGTTCGCCCGTTCTGCCGTCAAACAGCTGAATCTTGCCGTCGACTTTGCCCTCTTTGTTGAATATGCCGCAGTCCGCGAAAAGTTGCTTGATGTCCTGTTCGTTCGCGCCGTCGAAGACGGGGGTTGCGACCTTCCAGCCGAGCATGCTTGCAACCAGACCGAGGTGAACTTCGAGAACCTGACCGATGTTCATACGGGAAGGAACGCCGAGGGGGTTCAGAACGATTTGCAGCGGAGTGCCGTCCGCGAGGAAAGGCATATCCTCTTTGGGAAGTACGCGGGAGATAACGCCCTTGTTGCCGTGGCGACCCGCCATCTTGTCACCGACGGAGATTTTTCTCTTCTGAGCGATGTAAACGCGCACGAGTTTGTTTACGCCGGGGCTCAGTTCGTCGCGGTTCTTTCTGGTGAATATCTTGACATCTACGACAATACCGCCTTCGCCGTTGGGAACGCGCAAAGAGGTGTCGCGGACTTCTCTCGCCTTCTCGCCGAAGATTGCACGAAGCAGTCTTTCTTCGGGAGTGAGTTCGGTTTCGCCCTTCGGGGTGACCTTACCGACGAGGATATCGCCGCTTCTGACTTCCGCACCGACTCTGACGATACCGTCTTCGTCGAGGTTTTTGAGAACTTCCTCGGAGAGGTTGGGAATGTCACGGGTAATCTGTTCTTCGCCGAGTTTGGTGTCGCGGGCTTCGATTTCGTGTTCCTCGATGTGAATGGAAGTGAACACGTCGTTCTTGACCAGTTCTTCGCTGATGAGGATTGCGTCCTCGTAGTTGTAACCTTCCCAGCTCATGAAGCCGACCAGAATGTTTCTGCCGAGTGCGAGTTCGCCCTTATCGGTTGCGGGACCGTCCGCAAGCACGGTGGCTTCGTTGATGACTTTGCCGTTTGCGTCGCGTTTTTCGGCAACTACTCTGTCACCTTTGGACACGATAGGATGCTGGTTGATGCAGGTGGACTGGTTGGAACGCTCGAACTTGGACATCACGTAGACGTCGGTTTCGCCGTTTGCTGTTTCGACTTCGATTCTGTCGGAGTCGACGTACTTGACAAAGCCGTCGCGTTTTGCGATTTTGAGCGCGCCGCTGTCGTACGCTATTCTGTGCTCGACGCCCGTTGCAATCATAGGAGCTTCGGGTTTGAGAAGCGGAACTGCCTGACGCTGCATGTTGGAGCCCATCAGAGCACGGTTGGTATCGTCGTTTTCAAGGAAGGGAATGAGCGCGGTCGCGATGGATACCAGCTGTTTGGGCGAAACGTCCATGTAGTCGACCTGACTCTTGGGGACTTCGCGGATGTCGCTTCTGATACGGCAGGTAACGCGGTCACGGACGAATTTGCTTTCTTCGTCGAGTTCTTCGTTTGCCTGCGCGACGACGTATTTGTCTTCTTCGTCCGCGGTCATGTACACGACTTCGTCGGTGACGACGCCCGTCGCTTTGTCGATTCTGCGGTAAGGCGATTCGATGAATCCGTATTCGTTGACTCTCGCGTAAGTGGACAGCGAGGAAATCAGACCGATGTTCTGACCTTCGGGCGTCTCAATCGGGCACATACGGCCGTAGTGAGAGTGGTGAACGTCACGGACTTCGAAGCTTGCGCGTTCGCGGTTCAGACCGCCGGGGCCCAATGCGGAGAGTTTTCTCTTGTGAGTGAGTTCGGCAATGGGGTTGGGCTGGTCCATGAACTGGGACAGCTGCGAAGAGCCGAAGAACTCTTTGATTGCACTGGTTACGGGACGGATATTGATGAGCGTCTGGGGAGTGATTTCCGCGTTCTCCTGCGCGGACGCCATTCTCTCTTTGACGACTCTTTCAAGTCTGGATACACCGATACGGAACTGGTTTTGAAGCAGTTCGCCGACGGGACGGACGCGTCTGTTGCTGAGGTGGTCGATGTCGTCGCAGGTTCCGAAACCGTGACGCAGACCGAGGTTGTAGCTGACGGTCGCGATGATATCGTCGATGGTGATGTGCTTGTAAACGAGGTTGTCGATGGACGCTTTGATGGCGAGTTTGAGTTCCGAGGGGTCGTCGAACTCTTCCATCAGTTTCTGCAAAGTGGGATAGTACACTTTTTCGAAAACGCCGAGTTCACGGGGATTGCAATCCACGAACGCGTCGAGGTCAACCGTGTTGTTGCCGATGACTTTGTAGGTTCTCGCCGTGCCTTCCGCGTCCTTGTACGCAAGGTAAACGACGTTGACTGCGTTGTTCTGGATTTCCTTGGCTTTTGCCGCGTCGGGTTTTTCGCCTTTCGCCGCAAGGATTTCGCCCGTGACGGGACTTACGACGTCCTGCGCAAGTTCCATACCCTCTATTCTGGACGCAAGGGACAGCTTCTTGTTGTACTTGTATCTGCCGACTCTCGCGAGGTCGTATTTCTTGTATTCGTAGAAGGTGTTGTTGATGAGGATGTCCGCACCTTCGATGGTGGGAACTTCACCGGGACGGAGTCTTCTGAACAAGTCCATCTTGCCCGCTTCCTCGGTCTTGCAGTTGACGTCCTTGTTGCAGGTGGCAACCATCATATCGTCGCCGCCGAAGAGTTCGATGAGTTCTTCGTCCGTACCGAATCCGAGCGCACGCAGAAGCGTGGTCGCGGTAATCTTTCTGGTGCGGTCAACGTGCACCCACTGAACGTCGTTCTGGTCCTGTTCGAATTCCAGCCACGCGCCTCTGTTGGGGATAACGGTGGTCTTGTAACGGGGGGTACCGTTCTTGTCAAGCGACTTTTCGCTGTACACGCCGGGGCTTCTGACGAGCTGGCTGACAATAACGCGTTCCGCACCGTTGATGACGAAAGAACCTGCGTCCGTCATAAGCGGGAAATCGCCCATAAACACTTCCTGTTCCACGACTTCGCCCGTATCGTTATTGGTGAGACGGGTTTTTACGCGGAGCGGAATAGCGTAGGTGGTGTCGCGGTCCTTGCACTCTTTGACGGAGTACTTAGGCTCGCCCGTGAGCGAGTGGGACAAGAATTCCAGTTTGAGTTTGCCTGCGAAGTCGACGATGGGGGAATAGTCTTTGAAGACCTCTCTGATGCCCTCGTCGATAAAGTTGGCATAGGAATCCTTTTGCACCTCGATAAGGTAGGGAATGTCGAGCACGTCTTTGATTTTGGAGAAAGTCTGACGTTCGGTGTTCCCGTACATAACCTTGTGAATTCTTTGGGACATTTTTTACTCCTTGAAAATTACCGATTTTGTTCCCCGCAAAAAAATTTCGGAAAAATTTGAGTTTCGCGGAAAGCAGTTGTTTTTTTTGTTGCTCTGCGCTATACTAACACTACGAGATATAACCCCCTACCCCCAAAACACGGATTTTTGAGGGTAGAATTAAGCATTATTGCGCATTTTCCTATTGTATCAGCAAAACGCAAGGCTGTCAAGTGCGCGAACGCACAAAAATACAATATTTTACAGCCTTTCGGAAGGTTCGGAAAAGTGCCCTTCCGCAAGGGTTGCCGCCCGTCCGAAATGGGGTACAAAACGCGAAAATGAGGCGCAAAAAATGGTGAAAACAGGAGAAAAATGAGAATAGACAAGTTCCTTAAAGTATCGAGAGTCATAAAAAGACGCACCGTTGCTGCGGACGCTTGCAGCGGCGGAAGAATAGAAATCAACGGCAAACCCGTAAAACCCGCAAAAGAGGTCAAAGTCGGCGACGTCGTGACAGTTTCCTTCGGTTCCAACGCGCTCACCTTCGAAGTGCTGAACACCGACGAAAAACAGACCAAGCAATCCGCCTCGGAAATGTACAGGATTATAAGCTGATTTCCGCATTCTGCCCTGTTGCATTCCGTCCCGCGGGCGGATATAATATTATTGACGCGCGTATACGCACGGGCGACCCCCGCAAAACGTCGGCGCGGATACCCTTATGAGCAATTTCAACGTCGTTATCGCCGCAGGCGGCAGCAGCGTCCGCTACGGCAAAGAAAACAAACTCTTCGAACCTTGCCGTTCGTCCTGTGTTCTGGTCGAGGCAATCCGTCCTTTTCTTTCCTTTTCCGAAATCAAACGTGTAATCGTCGCAATCGACACCGACTCCGCCGACGAGTTTCTCGAACGGCTGGAAGCCGCACGCCTTGACGACGACAGACGGATACAGCTTACACGCGGAGGAAAAAGCCGCACCCAAACGGTAAAATTCGGTTTGCAGGCCGTGGACGAGGACTGCGATTTCGTGCTCATTCACGACGGAGCGCGCCCCTTCCTCACAACCGATTTGATAAAACGCGTTATGGACGGAGCAAAAGAATGCGGCGCGTGCGTGCCCGTGCTCACGCTCACCGACAACATTCTCCGCACGGACGGAAACGGTGTCGTTTCTCTCGACCGCACCCCGTACAGACTTGTGCAAACCCCTATGGGGTTTGAAAAATCGCGTGTCATCGAGGCATACGAAGAATGCAACCGCGATTTCCTCGACGACTTCGGAGTCGTGGACGCCTACCGTCACGGCGAAGTCAAACTCGTCGAAGGCGAACGCACCAACAGAAAAATAACCGTAAAAGAAGATTTGCGCACCTCTTTGGTCGGTTGCGGATACGACATTCACCGTTTCAAAGACGGAAACGGCATAAAACTGCTCGGCGAAAAAATCCCCTGCCCCTATGCGTTTGTCGCGCACTCCGATGGCGACGTTGCAATCCACGCGCTTATGGACGCAATACTTTCCGCTCTCGGAAAAAAGGACATCGGACATCTTTACCCCGTCGACGACCCGAAATACGACGGGGCAGACAGCGTAAAACTGCTAAAAGGCGTGCTTGCGATAATGCACGAAGAAAACCGTGCCGTCGCAAACTGTTCCGTCGCAATAATCGCGGAAAAACCGATGCTTGCGCCTTACATAGACAGAATGCGCACGCGAATGAGCAAAATTCTGGACGTACCCGCAGAAAACATCGGCATAACTGCCACCACCAACGAAAAAGTGGGCGACATCGGCGCAGGCAACGCCGTCGCCGCCTACGTCACCGTTCTGCTGGTGTAGTCTTTCCCCTAAAAATAGTTCAACCCAAAAGAAAAACCGATGCATTCCGCATCGGTTTTTGTTTTTGCGTTTGGTCGCAGCTTCGCTGTTTGACGACCGCACAAAACCGTGATATTTGAGCGTCAGACAAGGAAACGAAAAAAACCGTGGACAGGAGTGGCAGGGTGCTCCACCCTGCACCCTTGATTTTAAATATTGCACGAAGTGCCGCACTTGCGACGTAATATTTGTTCGAAGTGGCGAGCCGCAAGGCGGCGAGAATGTGAGTGCCGAGCGCCAGAAGGCGCACGCAGTCTGCGCGAACTTGGTTGCGAAGGCTATCCCCGAAGTGCGCAGACAAGTGGCATAACCAGTGAAATGACCTTAATGCGCGAGCGCCGAAGGTGTCCCCCGTGAGCGTGGGTGCCCTCACAGGGGGTACGGGAACGGGGGAAACCCGAAGGAAGGGGGGGCAACTTTAATATTATTTGTATGAAATACCTTCTTCCAAAATTAAAAACCGATGCATTTCGCATCGGTTTTTGTTTTGCGTTTGGTCGCAGCTTCGCTGTTTGATGACTGCACAAAACCGTGATATTTGAGCGTCAGACAAGGAAACGAAAAAACCGTGGACAGGAGTGTACTTGTTGTACATGACTGTTCACGGTTTTGTGTTGACGATGTATCACGCCAAATAGCGCGGTTTTGTTAACGCTTGCTGAACTGAGGTGCCTTACGTGCTTTATGCAGACCGTATTTCTTGCGTTCTTTCTGTCTGGGGTCGCGTTTGAGGTAACCCGCTTTCTTCAGAACGGAACGATAGGCTTCGCTGTCGCAGACGCACAGTGCTCTCGCAATACCGTGACGGATTGCACCCGCCTGACCGGTCATGCCGCCGCCGTAAACGTTGACGATGACGTCGAATTTGTCGGTTGCGGAAACTGCCTCGAGAGGCTGGTTGACGATGAGTCTCATCGTGTCAAGAGGGAAATAATCCTCAAATGCTCTCTTGTTGATGGTGATGTTGCCTTCACCGGGGATAAGACGGACTCTTGCGACGGCAGTCTTTCTTCTGCCGGTGCCGCAGTATTGAACTTTCTTTTTGACGGTTTTCTTAGTAGCCATAACTCACCTCAACTATTTAAGCTCGAGAGCGACGGGGCATTGAGCCTGATGATTGTGCTCGCTGCCGACGTAAACGCGGAGCTTCTTCAACATTTGCTTGCCGAGGGTGTTCTTGGGGAGCATGCCCTTGACAGCTTTGTAAACGGCAAATTCGGGTTTCTCGTTCATCAGTTTCTTGTACTGGATTTCTTTGAGACCGCCGATGAAGCCGGTGTGATAACGGTAATATTTCTGTTCGAGTTTCTTGCCGGTGAGAATCACCTTTTCGCAGTTGATAATAATGACATGGTCACCACAGTCGACGTGGGGGGTATATTCGGGTTTGTTCTTGCCTTTGAGTATTGCGGCAACCTGAGACGCAAGACGTCCGAGCACCATATCGGTTGCGTCGACGACGTACCACTTGCTTTCCACTTCGCCGGGTTTCGCCATGTAAGACTTGTTGTTGTTTGCCATTGCGGACAAATCCTTAGCCATACAGACCTCCAAAAAATTTCTGATTTCTTTTGCTATATATCGACTGCACGGCGAGGGGCTAGTTCGCGAATGCAACAATTTTCTCAAAAGACGCTTGATTATAATAATAAATAAGAAAACTTATGTCAAGCGAATTTCGGCAATATCGACAATTTTTTCGGATACTCCGCCTTTACGCCCTTCGGGGGTGTCGGAAGCGTCATTTCCATTCGGCGGAAACTTCGCACGCCTTGCATGGCACGACAATGGACGCGCAGCCCGTGACGACGTCATGCCCGCAACGCACGCCGTTGCACTCACCGCCGTAAAACGTAACCTTGATTTTTCGGGTACCGCAGTCCTCGGACGGCAGTATTTCGAGCTTCGAAACCTTGCCTTCGGTGGAAACTTTGAAGTATATACTTCCCTTCTCGTCGTACATCGTGTATTCGCCGTTACCCTTGAACACTCTGACCTCGATTTCGTCGAACTTCACCGAATTTCCTTCTCTTTCGGCAATGAGCGGAATTATTGCGCCTTCTTTCGCGTACACGGGGAACTCGTCAAGCGCGCTTTTAACGAACGCCAACTTCTCTCCCTCGTACACTTCGCCCGTGAAGAAGTTTGTCCATTTTCCTGCGGGGAACCATACCTTCGTCACCGACATACCGTCCTTGCCCGCTCTCCTTACAACGGGCGCGACCAGCAGTTCGCCGCCGAATATATACTGGTTTTTCGCGTCGTACGCAAAAGGCTCGTCATAGCCGTAATACATCGGCGCGACAATCGGTTCACCGAACTTTGCCGTTCTTATGTTCGCCGTGTAAAGATACGGGAGCAGTCTGTGTCTCAACCGCATGTAATCTTCGGCAATCGGTTCGACGGTGTCGCCGTAAAGCCAAGGCTCTTTGGACAGACCGTTTTTGGTGGAATGCAAGCGGTTGACGGGCGAAAACACGCCGAACTGCAACCATCTGAGATACAGTTCGCCGTCG
>URAF01000019.1 GCA_900545885.1 uncultured Eubacteriales bacterium
CGTTCCCGCCGTTTTGAGTTGGAATTTTTGATTTTGTTTCCATTATCCGATTGTTCCGCCGTGCGGTTTTTCGGGTGGCATTTTCTTAAAAATTATGCCTGAAACGCAAATCCGCTCGGTTAGATTGCGGGATTTTCCACGTTCGCTTTGTGCGCGCGTTTGTTCAAAGGTATGTATTCCTGATGCGGTGCGACGGCGTCGTAAGCGGGACGTATAATCTTTCCTTTGTTGGTGAGTTCTTCTATTCTGTGCGCGCTCCAACCCGCAATTCTCGCTACGGAGAACAGAGGAGTGTAGAGTTCGGTCGGGATTTTCAGCATCGTGTAGATGAGCCCTGAATAGAAGTCAACGTTGGGGCTTACGCCTTTGTACATCTTGCGTTTTTCGCCTATGACTTCGGGCGCAATGCGCGCGACTTTCTCGTAGTATTCGTAGTCGGCTTCCAGACCTTTTGCGATGGCGAGTTTTTTGGCATACGCGCAAAGAATGTCGGCACGCGGATCGCTCAGAGAGTAGACGGCGTGTCCTATGCCGTACACAAGACCCGAGCAGTCAAAGGCTTTTTTGTCGAGCAGACGGCAGATGTAATCCTTGATTGCACTGTCGGTGCAGGGTGTGGTTGCTTTGAGGTCGTCGAACATTTTGGAAACCTTGATATTCGCGCCGCCGTGACGGGGTCCTTTGAGAGAACCGAGGGACGCCGCGACTGCGGAATAGGTGTCCGTGCCCGAGCTTGTGACGACGTGGTTGGTGAAAGTGGAGTTGTTGCCGCCGCCGTGTTCCGCGTGGAGAACAAGGCAGATATCGAGTATCCGCGCTTCGAGTTCTGTGTACTTTTTGTTGGGGCGCATAAGACGGAGAATGTTTTCCGCGGTGCTGAGTTCGGGCTTGGGTTTGTGAATTATAAGACTGCTGTCGGAGTGGTAGTGCGCGTACACCTGATAGCCGTAGTCGGCAAGCAGGGGAAACTGCGCAATCAACTGAATGCTTTGGCGCAGAACGTTGGCGATGCTTATGTCGTCGGGGTTTTTGTCATAGCTGTAAAGAGTGAGGACGCTTCGTGCGATAACGTTCATCATATCCGTAGACGGCGCTTTCATTATGATGTCGCGTACGAAACTGTCGGGCAGACGTCTGTAATCGGCAAGCATCTTGAAGAAATGGTTGAGTTCGACGTGAGTGGGCAGTTTGCCGAAGAGCAGAAGATACGCCGTTTCCTCGAACCCGAAACGTTTTTCGGCGATGAAACCGTTTATCAGATCCTGAATGGGAATGCCGCGGTAATAAAGTTCGCCGGGGCACTCTATACGGTTGCCGTTTTCGTCTGTTTTATGGGAGTTGATTTCGCTGATTTCGGTGAGACCGGTGACAACGCCGTTACCGTTGAGGTCGCGCAGTCCGCGTTTGACGTCGTGCTTTTCGTAAAGCGACGGGTCGATGTTGTTGTTTGCGACGCAAACGTCGCTCATTTTCTTCATCCAGCCTGCGTAATGTGAAACGACTCTTTCGAATTGTTGCATAAGCACCTCCTTATTGCGGACATACCGCTGAAGAAAACAGACGCGCATTTCAAACACGTGTCTTAAATCGTACAAAACGCATTATATCACACAATTTTGAGAAAATCAACACTTGTCTTTTTTGACGTTTTTTCGTTAAAAACGGGCATAAAACGAAAAATCGCCCGAAAAATCGGAGTTTCGGACGGCTTTTGCGCAGCATTGAGCGATGTGGTGATTGTTGACGTAAATTCAGCCTTATAGGAGCTTTTCGGCAAGAATTGTCGGTAATAAAACCAGTATTATAAGAGCTTTTTGGCGAGAATTATCGGCAAAACTGGCATTCGGTCGGTAAAACGGTCGTTAAGTAAGAGGGGGTTGACGCAACACAGAAGTCAGTCGCGCGTGAGGTCGGCGTATTTGAAAGGAATGACTTTCGAGAGGTCGTCGGGGTGTATTTCCACCTGATAACCGATTTTGCCCGCGCTGAATATTATCGTGTCACACTCTTTTGCGGACGTGTCGATGACGGTGGGGAACTGTTTTTTCATACCTACGGGAGAGCACCCGCCGTGAACGTATCCCGTAAGAGGCAGAAGATTTTTGGATTTCAGCATTTCGACGGACTTTTCGCCGACTGCGGCGGCGGCTTTTTTGAGGTCGAGTTCGCGTGCAACGGGAATGACGAATACGTAATGCCCGAGCGTTTTGCCTTCGGTGACAAGGGTTTTGAACACCTTTCTTTCGTCAAGTCCGAGAAATGCCGCGACTTCCGTGCCCGAGGGCGCTTCTTCCGACGTCATAGACTTGCCATCTTTGAGATAACAGTAGCTTTCGTAATGCACGCCGCTTCTTTCGAGTGCACGCATTGCATTGGTTTTTTCGGTTGAATTCTTGTTGCTCATAAATTCGTGAGAAAGCACCGACCGACGGTGCCGTATTCAATGTAGCTTGATTTTGTTGATTGGATTTGGTCGTATTGAGTTTTTCGGTGCTCTATCCGAGAACGGGCAGTGCGTCGATTTTGCCGACCACTTCCGCGGGAGACGCGGCGTAAACGCTTGCCGTAAAGAAACGTTGTTTTTCTTCAAAACCGCATCTTTCGTAAAACGCACGCGCGTTTTTGTTGTCCGCTCCGCATATGAGCATAACTCCCTTTACGCCTTTTGCGGTGAGGTGAGAGCATAGGGCGCGCATGAGTTTGCGTCCTACGCCTTTATGCCTTCCTTCGTCGTTTATGTCAATGTGCAGGTGCGCAGTGTAACCTTGTTTTGCGTATTTGCCGAGAAGGTATTCCGTGGCTTTCTGTTCGACGGGCGCGAAAAATCTGTTTTCCGCTGCAACGGGCGTATAGTGTTTGTGCATTGCCACGAGATAATCGTCGGGTTGCGTACTGCATATTATGTAACCCACGACTTCGCCGTTTTCCTTCTGCGCCACAAAACAGTTGTCCGCTTCGCATTCGGTGTAGTAGTCGTTGTAAAGCGCGCATACGGCGGTCTTTTTCGCGGGCGTCGGATTTGCCGCATAGGGCGACGTCGCAAGGCATATGTCGCGCAGTTTTTCTTTATCGGACGGTTTGTACCGTCTTACGCTGATTTCCATTTCAAAGCCCTCTTTTTTAATGTTAAACGTCCTGTTCGGTCAAAACCGCATTGCAAAAGGAAAGATTTCAAGACGTTTTGCACATTCAAAAATCCCCTTGATTACAGTTTAATACGCGCGCGCCCGTGTGTCAATAAGCGATGTATCAAAACGACGTACAAAATCCGAAAAACTAAACGTAAAATTCAAAATACAAAACGCAAATACGAAACCAAACGTAAATGCCAAAGGTAAAAAATACGCGCCCTTTCGGACGCGTAAGTTTTTGTTGTGTTATTGTTGTTTATGTCGGCATTGTCAACTTGACTTGCAGAACGTTCGGATTTCCCGCTTGCAGTATTCGTATAGTCGAGGGGCAGAACGTCCGCGACTGTCGATTGCCGTATAGTCGCGGTAGGTTTTGCAATTTGCGCGGCGGTCAGTTGACAGAGAAGAGCAGGTCGCCGTAGGTCGGGAAGGGCCAGTATTTCTTTGCCGTGTTGATTTCCATTTCGTCGGCGGCGGCTCTCAAAGCGTTCATTGCGGTGATGACTTCGTCGCGGTACACGTATCCGCATTTTTCCCAACCTTCGGTTGCAGCCGCTTTTTCGAGAGCTTTTTTCAACTTTTCGATTTGTTTGACGGCTTCGGCGTAAAGTTTGTCGAGTTTTGCAATCAGTTTAGCCTGCGCGGGAGAGGTTATGTCTGCAGATTTAAGCCCCTGTACGGTTTCGACAAGTTCGTTTTCGTAGGACGTGACGGCGGGCAGAATGTCTTTCTGTGCCATATCGAGCATTGTGTTGGCTTCGATGTGAATGAGTTTGCAGTAGTTCTCGATGAGAATGTCCTTGCGGCTTCTGATTTCCTCTTCGGTGAAAACGCCGTGACGTTCGAAAAGCGCGATGTTTTCGGCGGTGTCGAGCAAGGGCAGGCAGTCCATTGTGGTGGGCAGGTTTAGCAGTCCGCGTTTTGCGGCTTCCTTAACCCACTCGTCGGAATAGTTGTTGCCGTTGAATATAATTCTGCCGTGCTCTTTCATCACTCGTCTTATGATGTCCTGTATGCACGCCTTGAAGTCGTCGGCTTTTTCAAGTTCGTCGGAAGCAAGTCTGAACTCGTCCGCCATTATGGTGTTGAGAATGGTGTTGGTGTCCGCGATGGAGAACGCAGAACCCAGCATTCTGAATTCGAACTTGTTGCCCGTGAACGCAAGCGGGGAAGTGCGGTTGCGGTCGGTGCTGTCCATTGCGAACTTGGGAAGTACGTGAACGCCGATTTCGACTTCGCACGCCGCGCGTTTTGAGTACGTTCTGCCGTCGGCAATGGCTTGCAGAATGCCCGTGAGTTCGTCGCCGAGGAACATACTGACGATTGCGGGGGGAGCTTCGTTCGCACCCAGACGGTGGTCGTTGCCCGCGCTTGCCACGCTTATGCGCAGAAGGTCCTGATGTTTGTCTACGGCGGCAATCATAAGCGCCATAATCAGCAGGAACTGCGCGTTGTCGGAAGGGCTTTTGCCTGGTTCGAAAATGTTGTGTCCGAAGTTGGTCACAAGCGACCAGTTGTTATGCTTGCCGCTGCCGTTCACGCCTTCGAAAGGCTTTTCGTGCAAAAGGCATGTCATACCGTGTTTGGCGGCGACTTTTCGCATGGTTTCCATGGTCAACTGGTTCTGGTCGGTCGCAACGTTTACGGTTGTGTAAATGGGCGCGAGTTCGTGCTGTGCGGGCGCGACTTCGTTGTGTTTGGTCTTGGAGAGTACGCCGAGTTTCCAGAGTTCCTCGTCGAGATTGCGCATGAATGCGGCGACTCTGGGCTTGATTGCGCCGAAATAATGGTCGTCGAGTTCCTGTCCTTTGGGCGGTTTTGCGCCGAACAGAGTTCTGCCCGTATAAAGCAGGTCGCGGCGCTTTTCAAACGCTTTGGAGTCGATAAGGAAATATTCTTGTTCGGGACCTACCGCGGAAGAAACCTTTTCCGTTTTTCTGCCGAACAGATGCAGGAAACGTACGGCTTCGCGGCTTACGGCTTCCATTGAACGGAGCAGAGGAGTTTTCTTGTCGAGTGCCTGTCCGTTGTAGCTGCAAAACGCGGTCGGAATGCAGAGTATGCCGTCTTTTATGAACGCGTAGGACGTGGGGTCCCATGCGGTGTATCCGCGGGCTTCGAAGGTGGCGCGCAATCCGCCGCTCGGGAACGAGCTCGCGTCGGGTTCGCCTTTGATGAGCTCCTTGCCGCTGAATTCCATGATAACTCCGCCGTCTTTGGTCGGGGTGATGAAGGAGTCGTGCTTTTCGGCGGAGAGTCCCGTCATGGGCTGGAACCAATGAGTAAAGTGCGTGACGCCTTTTTCAATAGCCCAGTCTTTCATGGCGTTGGCGATGACGTTTGCCGTTTCGAGAGGCAGGGGACGGTCGCCCGCGCAACATTCTTTGAACTCTTTGTAGGTGTTTTTCGGGAGGCGTTCGCTCATAACCTGTTCGTTGAACACCATACTTCCAAACAATTCGGACATTACCATAGATTACTCCTTCCGACGCTTACAGCGTCAATTATAAGTATTATAGTTAATTTTCACGGATAATGCAAGCCATTGAGCGGCTTTGGGCAAAGACAAAGGGCAGGAAAGAGGCGAAGTCTGCGAGGAAAAGAAAAAGACGCCTCTCCCTGCGGAAAGACGTCTTTGCCTTACGCGAAGATTATAAGCGCGGCTCGGCGCGAATGTCAAGGATTTAATTGACAGTGCGCGGAAAATTTGTTATATTTTGGGTGCAATAAGGCAAAGTGTTCGGCGTAATCTGCCGCTCGTCGACGGAGACGGGTCGGCAAACGTAATGGACACTTTTATATTTTTCGGAGGTTTTTATGGACTCTTACGTTTCTCCTCTTTGTGAAAGGTACGCAAGCGATACGATGAAACACATCTTTTCGCCCGATTTCAAGTTTACGACGTGGCGCAAACTGTGGATTGCGCTTGCCGAAGCCGAAAAGGAACTGGGCATTGCCATAACCGACGAACAAATCGCCGAACTCAAAGCGCACGTCGACGACATCGACTACGAATATGCCAAAGCGCGCGAAAAAGAGGTCAGACACGACGTAATGGCGCACGTTTTGACTTACGGCAAAACCTGCCCCAAGGCAAAACCGATAATCCATCTCGGCGCGACGTCCTGTTACGTAGGGGACAACACGGACATAATTCAGATGAGCATGGGACTCAAACAAATCCGTGCGCTTTTGCTGTCCGCAATCTCCGCCGTTGCCGATTTCGCGGAAAAGAACAAAGCGCTTCCGACGCTTGCATATACGCACTATCAACCCGCACAACCCACCACGGTCGGAAAACGCGCCACGCTCTGGCTCAACGACCTTATGCTGGACTTCGCCGCGCTTGAATTTCAGCTTTCCTCGCTCAAACTGCTCGGTTGCAAGGGTACGACGGGTACGGCGGCAAGTTTCCTCGAACTCTTCGAAGGCGACCACGAAAAAGTCAAAAAACTCGACAAGCTGATTGCCGAGAAAATGGGGTTTGCGGATACCTATCCCGTAAGCGGTCAGACCTATTCGCGCAAGGTTGATTTCAACGTGCTGTCCGTACTTTGCGGCATAGCGCAGAGCGCGACCAAGTTCTCCAACGACATAAGACTTCTTTCCAATCTCAAAGAAGTGGAAGAACCTTTCGAAAGCAAACAGATAGGCTCTTCCGCCATGGCATACAAACGCAACCCCATGCGCAGCGAACGTATGGCGTCGCTGTCCCGTTACGTAATCGTGGACACGCTTAACCCCGCCGTTACCGCCGCTACGCAGTGGTTCGAACGCACTCTGGACGACAGCGCAAACAAGCGTATTTCCGTTCCCGAAGCCTTCCTCGCAATCGACGCGGTGCTTTCGCTTTACATCAACGTAATCAGCGGTCTTAAACTGTATCCGAAGATTATCGAACGAAATCTGAACCGTGAACTGCCGTTTATGGCGACAGAGAACATTTTGATGTATTGCGTGAAAGAGAAGGGCGGCGACCGTCAGGAACTGCACGAAGCAATCCGCAAACATTCCGTTGCGGCGGCGGCAGTCGTCAAGGAAGAGGGCGGCGACAACGACTTGCTGTCGCGTATACTGAACGACCCCGTTTTCAAACTTACTCAGGCCGAACTCGACTCCATTATGGACGTTCGCCTTTTCGTAGGTCGCGCAAAAGAGCAGACCGAAGAGTATCTTGCGGAAGTAGTCAGACCTTTGCTCGCAAAGAACAAACCCGACGCTTCCACGTCCGCGCAAATCAACGTATGACGCGCTTTCGGGCGCGCGCTTCCCGCGGTTTCCGCGCAGGGAGCAGTTCAACCCGCACAGGCGGGCAGGTATCCTTTTTTTCGAGGTGATTTTATGTTGACAGCAATCGTAGGTATCAACTGGGGCGACGAAGGCAAAGGCAGAATGGTTGACCTGCTTTCGGACAGTCAGGACATAATCGTCCGCTATCAGGGCGGCAACAACGCGGGTCACACCGTCATCAACGACAAAGGCAAGTTCATACTCAACCTTTTGCCGTCCGGTATTCTGCGCGAGGACAAAGTCAACGTTATGGGCGGCGGTATGGTCATTGACGTTGCGCACCTTTCCCGCGAAATTGCCAAACTTCGCGAAGCGGGCATTTCAATCACTCCCGACAACCTCAAAATCAGCGACAGAGCGGTGATATGTTTCCCCTTCAACGTAATGCAGGACTGCCTCGAAGAGGACAGACTGGGCGACAAGAAGTTCGGTTCCACGCGCAGAGGTATTGCTCCCATATACGCCGACAAGTATATGAAAAAGGCAATCCGTATGGGCGACCTGCTCGAACCCGAATATCTCAAAGACAGACTGGCAACCGTGCTCGACTGGAAAAATATGTGCCTCAGCGCATACAAAGGCGCAAAACAGTACACTCTCGAAGAAATGACGGAATGGCTTGACGAGTTCGCGGCGCAGTTCAAGCCTTATGTCTGCGACATAGGCACCTATCTTACCGCGGCGGCGAAAGAGGGAAAGAACATCATGTTCGAAGCGCAGCTCGGAGCGTTGCGCGACATAGATTTCGGCATCTATCCTTACACCTCGTCGTCAAACACGATATCCGCATACGCACCCATAGGCGCGGGCGTACCCAATCTGCGCATTGACAAAACGGTAGGCATAATGAAAGCCTATTCCACCTGTGTTGGCGAAGGACCTTTCACCGCGGAAATGTTCGGCGAGGAAGCCGTCAAACTGCGCGAAGCCGGCGGCGAATACGGCGCGGCGACGGGCAGACCCAGAAGAGTGGGCGGCTTTGACGTCGTGGCGTCCAGGTACGGTTGCAGAGTACAGGCGGCAGACGAAGTCGCGCTTACCAAACTCGACATTCTTGACAATATGGACAGAATACCCGTTGTCGACGCATACGAAATCGACGGCGAACTCGTAACGGAATTTCCTTTCGGCGAAAAGCTCGTCAAGGCAAAACCCCACGTCGTGTATTTCGAAGGGTGGAAGTGTCCGACGACGGCGTGCAGAACTTTCGACGAACTTCCCGCCCAAGCGCGCGCGTACGTCGAATATATCGAAAAAGCCGTCGGAACGTTTGTCAAGTACGTATCCGTCGGAGCGGAACGCGACAGCATAATAATCCGCTGACGATTGCGACAAAGCACGGAGCAATGCTTAACGGTAAATCAATTCATTCGCAATAATAACGGTTGCAATCTGCCGACCTCCAAAAAAGACTTTTGAAAAGTGTTTCTCCGATTGTCGGCGGGACGTAAGACAAGCATAAACAGCAAAATGAAAAAGCGCACTTTCGGGTGCGCTTTCTTTTTTCAAATCATCGGCTTTACTTTTAGGTGTTCGGATTTCGACACTGCAAACGGATTTCGATGCCGCTTGCGACGGCAATGAAAAAGCCCTCCTTCAAAGGGGGGCGACACGGAAAAGTTTATATTATGACCTGCCGTTTCGTCAACGGTTTTTTTATATTTTTTTTCAAAAAAAACGTATTGGCGGAGCATCAAATTTTTTTCGGAAAAATGCAAAAAAAATTCTTGACAAAACGGGGGTAAGGATTGTATTCTGCCGACATATTTTTTTTGCGGGAAGTGCAAAAATGTCAAAGGCAATACTGATTTCGGACCTCGATATTCAAGTCCTAGTCCGACTGCTGTCAAGCGTCGGTATTGCTCCGACACCCCTTTCGGAAGAGGATGCGGAAAGAGCCGCAAAGAGCCTCGGGGCGCGCGATTTCGTCGTTGTACGTCAGCACTCCGACGGCAGCGGTGCGGCGTGGGCGGCACGCATCGCGGACGCCAGCGACGCGGCGGTCGTGTTCGTTGCGGACACAATGCCCGCTCCGATTGCATCGGCACTTGCCTCGCACGGAGTTTTCGTTCTCGACGCAAGCGCGTTTATTACGGCTTGCGCGGTCTTGATGGCGCAGATACGCGCATTGCATCTTGCTTGTCTTTCTCTCAAAAAAGAGAATGCCGTTTTGAGAAACAAGGTCACCGAAACCAAAGCGGTGGGACGTGCCAAATGTTTGCTTATGGAAAATCGCAATATGAGCGAACAGACGGCGCACAGGTTTATAGAAAAAACCGCAATGGACAACAGACTCAGCCGTCGTGCGGTTGCGGATAACATTATAAGAAACTATGAGAAACACCATTCACCAGACGATATTAGTGCTTGATTTCGGCGGTCAGTACAAAGAACTGATTGCCCGTACCGTTCGCGAGAGCCGTGTGCATTCCGTGATTATGCCGGGTTCTACGCCCGTAGAAAAAGTGCGCGAGCTTGCGCCTATCGGCATAATACTTACAGGTGGTCCGCACAGCGTTTACGAAAAGGACGCGCCGCGCGCGGACAAAGAACTTTTCGGACTCGGAATTCCCGTTCTCGGAATATGCTACGGTATGCAGATGATGAGTTACGTATCGGGCGGTGAAGTTTCTCCGTGCAAGGTGTCCGAATACGGAACGACGACGGTTCGCAAGGTTGCGGACAGCGTGCTGTTCGACGGCGTGAAAATGCCAATGTCCGCGCTTATGAGCCACACCGATTACGTATCGCGACTTCCCGAAGGGTTTGTTGTTACGGCGGACACGGAAGTTTGTCCCGTAGCGGCGGCGGAGAACAGAGAACGCAGACTGTACGCCGTTCAGTTCCACCCCGAAGTGGAGCGCACACGCGGCGGCAAAAAGATTATCCGCAACTTTCTGTACAAGGTGTGCGGAGCAAAAGGCGACTATACGCTTGACGCTTACATCGACAACGAAATCCGTCGCATACGCGAAACCGCAGGCGAAGACGGCAGAGTAGTTCTCGGACTGAGCGGAGGTGTGGATTCCGCGGTTGCGGCGGCGTTGCTTGCCGAAGCCCTGCCCGACAGGCTGACGTGCATATTCGTCGACCACGGGATGATGAGAAAGAACGAGGGCGAGGAAATAAAACGGGAGTTCGGCGGAAAGTCACTCGACCTTGTATGCGTGGACGCCCGCGACCGTTTCTTGGAAAAACTGAAAGGCGTGACAGACCCCGAACGCAAACGCAAAATCATAGGCGAAGAGTTCGTGAGGGTGTTTGAAGAAGAGAGCGCGAAGTATGCGGGCAACTTCCTTGCGCAGGGAACCATTTATCCCGACGTAATCGAGAGCGGCGCAAACAACAGCGCGAACATAAAGAGTCATCACAACGTCGGAGGCTTGCCCGCCGACACGAAGTTTGCAGGCATAATCGAGCCGTTGCGCGGACTGTTCAAAGACGAGGTTCGCAAACTCGGCAAAAAACTGGGACTGTCGCCGCAGCGCGTCAACAGACAGCCTTTCCCCGGTCCCGGACTGGGCGTAAGAGTGACGGGCGAAGTCACGGCGGAGAAACTCGAAATATTGCGCGAAGCCGATGCGATATTCCGCGAAGAAGCGGAAAAATCCAGAGTGCGTGCCGACCAGTATTTCGCGGTGCTTACGTCGACGAGAAGTGTCGGTGTCGTGGGCGATTTCAGAACTTACGGATACGTGCTTGCGCTGCGTGCCGTAAGAACGTCGGATTTCATGACCTGCGAATACGTTCATCTTCCATACGCTTTGCTCGACCGCGTATCGAAACGCATAATCGACGAGGTGTCGGGAGTGGGCAGAGTGGTTTACGACGTGACGGGAAAACCGCCTGCCACAATCGAATGGGAGTAAGCTAAACGCAATGGCGGAATTCGGTTGAAAACGAAATCCGCAAACCACAACTTAATAACAAAAAAGTCCGAAGGCGTACTTTGTCTGTTGAATTCAGCAGATAAAGTACGCTTCTCGTTTATTTGAAAGAATTTCGGAGGGATATATGACAAAATACGTATTCGTTACGGGCGGTGTTGTTTCCGGTCTTGGCAAAGGCATTGTAATGGCGTCGCTCGGCAGATTGTTGAAAGCGCGCGGACTCAAAGTCGCGGCGCAGAAGTTCGACCCATACATCAACGTTGACCCAGGTACTATGAACCCTTGTCAGCACGGCGAAGTTTACGTCACGGAAGACGGTGCGGAAACCGACCTTGACCTCGGACACTACGAAAGGTTCATAGACGAAGACCTCAACAGGTTTTCCAATCTTACGACGGGCAAGGTTTACTGGAACGTCCTGAACAAGGAGCGCAGGGGGGAGTATCTCGGCGAAACCGTTCAGACAATCCCGCATATTACCAACGCGATAAAAGAGTACGTATACGAACTAGGCAGAAAGACGGGCGCGGACGTCGTCATGACGGAAATCGGCGGAACAATCGGCGACATAGAAAGTCAGCCTTTTCTCGAAGCCGTACGTCAGGTGTCCCGCGAAGTCGGTCGTTACAATTGCCTGTTCGTGCATGTGACCCTCGTGCCTTACATTGCCTCGTCTGGGGAACAGAAAACCAAGCCCACGCAACATTCAGTCAAGGAACTCCGTCAGATGGGCATATCTCCCGACATAATCGTTACGCGTCAGGAAATGCCGCTTGACGAGAGTTCACGCAATAAAATCGCGTTGTTCTGCGACGTCAAACCCGATTGCATCATCGAAAATCTCACGGTTCCGTGTATATACGAAGTTCCGATTATGTTGGAAAAGAGCAACTTTTCCGAAGTGGTTTGCCGCGAACTTGGGCTTATGACAAAACGTCCCGATATGCGTGAGTGGTGCGATATGCTGGACCGCGCGGGAAACACCCGCGGCAAAGTGAAAATCGCTCTTGTCGGAAAGTACGTAAGAATGCGCGACGCGTACCTTTCGGTTGCGGAAGCGTTGCGGCACGGCGGGTTCTGTCATTCGGCGGAAACGGAAATAGAGTGGATTGAAGCGGAGGACGTCACCGACGAAACGGCGGACAGACTGCTCGGCGACGCGGACGGAATTCTGGTTCCGGGCGGCTTCGGTGACCGAGGCGTGGAAGGAAAGATAAAAGCTGCGCAGTACGCCCGCGAACACAACGTTCCGTATCTCGGAATATGTCTCGGAATGCAGACTGCGGTAATCGAGTTTGCAAGGGACTGCGCGGGTATGGCGGACGCAAATTCAGGCGAGTTTGCCGCAACCGAACACAACGTAATCGACCTTATGCCCGACCAGCAGGGCAATATCCCGAAAGGCGGAACAATGAGGTTGGGCGCGTACGAATGCAAACTTAATCCCGAAGGGCTTCTCGGCAAGGTTTACGGCGCGGACAGCGTCAGAGAGCGTCACCGTCACCGTTACGAGTTCAATAATATCTTCCGCGAAGAGTTGCAAAATGCGGGACTGCGTATAGAAGGAACGTCCCCGGACGGCAGACTGGTTGAGGCGGTCAGCAACCCGAATTGCGATTTCTTCGTGGGAGTGCAGTATCACCCCGAGTTCAAATCGCGGCCGAACAAAGCGCACCCGCTGTTTGCGGCGTTCATCGGCGCGGCAGTGAGCAGAAGGGAAAGACAATGCGCCGCGACAGGCGCAACGGGCAAGGTAAAAGCCCCGACAAAGTGAAATGTAAGCGAGGTAAATATGTGTACGGTAATGGTTTATACGGGAGAGGATATGAGCGAGCAGACATTTGCCGCCGCTCTTGCAAAGACGAAAACCCGCGGACCCGATATGACGCGTATCATGCGCGTCGGCGGCGGACTTATGGGGTTTCAGCGGCTGTCCATAATGGGACTGTCGGAAGCAGGCATGCAACCGTTTTTCCTTGACGGAAGCGCGGTTGTGTGCAACGGAGAACTTTACGGGTTCAGACCTGTTAAAAAGCAACTTGAAAAGAAGTACGCGTTCGGAAGCGACAGCGACTGCGAAATAATTTTGCCGCTTTATAAGGAATACGGCACGGATATGTTCGCAAAGCTGGACGCGGAGTTCGCAATGGTGATTTACGACGCCGAAAAAAACGATTTCATCGCGGCGCGCGACCCTATCGGCATCCGTCCTCTTTTTTACGGGTATACGGCAAGCGGAAAAATAGTGTTTGCGTCCGAAGCGAAAAACCTCGTTTCGTTGGTGGACGAAGTGTTCGCGTTTCCGCCGTCGTACTACTATGCGGACGGAAAGTTCGTGCGGTATACCGACGTTACGGCAGTCAGCGAATATTCTGAGGACGACGAAGAAACCGTCGAGCGGAAGATACGCGAAAAGTTGACGGCTGGCATCGAAAAGCGTCTTGATGCCGACGCGCCGCTCGGATTTTTGTTGTCGGGCGGACTTGACAGCAGTCTGGTCTGCGCGGTTTCGGCAAGGTTGCTTAAAAAGCCCATCAGGACTTTCGCAATCGGTATGAACACCGACGCAATCGACCTCAAATATGCGCGCAAAGTCGCGGATTATATAGGCAGCGACCACACCGAAGTAATCATCGACCGCGATACGGTGCTCGGTTCTCTCGAAGAAGTGGTTTCCGTTCTCGGTACTTACGACATAACCACAATCCGTGCAAGCGTGGGTATGTATCTCGTGTGCAAATACATTCACGAGCATACCGACGTCAGGGTTCTGCTTACGGGCGAGATTTCCGACGAACTTTTCGGGTACAAGTACACGGACTTCGCCCCGTCCGCACAGGCTTTTCAGGACGAGGCGGCAAAGCGCGTGCGCGAACTTTATATGTACGACGTCCTGCGTGCCGACAGGTGCATTTCGTCAAACAGTATGGAAGCAAGAGTTCCGTTCGGCGACCTCGATTTCGTGCGATACGTAATGAGCGTCAACCCCGAACTCAAACTCAACACGCACAACAAAGGCAAATACCTTTTGCGTATGGCGTTCAAAGGCGACATTCTGCCCGACGAAATACTTATGCGTGAAAAAGCGGCGTTTTCGGACGCAGTTGGACATTCTATGGTGGACATTCTCAAAGAGTATGCGGAAAGCCTCTATACGGACGAAGAGTTCGAAAGGCTGGCAGCGAAATACGATTTTGCAAAACCTTTTACCAAAGAAAGCCTGCTTTACCGCGAACTGTTCGAAAAGTACTATCCGCATACGGCGCGTACGGTTGCGGATTTCTGGATGCCCAACCGCGAATGGGAAGGATGCAAGGACGCAAACGACCCGTCGGCAAGAGTGCTGTCCAACTACGGCGCAAGCGGCAACTGACCTGACGGTCAACCAAGTCTGACGGCAAAAGGCAGAAACCTGAAATTCAGTTTGTTGATATTAAGATTTGTCAGGCAAAGGCACGATAAGGAGAAACAAGGAGATAAAAATGAAATTCGTCAAGATGAACGGCTGCGGCAACGATTATGTATACTTCGACCTTTTGGGCGGCGGATGTGCGGAAGATATAATACCCGCGATAGAGAAACTCAGCGACAGACATTTCGGTGTAGGCGGCGACGGCGTGGTGTTGATTATGAAAAGCGACCTTGCAGACGCACGTATGCGAATGTTCAACGCCGACGGCAGCGAAGGTAAGATGTGCGGAAACGCGGTGAGATGCGTGGGAAAATATCTGTATGACAACGGATATGTAAAAAGTCCCGACGTAAGCGTGGAAACGGCAAGCGGAGTAAAGAAACTTGCGCTGCGCATCGAGAACGGAGTGTGCACGGGCGCGACCGTCAATATGGGAAAACCGATTGTGAAAGCAGAGGACGTCCCCGCAGACGTAAAAGCGGCGGCGGGAGTAACCGTGGATACGCCGTGGGGCGACGGTGCGCTTGTGAACGTACCCGTCACGGTATGCGGAAGGACGTTCGGACTTACGGCGGTGAGCATGGGCAATCCGCATTGCGTTGCGTTCATCGACGAACCCGTAAGCGATTTCGCACTCGAACTTTACGGAGCGGCGTTGGAAAAGCATCCGATGTTTCCCGAACGCGTCAACGCTGAGTTCGTGAACGTTGGAGAGGATAACATGTTGACGATGAGGGTATGGGAACGCGGAAGCGGCGAAACCATGGCTTGCGGAACGGGCAGTTGTGCGACTGCGGTTGCCGCGGTGCTGAACGGATATGCCGACGCGTCGCGACCCGTAAAAGTAAAACTGAAAGGCGGGGTTCTGACGATAGAACTTCGCGACGACGGAGTTTATATGAGCGGCGACGCAAAAGTCAATTTCACGGGAGAAACGGAACTATGAAACTGAACGAAAACTACTTCAATCTGAAAGAAAATTATCTGTTTGCCGAAGTGGCGCACAGAGTAAGCGAATACCGAGCGGCACACCCCGAACAGCGGGTTATAAGTCTCGGAATAGGCGACGTAACGCTGCCGCTTCCCGAAAGCGCGGTAGCCGCTCTTCAAAAGGCGGTGGACGAGCAGAGCCGTCCCGAAACCTTCCGCGGATACGGACCCGAAAGAGGGTATGCGTTTCTGCGTGAAGCCGTGCGCGATTATTACGCCGAAAAGGGCGTAAGCCTTGAAGCGGACGAGATTTTTGTAAGCGACGGGGCAAAGAGCGACCTCGGAAACATGACGGAACTTTTCGGCAAAAGTCGTGTGCTGATGCCCGACCCCGTCTATCCCGCATACTACGACGTCAACGTTATGGCAGGCAACGAAATACACTTTTCGCGGGGTACGGTGGCAAACGGATTTTTGCCCGCACCGCGTGATGACGGCAATTTTGACATAATCTATCTGTGCTCGCCGTCCAACCCGACGGGCGCGGTTTACAACAAAGAACAACTGCGCGAATGGGTGGACTACGCATTGCGGACGGGGGCGGTCATATTCTTCGATGCGGCGTATGAGAGTTTTGTCCGTGACAGCGAACTTCCGACCAGCATTTACCTTGTGGACGGTGCGGAAAAGTGCGCAATAGAGTTTTGCTCGTTTTCAAAAACCGCGGGCTTTACGGGGTTGCGGTGCGGTTATACGGTGGTTCCTAAGGCAATCGCGGACGGCAAGCTCAATGCTTTCTGGAACAGACGACAGACAACAAAGTTCAACGGAGTGCCTTACATCGTTCAACGCGCGGCGGAAGCCGTGCTCACTCCGCAGGGCAGAAAGGAAACTGCGCGCAACATAAGCATTTATATGCAGAACGCGCAAGTCATACACAACGCTCTCGAAAAGGCGGGCATACCGCACGCGGGCGGCGTCAATTCGCCCTATGTCTGGATGCAGTGTCCCGCGGGTAAAACGTCGTGGGAATTCTTCGACATACTGCTCACCGAAGCGCAGGTCGTCGGCACTCCCGGTTCGGGCTTCGGAAAGGAAGGCGAAGGCTGGTTCAGACTGACCGCCTTCGGCGACAGAGCGGACACGGTAACGGCGGCGGAAAGACTCGGCAGACTTTGTGCTCAACTGCGCGCGGAAGAGCAGGCGTAAATCAATCGCGGCGGAACGTTCTCGACAGATTGAACGTTACGAAACAATCGCTTGAAATGCGGCTGCAAAAGGTCGGGACAGAGCAATCGGAAAATGCCTGTCGGCAACGGTCAATCCGTTTGGAATTGGATATTAGAATTGAATAAAACATACAAAAAAAGGACTTCAATGTGCGATTTTTGCATTTGAAGTCCTTTTTGTTGCGTTTTTGTTGTGAATTGCGGTTCAACCGAAAGTGCATTCGGTTGAGGAAAACTCAGTTGAGGAAACCTTTGATTACGGTTTCTTCCGCTTCTTTTTCGGTGAGCCCGAGGCTCATGAGTTTGATGAGTTGTTCGCCTGCGATTTTACCGACCGCCGCTTCGTGCACAAGGCTTGCGTCGGGGCTTGCCGCGTCGATTTTGGGAGTGGAGATTATGCGCGCGCCGTCAAGCAGTATGCCGTCGCATTCCACGTGTCCGAAACATTCGTTTTCGCCCACGAGGTCGGAGTAGAACTC
>URAF01000020.1 GCA_900545885.1 uncultured Eubacteriales bacterium
ACCGTTTCGTATCCGTTGTCATATGTCACTGCCGCCATATAACGGGCATAAATGGCGTCGACATCCTGTCCGTTGTATGCAGTCTTGTACTGAGAGTCGATATACCAACCGCCGAAGGTCAGGTTTTTGCTCTCCGCATCGGCGACATAACCCGCGGTGAATTCGTCGATGTCCACAAGTCTTTTGTTGCCTTGGGCGCTGCCGTTCACGCTGACAGCCAAGGTAATTGCGTCATACTTGGCGTAAACGTTCGTATTCTTTTTGATGCCCTCGTTCACGAACACCGCAGAAAAGTTTTCGTCGGCGTACCAGTCGCGGAAACGGTATCCCGTCCTTTCCGGCGCGGCCGGGATTTCCACCTTCCCTTCCGAGTTGGCCGTAACGCTCTTGTGAACAGCCCACGAACCGTCGTCGTTCTGTATCATGAAATTGACTTTTGCCGTACTGTTGCCGTTGCACGCCACCAAGGCGATTGCCAAGGCGCACATTGCAAGCACACACAATATCAACACGAGCCGTTTTCTTGAGGTAGTTGTTGCCATTGTTGATCCTCCTTTTGTTTTTGGTAAACCCATTCCCCAAGTAGGAGAAAGTGATTTCTAGATGTCGTATTTTGCCAAAATTTTGGCAGGCGATTGTGTTATTACGAACAAATACGGTACGAGAGATATTCCCGTCATCAGCACTCCGCACAAGGTTATCAATGCAACGGACAAGCCTACGAAAGAACCGAATGCGACGTTCATAACGAAATACCGCGCGCATACTATTGCAGCGGTTAACAACCATGCGCCCAGATAGATTGCCATGTTGTCGAATACCGCCGTCATCGCCTCACGGAAAATCAAATTGCCGCGGTTTACGCCGATTGCACGATAAATACCGTATTCTTTGATGTTTTTAATGCTGCCCGATTTCTCGATAAAGTAGTAAATCAGCAACAAGAGGACAATGATTACATAGAACACCGTGAGTCCTTTCATTGTCTCTTGACGCAATGCCTGCTCTTCCGCCCCGTAAAGACCTAGAATGTCTATACTTCTGATACTTTTCTGCGCAAGTAAAGCCGTGAGCGTGCTTTTTTCGTTTTCACCGTCCGTCTTGATCTCAAAATAGTATCTCGGTTCCGCTGTCGAGTCGTTCCCTTCCAATGCGTCGAAGTTGGGTGAAAGATACGCGAATAGATTTTTCATCACGTTTTCGCTGACGAATATTATGACGTCCGTTCCTATGCTTTCGCGGGTAATCGCAACTTTTTGAACATACAATCCGCTGTCTCTCAGCTGTATGGCGTAAGGCGAGTGTGCAAGTGCGGTATTGACGTTTTCCACGACATAATAGCCGTTGTTGGAGTCCGACATCATTTTGTAGAGCGAATTGCGGTTTAATTCCACGATTATCTTATCGTTGTCCTTGACTTCTTCCGAAACTCTGACCGTTGCCGACAGTTCGACTTCCGCATAATCTTCCGACAGAAGTATGTTTCCCGTATCGGAAAACTTAATCGCGTTGTACACCCCCAAGAAATTCACATAATCCGTGCGCGTGAAAAACACCGCGGGATAATCGGCGTCGACTATTCCGCACACGGGATAAGTGTGATCGAACGTCAACCGCAACACGGAAGCGTCGTTATCGAGTTCGGCAAGCCGCATCTGACTTTTTATGCTTTGCGCAAGACCTCGGCTTACGGCAACTTCACCTTCCGAGGGAGCCTTCCCGCTGAGAAGAGTATCCCCGTCGCCTATCGACTTGGGCGTATAATTCAACACAGCCCCCGAAAGCGACGACAACCCCGAATAGCCGAATGTTCCGCGCCTCATCTCCGTGTCGAAGAAGTCGATATTGCTGTAAAGAGAAGGATCGAGATTGCGGATATCGGCGTATGTATTCATATTGACATACACGCTGTTTGCGTCTGTTTGCCTGTTCTGCACTTCGAAATTAATCATTTCGTTTGCCTGAAAAGCAAGCATGGTAACCACAACGGAAATCGCCGCAATAAAAATTTGCTTGAAAATGTTTGCCGTGGAATAAAATCTGTCCCGACCTTCTTTTTTTCTGTTTTTGAATATGCTTTTGCACGAAAAGAGCCGACCGTTCTTTTTCGCAGAACTGTTTTCGTATACGGGCACCATCACCTCTTGCGAACGATCGGCGGCGTCGACGTCCGATTTGCCGCTCAAAGCGTACCCTGCGACTATTTCACGGGTCTCGTCGTCCTGCGTTATCCTGCCGTCGACAATGCGGATAAAATCGTCGGCATATTTTTCTATCAACGAAAGTTCGTGCGTAACCACCACCACAAGACGCGTCGCGGATATTTCTTTCAAAATATCCATTACTTTCGCGGTGTTTTCTGCGTCAAGATTACCAGTAGGCTCGTCGGCAAGGATTATGTCGGCACCTTTTATCAGCGCGCGCGCAATGGCCACGCGCTGCTTCTGCCCTCCCGAAAGAGCGTCTCCCTTTTTGTTGGCGTAACGCTGCATACCCACAAGCGACAGCACTTCTTCCGTACGCCTTGCAATCTCCGTTTTGTCCTTGAAACCCGCAAGCGTCATTGCATTGGACATTATTTCGGAAATGGTAAACCCCTTTTCGAGATAATAGTTCTGAAATACGAATCCCGTTCTGGAATTCCGTATGTAATCGGAATTTCGTCCCGTAACGGCAACTCCGTCGAACTCGATTTCGCCGCCGTCGGGTCTGTCCAGACCTCCTATGATGTTGAGCAACGTTGTCTTGCCGCTTCCGCTTTTCCCGAATATTGCAATCAATCCTTTGTCAGGCAATTCGAACGACACACCCTTCAACACTTCGTTGCGGTTGCGTGAATGAGGATTGAATACTTTTTTGACGTTTTTAATGGCTATCATCAGACAACTCTCCCCGACAAAATAGCGTATATGCCACAGCCGTAAAGCTCGGTTTTACCATCACTTACTTCCCCTCCCGAGCGTCTTGCGTATGCTTTGTCCGTTAAGGTTTTTATTAAATCCGAAAGCCACCAATTCCACAATCAGCAACAACATAACCTCTATGAAAAAGTAGTTCCCGACCGATATGACGGAAAGCCCGCTTGCCGGTAAGGCCGCGGCAATCAGTGATGCCACGGGCAAAAGCACCAGAGTCGGCAGGAATGTCAGCGCCATCTGCACGTAAAGGGCTTTCGACGCCGTTTTGCCTGAAATTCCGAGAGTGCGATACACGGTAAAATCTGCTTTGTAGACCTTAACGCTGCGGATAAAAATTATGCTTATGAGAATTCCGAACAACACCGACACGGCAACGAGTGCGGTATACCACAGAATGTCCGTTGTGAAAACGTCTCCCGCATTGTGAACATACACTTTTTGAGAGGACAGCAATCCCACATAACCTTTTTCGTTCAAAGCGCTTAAGGCATCGCGTGCCCTTTTGTCGCTGTCGAAATACAGACTTATTTGAGAAACGCTTTCGTCGGAGGCAAACATTTCCTCATAATCGCTTTCGCTCAACTCCGCAATCAGTCCGTCCGTCTTTTCGCTCTTGCGTGTATCGTCAATTATGGTATATGCCCTTTCTTCGTTTGCGGAGAAGACAACGGTTTTGCCCTTTACATTCCAAAACGAGGAGTTTATAAGGTTTATTTGTCCTGATAAAAGTTCAGAATTGACGGCAAATGTAAAAACCGTCGCGGCATCGTCGCCCAGTTTCACCGATGTGTTTACGGCACGTATCTTTCTGCCGTAACGTTCCAGTGTTTCATATCCGAGGTACAGTTTTACGTCCGTGACGTTCACGGAAGTCTCGGTTTCGATACTGTCGACTCCTATTCCCGCATTTATAAACGTATTCGCAATATCTTCGGCGTCCTCCGCCGCATACAACGGCAACACCAGCACGGCACGGTTTCCGCTAAGATTATGAACATAAGGTGCGTAAAGACAAATCACCTTATACTCGGACAGCATTCCCGCCCCGCGCGGAACAGTCACGGAAAACTCCGTAAGGGCTCTGTCGGGGAACATGAAACCCGCGCCCGTCGCGGCGGCAAGTTCGTCCGCAACATCGGCGGATATCTTGTCTCCCCCCGCCGTGACGATTACTTTCCCTTCCACGCCAACGTCGTCAAGCGTCGTCCTGACGGGCAGTATGAGCATTTTGCCGAATACCGACAATACGATTAGCAAAGTTATTGCGCAGACGAACAGCGCAAGTGTCATCATCATCGTGAAGCGAGGTCTGCTTTTGTAATTGAGCACCCCTATATGCAACACATTCTTGATATTCCGAAACCTGCTCCCATCCTCATCGGGCACATCCGTCTCTGCTTTTGCGGATGTCTGCGTAAGCGGCGGAGAAACGACGTGCTTGTCTTCCGCAACACCTCCGTCGTACATCTTGATGCGACGCGTTGCATATTCGACGAAGAATTCCGGATTGTGCGTGACGACGATGACGAGCTTATCGTTCGCCACCTCTTTCAACAGCGCAGCGACCTCTCTGCTCGCCTTGACGTCGAGATTTCCCGTAGGCTCGTCGGCAAGGATTATCGGGGCATCCTTTGCAAGGGCGCGCGCTATGACCGTTCGCTGTTTTTCCCCACCGGACAATCTGCTGCCCTTTTGATTGATCTGTTGAGTAAGACCGACCCGTTCTATAAGGTCGCGCGCGATTTTCCTTCGCTTTTTCTTATCTTCGATGCGCAAAAGCGCCAGCTCAATATTCTCCAACACCGTAAGGTTTTCTATTATATTGAAATCCTGAAAAATGGTCGCAATGTTTTTTTCCCTGTATTTTTCCCAATCGGATTCGCCAAAATGGGAAGTCTCCTCCCCGTTTATATACAACTCGCCCTCTTCGTAGGTATCGTTCGCGCCGATAATATTCAACAGGGTTGACTTGCCCGCCCCGCTCTCGCCTTCGACGGTGACGAATTCGTTGTAATCGAATTCCAGACTGACCCCCCTTATGCCGATTGTGAATATATCGTCGGAGTCGTATATCTTTCCTATATTATCGAGCTTTAACAGCATTTCCGCCTCCGCAGTTCGCATATGCGAACCATAACGTCAAAAATAAGTTCGCCTATGCGAACATCTCGCGTTAAAGAAAAGGCTTTACGCCTGTTCTCAACACTCATCGCAATTATATGCTAGCCGCTTCGGGAGTGTCAAGCAATCGAAACACAATCAGAAAATTTAGCGCGCGCTAACGTTGAGAACCGTTTCCGCCGCGACGCGAAGGAATTCACGCCGCGGCGACAAAAAAATACAATCGATACCGTCATTGTTCCGAACTCAGTTTCCATCCCACGGATTTTTCGCGCATCGCAACGAATTTTGCGTACTGACCTCCCCGTTGCATAAGTTCGGAGTGGATGCCCTCTTCCGCGATTTTTCCGTTGTCCAACACGATGATTTTATCCGCATTCCGCACCGTTTTCAGGCGGTGCGCAATCATAATGACGGTTTTGGATTTCGTGAGTTCGGCAATGGCGTTTTGCAGCATCCATTCGTTTTCGGGATCAACGTTTGCCGTTGCCTCATCCATCACGATTACGGGGCTATCCTTTATGATTGCTCGCGCTATGGAAATACGTTGCTTTTCACCGCCTGAAATATTCGCACCGCCCTCCCCTATAACGGTGTCATATCCCTGAGGCAATGCAACGATAAAGTCGTGGCAGCATGCCTTTTTTGCTGCGGCGATTACTTCTTCCATACTCGCGTTCGGCTTTCCGAAACGGATGTTGTTTGCGACCGTATCGTTGAAAAGATACACGTTCTGAAAAACCATACTGTAATTTTTCAAAAGACTGTCGAGTTTATATTCCCTGACGTCGTGGCCGCCGAGACTGACGCTCCCTTCGTTCACATCCCAAAAGCGCAAAATCAAATTGCAAAGCGTTGTTTTTCCGCTACCCGACGCTCCGACAATTGCGAGCGACGTACGTGCAGGTATTTCTATCGTTACATTGTCGATTATCCTGCGCTTTTCGTAGGAAAATCCGACGTTCTGCACGGAAATGTCCGTCGTATTCGGACAAATCTCTTTTCCGTCCACGTCCATCACCGGCAAAGACAGTGCCGCATTGATTTTGTCGACGGAATTGGAAGCCATGCGTAAAAGCGCGGACATGTTTCCTCCCGCAGCAAGGTCATTGAATACCATGAACGACGCAATGCAGAGAACGAGAGAATTTGCGAGTGTGAGCGTGCCCCCGAGATAAAACGCGACAGCACAAGCAATGATCGCTATTCCCGCAAGTTTTACGACAAGCCCCTGCAACGCCATAAACGGTATATAGTTTCTTTCCAGAGCGTAATTTATATCGCGTTCACGCCGAATGGCGTTTTGCACCTTTTTGTTGGCATTGACCGTTAGGTTGTACGATTTTATGACCGCAATGCCCTGTACATATTCCAACACTGCATCGACCGCATCTTCCACCGTTTTCATCTTCCTGTCCGAATTCTTTTCGCCAGCCCTGTGCAATAACGCGTTGATTACGAGAAAGAGCGCAAATCCTCCCAACGTTACAAACCCCACTCTCCAGTCGAAAACGAACATCGCAGTTGTAATAACGACGGTCATCGTAAACCCTTTGGTGGAAAGCAACATGCAACGGGTAAGCGTATCCTGTAACGATTCCGCGACATTGGTCGCCGTATTGGTGATCTGCCCGAGGTTGTGTTCATTAAAATATCCCATGGGGGCATATTTCAGTTTATCCGCAATCCTGATGCGAGAGTTTGCCGCCACGGTATATCCCGAATAAGTCATGAACTGCGTGGAAAAATAATTGCATATTGCGCAGCCCGACACACCTCCTCCGAGAATGGCAAGGCATTTCCATACCAGGCTGCCGTCCGCAGTGCCTCCCAAAATCGCATTGAGCGCATACGCACTCGCAAACAGACTGAACGCTTCGAATACCGATTGCAACAAACCGAACAATAGCGCTGCAATCATTGTCTTTTTCTTATCGCCGGCAAATCGGATGAATTTGTACAAATACTTAAACATATTACGCCTCCGTCGTGTCCTTCGCACCTATGTGCGCCTGCCATAATTCCCTGTATAGGGAACTCTTTTCGAGCAATTCCCCGTGCGTGCCGCAACACTCGATATTGCCGTCGTTGACCAGGAATATTTGATCCGAATTCGTAACGGTCGAAAGCCGGTGAGCCACAACGATCAGTGTTTTTCCCTGCACGAGACGGGAGACTGCGCTCTGAATGACCGCTTCGTTTTCGGGATCGGTGTAGGCGGTCGCCTCGTCCAATATTACGATCGGCGCGTTTTTCAGCATCGCACGAGCGATAGATATCCTCTGTCTTTCACCGCCCGACAGATGTCCGCCCGAACTGCCCACAATGGTGTCATATCCTCTTTCAAGCTGCATAATAAAATCGTGACACCCCGACGCTTCAGCAATTGCTTCCACCTCCGCATCCGTAGCATTCGGGTTTCCTTTGCGGATATTCTCGCGTATGCTTTCGTCGAATAGAAAACTGTCCTGTGAGACGTAGGCTATGTTTTCGTTCAGCTGCTCCAGCGGTATTTTGCGTATATCCGCACCGCCGATCGTAATTCTGCCGCCTTGCACATCCCACATGGACGCAAGCAGTTTGGCAATAGTGGATTTACCGCTACCCGACGGCCCGACGAGAGCATTGACCGTACCTTCGCGGAATGTAAAATTCACGTCGTGCAGGACTTCGTCTTCTCCGTAGCCAAACTTCACGTTCTCTCCACAAACGGTATATCCGTTCAGTTTTATGCGTTCGGTCGGACGCACAAGTTCTTCTTCGCAAAGAATTGAGTTGATCTCGCCCACGATCACACCGATTTTGGCTATATCGTCGTTATAACTCAATATCCCGATTAGGGGCGTCAGCAGACCGAAACACAGCGCAATGATAAGTACCAGTTCTGCGAGAGACAAACTGTCGTTAAGATAAAATGCTACAGCAGCGGGGAGCACGGTAAGCAGCACGCTCGGAATAATCGACATGCCCAGCGAAAAAGGAATCTGCGTATCCCTCATCCAGTCAATGGCCGAATTCGCAGACTCTTTTGCTGCGTCGGCAAACTTTTTGTAAGAGTCTGCGGATTGATTGAATGTTTTTATCACTTGGATACCGTTTATATATTCCACGGCAACCGAGTTCAGCTGTTTGCTTGCACGAAGATATCTGGAAAACTTCTTTTCATATCCTATGTGCATACAACAAAACAAAACGAGTCCGACCGGTATCGTAATCAAAGATATCAGTCCGATACGCCAATCGATTGCGAATACGTACGCTAGCAAAACAACAGGCGCAAACAGTTTTGATGTCATTTCCGGAACAAGATGCGCAAGCGTCGGCTCAATGCTGTCTATGCGCTCTACGATGACATTCTTGATCTCGCCGCTCGGACGCGCAAGTATTTTACCCATTGACATTCGTGCCAACTTATCGCAAGCGCGTTCACGCACGTCTGCTATTACCTGAAATGTGGCTTTGTGCGAAACAGTAGTCGAGAAAGAATGACAAGTATAATGCCCCGCCCAGCACAATGCCGCAATCAGCAACCACATACCGTATGTATCAAACGCAAATATTCTCTCGCCTTCCGCGAGCAAAATGACTATCTGCCCCATACATACAAAAGGCACCACACCTAGCAAAACCTCAAGCACGGCCAGCATCACCGATACCGCATAACTGCCGCGGTAGGGCTTTGCCCATTCGTACAAATAAGAAAAAGTTCCTCTCTTCTTCTCTTTTTGCATACTAACTCCTTTTATTTTAAGTTCGCATATGCGAACTGATATCCGAAAAAAACGGGGACGTTACATCCCCAACAGCCGATCCCAACCAGCGTCGAAAAACGCGCAAAGTTCGCGGACATATCCGAGCGCGTCCTCTTTCGTGAATTCATGGGCGACGATCTCAAAGATTCCGTTAAACATGGCACTTGCAAGAATATGATTCAAGTCCTGTCGGACCGTCCGGACCTTTGCTCCGCTTTTTTGCAAGACGTCGATAAACCGGACAGTGCTTCTCGTTTCAATTTCGATCAAAGTATCGATGTATCTTTCGTACCCCGACCCGGCGCTTTTGCAGACGATCAAGCGAAAAGCATCGAAATAGTCGTAAATGACGTCGATCATTTCAAGCATTTTTTCGTGCGTGTATTCGTGCATTTCTTTTGCCTGCTTTTCCGGGCAGAAAGAAGCAAACTCTTCCTGCGCGCCTGTAAAATAAGAATACAGTTTATCCGCCCCCTCTTTTACGAGCGCGGAAAACAGTTCGTTTTTATCGGCGAAACGGCTATACAGCATTCCCGTCGTAAACCCCGCTTTTTCGGCAATCGTACGCATGGACGCATCGTCAAATCCCTTCTGCATGAACTCTTGCTTTGCATAATAAAGGATCTTTTCTTCCGCTTTTAAGTTTTTCGACTTCACAGTTCAAGAGCCTCCCGAATATTTTATAACAATGTTATCATAACGTTGTTATTTCCATTTGTCAACCGTATTGCACGCAATTTTGATTTGTATTTCCAAGCCTTTACGAACATACTGCCCTGCGTTTCAATATGTACTCGATATCATGTTCGGCTGTTAGGCGTGTGCTTGTCATAGACAAGTGGCGGCGCGATGATGCGCTCCGCCAGACAAGCACACGCCTTTTATTTTGATTTGAACTGTGGCAAATCAAGTGCGAAAATTGCGCTCAAACCGAGATTGACTTGCCTTAACAAATGCCGAACGGCGGGTGGGAAACAACAGGGGACGGAAGCGCCGTTGCCCGCTGAACCGCTCGGGCAATCGGCCGCTTTATCCGTTTTCCCGTTGTTGTTCCGTCACCGTCCGTCCGCACGCTCCGTTAAGGCGCGTTTTTCTTTTCCCGTCAGTTACCCACAGCTTACCCGTAACTTACTCAAAGTAGACCAAATACCTACCGTTACTTACCCGCAGGCTTCTCGCGGAGAAGGTGTGCTTTGTCCTATACTGCAAGCAATCCGAAACGGGAGACCGTTCGGGAAATAAAACGCAGGAGGTAGCAATGAAACAAAAGAACATCACCGTTGTAAACGTCGGTGTTCCGGACGTCGGCAGGCTTACGCAGGAAGAACGGAAGCGGTTCTATGCGGCAATGCTTGCGCGGATACTGGAACAGCGAATGCGGCAACTGTCCGAGGGAGGACCTCCCGAAGGCAAACCGCGATGGAGGGACCATGCCGTTCAAGGACGCGAAGATTTACAGTGACGGCAGTCACTACATAGCAATCCCCAAAGCAAGCAATCCGTACAGACGGAAGAAAGACACCCCGCAAGAGGTCTGCGCGGGACGGAAAAAGCAGACCACGGACAAGACCGAGAACAAGCAATCGGCAACAGCCGCAGAAAAGAAAACGGAGTTCGAACGGCTGTACAAAGAATATGCGGACTCACCTAAAACGGAAAGAAACCGAAACATTGCCGAGGCTATGGCGGAATACTTTGAGGACGACCGATCGGCACAGGATTTCGTAAGAGATAATACAGAGCGCAAAAAGAGAAACGAGATAGTGAGACGGACGAGGCTTGCAAGGAAAATCCACTTGCAGGAATGGAACTGGTTCTGCACTTTCACCTACGACGACGGCAAACACACGGAACAGTCTTTCAGGACAAAGTTGAGCACTTGCCTGAGACACTTTTCCAGCCGCAAGGAATGGAGATATGTGGGCGCGTGGGAGCGGTCTCCCGAGAAACAACGGTTGCACTTCCACGGGATATTCTTTATCCCCGAAACGGCTATGCCGGGAAGGATGGAAGAACGTAGCGGATACAGTTTCAATTCGCATAAACGGCAGATTATAATGCAAAACACCTATTTCAACGAGCGTTTCGGGCGAAACGACTTTTCTCCCATCGACACCGAACGGGACGTCGGGAGCGCGGTGGCGTACCTTGTGAAGTACATCGGCAAGAGCGGCGAAAGGCTTGTGTATTCCCGCGGACTGCCCACCTATTTCGTCTCCGACATTATGGAGAAAGACGTGATTTGCACGATAGGACAAGAGGACAGAAAACTGCTTCTTTCCGACGACTTCGAGTGTTGGGACGAGGGGTGCTTCGTGGGCAAAGTAAGCCCCGAAACAATACGCCTGCTCCGCAAGAGCAATTAGCGTAACTAGTCTTTCTCACGGGGAGAATAAACGGAAATGCTTTGCCGTCAAGGGCAAGGTGAATTGCCCGCAACCCTTGACGGCAAGCACCGTTACAACAAGGTGTCATATTCCCAACATTTCCGTTTCCGTTTCTCCCGTCGAAAGACAAATCACTAAAATCAAAGGAGAACGAATTATGAAGACAGCAGTTGCCGTTTTATTTTATGGACACTCTATTAGAGGGCAATATAAAAGCGTATGAGTTGATATAAACCCATACGCTTGTTTTTATTTATTGAACTTGTACCGCAAGACAGATGCAATATCTACCTTGTAGACAATATGTATCTCTCTTTCCTTACCTGTTATTTTCGGCAGTCCTCCGACGATGATTTTATCTATGAGTTCATAGCACATTTCTCGGGTAAGTTTCGGCGCATCCAAATATTTCTTTATACTGCGAATAAAATCGTCTGCATTCTGTCGTGCAGTTTCAGTTTCGGCTAATTTCGTTTCCAAAGCTTCTATTTCCGACTCAAGTAACTTTAGTTCGTCGGAATACTTCTGTATGAAACCTAAGCAAATATCTTCCGGCATTTTGCCTTTTACTCTGTCTTCATAAGCAACTTGAATCAGGCGTGAGAGTTCTTCCTTGCGCTTGCGTTTTGTCTGCAATTCTTTCTTAATAGACTTTATACTTTGGTCTTTCAATTCTGCTTTATGCCGAGCATATTCTTCTCGTATAGAATCTTCGTCGAGAACAATACTTTTCGTCATTTCTCTGATATCATCCAGCACAATTTTTTCCAAAGTATTTGAGGTGATATGGTGAGAGAAGCAGTATGCCTTTCCGTAACGGATGTGCCTTCCGCAATTAAAGTTGTATCTGTAATCATTTATGCTTTTATCCCACACATATCCCATTTTAAGTTTTGCTCCGCAATCCGCACAGTATAAAAAGCCTGAGAGAGGATGTGTGATCCCGGTGTGCATTTTTCTGCCATGCGATTGTGATGACATTCTGTCCTGGACTCTATCCCACAATTCCTGAGAGATTATAGGCTCGTGCGTATTATGCACGATTACCCAGTCGCTTCTGTCTTTTCTTATCAGCCTATGGTTTTTATACGAAATAGCAGAAGTCTTTTGTTGCGCCAAATGCCCGATATAGGCAATATTTCTCAATATCGGTCTAATCGTTGCCTGCTCCCAATAGGGGTGCTCATTATTGTTATACTTTCTTCCTGTTCTTAGGAAAGCAAGTCTTCCGGCACTTGGTATATCTTCCTCATTAAAGATTTCGGCAATCCTTTGCGGACTTATGCCTGAAGCGTACATTTCGAATATTCTACGAACCGTCGGAGCTGTTTCCTCGTCAATCTGGAATGTTCTTTTCTCGTCTGTGCCTTTCAGATAGCCATACGGTGTTCTCGAACCGCTGAATTTGCCTTCTATGGCATGAGACCTTTTTACGGCACGGATTTTCTTGCTTGTATTGGCGGCATGCCATTCGTTGAACACGTTCATTATAGGCATCATTTCCATCGCACCGCTGTCACGGTTCGCCGTGTCAACATTGTCCTGTATGGCTATAAACCGTATTCCGAACGCCGGAAACACATAGTCGACATACTGTCCTACTTCGATATAATTTCTGCCGAAACGCGATAAGTCTTTCACGATTATCGTGTTTATAACCCCCGTCTTTGCGTCGTCTAACAGCCGTTGCACTTCGGGCCTTTGGAATGTCGTTCCCGAAACGCCGTCGTCTATGTATTCGTCGTGAATCTCAAATCCGCGCTCTTCGGCATACTTACGGAGTATCGTCCTTTGGTTGTCAATGGATACCGACTCGCCCTGCCGTTCGTCTTCTTGGGAAAGCCTGTAATACAATCCCGCTATGTAGTTCTTTTGTTTCATCTGCTCACCTCACATTCTTAAAAGTATGTTGTACCGCAAGCGTTTCCATCGTCTTTTCAAAGTCCTTGTCGCCTTTGAAATATCGGCGGATATAATAACTTTTTCCGCCCACGGTTTTCCGCTTGCTGATTGACGGGGAAAAGAGATAACAGTTCTCGTAAT